>JAVBVR010000062.1:0-43785 GCA_036677845.1 Anaerovoracaceae bacterium | reverse complement strand
ATTTCAAGCGCAGTCTGCCTCTTGCCCTCTTCCGTTTCCTTATTCTATCAGCCTATTTTCTGCAATTTAAAGATGTTGTTGCTCTTCTCCAGTGTTGCAAAACCGACATCCCCGAAGACTCGATTCGGTGTCCAGAACGGAGCCACGGTCCATATTGCGCAGATACCGCCCGGCCTCAAAACCCTGCAAATCTCTCTTGAGATCTCTTCTGTTGAAATCACGGGGGCTGGAACAACGCCATAAAGCAGTACGGTATCAAACATCTCGTCAGGGAAGGAAGTTTTCACTGCATCCTCCTGCATGGCAGTGACGTTTTTCAAGTCAAATTCCCGGATCTTCCGTTCTGTCTCTCTCACGGCAGCCGGATGGATATCGATTGCATACAGCCACCCTTCCTTTCCAAGCAGCTTTGAAGCGGGAACGGTGAAAAATCCGGATCCGCACCCGATTTCGAGTACCGTCTGTCCGGGCTTCATCCCCGACTCCGCCAGAAGTTTGTCAGGATTATTATAGTTCAGTCGTTTGGGGTTATCAAGCCACTGCAGCATTTTGCCGTAAAAAGATTCGGAAATCCTAGCATTGTCGCTGAAGATCATTTCTTTGATGTTCATCGTTTTCTCCTCTTTCTTTTATAGGTAATCCGGGTACATACACGTCGTCGGTACTTCATTTGCATTTGCAATCATGCGGTTCATAAAGGCTCTGGCTTTTTCAAGCTCACCCACCGGATATACTGCTTTTTCCGGGCAGTCTACGATGCAGTTGAAGCAATGAATGCATGCACTCTCTTGATTTGCCGTGATTCTGCCGTCAGGTGCTTGTTCCAGATGGCAAACCGGACAGATGTGGATGCATTTGCCGCATTTCAGGCATTTCTCTTCGTTGATCACAATTTTCGGATATCTCTTATCGTGCCAGTCCTTTTCATTAAAGATGAATTTTGCCTTGAAGTAGGAGAACGGACTTTGATAGCGAAGCTGCCTTCCACAATCCTTTCGTGCATGCTCTGTCTCAAGGGCTCTCACAAGCCTATCGATTTGCACAAGCGTCTCTTCCTCCGGGCGGTCACGGTTATATTCCTTTTCCATGAAGGCTCTGGTCATCCGATGGGATGCTGAAATTTTAAGCCCCGCGGCCACGGTCCGCCCGGTTTTCTTCAGAAGCCGTCCCGCTTCGTCCAGCGCAATGCCGGAATGAATTCCTCCATATGTTACAAAGGGTACCGCGATTTTTCCCCATCCGTTTCCCACCCGAGGCAGGGAAGCGATGAGATCAGCCACATGGTACTGAAGGTGATGGGCGTATACGGGACCACCCACAAACAGGATGTCATGCTCCCTTATCGTTTGCTCCAGATAGCGTTTCCGATCCCGGCCCAGAAAATAATCCCGCTCTCCTGTGATATTCACCAGTTGGGTTTCCGTTCCGCTGTTTTCCAGGCTTGCCTGTAGTTGTTTCCCTGCTCTTAGGGTATTGCCCGAAGGACTGAATAAGATAATTGCTGCTCTCATGTTTTTTTCTCCTTAATATTATTTATTACGGAACGGCAGTTCCTTATTGTGTTAAAAAAAATTATAGAAACTGATCCATGCCTTTCATGTGATATTGAATCAGCGTATGCAAAGCACGCTCAAGCCATTTTTCGTCCTGATACTGTTTCGCGATTTCAATTACGGCATTGAAAAAATTGTCTGCAATAATGGAAATAACCACCTCTTCATAATTCGAGTTGCTTTTCAGCTGGGACAGGATATGGTGCAGAATGTTCTGTATGATTTCCTTTTTTATTCCTTCATACCTGGTGCCTGCGCTTTTGTCCATAAGAATGACAAATTTCTTCGGATTGCTTGTGATCATCTTCCTCAGCGCTTTGATCACTTCTACATCCATATGAGCTTCGCCTTCGTCTCTGTGATCGATAAAGGAATCAAATCCTTGGACAAAAAATCGGTAAAAATGATCAACTACACCTGCAAATAACGCCTCCTTGTTTTTATAGTATAAATATAAATTGCTGACGCTGATTCCGACCTCATCGGCGATACTGCGCATTGAGGCCTGGCCGAAGCCCTTTTCATAAAACATCTGCTCCGCAGTGTCGATTATTTTATTTCTGATTTCTTCTTTCAGTACCTGCATTAATAAAGAACCCCCGTTCCGTATTGATCATATACAAAATCTTCGTTCTTGTCAATCTTTTTGTTTTTAACACGTTTTCATTTTTGAAAATTGGTCAGATGGGTAGCGTTTATGCCTTACCTGACTTTTGAGGCAAAGGCCAATTTAATATCACCGGTGATCATCTCATTCGGAAGAAGAATAACGGTCATCCCTCCTGTGATACGGATCGAGTCACAGATACAATGGCCATTAATCAGTGTGAAGCATACCAAACTGTTGCTGGTATTAACATATTGGCAGGTAGATACTAGCTTATGCGTAATGTAAGTTTCTTCTGTGATGATTCCGCTATGCGGATAGCGTTTGACTTCAGAAGACTGAAGAGGGTTTAATGCCATAAAACCTTTTTCCACATGAAGCTCTCTCGTCTCTCCGTTTTTATCCAGACGATTAAAATCAAACAGGCGGTAAGTAAAATCGCCTCCCTCCTCTATCTCATAAACAAGGCTTCCGGCTGTAAGCGCATGGATCGTTCCAGGCTTTACAAAGATATAGTCGCCGGGTTTAACATAAAGCGGTTTGACATTCGCAATGAAATCGTTTCTATCCAGCGCAGATTTCAGTTCTTTTTTATTATAATTATAACATCCGTTGTAAATATATCCGGAATCCGGTGCATCAATGAAATACCATGACTCCCTTTTTCCGCGAGCACCATGCTCAATTGAGTCAGCCATTTTGTCATCCGGATGAACCTGTATGCTTAAGTTTTCATGTGCCTCAGTTAATGCAATGGTCAGAGGAAAAAGCCGGTGCTGCTGCAGATTGAATTTGTGCTTTATTCTATTGAATACCGTGCTAAAGAATTCATTTTGAGACGTTTCATTTAGAATACGATTCGACATAGTGTCGCGGCAATACACTGAATAAAGGTGTCCCACTCTCTGGTAATCGTTATTATAGAAGCCCCTTAGCTTTTGCCCGCCCCAAATTGTTTCATGGATAATCGGTTCAAGAACATACACGTTATTCTGTCTCCTCGCTTTTCAGGTTGCGATACTTTTCATTCAAGGCTTTAATGTCCAGTAACTGTCTCAACAAAAGGTCCAGGTCAGACAACTTTAACATACAGCTGCCGTCGCACAGCGCCCTTTCAGGATTGTCGTGAACTTCCATGAACAATGCATCTACTACACCGGTTGCCATTGCTGCTTTCGCAAGATATGGCACAAATTCGCGATTACCGCTGTTACCATAATTTAATCCCCCGCCGCTTATCTGAACGCTGTGCGTAGCATCAAATACTACAGGATATCCTAATTTTTTCATGCGAACAATTGCGGTCATATCCACAATGAGATTATTATAGCCAAAACAGGTACCCCGCTCGCAAAGCATGATCCGATTATTCCCAAAAAACTCAAGCTTTTCGGCAACGTTGCCCATCTCCTCAGGTGAAAGGAACTGAGCTTTTTTAACATTAAGTGTTTTTCCCGTTTCAGCAGCTGCCTTAAGCAAATCGGTCTGCCGGCAAAGAAACGCCGGAATTTGAATAATATCCGCCACTTCTGCTATTTGTTCAGCCTGATATGGTTCATGAATATCTGTAGCAATAAGCACATCGGATGAATCCTTAACCTGCTTCAAGATCTCAATACCCTTCTTGAGTCCCGGTCCTCTGTATTTTGTTGCAGAGGTTCTGTTCGCCTTGTCAAAGGATGCCTTAAAAAAATAGTTTATATCAAGGCGTTCTGCAATTTTTTTTATTTCTGCAGAAAGCATCATTACTGAATCAACTGACTCTATAACACAAGGGCCTGCGATAAGGGTGAATTTATTGTCGTTCATAAAAAAATCGGCCATGATACAACTTCTCCTTACAAATTGTTTACAAGTTCCATTTTATGTAGCTCTGAAAGTACTTCTCTATATGACCTTCCCGTTGCAAAAAGGCCTGTCGATCCCAGCACGTAACGATTTACTCCCAGAGGCAGGAATTCCTTTATTGTTTCCTTGGTAACTCCTCCATCAATCGATATTTCTATACTCAATTCTTTGCTTTTGGAACATAACATGCGGATTTTTTGCTCTACATACTTCTGGTATGTGTTGCCCGAAAAGCCCGGATTGACTGTCATGGTCATTACATAATCACTAATAAGCATGAGTTGGGAAACCGTTTCCAAACTTGTTTCCGGATCAAGAACAATTCCCGCTTTCATTCCCGCCTTCTGAATTTCCTGCACTGTATGAGCGGGGTGATATGTGGCCGACGGATGAAAATATAAAATATCAACACCAATTTCCGCAAATTTTTTAATATGCTTTTCAGGATTTATTACCATTAAATGTGCTTCAACCGGTATCATTGCTTTTTTGCAAACATATCCGATGTCCTGCATTCCCATTCCATAATTGTCCACATAATGTCCATCCATTACATCGACATGGAACACATCAGCACCTGCTTCCTCCAGCGCACGTAATTCATCGTCAAGGTGCCCGAAATCCGCACACATCAGCGAAGGACATAATAGAAGTTTCATAGCCTTCCTCCAACCTTACTTTACTAATAAATTGACTGTTATATGGGAGTTAAAATGCACCTACATTCTCATAAATACTATAAGCATCATCATTAGCGCAGATGCCCATCAGGACTTTCAGCTCACGCTGAGCCGATTGGATTGCTTCCTTTAATACAATTTCCTCAATCGCGTGCGGGATTACAACAATGCCATCCATATCCCCGAAAATCAAATCGCCGGGACAAATCTCAACTCCCTTGATATGAATTGGCTGGTTATGATAATCAAATGTGGCTCGCATATTAATATCCGAACAGCAATACCCATCGGCAAACACCGGGTACCCCAGTCTGTTGACTGCCTCGGCGTCTCTGGTAACTCCGCCTACTATTGTCCCTATCGCTCCGGCTCGGATTGAAAGATTTGCATTTAATTCTCCAAAATATGCTTTGTCGGGCAGCTCATTTTCTACAGCTATAATTTCCCCTGGTCTTATTTTTTTATATGTTTTATAAATGTCATATGCACCGATAAAATCCTCGCCCTTTTGAAGTTTTCTAATTCGCAGGGTATTTGCACGCCCGAAGACTTTTTTCCCGGGCAGATTCAGGCGCATCCCAGTAATGACGGAATCTATATTGTGAGTTGTTAAAACATCAGATATCAGGCAGCTGTTTAAGAAAACAGCCATTGAATTCAGCCGCTGAGTTTCCTCACTTCTGATCCCTTTGCATACCTTTTCCGCCAATTCAAAATCAGCAGGATAGTTAATATCCAGTGTCTCCAACGGTTCGCCTTCTAATAGATACGGTGAACACCCGATTCTCTTATTCGTTTTTATAGCAGCTTCGCGTTTAGTAATGTAGAGAGACATGGTTTCCGAAATAGTATCGGGCAGATCCTTGCTGTTTGGAATATGGTTCATATCATACGCCGGCCGCCCGTCTTGCCAAAGATATAATTTGTCTTTCCTTACCAAGACTGCAGAATCATATTCCTGGCTATTCATTAAAATGTCCACGCCTTTTTTGATTGTTTCAGCTTTTATGAACGGTGACGGACAAAATATCTGGATGTAAATGTCAGCATTAACCTGATTTACAGCATTCATAAAAAGCTGGTGCCCATCTGTACTGTTATCAGCAAGCGAAGGGTCTCTTTTTAATGGAATATAGCCAAGATAAGGAGCATATTGCAGCATTTCGTCAGAATCCGTATCGAGATAAACTTCATCAATAAAATCACATCGGCACAGCTTTTCAAGCATATACAGAAATAGAGGCTTCCCATCCAACAGTTTCGTATTTTTGGATTGAATCCGTTCGCTTGTCCCTTTTGCGGGTAATATCGCTACAACCTTCATTTTATTTACCTCCCTATTCTTTATCATCCGGTTTTAATCAGCATTACGTTTTATTTAAAATTCCATAAACTATCTAAATCTACCCGCTCAAAGACCTCCAGATTGCCTTCTCTGGTGGCGTTAAAAATCCGAAATCCGTGATGACGCGAATAATCCTCCGCTTTTTTAAAGGACATCCCTGTTGCGTGCATATCCGGGACACTGACCCGCTCACCCTCCTTAAAATAATCATCGCAGAAATGCTCTGATCCCTTCTGTGGCAGAAACTCCTGCGGAGGGACAAAATGCTCAAAATAATTACAAGTTTCTTTATAGTTATAGTCAACCCCTAACAGAAACAACTCCGTAAATCCCATATAGGCTGCCCATTGTATCATTACATATATAACAGAAAATCCTTCATAGACGAATTTTGAGGCGTCCTCTGAAAAGGCAGGATACGCTTCATTAAATAAGTCATATTCCGGACGAAAAGCCTTCTTTTCAGGATCATATTCCAGATATCTTGACTGAAACAGATACGTATTGTCATTGTCAATCAGCCGGTCAGTCTTTGAAAGCGGTAACCAATTCAATATATTGCGGGCTAAAAACTTAGTTTCTTTAACTGCTGCTATTCCTTCCCAGTTCTGAGATAATAAATGTGGGTCCACCGCAAAATAATAATCGGGGCGCCAGACGGTCTGTCCGAAAAATTTATATATCTTATTCGCGGCAAATGAGATATCACCATGCGCGGCAATAGCATCCAGATCTTTAACACTTAGGCTGGGGCCGTTGCCAAGCAAAAAGCATCTCTTCCCCTCGTGTTTGTTTCTGAATTTTTCCAGACGGGCATCAGACTCAAACATTCCGTAAGGATCGCTAGAATCAAATACAGTTGCTCCGTGAATACCGGCGGTATCCATTTGCTCCTTGATTTCATTCTGAAACTTCGGTAAAGTAGTGATAACAATTTCATAGTCGTTATGAATCTGTCTCAGGTCCTCCATTGACAGGATCGGTATCCCATAATAATAAAGCCCTGCCTTGAAATTATCCACGAAAAAGCGCACACGGTCAGTTCCGTAAAAATCAAGCGCCTTTTTTCCTATCTGTCCTGCTCCGAACAATATAATTGGTTTTTTCTTATCCAGTGCGGTCATAGTCCCTCCCGGTTAACCTTTCTTGGTTTTATTCACTTCAAAATATCGTTAAAATGATATTTCCTGTTAAAGAAATCATCAAATAATGCATCATGAATAATAGAGACACTCCCTAGATCGGTATAGCTGTTTCGGATAAAATTCAGGAGCCTGTCAGCAATGTCAATTTCCGGCGATCCACCGCTCGACAGCGCCCAGTACTGTTTGAAATAATCCATGATGCCCTGCTGTATTTGCCGAAGATTTTCTAATTGGATATCATCTCTGTTTTCGTCTATAAACACGGGGTTGCCATGAGTGTTGAAGCCTTTCAGAGACGGGTCATATGAGGAAAGAATACTTTCAAGCACGATATAGCTCTCACAGATAAAAGCCTCATTTTTAAACCAGGAGCTGATTTTATACAGTGAGTTGATTTTAAGCTTTTCATACCGTTTATCCTCTGAACGGATATGAATAAAATAGTACCCGTCCCAATCTGTCTTGAGCATTTCCTGCAAACACCTTTGACATGTGCCGGAGGCAGCAAAGTCAACCACAGCAATGGCGTCTGTCGGTTTAATGCCCATTCTGCTGATGTAGCGTTCATATCCGATTCTTTGCTCTTCTGACTTGGAGAGGATTTTTTCTTTGTGCCGCAGAACAAATTCCCCTGGGTCTTGGGTGACGGGCTCATGCATGATCTCTTCCTCTTCAAGCAAGAATCTGTTTTTTAACAGCCATTCAGGGGAACCGTCGTGTCCGATTGATACTCCATGAAAGATATCCTTCTCATCATATTGCGTTGCCGCAATGCAGGCTATCCTTGAAGTTAAAAAATAGATGCCGTCAGGATACTGACAATCCCCCCGGCTTTCCTGAATTGCCCAATTGTACAGCTTTTCCAATATGTATCCATCTCTTGCCAGAAAAAGAACTTTATCATAATCTGTGTTTTCAAACTGTCGTATGATCCAATGGATAAATACGGAGGTTAGAGGAGCAACGAACAGGTATCCAATATCATATGGTCTGCTTACTCTGGGCTTTCCACATGAATGGTACAGTGCAAAAGGATTATTGAAAAGCCGCTCCGCAAAAATTCCTATCATGATTCTCCTTGAAAAAGCATGATCCAGCTCCAAAATATTTCGATATGAGGATATACTGAGCATATGCCGTGCACTGGCAATAAAAAAGGCATCGATTCCGTTTTTTCGGGCATGCTGGATGTCAGCCTCTTCATTATCACCGATATGAAGATACGTTTCCCCCCTTGCTATTTTCTTGTATTCTCTGAATAAATGCTGTGTTTTCATAGTTCCGTATTCACAGGAAATCAGCAAGTCGTGATAACCCTCTATGCCGCACTTTTTTAGTATCCTTTCCATACGTACTTTGGGAATATACATATCGGAAATCAAATACACAGCCTTTGATTTCTGACAAGCATATTGAAAAGCATGTACCATCTCAATGCGAGGCACAATTACCTCTTCCTCTATGGCAAGCTCCAGTTCTTTCAGATATTCTGTTTCTTCATCAGTAAGGCCGGTAGAATCCCTCAGGACCTCATAAATCATATCGATGGATGGATAGGGCCCTGAAAGAAGCACTTGTTCCGAACGTGTCCGCACTTTTAGAAAATCAATATTTCTGCTGAGCTTTTTTGTGATCCGCTGTTCAACCAAGGAGAAAACATCTGCCGGATACAAAACTCTTCGCATCAGCATTGTATCAAAAATATCAAAACTGATGACATCGTGCTGATCGATTTCGTCAAGCAAACTCAGTTTATTCACATTGAAGTAAATGTCATCCAATAAGACACTTTCATATTTTTTGAGAAGATCGGTTCCGTTTATGTCATATAATTGAATCTGGTTAGCCTTGCAAAATTCAGCAATTCTCGATGTGATGATCTTCACTGAAGCAGTCCGGGCCACCACGATAATTAATTCCGTATTCAGTTTCACAACATCATCGCAGGATAGAATTCTCTTTCCATAAAGTCTTCCTGTCGTTCGCTGTCCGTCCATCAGTCCCAAAATCGGTTGGTCGATGTTATCCAGTATAATTTTTGTGCTGTTACTGATTCCATATATGACAATTCTTTTATCGTAATACTTTGCAAAGTTATTTTGGAAAGATTGAATCAGAAATTCTTTCTCTGTCATCTCTGCACCTCTCATTATAAAGCGTCTCCATTATTCAACAATAAAATAATCGATCCATCCTGCCTTCTGTAAATTTTCCAATACCTCTGCCCGATAACGCCTGTCAACTGCAACAATGGCTCCAACCAGATCGCAGTCCGCTGATTTTTCCGAGAGATAAAAAGCATCGTGATCCAAATACTTGCGTTTGACAGGAAGATGGTCCGACACTAAAAAGTATTCAAACTGCATCCCGTTGCTTTCCATGAACTCCGCCGTATTTGTTCCATTGTCACCCTGTCCGTAGATGCAGACACGCCCTTTTCGCTGAACAAATTTAATCAACTGAATCCGGTTCTGGTAATGAAATCCGAAAAACACCTCCGTGATGTCACGAATACCGAATGCTTTAACAGAAGAAGCAATATTTTTCGAAAGCAGATACTCGAAATTCGTATGGTTCGCAGCCGCAGAATGCCTGTTTTGAGTGACTGCCGAATAATACCCGTTTTGCCAGGCGATATAGATCAAAATCCTTTCCAGGGCATGATTCAGAGTTCCATCCAATGCCATCGGTTCTTCCGGAAAATCGATGGTCCTCCATTCGTAGTCAATCAAACCGGCTAATGCCGCCGATCGTGCCCAAAAGCAAGTTGCCAAAGCAAATGGCTGCATGTCCGGCGGGATGTCTACGGATAAACCAAGTCGCTCGGCTAAATTTTTGGTTTCATCATAGCAGACAGTCCAGGAATCTCCTATCAGTCTGATATACCCGGAATGGTATGGTATCGGCGGAGCAAGTAACCCAAGCCGTGGATTTTGAGCAAATAAATGGATAACATGCTCCACATAGCCTTTATTATACAGCAGATTCCCCCAAGCCATATGCATGAAGGTATTCCCAACGGATTTATACCCTTTGCCTCCTGTGCTTTTTTTATCATGCAAAAAACAGATATATTCGTATTGTTTTAAAAAAGGTTTGAAGCTGATTAGTAAAGCTGCTAAATCACGGCCTCGGTTTTCCGCTATCAAAACATGACAGTTTTTCTTTCCTCCGGCCTCAAACTTTTGTTCTAAATACCGCTTTGCATCATCATCACAAACTGTAATCCATATATCAATGGATTCTGGAATTTGCACAAGATATTCGAAACATTCTTCAAACAGGTCCCTGTAAAAAAGATGTGCAAACACAGCTGTTTTCGAGAGAATTGATTCGGCAGTTTCATAAAACGACCTGTCGTCCAGTACGAATGACAGATTCAGCACCTGACGCATCCACGCAGGATTCAGATTTTTCACGATGTATTCCCAAATCAAATCCGTACTATATGAAGTATTCTGATCGATATAGTCAAATGCCCTCTGCAACTGGTCTCCTGTCGTATAATGCAGTGCGGATATTTTCGATGCATGTAAAGCTTGCTTGGACAATATGGGACACTTATGGTTCTTGATCAGAAAATACGGCAGATAAATCAAACTGTCATAGTTGTCCACTGGATCAGGAGACTCATATTCAGGTGTACGAAGATAGACATCCCAGGTATAGCCATACTTTTCAATAATATCTGTAAGAATTCCGCCTTCCGGCATATTATTCAAAGTATGGTAATACACCATAGAGTCTAAAACTTCCCGGTCCTGACAGATCGGAACCCGAACAGCGAAAAAGCAGGATTTCATATATCCCGGAACGGAAACCTCCTCATGGGTTATATGCTCAGGCTGGCGCATAATTCCCCAGAAATCCGTGTCTCGCGTTTCAGACCAACGAAATACCTCTGCGATATCAAAAAACGGACCGAAAAAAGAATCGTCAAAAATCAACAGTTCATCATAGGAATTCAAGTCAAACGGCCGATCCGGATCCAGGAAAGCAGTTCTGATATCCTCTGTTAGTCCGCCGTCTTTTTTTCGTTTCAGAATTTCAGAGGAGAAACGCTTCAGTTTATGGTATTCCTGCTCTTTTAAACAGTCTCCGACAATGATAATCAAATGCTCTATATAAGGAGACAGGCAGGAAAGAAGATGTTCTGAAAACCCATACACTTCAGCCTGTTTTTCTGTCATTCGAAAAATGCCTAGTCTTTTCGTCAAATCGGATCCTCCACATCACTAATGTTACGATTTCTTGGCAATAATCACCATAGGCAAAATGCCCAGATTACCATTTTCCACACTATAATAGGTTTGCAAATAGGCGTCGGAAAACCCGCAGGATTTCAACGAATCCAGCATATCCCAGGAAAATATATTATATACTAGAGAACCTTCCTCAGACAGAGGGTTTCCATGGTAGATTGGATCTTTTAAGAAAATGGTTTTTCCGTCCTCCACGATAGCCAGGTTATCGGTTTTGTCGCCAAAGCAGGAAAAAGGCACAGTAAAGATAGCGATTCCCTGTTTGCGCAGGATGCGATACATTTCTGTGAACGCTTTCCGATAATCCGACACATGTTCCAGAACATCCTGAGAAGCTACCAAATCAAAAGCTTCATCCGCAAAGCTTAGATTCATAAGATCCTGATGTAGAATACCCCGCTCTGTCCGTCCGCTCTCCCAATTATCGTTGAGATACTCACTCCCCGCCAAATCAGGAATATATTTCTTCAATGCCGAAAACATCGCGGTGACCTGCTCGCAAATATATACCTTCAATCCCGGCCTATATAATTCTTTGATCTTACCATAAAAATATCGCATTCTGTTGTTTAAATGACAGTGCGGGCACACGAGCCGCTCTCTCCAGAGCGGTGTCATGTTGTTGGTGCCGGGCAGCAAGTGAGAAAACAGAAAATCAACCTTCAAATCAACTTTTTTTTCACAGCAAGTGCAATATGCGCTGTAATTCATTTCTTTGTTTTCCGTTGACCAGCATAATTCACCCAGCTTTGTCTCATAGCTGCCGTATGCATCCTTAATTCTATTATACACGTCGATATACTCATACTTTGTGCGTACGTTGTATTCTGTCCGAATCTCTTCTTTCGGCAATAAATACCGGTTCAGCTCCTCAATGACGGATGCGATTCGTTCCGCCTCTTTCACTTCAGACAATTTTACACCACTCCAATCATACTAATATCGAATAGGAAGTTCTTCCTTTTTATTAATTTTTGTTTTGGCAAATTTCTCATGAGTAAATCGGTGACATATTTTAAGCTTTGATGCCCATCTGATAACTCCTGTCTCAGCTGGAAAGAGCGGATTGTAAGCCAGGTTTTCCGGTGAGATTTTTGCATTTTGTGATCTTTGGTTGAATTCTTTTACAGCAAGTGTCTCACCTAAAAATTCATCCGCCGACCAGATGTCATCGAAATACATAAAAACAAGAGGCAGAAAGTTTTCATCCTTAGCCAGCAGCATATCCAGTATCGCCACGGTAGGTGTGTACTGATCCACATCCACCAGCATCACCCCAATAGGTGCCGGATTATAATCCGCAAGGAAGGTTTTCGTTGTCTCACAGATGTCACCGATGATCAGTTTTGCAAACAGCAAAGAATCTTGTAATTTATCCATCTGCATCTTATATTCGCCCCCAGCCCAGTGATGGGGCATATCCCTGTGATCCCGCGGTGCAAAAAGACCCTGTCCCGAATCGAAACCATAAACTTCAATTCCTACGCCTGATAATTTCTCCGCCTCTTTTGCAAATAATTCGCAATGCCGTAAACCTGTTCCTCCGGCGACGCCGAATTCAATCACACTGATTTTATCATATCCCTTTTCTCTCGCGAGTTTCGCTGCCGCCAGAATGTTTACCGCATAGTAAGGGTATGTTAGCCGTTGTCCATCAAAGTAATCCTTGAAGAATGCCTGCCATCTTGCGAAAAGTCCGACCGGAATATGTTCGTCATTCAGTATCGGCAGCTCATCTATAGGTAATTCCGCAAAAATGTTTCTGCCGTAAAGATATTTGTCCTCCGAATCCCTCAGGAACTTAAATTTTCTGTTGCATACTTGCCCCACACTCATCGCTTCCGGATCTAAACCCTGTCTGGGAAGATTGCGCATATCCGTAAGAGTCAGGATACCCACCAGCCGTTCCTGATCGTCCACCACCAGAATAATACCGTATAAGGATGCCATGCTCAGGCGGTAAAATGCAGCACAGGCAGATTCATCTTCTTTCATTACGTAAGGGGCAAGATGCGGAGGGATTTTTTTCATTGTTAGAATTCCTTTCTTTTATCTTTGAATAATATGTAACATTAGATTCCTAGGATCTGCTGGTTTTCAATGGCTTCATACAATGCCCGAAAGATATAGTAATCCGCAGGAGCCGTGATCTTCATATTGTTTGGAGTACTCTTCACCATATGCATCTCGATTCCATACAGACTGAGCAAATGAGCCGAATCGATTGTCAGAAGTTTGTCTTTCTGGGCTTTTTTATATAAATCCAGTATCATCCCGTATCGGAATGACTGCGGGGCTTTCGCCACGTACATGGTGTTTCTCTGAGGAACCGCATCAATCAACTCTCCGTTTTTACTGCTGATAACACTTTCCGTTGCAGGCTCAACAGTGATAGATGTGCCGTATTCTTTGACTTTTGCAATGTTTTCCGAAATCAGATCACCCGAAATCAAAGGCCTCACCCCGTCATGAATCAGTACGATATCATCCGGCGTACAAGCGCCTTTTAGTGCCAGCAGTCCGTTGTAGATCGATTCATGCCCGGTACTGCCCCCAGGTATAATCTGACTTACCTTGTTGATTTCATACCGCCTCAGAATCTTTTTCAGCTCAGGGATCCAGCTTTTGAGGCATACGACAACGATATTGTCAATCTCCGGATGCTCCTCGAAATGCTCCAGTGTGAACAAGATGATCGGCTTTCCATGCAATTCCAGAAACTGTTTCGGTTTGGATCGCGAATTCATCCTTTGTCCGGTTCCACCGGCGAAAATAAGTGCTGTAATCATTTCTTTCCTCCCGCACCAACTAACAGCGCTTGTTTACAATATGCATATATCGATTCACCTGCCGTACCATCGGCATTTTCTATCGTGCTTCTGCAAATCTCGACTTGGCGTGCAGATAACGCACGGGCTTGTGCCTGATCACCAAAGCGATCAATGCTTATAAGAAAATGATCTAAAGGTACGCGATCACTTTCAGCAAACATACAGTCCCAGGCAGTCTCGCATACAGAGCTGTCTTTTTTAAAAATATTGGATTGTATGTCGTTCAACAGATGTGAATCCACTTCCGTTATGCAGACTGCCTCCTCACGGCGCTGGTTACCGGCGCCGTCGAACTCAATCAGCCGGCTGGTTTTTCCGGTATGTGCAAATATCGCTCCATTAATTATTTTAGAAAAGATATAACTGGGAGCACCTCCAGCCTCATGGCATTCAGGTTGAAATTCCTCCGCCACAAGGATGCTTTCCTCCTGAACATTTATTTTCAATGCCATATTTGCCTGGTTGGGAAAAAGCCATACACAATCATTCAAATAGCGAAGATCCCAGAATCCCCCTCTTCCTCCGACAAATCCATCCGGGTAATCTCCATATTCCTTATAACCTTTTTCCGGATTCCATCTTATGACAGGACCGCCGAATCTCGGAGAAAGCCAATAATTATCGCCGTCAAAGCAGATGCCCGTATAGCCGTTTTTTCTTCTGCCGACTTCGTAAACTTCCGATGTACAGGATTCCATGTCAAAAACGACAACCGCGTTGGCATTCAAGGCTGCCATAGCGATTTTAGTTCCAACCACGCAGGCAGATTTAAAATGATACCCGTCAAAATTCACGGTAAGTCTGCCAAGAGAATCTCTCCAATCGGAAAAGGAATCAATCTCTCCAGTTTCCACGTCAAGACGTATAAGTGCCGGACAGGTATTCCCTATAAAGAATAACCAGCGTTGATATTGAAATACTTCGTTAAATTTGGGACCGCGGGTACTGCAAAGCTCCTCCCCCTCTACCTTTTCTCGAAACCTGGTTTTCTTAAAGATACGGTTTACCGTATCATATTCGGCTATCTCATCAGCAAAAGCCGGTGAGAAATACAACTTTCCATTATAACCTGCTATTTGTCCGTAAAGCTTTTTGCCATCGAACGGCTCACCGGGGAAACTTCCGATATATTCTGTCTTCCAGGTTTGCCTGTCCATTTTAAACAAAGCATTGAAGTCATATGCAGTAAACCAAAAATCTTTTCCGTCAAAATAAAGATTATCAATAGCAAGATGCTTCGATTGGTCATTTGGCTTAATAACATCCGCACTCTGGATCATAACCGGCTTACCAACACACTGGCACATTATCACAAGAGAGCTCAAGTCACCGTAATAAGCGTCAGATATGGCAATAGCCCGGTTTAAATCAGGAGTATCGTCATAGATACCAACACCGAGCGATTTAAATTCTCCGACGATATCAAGGTATTCCTGAAGTAACTGAGGCCGCATACTTTGATAGACGGCGGTATTTAACGGATGCGGGCGCCACAACAGGATAACGTCCTCCCTGTCCTGAAAGCATTGAAAAACATGCCTTAGTTTATGTAATGCCTTTTCGTTATCCTTGAGTGCTCCGAATATATTGGTATTATAAAGAACTACTTTTCTGCAGGTGCCATCCGGTTTCTCGATCAGTTTCCGCCATTCGTCGGGAATTCGACAATCTTCGCGTTTGGTGCGAATAACCCTGTCGAACTTGGGAGAACCAAGAGAGATAAATTTTGTTTCGGCGTTCCCGAATTCCCCCTTATACTTTTTTTCCTTTTCTGCTTTACGAAATTCTCGTAAATAGGTTTTTCGCACTCTTTCAGATTGAACTATGGTTCTGTCCGCATACAGGGTGCCGGCGCATACGCAAAAATGCCCGGGAACATCGTCAACGCTTACAAAGTAAGGAACATAAATCAGCAGATCCGTAAAACTCTTCAGTCGTCTGCTATAAAAATCAGGATGAATGCTGGACACATAGTTTCCCTCATCGTAGGGATTGGATGTAACAATAACGTCGGGGTGCCTTTCTTCCAGGTTATATTTCCGCCAGTCTGCAACCGGCACATAATTCGGGTATTCACCACCCTCATAATGCATTTTTCCAAGGGTTCCGTCGGGCTGCCTGTCAAAATATGGGACAGGCATTACCACGGCTTCACATCGGGGGTCATTCTTCGCTGTCAGCCATATACTCTCCATTGAATCCCACATAGACGCTTTATATGGAATAAACAGCATTTCCAGTCTATCCGGCTTCAGATCGGTTTGGACACTGTTTTCAATTATATACAGTTGCTTTTGCAGGCGCTTCAAACTTCCCTTGGCGCCGACCGAACCGCTGATCTCAACGCTCACCTGATAAAGAAGCTCACAGTATTCTTCAAGAAACGTAACTGTTCTTGCTCCCTCGCCTTCAAGTTGTTCGATGAATCCCCCGATTCGAACCGCGCTTTGCTGGCAGTCAGACAATAAATTAATTATGGTGTTTATTTGTCCCTTAGAAAACAAAGGCTTGATTTCGGAATGTGCCTCATGCAATGAGTTTACTAGCTCTAATAATTGTTTTTGATGATATTTTCGCATCATTTATTTCTCCAATGAGGAAAGCTTATTCAATCTCGTAATTGTTCTTCCCAATCCAGTATCATTCGCCTGTACATTTCTTCTAGTCCATACCTTGGGCGCCAACCAAGTCTTTCCAGCTTTTCCGAGCTTAACCGCAGGGTTGTATCCGGTGCATACCCGAGTGCTTCAACATCTTCAGGCCTGTACACGACTACCGAAGCTCTGCCCTGCCCGATTTTAATTGCAACCAATTCTGCCATCTCGCGAATTGTCATACTTGCATCGGGGTTGACAATATTGTAAGCTTCACCGTTTTCACCCATTAAAAGCAGATAAAGCAGCCCTCTCACCGTGTCAGAGATATAGCAGTAATTACCCCGCGAATTGCCCTCCGTATGCAGGATAATATCTTCCCCGGCAATGACACTCCGGGCAAACTGTGCGAATACTCTGGAGTCTTCAACCGGGATGCCCGCTCCGAAGGTCTGTGCAAGACGAGCTGTTTTCACAGGAACTCCGTATTGGGCAAACCAGCAGCTGCATAGGCACTCACAAATCCGTTTGCTCTCGGGATAACAACTTCGTGGATTCTTAATATCGATATAACCTAAGTTATCTTCGCTCACGCGGGGTATTGCGGGGTCAGTTATTCCGTATACCTCCATAGAGGATAAATAGACCATGCTTTTTACGCACTTTTCTCTCGCCAGTTTCAAAGCATAATCTGTGCCTTTGATTGACGTTTCAACCACCCCCACGGGGTTTAATACCATTTCTGAGGATTTGGTTACAGCTGCGCAATGAAAGATGTAATCCACATTGCCTGAAAACGTTAATGGATTGCGGATGTCCTGTTCGATAAATTCCAACCCACAGCGTGTTATTAGCTTCCTTACCTTTTTTCTGTCTCTTCCAACCCCTATAATTCTGGCACCCAGTCCATGCCTTTTGCTGGCATATGATAATGCATGAATTAAAGCAGAACCAACGACTCCTGAGGCCCCGGTAACAAGGATCGCTTTATCCTGCAGTTTTTCCCACGGGATCATGCAGTCGGAAATAATCTGTTCTAAATCCTCAAATTGTACTTTTGACAAGAGCTATTTCCTCCTGCAGCCGTTATTTCTTTAATCGGATAAATTCCAGTAAACTTTAAACCTATTCAGAAAACAACCCTCAAACAGAAAGTCGTGATAGCAGTAACTGGTTTGCTCGACATTATCGGCCATTTATCTATTATTTATGACATAACTTATTATTCATTATACATTTTAATAATTAAGTTGTAAACCGGCCTGTGACCTGGTTAAAAATACCGCCCGCATCCCTTTGGAAAGGATGCGGGCGGTGTTAAATACTATGTACTGCTGCAAGTCAATCCTTAGTCAGTAACATTAACAGTAAACGTATAAGTTGAGCTGTCGGAAAGCGTTAATACCATAGTCTTAGTGCTGTTGCTTGCGACCCTGAAAGTATAGGAAGCATTATCCTTTTTCAGAATCAGCTTATCATCCTGTAAGGCATATTCTGCTGTCGGAACTGTAAAAGCGCTGTTAAGTACCAGGGACGTAGCAGTCAACTCATTTGCAAAGAACGGAATCTCGATATTCGTCGAACTGGCCTTTGAACTTTGAATCGTAGTGCCAAGCGTGGTTACCGTATTTCCGTCAACGATGAAACCGGGTGAGCTGTAGGTCGGGCCTGTAGGTGTGGTTGTGCCTTCAATCTGATTCAGGCTGCCGTCAATAAAGTCAACCTGATCATAAGTGGCGGTACGTAATGGGGTTAAGGTGTAAGCAACCGATACCGTAACATCATTCGCTTTCCAATCGGCATAAGTGTTTAATTCGGAGTAGAAGCGGAATGCGGCAACTCCGAGATCACCGGCTGCCAGGCCGTCAATAGCACCTTCGGAAGTCGATGTTGTTGACTTATCAGCCTTTTGAAGCGCGAATGCGATGAGTGCAGATCCGGTAGCTCCGCCAGCTCCCGGTGTGAAGGCAGACAGCGTGTCCGCTACCGCGGTTTCCGTGGTATACACTGCTTCCGGAGGATTCTCACCGCCAAAGATTCCACCGTAGGTAATGGCGGTATCTGTCGTAGTAATGGCAGTGCCAGTGAGTTCGTTTGCACCGAGGGCTCCAAAATACAGCTTTTTATCATTTGCACTCGTATTGTCCTTGTCAAGTCCGCTTGGGTTGGCAATCAGGACAGCACCGTTGGAAGTTGTCGCGGTGATATCCAGTGACACCTTAACCGGAGCTATGGTCTGATTTACGAAGAAATAGTCCTGTGCGGAAATCTGGTTGTCTCCGGTTGCATTGAGTCCCAGTGGGTCCAGTGCGAAGTTGAAACTGGTCGGCAGAACAATATTCAGTATTACATCTTCTACTTCACTGTTTCCAGGGATCGTTCCTGAAGCCTGTGACTGGGTTTCAGCAAATGCGGCGATCGGGGAGGTTGCGATAAGCAGCAACGTCATCACAAACGCCACTATAACTTTAGATTTTCTTTTCATTGCCTTGTCTCCTTTTCTAATCTTTTATGATTGTTGCTGATTATATCATCCGCCCCAGCACTGCGTACGGATACTCCGAAGGCGAATGCCCTCTTTGTATAGTCCTGTGACAGAAAATATCAAAGTTGGATCAGAACACTCTAGTTCTCCACAATCAGTGTAATGTTAAAGCCCATATTGCTTTCCATCTCTTCTCCGTTCTCATCGATCATCTGAATATTTACAACTGCGGGATACGTACCCTTGTCCAGATCCTTGTCGAGCTTGATTTCGGAAAGCTGCTGGCCCACCGGGAGCAGTCCGGATTGGTAGATTGCTTCATCCGTGTCGGCAAGGGTCAGGGTAAACCAGAACGGATATGTATTCCCGGTGGCATTGCCCATCACGGCGTTGCTGGATGCTGCTTTCCCGTCCGGAAAGTTCCAGGTCGTATTCATATGAGTCATGAACATGCCCTTTGCTACTTTATCCTTGATTTCTCCCTGAATTTGCGTTAAATTGTCTGCAGTAACAACCGGGGTAACTGTTTCCGGCTTATCCTTCAGCAGAAAGATTGCAATGAGTATTGCAGCGCAGATGATGATAAGGGAACCGAAAATCAATATGATGTGCTTTGTTTCCAGTTTTTTTCCTGTTGTATTTGTTTTCTGAGTCATGTCAAACCTCCATCTTGTTCGTTACCGGACGCGGAACCATCCGGTGATTTTGTCTCTGCATCCTTAGATTCAGTATTAGGTTGAGCCTTTTTCGTGCCATTGTCAGACGTTTCTGTTCCTGGATTTCCTGTTATCGTACCATCAGAGGTTCCTGCTTCCGGATCTGCTGACGACCCTCCGTCAGTCGTCGTTTCTGTGACGGCATCAGTATTTTCAGCGTCTGCTGCTGTTTCATCCCCTGGTGCGGTCTCCTCAGAACCCGGCAGCTCCTGCGCGTTCTCCTCTGAAGACGGAACGGTATCGCTCTGTTCAGGCAAAAGCGCATTTTTCTCCTCAGGCATAAGCGGGTTTTGCTGTTCCGGCAAATCGTTTTCTTCCATTGGCGGCGGAACGGTTTGAAGAGTATAGTTCATACTGATTTTTACATCGCTGTCTTTCCAGGAAACAGCGGGAGCATAATTTACACTTCCGCAAAAATTAAACTGTAAAAGAGAATCCTCCTCCGTGTCTTCCATAGGGGGCGACAACGGAATACAGATCGGTCCGCTCCGGCTGAAATCTGTAATAACGGCCGGAGGCATGTCGCTGCGGCCAAAATCCAGCATCATAAAAATGGATTTCAGATCCGAAGAGGTTCTCTCGTCAAAGGGCTGACTCAATGCTTCAAAATTTATGTCATCGGCAAACGTAACCTGTATGTCGGAAAAAGTCAGCAGAACATCGGTGTCTCCGTTATTCCTTATCTTATAAGTGTCCGAATAAATTTGTCCTTTGCCGGCCAGCTCCAGCGGATCGATGGTAATGGAAACCGCGATGGGAACGACTACGTTCAACACCGGATTCTCAAGGTATTCCACCTTGCTGTTCGGCAGCTGTACGGGTTCTGTTCCGGGACTCTCTTCAACAGGTATTGTTTCTCCTGCCGG
Organism: Anaerovoracaceae bacterium; assembly: GCA_036677845.1. Lineage (GTDB taxonomy): Bacteria > Bacillota > Clostridia > Peptostreptococcales > Anaerovoracaceae > Anoxybacterium. Next base: position 22,853 of record JAVBVR010000062.1, on the reverse strand, counting down.
TTCGGGACTCTCTTCAACAGGTGTTGTTTGTCCTGCCGGTTCAGTATTATCTTCAATGGTACCGGTGGTTTCACCCGTCGTTCCGGTACTGTCATCAGCCGTTTCGACTGTTTCCGTTGTTTCGCCCGTCCCGCTTTCCGGTTCGGAAATTTCTCCAGCCGGAGCGGCAGTATCGTCTGCCGGTACGGGTTTCTCCGCACTGGTGCCGGGGGCGGCATCATCCGCCTTTCCGGGTTCTGCTTTCGTCTCAGCAGTGTCTTTCACAATTGAAGGACCTGTATCCATGGGTTCGTTTATATCTTCCGCAAAGGCAGGTGAAATGGAAAACAGCAAAAAGAATGCTGCCGCTGTAAAAATGCTAATGTTTTTTCTGATCCGGTTCATCTCAACCTCCATCCGTCAAAATACTTAAGTAAGAACTTCCAAAATATTCAATGAAAAAATCATGTACTATTTATATCGTTCTTTCCACGTAAAACTTTACCTTTTCCGGGAAATTTGTTTCAGAATTTCCCGGAAAAGAATCAGGCTCAGTCTGTTTTTTCAAGCTTTCTGGATCAGGATACCATGCCGTGCAAAAATCTGGAAAACCCCGTCGACAAAAGTCAGCGGGGTTTTCCAGCAGTGGTTTTTCTGTAATACTGAGGAGAAGTCAGTATATGATTGAGGAGTAATCAACCTAAACCTTAGAGTAATTATTAAATTTCTGATCCATCAGCGCCATTTCCTCATCGGACAGAATGAAGGGCTCTCCGACGCATCTCGTCCTGTAATAGATTTCTGCACAGAACTCGATTTCTTCCGCAATGTTGAAGGCGTTTGGCAGATCGGTTGAGACAGCCAGCAGTCCATGATTTGCAAGCAGAACTGCGTTTCTGTCTCTCATGGCTTCAAAAGCATTTTCGGCAAGCTCTTGGGTTCCGAAGGTGGCATATTCGGCGCATCTCACATCCTTGCCGGCGAGAGCGATCATATAGTGGCTGGCAGGTATGGGCCAGCGGAGGCAGGCCAGTACAGCGGAAAACATCGAATGACAGTGAACCACAGAATTGCAGTTATCCCGCTTTACGTAAAAGATCCGGTGAAGATTGTATTCTGTGGACGGCCTTCTGCGGCCTTCAATGATATTGTCGTTTAAATCCATTACGACAATATCTTCCGGCTTTGCCTGGTAATAATCCAGTCCGCTGGGGCTGATGGCCATGAGCTTCTGTTCTCTGTCAAAGATGCTGATGTTGCCCCCGGTCCCCTTCGTCAGTTTGTGCTCCGTCAGTTTGATACAATATTCGACGATGGCTTCCCGTTCATCTTTCATTAGCATAATACACATTCTCCTTTATCTTCTTCAGCCTTTTCATCACTGCATTTTCACCTCTCCCGAAGTAATCGTGCAGCTTTTTGTATTCTTCGTAAAGGCTTTCATAGGTTTTCACGTTTTCCTGATTCGGCTTGTAATACAGATCCTTGACCTTGCCCATCACCTTTGCCGCAGTATAGATATCGTCATACCCGCCTCTCTCTTTGCCCGCAGCGACGGCTGCAAAGATCGCCGCGCCCAGGGCCGGGGCCTGCGGAGATGCCGCAATTTTAATGTCCATATTGGTCACGTCCGAATAAATCTGCATCATAAGAGGATTTTTTTCCGCGATTCCACCGGCGGCATAGAATTCATGAACCGGAACGCCGTGCTCTTTGAAGGTTTCCACGATCATCCTGGTTCCGAATGCAGTGGCTTCAATCAGAGCTCTATAGATTTCTTCCGGCTTGGTTGCCAGGGTCATTCCGATGATCAAACCGGTCAGATCCACGTCGACCAGGACGGACCGGTTTCCGTTCCACCAGTCGAGGGCCAGCAGACCGGATTCCCCCGGCTGCAGTTTTTCCGCCTTCTCGTTCATCAGGGTAAATATATCTATGTTCCTCTCTCTTGCCTCAGTCTCATAGGCTTCCGGAACGCAGTAATCCTTGAACCATTGGAAATGATCGCCAACGCAGGACTGACCCGCCTCGTACCCGTAATAACCGGATATAATTCCGTCTTCCACGACTCCGCACATACCGGGCACCATTACTTCCTTGTCTCCCAGCATCATGTGACAGGTCGAAGTTCCCATGATAGCAAGCATTTTTCCGGGCTCGGTAATCCCTACGGCCGGTACTGCCGCATGAGCGTCGCCTATGCCGACGGCCACAATGGTCCCTTCTTTCAATCCCGTCAGGCGGGCTGCCTGTTCTGTGACCTGTCCGGCTACGCTGCCGATGGGATAGACCGTGCTGCCAAACTTTTCTCCGATGATGTTCTCCAGATCGGGGTGCAGCGCTTTAAAGAATTCTTTGGAAGGAAAGCCTTCTCTTTTATGCCAGATGGCTTTATAGCCGGCGGTACAGCTGTTTTTCATTTCTACGCCTGTCAGCTGCATGGTCGCCCAGTCGGCAAGCTCCATAAACCTGGCCGTATCATGATATAAATCCGGATCCTCATCCAGGATCTGCCAGATTTTGGGGAACATCCATTCCGAAGAGATCTTGCCGCCGTATCTGGGCAAAAATGCCTCTCCCCGCTCTGCTGCGATCTGGTTCAATTTATTGGCTTCATCCTGAGCCGCATGGTGTTTCCACAGCTTGACATAGCTGTGGGGGTTCGTTTTATATTTTTCCTGGAAACAAAGGGGGATTCCGTTTTCATCAACGGGAAGCATGGAGCACTCGGTGAAATCGCTGCAGATTCCGATAATGTCTTCGCTGTTCACTCCGGTCTTATCCAATAGTTCCGTAACAGTCTTTTTTAGTGCGTCGATGTAATCCTGGGGGTGCTGGAGCGCAAAGTCAGGCATCAGCCTGGTTTTCTGATCCGGCAGAAAGGCATCCATGACGCCGTGGGGATACTCATAAAGAGACGTTGCGATTTCCTCACCGGTGATGATGTCCACCAGCAAAGCTCTTGCCGATAGTGTTCCGTAATCGATACCGATTGTATACTTCGTACCCATACTATCTCTCCTTTGCTTGATCATTCTTATTCAACTGGTTTTTTACCTCTCTGCCCTCAAGAAATGCTTTCAGGTCTTCCGCCATGATTTCGGCGGAAATCTGCGCCGCGTTTCTCGAAGAACCCGCAATATGATTGGTCAGGGTTACATTGTCCAGCTTCAGGATGGGATCATCCGGTTCGATGGGTTCCACATCGAAGGTGTCCAGCGCCGCTCTGGCAATAACACCCTGTTCCAGGGCAGTGCAAAGGTCTTTGTAATTTACAAGAGGCCCCCTGGCTGTGTTGACCAGAATGGCGGAGGATTTCATCTTCCGGAGCAGGTCCAGATTGACCATGCTTGTGGTTTCCGGTGTTACACGCATGTGCAGGGAGATAATATCCGATTCCGCAAGCAGTTCATCCAGGCCGACCAGCTCCGCATTGGGACTGCTCACGCTGTCTATGTAGGGATCATAAACCAGCACACGGCACCCGAAACCGCTTAACATCCGGCAAACCTTTTCACCGATATTGCCGTAGCCCATCAGGCCGATCACCTTGCTGGAAAGCTCAAATTCGCTTTTTTCATAAATGTAATAGTCATCCACCCATTTGCCCTGCCGGGTGCTTTCATGACTTCTTGCGATGTTCCTGGTTTCCGCAATAATCAGGCCGATGGTGAATTCGGCCACCGCAGAGGAATTCCTTCCCGGTGTGTTAAAAACCGGAATGTTCAGGCTGCTTGCGGCTTCCAGATTGACGTTGATCGCGCCGCCCCTTGTGACTGATATGGACTTCAGCCTTTTGCCGTGCTCCATCACGTTTCTTGTTACCGGAGACGTATGGACCACCAGATGATCCACATCCTCGATCCGGGCGATGATGTCCTCTTCACTGCCGACATATTCCGTCACCTCCCCGTCACTGTACTGAAGGGGCGTGATCGGAAAGTCCACGGAGAAATTATCGATTACCAGGTCGTCGATATGGGATAGCTTCGCCCGCAGGGCTGTCTCTACCACTTCTTTATTGATAAACAGGTCAGTTACTGTCAGGATTTTAATCATTCCGCCGACTCCTTGTTTGCCTTCTGTCCGTAATATGCATTTTTTCCGTGTTTTCTCAGGTAATGCTTATCCATCAGCGTGCTCTGTATCGCCGTGATATTCGGATTGATGGAGACGGTAAGCTGCGCCATCCGGGCCAGCTCTTCGAGCACCACGCTGTTTTCAACCGCCTTATGAGCATCTTTGCCCCAGGTGAACGGCCCGTGGTTGGCAACAAGAATCCCCGGCATGGAGATGTAATCCAGGTCTTTCATGGCCCGCACGATGACCTTTCCGGTATTCAGTTCGTAATTTCCGTTTATTTCCTCAGGAGTAAGCTCCGGCGTGCACGGAATTCCGTTATAGAAATAATCACAGTGCGTCGTGCCGTAGCATTCGATCTTTCTTTTTGCCTGTGCCCACGCGGTGGCATAGGTGGAATGGGTATGGGTCACCCCTCCGATTTTTTCGAATTCTTGATATAGCACCAAATGGGTCGGAGTATCAGAAGACGGATTGTAGTCCCCTTCAACGATATTCCCTTCCAGGTCCGTAACGACCATCATGTCCGGTACCAGTTTTTCATAGGCTACGCCGCTGGGCTTGATCACCACCAGGTTGGATTCCCTGAGAATGCCGCTGACATTTCCCCAGGTATAGATGACCAGTTTTTTTGCCTCCAGCTCCAGGTTTGCCTCGCATACCTCTTCCTTGAGCTGATCAAGTTTCTTTCTGTCGAATATTGCCATGAATTGTCCTCCTCTCATTGAAGCGTATTCCTTCATCCTTGCAGGCTGCTCATTCGCTCAAACAAGCGTATCCATCTTTTCTGCGACGACTGCAGCCACCGATTCCAGGCAGCCCAGATATTCAGCCGCATCCAGGATCGTGTATTTGCTCCGTACCTCTTTTGCATATCGAATCGCTTCTTCCAGCTCTGCTTTTGATATGCCGAGCTCGGCAGGCGAGGACGGTGCTCCCATGCTCCTGAGCACATTGACGATCATTTCTGAATCGGGAATTTTGGGCAGCAGCTCCTCTCTGATCTGTGGCATGCTTTTTTTTACCGCATGGGCATGGGTGAGCCACTGCTCCCTGTCAAAGATTTTGCTTTCGTTTTCTTTAAAGATCTGAGGCGCACTCTCTTGGAAGACTTCCTTGATCCTTGCTTCATATTCCTCTTTTTTCAAGGTTTTTTCATAGACTGCCTCCACATTTACGGCCTCCCAGTCCAGGGAAAGAATTTCCCGGTAGACTTCGATCATGACCAGTGTCATAACGGCCACTTCAATTCCGTGAAGGTGGGTGTGCTGATTGTTCATCATGGCTTTCATGCCGATGAAATGGGCGAGATGATGCTCCGCTCCCGCAGCAGGCCTTGATTTTCCGACCCAATGCATGGCAAGTCCGGAAATCATGAGCCCCTCTGCCAGTGTCTTAATGGCGTCTTCATTTCGTTCTGATATTTTCAGCGCATTGGCTGCGGTCTTTTCGACGATCTCATCGACTACGTCCACCGTATTCTGGCAATAGCTTTCTCCGTTGATGATATTGGATATTCTCCAGTCAAAAGCCGCTGTTTTCTTGCAGATCAGATCGCCGAATCCTGCAGCAACCAGCTTGGCCGGAGCATTTTTCAGAATATCTACATCCGCGTAGATGGCCAGCGGGTAGGTGGCCTGAATGGTTTTCTTGATGCCGTTGAGGATCAGCAGGGATACCTCCGCTGAATAACCGTCCATAGAGGCGGCTGTGGGAATTGAGATATACGGGATCCGGCACCTGGAGCTCACAAATCTGGCCAGGTCGTTGACGGCCCCGGAGCCCACGGCAATCATAAAGTCGATGCTTTGATCCAGATCGACCATAATCTTAACGATGGATTCTTCATCGGGAAGAACCTGCGGTGAGTCAAACAGACATACGGAATACTCGACATTTCCCTTTTCCAGAGAAGCCTTTATGCTGTCCCCTATGAGGTTGTTCAATACGCTGTCTATTATGACCAGGCCTCTGTTGAAGCTGCTGCCCAAGTTCTCTTTGATTCGGCCAAGCTGATCCAGAGCGCCTTTCTCTATCGCGATGTCCCGGATGGGCTGGCTGTGCTCCTGCCCGCAGGAGCACGAAAAGCGGTGATCCTGCCATAAGTTTTTTGGTGTCATCATATTTGCACACTTTCCTGTATCTTTGCCAGGTTGTAAAAATCTTCCCTGGTGTTTTTATAAAGATTGAGATAAATCTCATAGATTTCGTTGTAAATTTTATTCCACTCTTGATCGGGCTCGACGATCTTCTTGATCTTTGCGGCTTCTTTTGCAAACTGCCCGGGGTTCTTGTAAATGCCCAGGCCTGCACCGCATATGATCGCGTCACCAAAGGGAGCGCCGGTGGAAATATCCGGCACAACGACAGGCATGTTGAGAACCGAAGCCTTGATTTTCAGCCAGATGTCGCTTTTGCTGCCGCCGCCTACGGATCGGAGTTCCCCGATGGAGACGCCGATTTTCTTGGCTTCTTCAATATTATGTCTGAGTCCGTAGGCCGAACCCTCCATAATGGCTCTGATCATTTCTTCCTTCCCTGTATTCAGGTCCAGGCCAAAGAATACGCCTCTTGCATAGCTGTCCCATATGGGAGAACGCTCTCCCGACAGATAGGGCAGGAAGATCAGCTTGTTGGAACCGGCTTTCGCCTGACTCGCTTTCTGGTTCATCAACTCAAAGGAGCAGGTTTCTCCCGGGCTGCCATCCGGCTCTTCCGTCCGATACAGGTTATCCTTGTACCATTTCAGGCTGGCACCAGTGGTGCTGATTGCTCCGCAGATCATCAGTACGTCCTTTAAACCGTGGTACATCTCAAAGAGCAGTCCCGGATCGCGCCATTCATCGGTACAGATGTTCAATACCGTTGATGTTCCGGTCATTTCAACCGCATCGCCAATATTGACGGCGCCTGCTTCAAGCGTGGCGGCGGAGCCGTCCACCGTACCGCAGACGACTGCGGTAGAAGTACTCAATCCCGTCAGTGCTGCAGCTTTTCCGCAGACCGTTCCGATTACGCGGGCGTTATCATACACCTGAGGAAACAGGTCCGTATCATAGCCGATCAGATCGGCCAGCTCTTCCGACCACTGGTTCCGCCGGATATCATAAACACCCATCAGGCTTGCATGGGAGATATCTGTTGTGACGGAGCCGGTCAGCATGAAGTTGATATATCCGTTGATCTGTAGAATTTTATAAGTTTTTTTATAAAGCTCCGGTTCGTTGTTCTTGAACCACAACAGCTTTGAAGAGATATAATAGGGGTCGATCCGGTTTCCCGTGATGCTTTTCACCTTCCGGCTGCCGATTTTCTGCTCGAGATAATCAGTTTCGGGCTGGGATCTCCTGTCCATCCAGATCAGGCCGTTTCGAAGAACGTTTCCGTCTTTGTCTATGGGGATCAAGGTAGGAGCCTGGGAACTGACGCCGATACCGGCAATGTCCTTCTTGTCGACTCCGCTGCCGGCAACTACCGCGGCAATGGTTTCCACACTGGCTGCCCACCAGTCACGGGGATCCTGCTCCACCCATCCCGATCTGACCAGATGCAGGGGATATTCCACAGTGTGTTCTGTGATCTTTGTTCCGTCTTCATGAAACAAGACAGATTTCACGTTCGTGGTTCCGATATCGATACCAATTAAAAATTTTGACATGTCATCACTCCGGTAATTCATCTGAGCCAATGATTCTTTCGAGCGGCTGAATGGTCAGCTGCTTTTATCAATCGGTAGCCGCTCAATCCTTCAGCAATTCTTTCATGGTTTTCCCCATGGATTCCAGCAGCAGGAAGCAGGATGTGGCTCCCGCATCCAGGACACCTCTGGAGCGCTCTCCCAGTCTGCTCGCCCGTCCGATTCTGGCTACGAGATCGATGGTGGAATCCTTCCCTTTTTCCGCTGCCGCCATCATATGATCCAGGGCGGATGAAAAGCCGGCATCCTTCTCATTCTGAAACGCTTCCACGGCGGGAATGAGGGTATCCATCAGCGTCTTGTCCCCGACTTTGGCGTCTCCCAGGCTCTGGATTCCTTTGACCGAGTTGGAAATCATATCCGCAAATACCTGACTGTCGATGTCTTCCTTTCCGTCCGTTGCCTTGGCCATCTCAAAGAACATGGTCCCGTACAAAGGCCCCATGGATCCTCCGATTTCCATCATCAGCACCATGGCAAGCGCTTTGAGGCTGTCGGTCAGGTTCAGATCCTTTCCGTCGATTCTGTCTTTACACATGGTAAAGCCCTTGTTCATATTGATCCCGTGGTCACCGTCGCCGATTTCACCGTCGATTTTGCTGAGGTACTCCTTGTTCTGCTGTATGGTCGCAATCAGGTTTTCGACGATCACTTTACCGTCTTTGTTTTTAAAACTGCTCATGATCATTTCTCCTTAAAAATGACTGCGCCGCGCCGCGGTTTCCAAGGGAACAATCCTGGCAGGCGCACAATATTTCCTGTTAGTTAAAAATATCATTTCTCTCAAACCAATGCTTTTCATAGTCATGTCTGAGGTTTTGAAACAGCTTGAATATTCTTTCATATTTCTCGTGCCGCTCCGGCACCGCTGCAAACTCTTTGTCGACGGAAACTTCCGCCGATCCGCAGTCCAGTTCAAGGCCCAGCCCGGCCCTGACCACGGAGACGATCCCTTTAATCCCTGCTTCCTTTTCCGTGACCCTGACGATACTTTTTCCGAGACTGTCGGAGAGCATCTGGCAAAGCGTGTCGTTTTTTGCGGCTCCTCCGGAGATGAACACCCGGTCGTTGGTGTCTGGAAGCGATTGAAAACAGTCGCAGAGGGACATGGCAATCCCTTCAAAGGCGGCTCTCATGAGCTCTTCTTTTCCATGGACGGACTTGAGTCCGAAGAAGCTGCCCGAAGCAAACGGGTTTCTGAAGGGAGCCCGTTCACCCTGCAGATAAGGGTGGTACAGGATGCCCCGGCTGCCGACGGGCACAGAACCGATAATTTTTTCGATGTCCTCATAGGCCGTATCGGGGTACAGCAGGTTTTTCACCCAGTCGATTGCAGCTGCGCCGCTGAGAGTCGGCATGATACAAATGTAACTGTCCTTTGGAATATGGGATAGAACCAAACCTCTGCGGAAATCGATATCCGCCTCGTTGACTACCGTCTGATTTGCCAGAGTTGTTCCGACGATGATACAGGTGTCTCCCGCCCGGACAGCGCCCAGGCCCACCGCCACAGCGGCAACATCGATGGCTCCTGCAATAACCGGTGTCCCCGGTTTCAGCCCGGTCATCCCTGCCGCCTGTTCCGTTACGGTTCCGATCACCTCGGAGGACGGAACCGGCCGGGCAAACAGCCCCAGGTATTCCGACAGACCCAGGGCGTCCAGGATTTCCTGTGAAAACTCTTTTGTTTTCAAATTCATCAGTGCCGTGGTCATGTCCGTTTCATCGCTGGAAATAACACCCGTCAGTTTAAAATTAAGCCAGTCCTTGCAGTGAAAGATCTTATGTATTTTTTTCAGAGTCTCCGGCTCTCTTTCTAAAATCCACCGGAGAATATGGATATTGGAACCCGCATAGAGAGGATTTGCAACATTCCCCATGCAGATTCCATCGATTTCATCCCTGTTTTCGAGTTTCAGGTCCTTCGTTCTGGTGTCGTTCCAAAGTATGGCATTGCGGGCCGGGTTTCCTTCCCTGTCGATTGCCCATAGTCCGTCTCCCTGACCCGTAATGCCGATGCCTTTGATATTGCTCCAGATTTTTAAATTATTTGCTTTGAGTTTCATGAGGATGCCGCACAGGCTTTCCCAAAGCCTTGTCATGTCAATCTCGCAGAAATCCTCCGAGGGCTTGTGCAGCCTGACGTTTTCCGTAACGCAGTCAATCGTTCTTCCGTCTTCCGATATGACCGCTGCTTTTATACAGGTTGTTCCGGCGTCAATTCCAATAAAAAACAAAGCGTGCCTCCTTGAAAACTATCTTTGGAAATTATCCCGTATCTTTATTTTTGAAACTGCTTCATCCCCATGGCGTCTACTTCCATGTCGACGAGTTCCTTCAGTTCATCGTCGAGCTTCATGAGAGTCAGAGTGACCCCCATCATATCCAGCGAAGTGAAGTAATTTCCCACATAGGATCTGTGCACTTTGATCCCCTTTTCAGCCAGTATTTCTTCCACTTTGTTGTATACGATGTAGCATTCCATAACCGGCGTTGCCCCCAGGCCGGAAACCAGAACCACGACTTCGTCTCCGCTTTCGAAAGGCTGATCGGGCAGAATGATGTCAAGCATGATCTCCGCCATTTCATCGGCAGTGGCAAGCTCTGTGACTTTGATTCCGGGTTCGCCGTGATGACCGATCCCCACCTCCATGGTTCCTTCTTTGATTTCAAAATTCGGCTTTCCTACCGACGGTATGGTGCATGGTGTAAGGCCGATTCCTACGCTCTTTGTGTTGTCTATTGCTTTCTGAGCAGCTGCGATAACCTCATCCAGGTTTCCGCCTTGCGCCGCTTTCGCGCCGCCGACTTTCCACATGAGGATTTCTCCCGCAACGCCTCTTCTTTTATTGGATTCCTCTTTCGGGGCCGACGCCACGTCGTCGTTGGCCACGACCGTTTTCACTTCGATGCCTTCCATTTCGGCCATCTGCATCGCCATCTTGACGTTCATGTTGTCGCCGGCATAGTTTCCGTAGAGGCAGGCAATTCCATTTCCTCCGTTGGCTTCCTTGAATGCGTCGAAGAAGGCCTTTGCCGTCGGGGACGAGAAGATCTCTCCTACCGCCACCGCATCCACCATATTTCTGCCGATGTAACCGATGAAGGCCGGTTTATGACCGGATCCGCCGCCGGTTACAATGCCGACTTTTCCTGCCTGTGGAGCTTTTACATATTTGACTACCCTTGGGTTGTCTGTCGGAGAAACGATATCTTTGTGGTTTTTAAGAAATCCCTTCATCATATCCTCGACAACCAGATCGGGATTGTTGATTATTCTTTGCATTTGCATGAACCTCCTGCAATAAAATCTCTTTCATATTCCATAATGCGGTCTACTTTGCAAGCAGATCCTCCGCCCTGGAATTCCGATTTCATCCATATTTCCACCAGCTGCTTCGCAAGCTCCGGTCCGATAACCCTGGAGCCCATGGCCATGATCTGGGCGTCGTTGCTCTTTCTCGCTCTCTCTGCTGAATAGCTGTCATGGCACACGGCTGCCCGGATACCGGGAACTTTATTGGCCGATATCGCCATGCCTATGCCGGTTCCGCAGAGGAGAATTCCCCTGTCGTGCCTGCCATCCGACACGGCAGCGGCAACTTTTACCGCCGTGTCTGGATAGAGAGAGGCATCCTTGTTGTACACGCCGTAATCTTCTGTTTCATAGCCCAGGCTGTTTAAAAATTCTATAATGATCTGTTTCAAGTCATAGGCTGCTTCGTCACAGCCGATTGCTATTCTTTTCATGGTTTGCTCGCTTCCCTTCCGCTGCGTTGTTCCGGCGGCTACGGCACAAGGATGACTTTTAAGGTGCCTTCTGCGCCTTTTTCTGCAACTTTAAAGGCTTCCTCCCATTTTTCCAGAGGGAACTTGTGGGTGACGACGCCTTTGGTCGGCATCTTGCCGTCTTTGATCCATCCCGCTACGGCATCATAGCAGTAAGGGCTCAGATGTGCTCCGTAGAGATTCAGTTCTTTTCTGTCGCTGATGATGCTCCAGTCCACGGTGGTCAGTTCGCCGAATACGCTGAATTCCACAAAGGTCCCCATCTTTCTGATGGCTTCCAATCCCTGCTTTACGCTGGAAGGATGTCCTGTCGCCTCAATATAGATGTCGCAGCCGTAACCTTCGGTCAGCTTCTGAATCTCCTCCACGACGTTGATTTCCAGCGGATTCATGACCATATGGGCGCCGAATTCCTTAGCAAGCGCAAGTCGATCCGGTTTTGTATCCAAAACGATGAAGTTTTTCGGGTTTTTCATTGCAATATAACCTACCATGCCCAGGCCGAGGGTACCTGCGCCGGACAGCACGACCACGTCTTCATTGGTGATTCCGGCTCTGTCAACGCAGTGCTTGGAGCAGGCATAAGGTTCGATCAGAATTGCTTCTTCGATTGCCAGCTCTTCGGGAACATGATAATTCAAAGCTTCTTTCGGGAATTTCATATATTCCGCCATGCCGCCGTTTACGTTGTTCTGGAAGCCGTAAACGTCATGCTTCTGGCACATCCAGTGCCTGCCTGTTTTGCAGAATTTGCATTCCCAGCAGGGAACGATCTGCTCGGAAATCACACGGTCACCGATCTTGAAATCGCCCTTGACGTTGTCGCCCATTTCGACGATTCTTCCGATAAATTCATGTCCGGGAATCATCGGGGCTTTGATATACGGGGGATTTCCTTCGCCTCCCCAGAAGCTGGGGGCTCCGTGATAGGATTTTAAATCTCCCGCGCAGATACCGCAGGCTTCCACTTTAATGACGATTTCGCCTTCTCCTGCTTTTGGAACCGGCACTTCTTCGAGCTTAAAGTTTCCCGGCTCATGCGCGACCAGGGCTTTCATTTTTTCCGGAATGTTTGACATTTCTTTCCCCTCCCTAAGATTTACATATTTTGTAAATATTGTTAGATATGATGAACGTCGTCCCGCTCCGCCGGCCTTCGGCCGCAGGATGGAACAGCTACGCGTTCGCTAAAATCTTTTCGCCTGTGTCGATATCAAACAGGTGCGTTTTTTCAGACTTCACTTCCAGCTTGACGACGTCACCCTGCTTGTAACGTTTTTCATCCGTCGTAATCAGAGTCAGGAAACCTTCTCCTACCCGGAAGCTGATCTTTTTTTCTTCACCCAGGTTTTCAAATACTGAAATCTTGACGTGGGAGCCCTTGCTGTCCTCTCCTACGATCATGACATCCGAAGGTCTGACGCCCAGACGGACCAGCATCCCGTCGTTCACGATGGAATAGTAGCGTTCGGGAACAGGGATCAGGATATCTGCATCCTGAAGCTTGAAGAAGAAGCCGTCCTCTTTTTTCTGCACCTCCACGGTGAAAATGTTCATAGGCGGTTCTCCGATAAACCCGGCTACGAATTCGTTGACAGGATTGTCGTAGACTTCAAATGGTGTGCCGAACTGCTGTAACTCCCCGTCCTTCATGATGGCGAGCCGGTCTACCAGGGACATGGCTTCCATCTGGTCGTGGGTTACAATGATCGTCGTACACTGGATCTCGTTATGCAGTCTCTTGATCTCTGTTCTGAGGACCTGCCTCATCTTGCCGTCCAGATGGGACATGGGTTCATCCAGCAGCAGCAGCTGGGGTTTCCGTACGATGGCCCGTGCGATGTTGACTCTCTGCTTCTGGCCTCCGCTGAGTTTCCCCGGTTTCATATGGAGCAGATCGTCGACCTTCAGCAGCGGAGCGATCCTGTCAATCTCTGCCTTTATCACGTCTTTTTTTACATTTTTAGCTCTTAAATTAAAGGCAATATTCTCATATACCGTTAGCGGCGGGTAGAGGGCGTAATCTTCGAACGCCAGTCCGATTCCTCTGTCCTGAGGCAGCACCTTGTTTACCACCCGGTCTCCGATGATGATTTCTCCGTCCGTTATGTCTTCCAGACCGGCGATCATTCTGAGCGTTGTGGTCTTTCCGCAGCCGGATGGGCCCAGGATTCCGATAAATTCTCCGTCTTCACATTCCAGAGTCAGATTGTTGACGGCAAAAGGATTCGGGGCATCGCCTTTTTTCGCTTTTTTATTGTCATATCTTTTATAAAGATTCTTTAACAGTAATTTTGCCATTATTCCACCCCCAACAATTCATTCTGGTTGTGCCTGTAAATGTAGTTGCGGTCGTCCGCATTGAAGTACATTGCTTTCGCCATCTTGGCACGAACGAAGATTTCCTGATCGATGTCGGCTTTCAGATCGTTCGGGGCGATCAATCTCAGCAGATGGCCGTTGACGTCGACGACCAGAATGGTCTTGTTGCCGATGGGCTCCACGCTGTAGACCTTTCCTTCCATGCAGTCTTCATGATCTTTGCTGAAGCTGAACGTAAGATCATTTCCCCTCAGGCCGATTCTGACATTCTCATAGCCGCCTTCCTCCAGCACACGGGCCACGTCCTCCTCGATTTTGCAGGTCGTTTCCTGGCCCAGCATCCGGGCATGCAGTTCCGCGTCTTTTTTCACCAGTTCAATGTCTATGAGATTGATCTCGGGTTCTCCGATGAACTTCGCCACGAATTCATTGGCGGGAGTCAGATAGACCTCGTCTCCCGTACCGATCTGGAGTATTTTTCCCTCGTTGATAATGGCGATCCGGTCGCCGAGGCTCAGCGCCTCCATATAGTCGTGGGTTACGTAAATTGTCGTCGTATCAAAACTGCTTTGCATCTCTTTGAGCTCTGCTCTCATGAAGTGCCGTAGTTTGGCATCCAGGTGGGCAATGGGCTCATCCATTAAAAATACATTGGGTTCTCTGACCAGACACCGGCCTAAAGCCGTTCTCTGTCTCTGTCCGTTGCTGACCTGGCTCGGAAGCCGGTCGAGCAAATGATCGATTTTCATCATGGAAGCCACCCGATACACTTCTTTTTTGACCGTTTCTTCGTCCTTCTTATATAAAGGGCTTCTCATGGGAGACGCAATGTTGTCGTATATGGTCAGGTGGGGATACAGCGCATAGTTTTCAAAGACCATGGATACGTTTCTTTTCGCCGGCTCCACATAATTGACACTTCTGTCGCTGATTTTCACTTCTCCCTTGTCGGGGAATTCAATCCCCGCAATCACCTTGAGAATCGTTGTTTTACCCGCTCCTGCCGGACCGAACAGCACGAAGAATTCCTTGTCCTTTACCTCGATGCTGATATCATCCAGAGCAGTGCGCGTTCCAAACTTTTTTGTGATATTACAAAGTTCAATTTTTGCCATTTTCGTTCTCTCCCTATCCTTTTACTGCTCCGAAGCTCAGCCCTCTTACAAGGTGCTTCTGAATAATAAGAGCCAATATTACTTCGGGAAGCGCTGCCACACCTGCTGCAACAGCCATCTGTCCGTAATGAACCGTATCGGATCCGATATATCGGAGCGCCGCAACCGTGACTGTCTCAATGTTGAATCCGCTGAGCAGCAGCGGGAATGTGAAGCTGTTCCAGGCAAAGATAAAGGCCAGCAGCGAGGAAGCAACCAGACCCGGCTTGATCAGCGGGATCAGGATTTTCCAGAAGACATGATACCAGGCATATCCGTCCAGATTGGCTGCCTGCTCTATTTCAACGGAGATTTCCTCAAAATATCCTCTGAGCACCCAGATCAGAAGAGGCAGAGTGATCAGCTGATACACCCAGATCAAACCAAAGTAAGTATCGTAAAGACCGATTCTCTGATAAATCATGAACAAGGGCAGTATGACGAGGATTTCCGGCGCAAATTTGAAAGACAGAATGGTAAACGCCAGATCTTCCTTTCTTTTGAAGTTATATCGCGCAAAGGCGTAAGCCGCGGGCACCCCGACGAGCAGGGAAAGCAGCACGGCGCCTCCGCTGACGATAATATTGTTGACAAACGCTTTTATGTAATCCGCCCCTTCAAACAGTACGATTCTGTAGTTGTCAAGAGTAGGCGTAAAAACGAAGGTCGTATTATACATCTGCATATCGCTTTTGAAGGATATGATTATTAACCAAATCAATGGAAATATCGCGAATATTGCATAGAGTCCAAGTACCGTGTAAGCAGAAACATTCTTCAGATATTTCATTTATGACACCCCCTAACCTTAATTTCCTTGTGCATTCCGCTGACCTTTCAGCCAAGCACCGACGAGTTTCTGACTGATGATGTAAATGACAAGCCATAATACCAACAGGTACGGTACCGCTTTTCCGAGATTGGAAAATGCGAATCCCATGTTGTAGCCGGTCAAAGACAGGTTCATGAGGGTATTTCCGGGCCCTCCTTTTGTCAGGGCAAATATGATGCCGTATTCCTGCATCGCTGCCATGAGCCTGAAGATGAGGGCGATCAATATAAACGGTTTGAGAAGCGGCAGCGTCAGTGTCCTGAAAGTAAACCAGGGAGAGCCGCCGTCAATTTTGGCAGATTCATAAGGTGACTTCGGAAGTGATTGCAGACCTGCCAGCATTAAAAGCATTACAAACGGGGTATAGACCCAAAAGTCGATCATTGCCGCCGTAAACAGGGCGGTCGAGGCCGAAGACGCCCATGGGAAGTTGTAGACGCCGAATAAATTTAAGAACTTCTCAACGATACCGACGGAATTGTTGATCATGAGCTGCCAGATCAGGGTAGCGATAACCGGCGCGATCATCAGCGGGAAGATCAGTACAACTCTCAGTATTTTCGTAAATCTGCTTTCTCTGACCAGCAAAAGCGCCAGTCCCAGTCCGGCGATCATCTCAGAACCGGTGGTTGCGACAGCATACTGTGCGGTTACCCAGCAGGCATGCCAGAATTCTTTTGACTGGAACATGGTGATCCAGTTTTTCAGGCCGATAAACTTGTGATCGATCGACCGGAAGGAAAAGTCTGTCAGAGAAAAGTAGATCGCTGTCGCGAAGGGATATAAAATACCTATGGTCAATAAGAGCGCAGGAAGAATAATAAGGTACGGTCTTGCTTTAACGGAAAAAGGTATTCTGTTATCCTCGAGTGTCAACTCATTGTGATTTTCTTTCTTGTTTAAGTGAATAGCTGGTGTTGTCAATTGCTCCATCCTCCTCTATTATTCGTTCCAGGGGGAGGCTATCTTTCCGCATATCTGCAGAAACCTCCATCAGATGAAATTAGGGAGGGAGCCCTCCCTAATTTATCTAATTGCCTTATTATTCAGCTTCTACGTCTTCTACGATTTTATCCATCTTGGCTTTCAGCTGGTCCATTGCATCCTGAACGGAGCTGTACTTGCCTGCCACGATATCCTGCAGCGTTGCCGCCCATTCAGTCGTGGTCTGGAAGAAGTGAGGCTGCGGTGTGAACTGGATTGTAGTTCCAGGTACCGTTGCGTTGAATGTTTCAACGTATCCGATGTTTCTTGCCAGTACATCCTGTACTTCCTGGCTTTCAAATACGGACTTTCTCGGCGGATCTACAGCGTTTCCTTCCACGATGGACCATTTCTGGTATTCTGCTGTGGTGAAGTACTGCAGGAACAGCCATGCAGCGGTCTTGTTCTTGGAAGCTTCATTGATTGCCATGGACCATGTCCAGAGGTTTGCATTGATTTCAGTCTTTCCTTCCGGAAGCGGAGGAGCGACCCATGCAAGGTTTCCTGCTTCTTCTGATGCGCCTTCCGGATTCTGGAAGTAACCGTTACAGGTAGCGTCAAACAGCATTGCTGCTTTGCCTGCTCCGAAGTCTGCACCGGCCTGATACCAGGTATAGCTTGACCAGGAAGGAGCTCCGCCTTCTTTGATCAGGTCAACCCACATTTCAGTCATCTTGACGGATTCAGGAGAGTTTACCTGAGAAACGAGTTTGCCGTCTTCGATGGTGAAATCAACAGCGCCGTAATTTGAGTAAGTAGTCATGTATCCCGGATGGATGGTTCCCCAGTTTCTCGCACCGCGGATTGCCAGAGGATAAGTTCCCGGTCCGCCGAAGTTTTTCAGTTCCTTACAGACTGCGAGGAGTTCTTCCATCGTGGTCGGAGGTGTCAGTCCCAGTTCGTCAAATATTCTCTTGTTGTAAGCGAGCACGTTGGATTCAAATCCGAGAGGCAGCGCCCACAGCGGGCCTGTACCGGTCTTGTGGCCGGCCTTGAGGTCCCATCTGAGACCGCCGATGATGCCTTCATAGAAATCGCCTACATTGTAGCTTGGATCCATCATGTTCGGGTCGTTGAGGAATTGATCCAGATCAGCTACATAGCCTGCCGGAGCATATTCCCAGATCTGATATGCACCTGACATGAACAGATCAGGATCTCCTGAGCGGGAGTTCAAGGCTATGGTTAATTTGTCGAAGTAGTTTTCTTCCGGAGTCAGCGAGTATTCAACCTGGATTCCTGTTGTTTCTGTAAATTCCGGAATCTTCTTGATAATCGCTTCCGCGTAAGGATGCTGGTTGAACATAACCTTAATCTTGGCTCCGCTCGCCATATCCCAGCTGAAGCCGTCTGCCGATGCCCCGTTGTCACTCGAATCTTCTGACTTTGATCCGCATCCGATCATGCTTGTGGCCAGAAGCAGAACGCAAAGAGCAACTGCTAAAAACTTTAGACCTTTCGATTTTTTCATGTTTCTCCTCCTTATAATTTGGCTACTGAGAATAATCATTATTGTCAACAATATTCCCTAGCCTTCATTATACCGATAGAGTGGTTAAATTGAATAAAATATATTACGAAATTTAACACTTTCCATCGTTAAAAAATTATCCATCTTTTTTTGAATTATCACAATATTCTTCTAGTTTTCAGATTATTTTTGCTGTTAATGGTGGTGCTCCCCGTGGTATAATGGCTGTACACGCTGCCGTTTCAACACCTTGGTGTATTAGACTGCGAGGACGAAAAAATATGAAATTTTTTAGCATTCGGAATAAAATATTTCTGTTTTATGCTGGAACCATGCTGATTTTCCTGACAATTGTCGGTTATATTCTATATTCCCTGTTTTTTAACACCATGAAGGAGCATCAGGTAAACTACTCCATCGAGCTTGCCAATAAAACCAAGTATAATCTGGAGTTCTTTTTAAGCACAGTCAACAATACGGCTGCGCTGCTTTCCACGAATTCAAATATCATAGAGGAATTATCAGGGGGAAACGGCGCGAACAAGGAAGAGATCAATACGATCCTGGAGAACACCGTAAGCGCCCATGCGTATTTGAAGGGGATCTATATCATAGGTCAGAACGACAATGTTTATGTCAGTGACCCAAGAGTCAAGGAAGAAGACCTGGTTCTTTCCTTTGAGGATTTGATCAACTCCAATACGGGGAACGAAACCTATAAGGACTCCTACACGTATAAATATCACAGTTCCTATAACGCCCGCACCCTGACCTATACGAAACATATCTACGACTATACAAGGAATATCGACTACGGATTTCTGATCATTTCGATCAATTATGACTTCCTGCGCGAGCTGATTTCCACGGCCACCGCACCCCTGAACAACAAAATGCTCGTTGTGGACCCCAAAGGGGAAACGCTGTTCACCTATCCGTTCAATGCTTATCTGGATGAGGTAATCTTCAAGCATCCGGAAATTCTGTCCCATAACAAGTCGAGATTCACGGACAATGTATTCGGAGAAGAGAGCATCATTGTGTCAGATACGATCAAATACAGCAATTGGCGCATCATCAGCATTCACCCCCTGAACAATATCATTGCAGATATTGAAAAGCTGCTGATTGAGATGGTAAAGATGATTGTCCTGTTTTTCATCCTGACATCCTTTTTGGCCTATACCTTTTCCTATGGCATTACAAAGCCCATCATTGCGCTGTCCAATAGTGTCAGGCAGGTTGAAAAGGGAAACCTGACTGTAGCGCTGGAGATTAAGAACAAGGACGAGATCGGCGAATTGACGGCCGCCTTCAATAAAATGGTACGGCGGATCGACAATCTGATTAAGCGAACCATCGAAACAGAGAAGCAAAAATCGGAGATGGATTTCCAAATACTGCAGGCCCAGATCAATCCCCATTTTCTGTACAATACCCTGGATTCGATCCGGTGGGTTGCGACACTGCAGAATGCACCCGTCGTCAGCACAATGGCGTCTTCCATGATCAATCTGCTGAAATACAATTTTTCAAGAAAGGATACGCTGGTCCCGCTCAGCGAAGAAATAGAAAGCGTTAAGAACTACATCTTCATACAGAAATTCAAATACGGCGATATGTTCGACATCGAATATCACATTCCGGATTATATCAAGGAATACAAAACCATCAAATTCATTCTTCAGCCCATTGTTGAGAATGCGATTTTTCACGGCTTTGAAAACATCGAGCACATAGGCCTGATTAAAATATCCGCTTATATCGAAGATGATTTCCTTTATATTACCGTTTCGGACAACGGCGTCGGTATGACGGAAGAAGAACAGCAGAATCTGATCAATCGAAAGCACAGCAACAAACAATATCTTGAGATTGGCGTCAGGAACGTGGATGAGCGAATCAAATTCTACTGCGGAGAAGAATGCGGCCTGACACTGAAAAGCACAAAGCACGTGGGAACCACCGCCATCTTTAAGCTTCCCGTCGATATCAGAATTTAGCCGCAGCTGTTTCCGCCTCATAAAAAAAGGTGCCTCTCCTGGATTCTGTTAGAATCAGTTTGAGGCACCTCTCCATTTTTTGTATATTCTTTTTCTTTTCTTGCGATAATTTTTAATCACATTTGGTGTCTGACATTTATTTCATGATAATTATTTTATGATTTTTAGATTAAATTTTATATTTTATTTTTATTGCTGCAATATTTTTTTTGGTATTCCTTACAGGAAATTCCCACTTTTTCCTTGAACACCTTGCTGAAATAGTACGGATTGTCAAATCCGATCCGTTCTGCGATTTCGTAGATCTTGTAATGGGATTCCCGCATGTACTCCTTGGATTTTTCAATCCTGTAATTGGTTAGGAACGTGGAAAAGTTGATCCCCGTCTCCTGTTTGAACAGCAGACTCAGATAACTCTTGCTGACCTTTGAATACTCCGCAACCTCTTCCAGTGTGATATTCCTTTCATAATTTTCCTTGATGTACTTTATACTTTTGTTGATATAGTAGGAATATGCTTTATCCTCACTTTTCATCGATATAAAACGATACACGTCTTTGACATATTCTTTGATCGCTTTAAAATCCGCCAGTTTGTCAAAATAGATGTATCGGAATTTCTCATCGCTTACGATTTCTTCGTCGGCATATTTCTCCTGGTGGATCATTTGCGCCAGGCTGACAAAATCGATAAAAAGCCTCCTGACTCCCATCTTGTTGTAGGAGGAGTAAATCTTATCGAACCGTTCATCGATATAGGCAAAAAGACTCACCATATCCGACTGGTTCAAATACTTTCTGATAATGTCAGGCTTGATCTTGACGTTTTCTTCCACTATTTTTTCCAGGCCTCTGTCATAGCGAATAACCTTCTCTTCAGTGAAGAAGCATCTCTCGCAGGCCTTCTGGCCCTCCGCCACGAGCTTCGGGATGTCAAGGAGGCTGTCTCCCACCGAGCTGACCCCAAAGAACATGTCCAGATCGAAAAACTGCTTGATGTTTCTTTTCAATATATTTACAATCTCACTCTGCTCTTTTTTATGGTTCTCTGTTTTAAATCCGATGTTGTAGAGATAGATTAAATGATCTTCCACCCGCATCATCGCCTGCATGACATGATCCTTGCTGACAAAAATATTGGAAAGGTTTTTCACGAATTCACTGCTGTTCATATCAAATTCAAGATCTTCGGTGTAGCAGATCTTTCCGTATGCCACAAAGAAATGCGAATAAAAGCAACTGTCCACCGGAAAAGTCATCAGACCCTCATAGTCGATCCCGGCAATATTGGACAATATGGCTTTTTCCAACGCATAATGCAGATGTTCGGTTTCCGTCAGGCTGTTCACACTGCGAGCTCTGGCCGGCTCAATTTCCTCCGTCAGCTTTTTTAAAGCCAGAAGCAAATTATCCGATGTCAGGTTGTTCTTGAGGATGAATTCCGACGCGCCGAGTTTAATTGCCTTCTGAGCATAGGAAAAATCATCATAATGAGTCAGGATGATGGATTTCAGGTCCTTCTTTTTTTCTTTTATGTTTTGAATGACTTCGAGACCATCCATTACAGGCATTCTGATATCGGTTATCAGAATGTCCGCGGCAAATTTGTCGAAGAGTTCGATCGCCTCTTTTCCGTTCTTGGCCTCCCCCACAATTGTAAAGCCGTTCTTTTCCCATTCAATGGTGGTTCTCAACCCGATTCTTACCAGAAGTTCATCGTCTGCCACTAAAACCTTGATCAAATCAATCATCCCCACTTTCAGTCTGTCCGAAACAACCGTTACCGTTTATTATATCATCTGTTTTTCAAATAATGAAAGTACAATTTTTTCTAGCAATCAAATTGCGGATTAAAAAGCCCATTCAGGAGCTTTTTAGAATCTCCTGAATGAGCTTATTTGAATGTTGAGGGTAACAAGGTCGCTTAGCACTTGTTGCTTAGTACCTGTTACTTAATACTTGTCGAATTCCCTGCCTAAATCAATCTTCGGAGCAGCAGAAACTTCAAGCAATTTTAACCCGCCGGAAGCCAGTCTGGCAGTACTGCTGCTCAACCGGAATTTGCCTACCATCTGCTTCAGCAGCTCAGCCTGGCCGGAAAGCTCTTCGCTTGCCGCCGCACTCTCTTCCGCCGTTGCGGAGTTGTTCTGCACCACCTGGGATACCTGCTCGATTCCCTTGTTGACCTGTGCGATACCAGATGCCTGCTCATTGGATGCTTCCGCAATTCCGCCCACAAGGCTCGCAGCTTTCTCAATTCCAGTTACGATACCGGCAAGAGCCGCCGCCGTATCGTTTGCGATCTTGGTCCCGGCTTGTACCTTATCGATGGAGCCTTCAATGAGCTCCGTGGTCTCTCTGGCCGCCGCCGCACTTCTCGCCGCAAGGTTTCTCACCTCTTCCGCCACCACGGCAAAGCCTTTGCCGTGCTGGCCGGCTCTTGCCGCTTCGACCGCAGCGTTGAGCGCCAGGATATTGGTCTGGAAGGCGATATCGTCGATGACCTTGATGATCTTTGAAATATTCGCCGAGGAGTCATTGA
>JAVBVR010000061.1:0-78063 GCA_036677845.1 Anaerovoracaceae bacterium | reverse complement strand
TAAATAGCTCCGCAAGATCATATAGAGTTTCTTCTTGAGGCATTTTTTCTCGAACTTGATTAACAGTATCCTCATGTATAACATCACAGTCGCATCTTTCAGCTGGTTGAATTTTCCTTGCCACATTCTCACCTCCGATATTATTTCAATTTTATACTTGAACAGTTACTCATATGTTTATATTACTACCGCAATAATAAGATGTCAATAGAAACTTGAACAATCATTCAAGTGAATGAGCAATTTATTGTCTATTTATACTTGATGAGGGTTTTAACAATTAAAACACCGCCAGATAAAGGATAATTTGTAGGATTACAATACATGTGTTACATCTCATTTAAATAAAAGCGGAAAACTTCCAAATTGTGTTAAGGTTAAGTTACCACACCAAATCTTTTCACAATCGAAGGAGGTTATCCGCATGCCAAGTATAACACAAGACATGAATTATCGTCTATCCTTGATCAAGTATTCAAAGAAATATGGCGTTACACAGGCCGCTATCAAATACCGCTGCAACAGGCAGTATATCTATCGTTGGCTAAGGCGATACGACGGCACTATACAATCTCTTAGGGAGCGTTCCAGGCGGCCTCATTCCCATAAGGCTCAGCATACCGAGACAGAACTTAAGCTGATCCATGATATGCGTCGCAGGAATCCAAATGCAGGGCTGGTTGTCTTCTGGGTTAAACTACGGCAACGCGGATATTCCCGATCAATCACAGGCCTCTATCGTGTTCTTGTTCGAAGTCAGCTTGCTCCGGTTAAGCCTAAAAATCCAAAATATATTCCAAAGCCATATGAACAAATGACCTTCCCTGGTCAGCGTGTTCAAATTGATGTAAAACATGTTCCTTCCGCCTGCATCGTCGGAGACGCTGAAGGGCAGAAATTCTATCAATATACTGCTATCGATGAGTTCTCAAGGTTCCGATATGTTGAAGCCTTTAATGAAGCAAGCACCTATACTTCAACCATATTCCTCGAACACGCTGTCAATGCATTCCCATTTCCCATAGAGTGTGTTCAGACAGACAACGGCTTTGAATTCACAAAGCATTTCAGTCCTACCTCTAGAAATCTGATGTCACAGTTTGAGAAGAAGCTTGCACAGCTGGGTATTCGCCACAAGAAGATCCGCCCCTTTACTCCACGTCATAATGGAAAGGTGGAACGATCTCACAGGAAGGATAATGAATACTTCTACGCTGTGAAACGGTTCTTTTCATTTAATGATTTCAAGCGCCAGCTTTACATACATAATTGGAAGTACAACCGTTTCCCTATGAGACCTTTGGGATGGAAATCTCCAAAGCAGACTCTCATAGATTTTTTGGAGGACGGTGTAACATATGTTTGACAAACCTACAGTATAGCCATTTCTCTCAGATTCTCCTGTGGCTGTTGCTAATTCTAAAATTTTATCTATGCTTTTATGATTATCTGCAGATGCTAAATTAACAACTTCATAATGAATCTTCTTCTCGGCCAAAACTTTTTTATAAAGCCATGATTTACCACAACCACTTTCACCATGAATAATTATATGTTGCGTGCCTCTAGTTTTTCTATATAATTCTTTTTCAAGATCACCTCTATTTATGTACATCATTTTATTGACCTTGGCACTTCTTGGTGTAAATACATTTTCAATCTTATCTCTCATCATGTTTATCCCCCTGGATTTTAATACAATGGATGCAATAACATTTGCACGAGTGCTGATTATAGACAATATACCGGCTTGTCCGAGCACTCGTGTTATAGACATACAAGTTACTCATCAGAACTTAAAAAGGGGATAATACTTTTTAGCATCACCCCGCAGCCTAAATTTTTCAACTACTTAATAGTTTATGTCCAAAAATTGATTAATTCAACATATTTTACTAATTTTCTTTAAGATATTCAAAAATTTAGCATGTGGTATAGAAAAAATAGTCGATTGATTATATTGAGGTAGGAGCATTTTTCACCTTGTAATAATCCTCCCAAATACTTATGTCATCTATGAAAACCTCAAAAAAATCGGGCTAAAAAAATGCACTTTTTTGTCCAAATTTTCATCTTTTTTTGTTTCAAAACCACTATATATTGTGGTCAATCCGTCTTATTTCGCTTTTCTACCACAAAACGTCATCATTATTATCACCTCAACGTGTGTCGTATTAGGAAACATGTCCACCGCCCTACGATCAATATAGCGTAAGTGTTCAATGGATTACGCCTTCATCCAGGTCGCCACTTTTTTTCGGCTTTTCTGCCATCTCAAATGGCGCACTCTTTCTTTGCAAATTTTTTACACTTATCTTTGTTTTTAGGAAACCAAGTATTACTTTTTTCTGCAATTGGGGTTAAAACAGCAAAAACGACAGTTCGACTCCCCTAAACTACTGAAATTCGCTATGTGACATCATCAAAATCGATGTTCTAAAAAACGGCTTTTTTGGAGTGAAAAAAGCCTCAAAAACGGCAGAGATCCTGCGTTTCTCACGCAGGACATCCATATACCGAATAAAAAATGGTGAAGGTGGCGAGAGTCGAACTCGCGTCCGAAAGCATTTCCACAAGACTTTCTCCGAGCGCAGCTAATGTTTTATTTGTTTCGCCTCTTACAGCGCCCGTTAGCAGGCTCTGTCTTCGGCTATCCTATTGTTCCCCCGTGCTACTAGGAGCTCACACGGAGTTTTCCTGTATAATCGACGCCAGATTCCTCACCTACAGGTGAATGAGGGCTGACGACGCACCGCTTAGCGGTTGCTGCTTATGCAGCTAAAGCGTAATTATTGTTATTTTTAGCGTTTATTTTAAACGTGCCTCTTTTTACGTAGACTAGGCAACTACGGCTCGCTTATCCGGCTTCCACACCCCCGTCGAAACCTTTACACCCCCATGCCTGGTAATTTTCCAAAATACTGTGTCACTCAGCTCATTTGCACTTGCTTCTGTATGTCTCTATACATGCGCTTCGTGCTCATTCGCAGTTTCTGGTCTTTTGAAAAATTTCCTGTGCATCTGAGATATTAAGCAATATCTTTGATGTCATATATACATAATACCACAGCATATCGCTTTTAAACAATAGCAATTTCTAGCACGATTGCTATAATATACGTATTCAATTTTTTATTGGTTTGTTGTTAACAAATAAGTTAATTCCTCCGTAAAGAAATTTTGAGCTTAAGATAATATCGGAGCTGTTTTGCTGTATGATCCTCTGAAAAGGAGCCGGGTCTTTGGCAATCAGTCAGACTGTATCGGAAAACACCGTTTTATGGACCACGTTTGTTTTCCGTTCCAAAGACGGCGACTTAAAGAGTGATTATATCAAAACAGCGACTATTATCGAGAGCCAAAATTTCGACCCTTTATCTCCTGCTCCATCCTCCGCTCCGAGTCCCGCTTCGCAATATCGTCTCGCTTGTCGTAGAGCTTCTTTCCCCGGGCTACGGCGACCTCCATCTTGGCCAGCCCCTTCTCGTTTATGTAAACGGTAAGCGGAACGAGCGTCAGACCTTTTTGAGTCGTATATCCGATTAGCTTCCGGATTTCCTGCCGGTGCAGCAGCAGCTTCCGCGGCCGCAGCGGATCCACATTGAACCGGTTGCCCTGCTCGTAGGGACTGATATGCATTCCGTATATGATCAGCTCACCGGCCTCGACCTTGGCGTAGCTTTCTTTCAGATTGATCCGGCCCTGGCGTATGGACTTGATCTCGGTTCCGGTCAGCACCATACCGGCCTCGTAGACTTCCTCAATAAAATAGTCATGCCTGGCCTTTTTATTATTTGCTATCATTTTTTTCTGCTTCATC
The DNA here is from genome assembly GCA_036677845.1 of Anaerovoracaceae bacterium. GTDB lineage: Bacteria > Bacillota > Clostridia > Peptostreptococcales > Anaerovoracaceae > Anoxybacterium. The sequence goes on along the minus strand of JAVBVR010000061.1, from coordinate 74,243 downwards.
AAATCACCTATTCGATTTGTATATTTTCGTTGTGCTATTTATCTTTTTTGTTGATCAGCCCGATTTCATCAAAAGGAAACAGCCTCAGGTCCACTCTTCCCAGGATGTCGGCCACTGCGATTTCCCCGATGCTGGGATCGCGGCTGTCCAGGCTGTTGGGCCGGTTGTCGCCCATGACAAAGATATAGCCCTCGTCAACGGTAAAGGGCGCCATATCCCCAGGCGTCTTGCCGCCGTAAATATAGTGTTCCTCCAGAGCTTCCTCATTCCGGTAGACGGTTCCGTCCTTCACTTCGATCACATCGCCTGCAACGCCGATGACCCGCTTGATCAGATCCTTTTCCTCGCCGTTATCGCTGTAAATATGTGCCTTGAACACGACAATGTCGCCGTGTGAAGGCTGCCCGGTGATATACGGCAGTTTGTTGACGATCAGATAGTTGTACGGTTCGATGGTAGGATACATAGAGTATCCTTTTACCAGAGTCGGCTTGATAAATGTTGTAATGATCAGCGCGATCACAAGAGCGACGATCACCGTTTTCGCAAATTCAAAGATTGTTTTTCTCATATTCCTTATTTCCCTCTATCCCCTGTTTTTATTATTCTTTACCCTTTTTGTTTCTTAATTCTTAAAAATGGCGGCAGGCTGCTGCTTCCTCCCGATTCCGGCAAACCGGCTATTTCAGTGTGCCGATCTCATGGAAGGGATACAGTCGGAACACCGCTTTTCCGTAGACGTCTTTGACCCTGACATATCCTACGTTTTCGTCTCGGCTGTCGATGCTGTTTTGCCGGTTGTCACCCATGACAAACAGACTGCCCTCCGGTACCACCGCATTTTTCACATATCCTGAGGTGTAACCCTCCAGGGTGTACGGCTCATCCAGAACCTCTCCGTTGACGGACACCGTTCCGTCTTCGATATTGACAACGTCGCCCGGAAGCCCGATGACACGCTTGATCAGCATCTTTTCATCCCCGTTCTGGGTTTTCAGATGGGTATGGAATACGATGATATCCCCTGTCTCCGGTTCTCCGAAACGATAAGCCTGCTTGCTGAGGAACAGAAAATTATATTCCTGCAGCGTGGGCAGCATGGAAGTTTCTCTGACAAACGTAGGCTTGATAAACTGCAGAATGATCACTGCTACGATAATTGCGATGACAATATCCTTGATCCATTCCTTCAACTCTTTCATATTAATACTGCTCATTCTTTTGTCTTTTCCCTGTTATTTCACCTTTCCTATTTCATTGAGAGGCCATACGGTAATTCCGCAATATCCTCTGATTGATTTCAGTTTCAGCAAACCGACCCGCGGATCCCTGCTGTCGATGCTGTTTTTCCGGTTGTCGCCCAGAACGAAAACCTCATCCTCTCCGATGGTAATAGGTTCCATGTCGCCCTCAGTAGGGCCTGTTATGTAATCCTCTTCCAGAAGCTTGTCGTTTCGGTACACCAAGCCGTCGTTGATTTCAATCTTGTCACCCGGCAAACCGATCACTCTCCGTATGGTATTGTCTCCCTTGTCGCCTTCCTCGATAAAATCGGTCTTGAATGCCACGACCTGCTGGAAGTCGGGTGTGCCGCGGACAGCTGAATAGGTATGCTTGACGACGATGATCACCTCACCGTCCCGGATTCCGGGGAGCATTGCGTCACCGTCTGCGGTGATGGGCCGGAAAAACATGGTGACCAGCCAGGCTGCGATAACCGGATAAATGTAGATTCGATATTTCTCTTTAAAGGGTCTGTTGTCTTCGTTCCGTGTCATTTTGATCTCCTCGTTCAACTGCCGGTCAGCTTCAACTGCATGTTAGCTTCAACTGCCGAGCAGGCCGGCCTTGATTCTTTCAAAGTTCGGCGGCAAATCTGCTTTGATCTCCATCCCCTTCATATATTCAAGCGGTGGGATTCCACTGTCAAAATTCAGCTTATATGCATGCAGCAGCTGCGTTGTGAGCTTGAAATCCCTCTCGATTATTCTGTTTTGCCCCTTGATCGAATATTTCACATCACCGATGACGGGATGCCCTGCCTTTGCCAGATGGGCACGGATCTGATGAGTCCTTCCCGTAACCAGCTCCACCTCAACCAGAGTAAAGCCCTTTGCTGTCGTGATCGGTCTCGCGATGGTTTCCATGACCTTCCCGTCTTGCGATTCCGGATCGATCACCCGGACAGTGTTGGTTCTCTCATTCTTTTCCATTTTATCCTTCAGTTGAAGGCTTTTTTTCATTTCCCCGTGAACGATCGTCAGATAGTATTTCCGGATGTAGCCTCTTTCCCGGATCATCTGATTCAGGCTCTGGAGCGCCCTGTTGTTCTTTCCGAATATGACCAGCCCGGTGGTATTGCGGTCCAGCCTGTTTACCGGAGAAGGAACAAATGTCCTTTCCCTGCCAGGCTCATAGTCTCCCTTTTCTGCGAGATATCCGGCTACCTGGTTGGCCAAAGTATTCTTCTTCTCGGTTTTATCTCCGTGAACCAGAAGACCGAAGGGTTTCTCCACGATGATTACATTTTCGTCTTCGTAGGCAACCTTAAACTGTTTTTTCGAATGACCGGCGGTCTTCCGTTCCTGCCAGGCTTTCGCTTCCTCTTCAGGAATGAAGATGGCCAGCTCGTCGCCGAGGACCAGCATCGTTTCGATGGAGGCACGCTTTCCGTTCACCTTGACGTTTTTTCGGATCATTTTATAGATATGGCTCAGAGGCGCGTTTCTGAAATACTTTTTCAGAAACCTGTCCAGCCTCTGATTTTCTTCGTTTGGGGTAATGGTTATCTTTATCATCGGTCACCGTAAATCATCTGATTTTAATTTCAAATTAGATTATACAACAGAAAAGATTTGAAATATACCCATGTAAACAAAACTTAATAAAAAACCATTTTTTTATGTTTGTTATATGATATCAATTATGATAAATTATAGACGATAGAAATCTACAAATCGGAGATTTGTGATTTCTTAGCCTAAATTCTGTCAGCGGTTCTAAAGAACCGGCCAGAATGTTAAATTGAAGTCAGCAAGGTAATTTGCACGGAAGACATAAGGGGGGACTCACGATGAAAAAAATCAAAGATATCTTTTATGATTTGAATGATATTCTGGTAGCTCTTATCATAGTTGCCGCAGCGGGTATGGTTATCGTAACGCATATTGATTCGATCCTGAATTATCCGACGGCCATGGCCGAAGAAATACAGTCTTCCGCACAGAAGACTCCTACTATCTATGCCGAAAATCCCCCCATTACAGATTCCAACGGCGACGATGCCGTATCGGATCACGATAATGAAGAGACCACCGGCGCGGGAATCAATGATCAGACCACCACCGGCGGAGGCGTTTCCGGCAATCCGGGTACCGGGGCCGATGAAGTTGTCAATTATTCCATTTACATAGAACCCGGTTCAACGGGAGATAAAATAGCAGATCTCCTGATCGGAGTCGGACTTTTCCAAAACAGACAGGAATTCAACAGTGCCGTGACCGCAGCAGGTGCGGAGGGAAAGCTCCGGGCCGGAAACTTTATCATCCCGTCCGATGCCACACCTGCCGAGGTTGTTTCCATACTCACCAACCGGTAAACCGATTCGGTTATATTTACGAACTCAGGTCATACATCAGTCATCCGCTTCAAGCAGCCGGATTAGTTTTTCTAATCTGGCTTTCTGTTCCCCGTTCATCATGGCGCGCATCGCCTTGATCGCCATCATCTGTTTTTCAAACTGAGCCCGATCCTTTTTCATGCTGCGTTTCACTTTCAATATTTCATCTATCAGCTCCTGATCGCTTTTTCCTTTGTATTTTTCCGCCAAATCGGACATCCGATCCGATTTAGAGACGGTCGACCCTGACCCGAATCCCAGCTGTTCAGCCAGATCCGCCAGCAGCTTATCATTCATATCCATTTAGATCCTCCTTTCTTCAACCGCCTGGTTTCAGTTCAACGGTAGCTATATAATATATGCACCATCGGGGAGCAATTTTCATATTATAGAGAATAAGTTGAAACATTATGTCAGATGATCAATAACTGGCAAGCGAGGAGGTTACATATGAACCCTGCTCTGATTCTGGCTGCAGTGCTTTTTTTATCACAAAATCAAGGGAAGTCACCCTTCCGGATGCCCCCCGGGGTGCTTGGCAAGTCCGGTATTCCTCCTATCCGGGATCCCGGATACTTTGATACATTCCGGATGGAGATGCTGCTGGACCGGCTTCATAATATGACAACCACGTTGGAAAAGGTCAATCATCTTAACCAGATAAAAAGTGTTCCTTTGAGCCGGAACAATGCCATTGACCGGGTACAGGAATCACTGGATGCCGTAAAGGGACTCCTTTACGCCAACCCCAGAAAGTCTACCAAGCCTCTTGATAACATTTCCAATACGCTCTCAAATGTAAAACAACTTGGTGATATGCAAGGACTTATGACCAACATGGCACCAATTTTATCGATGCTTTCAAACAAAAATGATAAATAGTTAACAAATATATAAAAAAAATATGTTCAATCCCTCCGTAATAGGGTATAATGACTTTAGATCATTTTGTTATACCTTATAACAATCACATAGGAGGGATTTATTATGGCATTGGTAACATCAAAGGAAATGTTTGCGAAGGCGTTAAAGAGCGACTATGCGGTAGGGGCTTTCAACGTAAACAATATGGAAATCATCCAGGGTATTGTTGATGCTGCAAAGATTGAAAACGCACCGCTGATTCTTCAGGTATCTGCAGGCGCAAGAAAATACGCAAAGCCGACTTATCTCGTAAAACTGGTGGAAGCTGCAATCGAAGACTCCGGTCTCGATATCGTTTTACACCTTGACCACGGCGAAGATTTTGAAATCTGCAAGAAATGCGTGGATGACGGTTTCACTTCCGTTATGATCGACGGTTCCAAGCACCCGTTCGAAGAAAACATCGCTCTGACCAAGCAGGTTGTTGAATACGCACACGCCAAGGGCGTTGTCGTTGAGGCGGAGCTGGGCAAGCTGGCCGGAATAGAAGACAACATCAAGGTGGATGCCCGCCATGCAACTTTTACCGATCCGGAAGAGGCAGCTGAATTCGTTGAAAAAACAGGCGTTGACTCTCTGGCAATTTCCATCGGGACAAGTCACGGAGCTTACAAATTCAAAGGCGACCCATACCTGGATTTTGAAAGACTGCAGAAGATTCACAGCCTGATTCCCAACACACCGCTGGTACTTCACGGCGCCTCCACCGTACTGCCCGAGTTCGTTGAGCTGTGCAATAAATACGGCGGAAATATCCCGGGAGCGCAGGGTGTACCGGAAGATATGATCAGAACATCTGCCAAGTACGGTGTATGTAAGGTTAACATCGATACAGACCTGAGACTTGCCATGACTGCGGAAATCAGAAGAATCTTTACGGAAAATCCTGCGGAGTTTGACCCGAGAAAGTACCTCGGACCTGCCAGAGATGCAATCCAGAAGATGGTTCAGCACAAGATCAAGAATGTACTCGGCGCAAGCAACCAAAGGTAAAACGTAGGTTCAGCCGATAACAGCAAAACAAATTTTGCCTTTTCTTAATTTATAAGCATAGAAAAAAACAGGGCTCTCCTCCAGAGGCCCTGTTTTTTCATCAGGCGGGTGCCTGCGTTTGTGACTTTCAATTGACCGAAATCTATACGATCTCGGCGCCTTTCTGCAATGCGATGGTTCCGGTTCGGGCGACTTCGACAATGTTATAAGGAGTCAGCAGATCGATGAGAAGGTCGATCTTCTCCGGTCTGTCGCTCAGTTCCACAGTAAGGGTGGTATGGGAGATATCCACGATCTCTCCCTGCATAATCTTTACGATATCTATGATTTCTCCGCGCTGGGCTGCGGACATCCTCACCTTCACAAGCACAAGCTCACGCCGCGTGATCTCGTCCTGATTCAGCTTTCTGACCTTGATCACGTCAATCTGTTTATTGAGCTGCTTCGTGACCTGCTCCGCGATATAATCGTCTCCGTCCACCAGCAGAGTGATCCTGGAGATGTTCTTATCCTCCGTGGTACCGACTGCCAAACTGTCGATATTAAAGCCTCGCCTGGCGAATAGTCCGGAGATTCTGGACAGGACACCGGCTTTGTTCTCGACTAAAACTGATATTGTATGTTTCATGGTTACCCTCCTTTATCAAGGGACAAATTACCTCTTCATGGCGACAACACCGGTCTTGACCAATTCGATGATTCCGTATGGCTTAAAGATTTCTATCATCTCACTGATTCTTTCTTCCGTGTCCAATGCTTCCAAAATCAAATATTCCTTGCTCATTTCGATGACCCGGGCGTTGCATGCATTTGCCACCACGATTACGCCCACGCGGTCGTTGACGTCAGCCTTGACTTTAATAAACAGAAGCACTTTGCTGATCATGTTTTCCGCCTGGATATCCTCAATGGATATGATGTCCTCCAGCTTTTCCAGCTGGCTGATCACTTGGGCAATGACGATATCATCTCCCCGTACGACGATGGTCAGTCTTGAGAACTGTTCGTCCTCCGTAGAGCTTCCGATAAAGGAATCGATATTATAACCCCGTCTTCGGAAAAGCCCCGACACTCTGCTCACTACGCCGGGCTGATTTTTAACCAGTGCAGTTAATACATGCTTCATAATTCCATCCTCCAATCCTATATTGTAACAGGAGATTTTACACTTCGTTATAACGATGTTTCATTCTCATCAACGATGCATTCCAGCAGGTACGCACCCTTGTGGCCGAGCATTTCTGCGATGGCCTCCTCAGCGACGTCCATATTGTCAATGCTGCGGCCGGGAATTCCATAAGCCCGGGCAATGGCTGTCAAATCGGGACTCCCGGAGAGATCCACTGCTGTTTCATTATTTTTGTAGGACTTTTTCTGAATTTCCTTTACCAGACCCAGCTTGTTGTTTTTCATGACAACGATCTTGATTTCCACGTCGTGCTGGCAAATAGTCGCCAGCTCCATCATAGACATCTGGAAAGAGCCGTCGCCGCAGACGGCGACTACTGTTTTGGAAGGGTCACCGAGCTTGGCTCCGATTGCTGCCGGTATGGAGTACCCCATGGTGCCCATGCCCCCGGAGGTCAGAAACCGTCCGCTCCTTACTTCACAGTTGGCTGCAGACCAGATCTGATTCTGGCCTACATCGGCGCAATAGACATGATCCTCCGGCATGATTCCGGAAAGCATATTGACAAAGGCTTTCGGGTTTATTCCGTATTTTCTCGGCGCATAGTCCAGCGAAAGACTTTCTTTGTTTGATTTCAGCAAATCAGTCCACTCTTCGGTTTTCCTGGCCGGATCCGTGTCCATGACCTGGGTCAGGATCTCTTTCGCATCTCCTACCACCGGTATGAATGTACTTAGGTTTTTACCGATTTCCGCAGGATCGATATCGATATGGACGATCTTTGTGCTCTCGCTGACATTGGCGGGAAGCAGGACAGCGCGGTCCGAAACCCTTGCACCGATAATGATCAGCAGATCGGAATCGGTAATCGCCTGATTCGCTACGGACTTGCCATGCATTCCGAGCATGCCCATATATAACGGATGTGCCGTCGGAATGGCTCCGATTCCCATCATGGTGGATACCAGCGGGATATTCATCGTTTCAACGAAGCGCTTCAGCTCCGCCTGAGCGTCGGCGGCAAAAATACCTCCGCCTACGCAGATCACAGGGCGCTCCGCACTGTTGATCGCTTTAAGCATCCGCTTGATCTGCCCCGTATGCCCCTTGATGGTCGGCTTGTAACCGCGCAGATTCACGGGACCGGGGAATGAGAAATCGAACTTCTGCTGCTGGACATTGACCGGAATATCGATCAGGACAGGCCCCGGCCTTCCTGTGGAAGCGATATGGAATGCTTCCTTTATAATTCTAGGAATGTCCTCTGCATTTTTTACTAGATAACTGTATTTCGTAAACGGCTCCGCCGCACCGGTAATATCGGCTTCCTGAAAAACGTCTCTTCCGAGAAGTTCGCTGGAAACCTGGCCGGTAATTGCCACAAGCGGAACGCTGTCCATATAAGCGGTGGCCAGGGCCGTGATCAGATTGGTCGCGCCCGGACCGGAGGTGGTCATACAGACTCCCGGTCTTTTTCTGATCCTGGCATATCCGCTTGCTTCATGGCCCGCATGCTGTTCATGCCGAACCAGGATATGTCTGATGCCTGATTTGGAAAGCTTATCATAAAGAGGTGCGATGGTGGCTCCCGGATATCCGAAAATAATGTCCACTCCTTCGCTTTCCAGGCATCTTACTATGGCTTCTGCTCCTGTAATCATAGTTTCATCTCCTATAATATAGACGTAGAACCGGCCTTCAGGTGCCTGTTACGGCCGAGGCTCAAACTTCAACAGTCCATCCGAATTTATCTTCCACTTTTCCAAGCTGGATCCCTGACAGCGTATCATAGAGCTTCTGTGACAGTGCTCCGATCCTGCCGTCGTTGATGAGGATCTTCTTGTCCTTCCAGCCGAGCTCTCCCACCGGAGAGATCACCGCTGCGGTTCCGGAAGCGAATACTTCCTTCAACCTGCCTTCCTCGTAAGCCTTGTATATTTCATCAATGGAGAGTTTTCGCTCCGAGACCCTGACACCCCAGTCCTTCATAAGCTGAATGACGGAATCTCTGGTGATCCCCGGAAGTATGGTTCCTTCCAGCGGCGCTGTTATGACTTCGTCTCCGATGAAGAAGAAGGCGTTGGAGGTTCCGATTTCCTCCACGTATTTCCGTTCCACCCCGTCAAGCCAAAGCACCTGGGAATACCCTCTGTCGTGAGCCTTTGCCTGGGATTTCAGTGAAGCAGCATAATTTCCGCCGATCTTGCTGTAGCCTGTGCCTCCCTGCGCAGCTCTGATGTATTCATCCTCCACAAATATTTTAGTTGGAGTAAGACCCCCCTTGTAATACGCTCCGACCGGGCAGAGTATGACCATAAATAAATACTCTTTCGAGGCTCGTACTCCAAGGAACGGTTCCGATGCGATGATAAACGGTCTGATGTACAGGGAAGTTCCCTCTTTCTCCGGTACCCAGTCTGCATCGATATGAACCACCGCCTTGACGGCTTCCACAAACAGCTCCTCATCAAGGGCCGGGATGCAGATTCGTTCGTTGGTTATGGTCGTTCTCTTTGCATTCATATCAGGCCGGAACAGCAGGATCTTTCCTTCCTTTGTCTTGTATGCTTTCAAGCCCTCGAACATTTCCTGTGCATAATGGAATACTGCAGCGGCGGGTTCCAGCATAATCGGCGCATAGGGTACGATCCTTCCTTCGTGCCAGCCCTTCCCTTCTGTGTAGTTCATCACAAACATATGGTCTGTGAAAACCGTCCCGAACTCCAGATTGTCAGGATTCGGTTTCTGCTTCGGATTCAACGTCTTCGTAACTGTAAAATCATACTTCATTTTGATCACCCAACCTTTTCTATTTCCGGTATGCTACCGATATCTTTTTATCTTTACTCTTGATATGCTTCAATTAATTTTGTCTTCAGTTCCCAGAGTTCCTTTGACAGATCCACGTAGAATTCGTGAGGATTTTCAAATCTCAGAATCTCCTCCCAAAGGGTGTCGATCTGAGCCTTGCAGTAGTTGCGGATCTCATCGATACTCGGAGACTGATAGACGCATTTTCCCTTGTCAAAGACCTGAATTCTGAGATTCTTTGCATAAAAGTTTGAAATCTTCTTCCTTTTCCAAGTGATCTGCGGGTCAAAAATCTCATACTCGCTGCCTTCCGGGATCATTTCGTGATCAAGGGTGATCACATCCGCAACGGCCTTGTCGGTATCCTTGTCAAAGAGGCGGTACACGGTTTTAAACCCGGGATTCGTAATCTTTTCCACATTCTCGCTTATTTTCAATTTAGGAATGACCACACCGCCCTTTTCCAATGCCGCCAGCTTATATACGCCGCCGAAAACCGGCTCTGATTTTGATGTGATCAGCCTTTCGCCAACCCCGAAGATGTCAGCGCGAGCACCCTGTCCGATGACGTCACGAATGATGTATTCATCCAGCGAATTGGAAACGATGATGGTACAGTCCTTCAGGCCCGCCTTATCCAGCATGGCTCTGGCTTTTTTCGTCAGATAGGTGACGTCTCCGCTGTCGATCCGGATGCCCATCTTCTTCGGCTTCATTTCCTTAAACACCTTGATGGCTGCCGGTATCCCGGACTTAATGACATTGTAGGTGTCGACCAGCAGCACACAGTTTTCCGGATAGACCTTTGCATAGGCTTTAAATGCCTCATATTCGCTGGAGAACATCTGTACCCAGCTGTGAGCCATGGTCCCAAGGGCGGGAATTTTGAAATCCCGTTCCGCCAGCGCACAGGCCGTACCGATACAGCCTCCTATATATGCTGCTCTGGCGCCGTGTACTGCGCCGGAGCCTCCGTGGGCTCTTCTGGTACCGAATTCCATGACGCCCCGGCCCTGTGCCGCTCTTACGATCCTGTTCGCTTTCGTTGCAATCAGGCTTTGATGATTGATTGCAAGCAGCATGATTGTTTCTATGAATTGGGCCTGTATAACAGGCCCTCGCACCGTAACCAGCGGTTCTCCCGGGAAAACGGGGGTTCCTTCGGGAACCGCCCAGACATCACATTCAAATTTAAAATTCCTGAGATATTCCAGAAACTGCTCACTGAATATCCCCTTTCCTCTTAAATAATCTATGTCTCTTTCGTCAAATTTCAAATTATTCAGATACCCGATCATCTGCTCCAGCCCCGCCATGATGGCAAAGCCGCCGCCGTCGGGAATCTTTCTGAAAAACAAATCAAAATACGCGATATCATCGGCCATGCCGGTTTCGAAGTACCCGTTGGCCATGGTCAATTCGTAAAAATCCGTGAGAAGGGTCGTGTTAATCTGATCAATCATGAGACAATTCCTCCAGTCGTCCTTTTTCCTTTATTACTAAGTATCCTGCAGCGATAACAACGGCACCCCCCGCCATCTGAACAGGAGATATGGTTTCTTTCAAAATCAGCCAGCCGAAAAAGGTGGTCGTAACAGGCAGGAAGTTGGAAAATATCGCTGTCACCGTAGGGCCTAAAACATGTAGGGATCTTACAAAGATGATAAAGCCGATCCCGGTACTCAAAAGTCCCAGGTACAAAATCCCTCCGACAACTCCCCATGTCACGGTTCCACGGTCCGGCAGATGCGCCAATGCGTATGGCCAGACCAGCAAAAGCGTGCAGATCATCTGGTTCAGGGTCAGTGTAGCGCTCTCATATCTCTCATGAAGCGACGCGGTCAGGAAGTTATACAAATTCCAGGTGATTACAGCTCCAAAGGCCAGCAGATATCCGATCAGTCTTCCCTGAAACAAGATTTGATAGTCCACTCCGATGACTAGCGCGACTCCGACGGTGCTTATCAGGACTCCGGCTGCCATAACCCTGGTTATTTTTCTTTTAAATATCGCCTTATCAATGATAATTGACAAGGCGGGTACAAAGGCTAATACGATTGTTATCAGCGATACCGGAAGATAATCCATCGCCGTATACTCAAGGTAAAAATATCCGATATCCCCGAATATGGCGCAGAACACGAACAGAGGGATATCCTTTTTCCGTATCAAACTCTTTCCTTCTGCTTTTAATTTTATGATCAGCGGTACCGTGATGCCGATCAGATATTTGAAAAAGACCAGCGAAAGCGGTTCCATAATATCCAGTGCCTGTTTTGCGTAGATGTACTCCAGCCCCCAGGCAAAGACTAATATTATCATGAGCAGGTACATATTTCTCTTCTGAGGCTCCAAACTATCACCGCCGAATCAGGCACCGTACCCTTTTTATGCCATTTGTTATAATTAATATTGTATTGTATCACACTTTTTCGTCAACGTAAAACTTTTTTTAAAAATTCTCCCGTATAGGAATTTTTCAGCCCGGCAATCTCCTCCGGAGTACCTTCTCCGATGATCATGCCTCCCCGGTCTCCACCGTCGGGACCAAGATCAATGATGTAGTCGGCAGTTTTGATTACATCGAGATTATGTTCGATGACGACCACCGTGTTTCCCGCGTCCACAAGCCGGTTCAGTACTTGAATCAGCTTGTCCACGTCGGCAAAATGAAGGCCTGTGGTAGGCTCGTCCAGAATGTACATGGTTTTGCCCGTGCTCCTCTTGGAAAGCTCGGAGGCCAGCTTGACCCTCTGGGCTTCTCCCCCGGAAAGCTGGGTCGACGGCTGGCCCAGCTTGATGTATCCCAGACCTACCTCTTCGAGCGTTTCCAGCTGCCTCTGAATGACCGGAATGTTCCTGAAAAATTCCAGGGCTTCCGTAACGTTCATATCAAGCACGTCAAAAATATTCTTGCCTTTATATTTTACCTCCAGCGTCTCCCGGTTGTATCGCTTGCCCTTGCAGACTTCGCAGGGTACATATACGTCGGGCAGGAAGTGCATTTCGATCTTGATGATACCGTCCCCGCTGCAGGCTTCACAGCGGCCTCCCTTGACATTGAAGCTGAATCTGCCTTTGTCATAGCCCCTCACCTTTGCTTCGGGAAGCTGGGAGAAAAGGTCACGGATCGGTGTAAATACACCGGTATAGGTGGCCGGATTTGACCGGGGTGTTCTCCCGATTGGGGATTGATCGATGTCGATGATCTTGTCGATATGCTCGATCCCCTCTATCCCCCGGAACCTGCCGGGCTTTGTCCTTGCGCGGTTGATTTCCGCCGCCAGGCTTTTATAAAGGATCTCATTGACCAGGCTGCTCTTTCCCGAACCGGACACGCCTGTGACACAGACAAACTTTCCCAGGGGAAAGCACACGTCAATGTCCTGCAGGTTGTTTTCGGAAGCGCCGAGAACCTTGATATATTTGCCGTTTCCCGGCCTCCTATCTCCCGGCACCTCAATTTTCTTCGTACCGTTTAGATACAGGCCCGTGATGGATTCCCTGCAGGCCTTGATCTCCTCCACCGTTCCCTGGGCGATGATCTCTCCTCCGTGAATCCCTGCGCCGGGTCCGATGTCGATGATGTGATCCGCCGCATACATGGTGTCCTCGTCGTGCTCCACGATGATGAGGGTATTGCCCAGATCCGTAAGATTTCGAAGGGTTTTCAGAAGTTTTTCGTTATCCTTTTGGTGCAGCCCGATGCTGGGTTCGTCCAGAATGTACAGAACACCCACCAGACTGGAGCCGATCTGGGTTGCAAGGCGAATCCTCTGAGACTCGCCGCCGGACAGGGTGCCGGAGGCTCTCGACAGGGTCAGGTAATCCAGTCCCACATCAATGAGAAAGCTCAGCCTCTCCTTTATTTCCTTGAGGATCTGATGGGCGATCATTTCATCTGTCTGGCTCAGCCGTAAGCTCTTTACATATTTCAAGGCTTCCCGGATGGACATGTCGGAAAGCTCTGCGATATTCTTTTCGCCGACGGTAACCGCAAGCACTTCCGGCTTCAGTCTTTTCCCGCAGCAAGAGTCACAGGGGATAAGGCTCATGTACTGTTCCATCTTTTCCTTGATGCAATCGGAATTGGTTTCCTGATACCTCCGTTCCAGATTCCGGATCACTCCCTCAAAGGGATGGTTTCGGTAGGATTGTGAGCCGTTTGTTTTGCTTTCATAGTAATATTGAAGATTCCTGCCATTCGTGCCGTAGAGCAGCTCTTCCTTGAATTTTGCCGGGAGGTCCTTATACGGCGTGGACAGTTCCACCCCATGGTCTCTGGCCAGCGCTTCCACCAGCTGGCGGTAGAATGTGCCGAATTCCATGGAGGAGAATACATCCCCAAGAACGCCTTCATCAATGCTCAGACTTTTCTCTGTTATGATAAGATCCGGATCTATCTTATGGATGAAGCCCAGTCCGTTGCAGGAGGGGCAGGCTCCGAAGGGGCTGTTGAAAGAAAACATTCTGGGCTCCAGCTCCTCGACGCTGATGCCGTGATCCGGGCAGGCAAGCTTCGTGCTGAAGAGCATATCCTCCCCTTCCGGGGCTGCATCCTGCTGCAGGGAAGCAACCACCAGGCCATCCCCATGACTCAGGGCGAGTTCGACGGACTCCGCCAGGCGCCCTTCGCTGCCGGGTTTGAGTACGATCCGGTCCACGACGATTTCTATGGTATGTTTAAAGGTTTTTTCCAGCTTCACATCCTCTTCGTTGAGCTGCATAATATCACCGTCAATGCGTGCGCGGGTAAACCCTTCCTTTCGGATCCTGTCCAGGATTTTCTCGTGTTCCCCTTTTCGTTCTCTGATCACGGGCGCCAGGATGGTTGCCCTGGTTCCCTCCGGCAGGGCCATTAGGCTGTCTACGATCTGATCCACAGACTGGCTGGTGATCTCCTTTCCGCAGACAGGGCAGTGTGGAACCCCAATCCTCGCATACATCAGCCTCAGATAATCATGAATCTCCGTTACCGTACCCACCGTAGACCGAGGATTCTTGCTGGTGGTCTTCTGGTCGATGGAGATGGCGGGGGATAGTCCTTCGATGTATTCCACATCGGGCTTTTCCATCTGTCCCAGAAACTGTCGCGCGTAGGAAGACAGGCTCTCCATATATCTTCGCTGTCCCTCCGCATAAATGGTGTCAAAGGCCAGGGAAGACTTGCCCGATCCGGAGAGACCGGTAAGCACTACCATTTTGTCTCTGGGTATCACAACATCTATATTTTTTAAATTGTGCTCGTTGGCACCTTTTACGATTATGTCTTTTGTCATCTGTTCCTCCATGCTTTCGAAATGAATGCCTCCCCGGAAATCAGAGGCGCAGCTTGAATTCAAAAATTCTGTCTCTTAGCTCAGCCGCACGTTCAAACTGCAGACTAGCAGCAGCTTCCTTCATTTCTTTTTCCATCTTTTTGATATAGTCAGTCAGTTCTTTTTTGGTCAGTTCCAGAGGACTTTTACCCTGATAGGATTCATCGCTTTCCTCCGCCACTCTGGTGGCTTCGATGACCGCACGAACCGCCTTTTCTATGGTCTTCGGCGTGATGCCGTTGGCTTCGTTATATTCCTGTTGTATTTTTCTTCTGCGCTCTGTCTCCGAGATAGCCTTTTCCATGGCTTCGCTGATCCCGTCGGCATACATGATGACCTTCCCGTGAACATTTCGTGCAGCTCTGCCTATGGTCTGGATCAGGGAGGTTTCGGTTCTAAGAAAACCCTGTTTATCCGCATCCAGAATGGCCACCAGGGAAACCTCAGGCAAGTCGAGACCCTCTCTCAAAAGATTGATCCCCACCAGCACGTCGAAAACGCCGAGCCGCAGATCCCTGAGGATCTCCATCCGTTCCAGCGTTTCGATCTCCGAGTGAAGATACCTTACCTTGATTCCGACATTTTTCAGATAATCCGTCAAGCTTTCCGACATCTTTTTGGTAAGCGTGGTGACGAGGACCTTTTCTCCCCGCTCCGTCACCTTGTTGATCTCGCCGATGAGGTCGTCGATCTGGCCTTCCGTCTTTCTGACCTCGATCTTCGGGTCCAGCAGCCCTGTGGGCCGGATGACCTGCTGTGCCACGACGCCGCTGCTCTGCTCTCTTTCGTAAGCCGCAGGGGTAGCGCTGACGTAGACGATCTGCTTTATCAGCTCCTCAAACTCCTTGAATTCCAGAGGCCGGTTGTCAAGGGCGGACGGCAGTCGGAAGCCGTATTCCACCAGAGAACTCTTTCGCGAACGGTCTCCTGCGTACATGCCTCTCAGCTGCGGGATCATGACATGGGATTCGTCGATGATGATGAGAAAGTCCTTCGGGAAGTAGTCGATGAGTGTATAGGGCCGGCAACCGGGCGGCAGCCCGTTGATGTGTCTGGAATAGTTTTCAATTCCTTTGCAGCTTCCCACCTCTCTCAGCAGTTCCAGATCGTAGCGGGTCCGCTGCTCGATACGCTGGGCTTCAATGAGCTTTCCCCGGTCCTTGAACCATTTGATGCGCTCCTCCAGCTCTTCTTCGATGGATACGACCGCCCGTTCCATATTTTCCTTCGACGTAACATAGTGGGATGCGGGAAAGATGGAAACGTGGCTGCGGATTCCGTTAATTTCACCGGTAACAGGATTGATTTCCTTGATCACTTCGATTTCGTCTCCGAACAGCTCCACCCGGACCGCATGATCCGCTCCGGCGGGAAAGATATCGATGATATCGCCTCGCACCCGGAAGGATCCCCGTTCAAACCCCAGGTCGTTCCTGTTATACTGGATGTCGATGAGCTTTCTCAGAATGTCATGGCGGTTTTTTTCCATGCCGGGCCGCAGGGACAGCACCTGATTCTCATAGTCCACCGGGCTGCCCAGCCCATAGATGCAGGACACGCTGGCGACAATGATCACGTCCCGCCGTTCCGCCAGCGCAGCCGTTGCCGAGTGGCGCAGTTTTTCTATTTCATCGTTGATATCGGAGTCCTTTTCGATATAGGTATCCGTGGAAGGCACATATGCTTCCGGCTGATAGTAGTCGTAATAGCTGACAAAGTACTCCACCGCGTTTTCCGGGAAAAACTCCTTGAACTCGCCGCAGAGCTGGGCAGCCAGGGTCTTATTGTGGGAAATGACAAGAGTCGGCCGCTGCACCCGCTCGATGACGTTGGCCATGGTGAAGGTTTTTCCCGAGCCGGTGACGCCCAGAAGTGTCTGGTACTTTTCCCCGTCCAGAATTCCTTCGGCGAGCTGTTCCACCGCCTGAGGCTGATCTCCCATCATTTTATAATCTGAAATCAATTTGAATCGATCCATTTTGCTTAACCGTCCTGTTTTTATTATTCTTTGTCCGCCGGGCAGCCTGGATCTGCCGGCAAATTCTTAGTATACCATTTGCCTGTTTTCATTCTTGACATTTTATACTCTTTTAAGCCATTGCAACTAGTATAACATATACGGTTTTCCATTACAATATAGAAAAGAACATTTGTTCCTGTGGTGTAAAAATTTTCATGGAAGCATCTTGTCTTTTATTTCTGTTTGTATTATAATTTGTTAATACAGTTATTTGCTCGTCCAATTTGTAAAACAAATTGTTGGCGAACTCATTCAGAAGTTCATTGTTCCGCAAGGCGGTGGATCGGAAACTGGTGCTAATATTTGTGTTGCTCATTGGTGATGCTGTATGTATAAAGCAGTATCACTTTTCATTTAACTGAAAATTCTAACTTTGGAAAGGCTAATCGGCGGGAGGTGTATCTCTTGAAAGAAAACAAAAGTACAAAAAACAACAACTACAACGAAACCGTTCTGGTCACAAATCCCTCTGAGATCGCAGCGAATCAGCAATTGGAAAAAACCTTCCTGCAGTCGATGACGGAACATCTCGTCAGCAATAATGCAATCGACGGATCTCTATACGGAAAATACGATGTGAAGCGCGGTTTGAGAGACGCCAACGGGGCCGGAGTTGTGGTTGGTCTTACCAAAATCGGCGACGTACAGGGCTACGATGTCAATGAAAATAACGAAAAAGTCGCAATAGACGGAAAGCTGTACTATCGGGGAATCGATGTGGAAGACATCGTAAACAATTGTCTTGCCGACAATCGGTTCGGTTATGAAGAAACCAGTTATCTGCTCCTTTTCGGCCAGCTGCCCAGTGAAAAACAACTGGCGGAATTTAAAAGGGTTGTCGGTATGAAACGGGAACTGCCCCTCGGTTTTCCAAGGGACATGATCCTGACCGCTCCAAGTAAAAATGTCATGAATAAGCTGGCGCGAAGCGTACTGGCTTTATATTCCTATGATGAAAATCCCGATGATGTTTCTGTTCACAATGTGCTGCGCCAGTCCATCAACCTGATCGGATATTTCCCATCTCTGATCGCATACGGATACCAGGCTAAAAGATCTTATTATGACAATGAAAGCCTGCACCTTCACTACCCCGATCCGGGTCTGAGCACTGCCGAAAACATCCTGCGGCTGATCCGCCCAACCGGCGAGTACACCGAACTGGAGGCAAAACTGCTTGATATTTCCATGATCCTGCATGCAGAGCACGGCGGAGGAAACAATTCCTCCTTTACCATCCATGTGGTCTCTTCCACAGCAACAGACACATATTCTGCCATCGCTGCGGCAGTCGGCTCCCTGAAAGGACCGAAACACGGCGGTGCAAATGTGGAGGTTCTGCAAATGATGGCCGACATCAAGGAAAACGTAAAGGATATTACCAATTATAGCGAGGTTGAGAAATACCTGGTCAAGATCCTCAACGGCCAGGCAAACGACGGCTCCGGTTTGATCTACGGCCTGGGACATGCGGTCTACACTGTTTCCGACCCGAGAGCGACCCTGCTGAAGAAAATGGCCCGCAAGCTTGCCGAGGACAAGGGGCTCATGGACGACTTCATGCTTTACGATTTCATTGAAAACCGTGCGCCATATCTGTTTATGGAGGTCAAAGGAACGAAGAAGCCGATACCGGCCAATGTAGACCTGTATTCGGGTTTTGTCTACAATGCTCTCAATATCCCCATCGATATTGCCACTCCGGTCTTTGCCTGTGCAAGGCTGTCGGGATGGTGCGCACACAGAATCGAGGAACTGGTGGCCGGAGGAAAGATCATGCGGCCTGCCTATAAATGTGTTCAGCCTCATCTGAGGTACTCACCGCTTTTGGAAAGAAAGTAATGCCAGAACAGGATTGGAGTTTGTATTCCGGAATATTACAAATATTATATCAGCAGCCGCACTCAGGTGCGGCTTTTTGCTGCAATAACCCGAGCCCCCTTTATTCCGATTATTCCTCTTATTCAGACTCGGGTAAAACAGTAATCTCCACACGATTTCCGTCCGGATCCAGTATGCACAGTTCGTAGTATCCGTCACCTGTTTCGTGAGGCTCAAGAATCACCGGATATCCGTCGGCGTGTGCCTGCTGTGCCAGGGCATCCACTTCCCCTCTTGTTTCCACGGAAAAAGCAATATGGGTAATTCCGATGGCTTCGTGTCCATTCGCATTTATTCCGTCCGGAATGGTCGGCATCTTCATCAGCTCGAGACGGCACCCGGTTCCAAATCCAAGAAAATACGACTCAAAAGGAGCATTAAATTCCGAATTGCTCTGGTATTTCTCACCTGCCTGCCCATTGAAGAAAGAGCAGTAGAAGTCCCTCATCTCCTCCAAATTTCTTGTCCAAATCGCTACGTGTTCTAACATAATCAGCCTCCTTCATCACTTGGGATTTCACATTTAACCGGAAGGGACAAATCTTTGCCAGGTTCTCTCCGGTTAAAAATTTCCGTTTCTCACTTAATGTGATTATATCGCATCTTTTTTCTTGATTCTTTCAAAAAATCGTCATATATTATAACAAAAGCGACAGATTGAAGAGGATGCGTTTATGATTATTTCCATGTGTTCATTGGAGATCGCAAGCAACGGGATGGAACGGCAGCCGCCGGGCGCCTCTTTGCTTTCCTGCTGCGCGTATACCGGAGATGTGCACGATTACATAGGCTCTCAGGTGCCTCCCCACTGGCACCATGAATTCGAGCTCCTGGTGGTAGAAAGCGGTGAAATATCGGTTTCACTGGCCGGCAATGAATTTCATTTAAAAAGCGGCGAGGGATATTTCCTCACCGCAGATAAACTGCACAGTGTGCGCTGTATGACGGATGATCCATGCCGCTACCGTTCTCTGGTCTTTGAACCGTCCGTTATTTACGGAACTGCAGGCAGTGCCTTCGATATAAAATATGTCCGGCCCCTGATGGAGAACGGCCCCCACGCGCTTATGCTCCAACGGTCCGAAAGCTGGCAGGAGCCTGTTTTCAACGCATTCGAAGAGGCCTTTTCGTCCTGTGCGGAAGAGCCGTTCGGCTACGAATTTTCCCTTCGTCACGCACTTTCCCAAATTGTACTCTCTTTAGCCGGTCATAACAGCGGAAACCGTTCCCTGTTCCGTTCATCCTCCCAAGGGGAAGAAAGACTGAAGCTGATGATAAAATGGATTGATGCAACCTATGGACAGCCGGTAACGCTGCAATCGCTGTCTGATGCCGTCAGCATTTCTCCCCGGGAATGCGAACGCATCTTTATGCAGCTGCTGAAAATAAGCCCCATGAAATACCTGCTGCAAAGACGTATTAAAGCTGCTTCGGAGCTTTTGGCCTGCTCCGACCTGCCGATTATTGAAGTGGGATTGAGCTGCGGTTTTTCCAGCCACAGCTATTTTTCAAAGCAGTTTCACGCTATGACCGGCTACACCCCGCGGGATTACCGCGCCCGCATCCGCGCTGGACAAAGCTTGGATTTTCAGCAGATCCGCGGCAGACCTTCACCATAGAGCACATCCACAACCCGGCTTCCGCCAAGTCTGGTTTTCATGACGACACCTTTGCCGGAAACAACTTCCGCGATAATTGCCGCATCCTTCCCGGTATCGGTCTTTCTCATGGCTTCCAGCGCTTTATCTGCATCTTCGGAAGCGACCACTGCGATCAATTTTCCTTCGTTTGCCATGTAGATCGGATCCAGCCCCAAGATCTCACAGAAGCCTTGCACCTCGGGATGGACCGGCAGAGCTCCCTCTTTTATTTCAATCCGGCACCGTGACGACTCGGCAATCTCATTGAGCACCGTACCCAGACCTCCACGGGTTACGTCTCTCATGGCTCTCACCTGAATTCCGTTTTCAAACAGGCTGTTCACCAAAGGATTAAGATAGGCACAATCGCTTTTGATATTGTTTTCTATCTCCATTCTGGCACTCAGGATACAGGCGTGATGATCTCCCAGATTCCCCGAAACAAGAATCACGTCCCCCTCTTTGCAGTTCCCGGCGCTGATATCTCTTCCCTCAGGAATGACGCCGATACCGGAAGTGTTGATATACAAGCCGCCCTTGCCTTCCACAACCTTCGTGTCGCCCGCTACAATCCGGACTCCTGCTTCCGCAGCATTTTTCGCCATGGATGCGACAACCTGTTCCAGAAGATCGATTTCCAGGCCCTCCTCGAGGATATATCCAGCCGTGATGTATTTCGGCTCCGCCCCCATCATGAGCAGATCGTTCACTGTGCCGCATACCGCCAGCTTTCCGATATCCCCGCCCTTGAATATCACCGGTGTTATGACGAAGGAATCGGTGCTGAAGGCGATTCTGCCGGATAGCTCCAGAACGGCAGCATCTTCCATCTTGTTCAGCACGTCATTGGAAAAATGCTTTCCGAAAATATCCCGCATCAACTCCGCAGAGGCTTTTCCGCCGCTGCCGTGAGACATGTTTATCCTCATATATACTCTCCTGACATTCTGTCCGGCGCCTTCAAACAACCGGCAGAGTTTTAAATATTCCGGTACCAGATCCCGCAGGCTCCTTCTGTGGAAACCATGCAGGGTCCGTATGGATTCATAGGATTGCAGGACATGCCGAACATCGGGCATTGGTTAGGATTGATCCTCCCGATGATCACGTCCCCGCACCGGCAGGAAGCCGGAAGTTCGATGTCCTGATCCAAGCCCCTGCTTCCGGCGTCATAGGACTCGTATTCGGGTCTGAGATAAAGCCCCGAATCGGGGATTATTCCCAGGCCTCTCCACATGGCGCTGCCGGGCTCGAAATAACGGCCGATGATCTCCCGGGCCTTTCTATTTCCCTCAGCCTTTACCGCGTTTTTGTACAGGTTGTGAACCTCGGTGTCATGTTTATGCCCAAGCTGTTTAACGATATCATAAATCCCGGCCAAAATGTGCTCCGGTTCAAAGCCGGCGACTGCAAAAGGCTTCCTGTATTGTTCTGCAAGCTCCTCATAGGCGGAGCTTCCGATGATCACGCTGACATGGCCCGGACACAAATAGCCGTCTATCCCGCCCTCATTTTCACAGATCCACTTCAATGCAGGCATTACTGTTTTCAAGGCAGTAAGCAGCCTGATATTTTCAACGCCCTGACGGGCGGCTTCCTCAATGGTCAGCGCATAGGCAGGAACCGTCGTTTCGAAGCCCACCCCTGCAATCACATACGTGTCACCGGGGTTCTTTCTTGCCTTCTCTACGATCTCCAAAGGGGAATACATCAGTTCAACCCTCGCGCCGTCCCCTTTCGCCTGAGAAAGGCTTCCGGAAAGGCCCGGTACCTTCATCATATCACCAAAGGTGACCAGCACATGGTTGTCCTTCAGGGAATAACCGACACACCGGTCGATATATGCCGCCGGCGTGACGCATACAGGGCAGCCCGGTCCCGATATTAGCCTGATTTTCGGTGATATCAGGCTTCTGACTCCGCTTTTGAAAATACTTGCGGTATGAGTACCGCAGACCTCCATGATTTTTACTTCCGGCCCGTCATACTCCCTCAGTTCTTCGATTATCTGTTCCACGTTCATCATCTCTTACGCCAGCTCCTCCAGCTCCTGAAACAGCTCTATCAATTCCAGCGCCTTGTCATTTGACATGACCTCGATGGCACAGCCCGCGTGAACGAGCACATAATCGCCTACTTCCGGGTCGATCAGGCCTATATTGACTTCAACAACGTTCCCGTTGAAATCCACCTTTGCCCTGGGTGAATCTATGGATATAATCTTTCCGGGTATTGCAATACACATATTTCTCTTTCTCCTTGTTATTGACCGTTTATTCTTCGGGTCTATCTTTGATAGTAACATTATGCAGTTTTCTCGTCAAATATTTCATTCCGATGTAATTCTGCCCCAGACAGATTCCCCCGTCGTTCGGCCCTACCGATACGTTGTAATACGGCCGAAATCCGTTGATTCTCAATAAATCAAGCGTCCTCTCCATCAGGATTTTATTTTGAAACACACCGCCTGTCAGAGCAACCGTTTTAAGACCTTCCCGGCTGCGAATCCTGCTGCAGACCGCGAGAATCATATCCGCAACGGCATAATGGAAGCCAAGCGCGATCCGTCTTCTGTCGATCCCTTCTGACATCGCCCGCTCCGCACGGCGGAATACGGCAGCCGCGGAAATTGTGTTCCCGGTCATTTCAAAGGTCATATCAAGCGGCTCAAGACCTTCCAGAAGGGCTTCCGCCGCCGCATTTTCCAGCATACTGGCACACTCGCCCTCATAACGGTTATAATCATGGATCCCCGTATAAGCGGCCACCGCGTCAAACAGCCGTCCCATGCTGGAGCTTTTGATGGTATTGATATTATGATCAAGGCCGGCTTTCACCATAGTCCACCGGGAATCTTCCGGTTCACTCAGACCAAAGGGAACGCTTCGGCCCTCGTCCTGCTTTCTGTAATGATATACGTAGCTCAAGGCCGATTTCCATCCCTCCTTAATAGAGGAATCGCCGCCGAGCATGCTGACATATTCCAGGTGCCCCTCGCGGCGGAAATCCGTATTCTCACAGATCAGGAATTCCCCTCCCCAGATCGCACCGTCGGTCCCGTATCCTGTGCCGTCGAAGCTGACGCCGATGACCGCGCCCTGCAGATCATGTTCCGCTACCACTGAAGCCACATGGGCATGGTGATGCTGAACCTTCAGCAGTTCAATCCCGTGATCCTCTGCATATTGCTCCGCGTACTGCGTCGTGAAGTACAGCGGATGGAGATCACTGACAACAAGCTTCGGCCGGATACGGAAAAGCTCCGCCATCCGTTCCACATTTTTCTGATAGATCCTGCCTGCCTCCATGCTGTCAAGAGCGCCGAAATACTGGCTGACATAGGCGAAGGGCCCTTTGCTCAGAGAAAAGGACGCCTTCAGTTGTCCACCCGTCGCAAAGACGGTATCCTGCTTCGTCAGCCTATTGTTAATATACAATGGAACAGGGGCATAACCCTTGGATCGCCGGATCATCTGAGGCTGTCCGTCGATTACTCTGGCGACCGAATCGTCCAGACGTATTCGGATTTTTCTTTCATTGTAAAAGACCGCCGATAAAAGCTTTTCCCCGTCCGCCTCAAATTCCAGCTTGTCCTGCAGCTCGAACATTTCATCTTCATCCTTGATAATGGGCATGTCGGAAAGGTTCGCGCTGGTCATGATCAGGGGGCCGCAAAGTTCGGTCAGCATGAACTGCACGCCCATACTCGGCAGAAAGGCGCCGATATATCGGCTTGTTTTATATACCTCTTCACAGATATTTTTCTGTTTCTTATTGAAAGCATCTATCGCCTTTTTGCGTTCCAGCAGAACGATAGGTCTTGCGTTGGACTGAATCAGCGCCTCTTCCTCGCAGCTAACATGGCAGTATGCCTTGATTTGCTCCATATCCCGGAACATGACGGCAAAGGGTTTTTCCTCTCTGATCTTCAGGCGGCGGAGATCTTTTACCGTATTTTCCCGGAAGGGGCTGCAGACAAAGTGATATCCGCCGACACCCTTTAATGCGATGATTTTCCCCGTATGAATGTGCATTGCAGCCCAGGCCACCGGAGTAACAGACCGCTCCATAATTTTATCATCTGCTTCCAATCCGATGACACCAACTGACGCAGCCTCTCTGCACCCGTCCTCTCTGTCTGAGGTCCGGTATTCCAGCATCGGGCCGCAGTCATGGCAGGAAATGGTTTGGGCATGGTAGCGCCGGTCCAGACGGTCCGTATATTCCCCTCGGCAGAAATCGCACATGGGAAAATCGATCATGGCCGTGTTGCCGCGGTCATAAGGGATCCTGTCGATGATGGTGTATCGCGGCCCGCATGCCATACAGCTGATGAACGGATGCATGTACCTCGGGTTCCCGGGATCCTGAAGCTCCGCCAGGCAGTCCGGGCAAATGGAAAGGTCTGCCGGGATCATGGCTGCTTCGTCGTCACCTTCATCGCTGTCCAGAATGATAAAGCTGTCAAACTCGCGGAGTTCCAGCACCTCGGTCCTGATGTGAACGATTTCCGCTGGAGCCGGCTTCTCCTTTTTCAGCGCTGCAATAAATGCCTCTATTCTTTCAGGGGTATCGGTCAGGACAACGTCGACAAGACCGCCGATGTTGAGGACTTCTCCTTTCATATCGAGACGGTCTGCCAGCTTAACAACAAAGGGCCGGAACCCGACCCCCTGAACGATTCCCCATATTTTTATTTTCACTGTTTTCCTGCCGGACATGGATATCCTCCGGGTTTAATCATGACTGTGATCATGGTCATTGTTGTGGTTTTCTTGATTGCCCTCACCGTGATGGTGGTGGTGAGGAACAGCTTTTACCGCTTCCGCCCTTTCCTTGATCCATGCTGCTACCTCTGCAAAGCCCTCTCCGGTTTTTCCAGATACTTTAAACACAGGCACTTCCTTGTTGATGGCGCGAACTCCCTTCATGAAAAATTCCTCGTCAAAATCCAGATAAGGGATCAGATCCACCTTGTTCAGAATGATCGCGTCGGCCTTTTCAAAAGCAAGTGGGTATTTGTAGGGTTTGTCGCTGCCCTCGGTCACCGTTGAGATGAGCATCTTACAATGTTCTCCGATGCTGAATTCCGCCGGGCAGACAAGATTTCCAATATTTTCGATGAACAGAACGCCCTTTTCCTCGAATTTCATGTTTTGTACCATGTTATGAACCATAGGCGCATCGAGATGGCAGGCTCCGAAGGTGTTGATCTGGAACGTGTCGATTCCGAGCCCCCGCAGATCCCTGGTATCGAGATCTGATTCGATATCTCCTTCTATGACATAAGGCTTCAGGCCTTGTAAATTCTTGATTATATTTTTCAGCGCGGTGGTCTTTCCGACGCCGGGCGCCCCCATCACGTTGATCACATAAATCTGCCGATGGCTGAGATCCTCATTGGTATGGGCGGCGATATGGTCGTTCTCGCTGTGGATGTCGGCCATCATGTTTACTTTCAAAACGTCATGCATAATTCTCCTCCACATTAATCCCGCGACAGGTGTGTTCCACGGCACGGGGCACTTATGTTCGGTTAATTAACTCTAGGGAGGAGGCCATTGGCAAGGAAAAGCCTTAAGCGATTTTGCAATATTTTCAACCGAACCGAGTAAAATTTTTAGTAGATTGTAAAGCAATCTCAGCCAATAATGCGTTCCGCCGCATTTTGGCGCACTAAAAATTATGAGGTGAGTTAATTAAAATATCAAAATCGTGAACGGATTTAACATAGCCAATAGCCGACTACCTTTCAATTTCTATCGACTCAATATAAAATTCCTTCCCGATCTCTGTCGGCTCTCCGTCCGACCCGCACTTCGGGCAGGAAAAAGAGAGGAATTGCCGTTCGAATAATTCATTGCAGCCGGTACATTTCATCTTCGGCTTTATGTGCTCGATCTCGATGACCGCACCTTCGCAGAGGGTCCCTTTTGAGATCACGTCAAAATACATCTGGATGGAATCGCCGACAAAACCGGAATAGTCGCCGACCACCAGCTTTATTGATTTTATTCGAGAAGCACCCAA
This sequence comes from Anaerovoracaceae bacterium, assembly GCA_036677845.1. Taxonomy (GTDB): domain Bacteria; phylum Bacillota; class Clostridia; order Peptostreptococcales; family Anaerovoracaceae; genus Anoxybacterium. Next base: position 47,878 of record JAVBVR010000061.1, on the reverse strand, counting down.
CTCGGTTGCGTGCTTCTCGGCCAGTTTGATTATTTGTTGTGTAATTGGAAATTCATGCATTATTCAGCTTTTTCCTTTGCTTCCGGGTTTTCCTCAGCCTTGACTTCAGGTTTCGGCTCAGCCTTTACTGCAGGCTTCGGTTCCGGAGCGGGTCCCACATAAACATCAACCACTTTTTCCGTGCTTGGCGTCGTGTATGTATTCTCGTTCGTCAAGCATTTCTTGGGGCATACCTCTACGCAGCAGCTGCACTGGATGCACTGCATTCTGTGAATGACCCAGGTTCTTTTTGCTCTGTCAACCTCCAACGCGTTGGTCGGGCACTTTTTCTGACAGATCCCGCAGTAGATGCAGTCTTCAATCTTGTTGTCGATGTGGCCTCTGGTTCGTTCCTGCCACTCCCTCGGAATCACCGGGTACATGAGAGTCGCCGGCTTTTTAAACAAGCTTCTTATGACCAATTTACCTAATTTTAATGCTTGCATATTCTCTCACCTACCTTTCCGTACAGCTGATACATGGGTCAATTGTCAGTATGATCATCGGAACGTCTGCCAGATCACAGCCCTGCAGGCATTTCACCATGGCGGGAATGTTCATGTTGGTAGGCGTCCTGACTCTGATTCTTTCCAGGAACTTGGAATCCGCACCCTTTGAATAATAGTACGCTTCGCCTCTCGGCTGTTCCAGCCTTGCGATAAATTCGCCTTTCGGGGCATTCCCCTTAACCTGCATAGCGATTTCCCCGTCGGGAATCAGCTCCACAGCTTTTGCAATCAAATCAATGGACTGATAAACCTCTCTGATTCTGACCGCGGTTCTCGCATAACAGTCTCCGCCGGTTTCCACGCAAGGTTCAAAATCGAGCTTGTCATATACACCGTTTCCGGTAAGTCTGATGTCCTGCCTCAATCCGGATGCTCTTGCCATTGGACCTACGGTACAGAGATCGATGGCATCCTGTTCAGAAAGGTAACCGACTCCGACCAGTCTGTTCTTGACGGAATAATCCTGCAGGAATGTGTCGGTCAGCTCCTTCAGCTCCTTCTCCATTCCTCTCAGAACCTTAACCATTCCATCCAATGTTTCCTTATCAACGTCTTTTCTTACTCCGCCGACCTTACATACGGAGAAGATCACCCTTCCGCCTGTGGTCTTTTCAAATAAGTCCAGTACGCTTTCTCTCAATCTCCAGCAGTGCATGAACAGGCTCTCAAAGCCAAATCCGTCTGCCAGCAGTCCCAGCCACAGCAAATGACTGTGTATTCTGGAAAGCTCATGCCAGATTGTTCTCAGATATTCGGCTCTCTCCGGGACCTCGATGTTCATGAGGCCTTCCACCGTGTGGCAGTATCCCCAGCCGTGTCCGAAGCTGCAAATACCACAGATTCTTTCGATAACGTATACTAATTCCGTATACTCCTTTTTTTCCACCAGCTTTTCTAGTCCTCTGTGAATAAATCCGATGGAAGGAATCGCTTCCACTACCTTTTCATCTTCGATTACCAGGTCGAGATGCACCGGCTCAGGGAGAACAGGATGCTGCGGTCCGAAAGGAATAATAGTTCTTTTACCCATTTCTCAATCTACCTTCCTTTTAACATTCTGTCCGGCTCTTTCGCGCCGTTGACAGAATTTATGCTAGAAAATCACGAATCTATGATTCGTAGATTTTTGTCGTACTCAGTCTTTTGGGTTCCACGGCGTCGGCTGTGAAACCTTGAAGAAGTGGCCGCCATAATTGAGAGCCATATGTTTGAACTTCACACCGAACAGATCCTGCATTTCATTTTCATAGATGAATGCAGCCCAGTAAACGCCGGTAATGCTCATGATTTCTTCTTCCTCGGGAATAACAACTCTCAGGTTCGTCAGGACATGATCCTTGTCAAAGGAATAAGTCAGTTCAAATCCCTCAGAAACCTTCGTGCAGTGTGCCTGACCGAGACGGTAGCCTTCTGCCTTAAAGTCCTGTACCTTTTCTATCAATTGGGCAGGCTCAATGGAAATGAAGTTTTGAATCTTCCACTGTTCACTCATTTTTAAGCCTCCTCCTTTTCTTTGATCGCTGCTGCTGTTGCTTCTGCCTCCGCCTGCGCTGCAGCATTCCCTTCGGCTTCAGCCTTTGCTGCCGCTCTGGAATCAGCTTCTGCCTCGGCCTTGGCTTCGGCTGCCGGCTTTTTATCCATGGCCGCACGCTTCTCAGCCAGTACGCCGAGACCCTTTACTACGCCGTCAATGATGGCCTCAGGCCTGGCCGCACACCCGGGTACATAAACGTCCACCGGAATAACGGTGTCAATTCCGCCCATGATATTATAGCATTCCTTGAAAATTCCGCCTGAGGTCGCACAGATGCCGATTGCCACGACAACCTTCGGTTCGGGCATCTGTTCGTATATTTGCTTTACAACATTGATGTTCTGCTCGTTGACAGAACCTGTAACAAGAAATATATCCGCATGCTTCGGATTACCGGTATTGATAATGCCGAAACGCTCCACATCGTACATAGGTGTAAGGCATGCCAATACTTCTATGTCACATCCGTTACAGCTTGAACCGTCATAGTGGATGACCCACGGGGACTTTGTTACATATGACATTGATTACACCTCCTAACGCATGAAGTACAGCACAAGCAAGTTCACGAATCCCAGAGTGATCGCCACGATCCAGGAAGCGTTTATTGCAAACTGCCACTTCATTCTTGCATAGCTATTATCGATCAGAATTTCTATAAAGTAGGTAACCACGCAAACAATAACTGCCAGTACCGGGCTCCATGAAACTGTATTTACAAAGAACAGGTAGACAAAACCGAGCAGGAAGACGTTTTCATACCAGTGCGCGGCTTCGATCATTGCCATGGTCTTTCCGGAGAACTCCGTAGTCAGACCCTTAACCAGCTCCTGATGCGCATGATGCGACATGCTCAGATCAAAAGGTGATTTTCTCAGCTTAATGGTCAGTATGAACACAAACCCGAGAAATATACCCGGCAGATACTGAATCGCCATTACCTCGGAATGGATAATATCCGAAATATTGAAGCTGCCGTTTACAATATAAAATCCAACCGCTGTAATCAAAATCATGGGTTCGTACGCCATCATCTGAAGCAATTCTCTTTCCGCACCGATCTGGGCATAGGGAGAATTTGACGAAAACGCAGCTACAACCAGGAAGATGCTTGCCAGCGTCAATGTAAAGATGATCAGCAGCAGGTCTCCTCCCGCGACGAAGAAGCATCCGGTGATGATGATGAAGATCAAAAAGCACATGACATAAAAGTCCTGAACCTTATTCACCGTAATCGGTTCCTTTTCCAGCAGCTTGAAGAAATCATAGAACGGCTGGAGGATCGGAGGTCCGACCCGGCCCTGCATTCTGGCAGAAATCTTTCTGTCGATACCGGCCAGCAAGCCTCCGGCGATCGGTGCAAGGATAAGATATGCTGCGATGTCGATAATAATTATTGTTAAATTCATTTACAGCACCCCCCCTAATAAGATAGAGAATACGGCGGCGAGTACCAGCACTGTGGCGATTACGCCGATCGCGTTCATTCGTTTTTCAGCAAAGTATCCTTCCATATACCAGTTTCTCAGGGATACGGCCGTCGGCTGCTGCATGGAGTTTCTGAAGGTCAGGTCATCTCCCAGGTTGGCGCCTGCCATATAGATCGGAACGATCTTTTTGCTGGTCTTTCCGTAGAACATCAGAGGCAGCAGAACAACCAGCGCCAGCATGGCCGACATGATGTACATATTCCCGGAGGACAAAGCCAGCGCCGCAACGCTCGCGTAAATCGACTCGAGATACGGTACGACCAGGAAAGTTGACATCACCGGGAAGAAAAGACAAATTATCACGGTTAGGACCGTCAGGGATGTCAGCACCATCCATTCTTCCTTGTGTACACGCTGCTGGATGTTTTCTCTCTTTGCCATGATGGCAACCATCTTGCCCATCCACTTTGTCCAGTAGAACAGCGTCGCAGCGCTTCCGAATATGATAAACATGACGAGCAGCACATTCCCGGAATCGATAAATGCTTTCATTGCTGCCCATTTTGAAATCAGCATTCCCATCGGGGCAAGGAACATTCCTGCGATACCGACGATCATGAAGGCAGCCAGCTTCGGCATTCTGCCAAACAGTCCGTCCATATCCTCGATATCCCTGCTTCCGATATTATGCTCTGCAGTACCGACGCAAAGGAACAGCAGCGACTTGGTAACCGCATGGAATATAATCAGCATGATTGCCGCCCAGACGGCTGCGTAGGTTCCGATGCCTCCGCAGGCAACGATCAGTCCCAGGTTTGCTACGGTTGAATAGGCAAGCACTCGTTTTGCATTGCTCTGTGAAATTGCCGCGAAGGATGCCATGAGGAATGTGATCCCTCCGATCAGCATCACCATAATACCGGCCAAATTCCAACCAAGAACCGGTGAAAGCTTGACGACCAGGAACACACCCGCCTTTACCATTGTGGAGGAATGCAGCAGGGCGGACGTCGGTGTCGGCGCTACCATCGCACCCAGCAGCCAGCTGTTGAACGGCATCTGGGCTGCTTTCGTGATTCCTGCAAATGCGAGCAGGGCCGTGGGAAGCACAACGCTGATACCCATCATTCCCATTGCCAGCATCTGATTCAGTTCGAGAATTCCATAGAACTTGCCAAGAACAACAATAGCAAGTACAAATCCAAACCCTCCGAACAGGTTCATGATCAGCGCTCTGAATGAATTGTTGATCGCTTCCTTTGTCTTTGTAAAGCCGATCAGGAAGAAGGAACACAGCGTGGTGATCTCCCAGAAGAAATACAGCCATATCAGATTGTTGGATACCACGATTCCGAACATTGCAGCAAGGAACAGGAACAACAGGAAAAAGAACCAGGGTCTTCTGTCCTTCTCCCCGTGGTGGTGATGCTGGAAGTCTTTCATATAGCCGATGGAATACCAGCAGATCAACGTACCGATGATGCCGATAATCAGTACCATCACGATGGACAGTCTGTCAACATAAAGATTGTTTGAAACATGAATATGGTGACCGATGCTCTGTTCAAACCACACAATAATCGGGGTCTGAATCGCCGCAAGTACTGAAGCAAGGTACTTTTTGTACTTGATACCCAGGTAAAAGATCAGAACAGCGAGGCAAATCTCAATCCCTAACATCAGGTAATTGATGATTTCACTCTCAAATTCAAAATATTCTCCGCCCGAGCCGAAGTACTGCACCGCGAGATAAACGGATGCCGCTGCAATCACAATGGATGCAGCCTTCACGATAATATCTCTTGCCGCGTCAGTCTTGAGAACCAAAAGAGCCAGAGCAACTGCAAACGGAAATAAGATTAGAAAAAATATAGTGCTCAATTTAATCCTCCTCTTTCCAGCTTGTAAAATATCCCATTTTTTACCTGATTTTCCTACTTGAAGCAAAGCAAATCCTGGCTGTATTTCACATCTGGACCTTAAAATCATACGTATACATTATACCGACGGCCTGCTGAAACAACAAGCTTTTTGTCAAAGTTTTGACAAAGAATTTGTCAAGAAATCGCTCGGAAATTATCAAAAAATTGCGTCTATTAAACCCATGCTCCGACTACTCCTTTCTAAACCGCAGGGCGGCAGAGTATATTATAAAACCACCTTTTTATTTTGCAACATTTATGCCAAAAGCAACCTGTGACCACTTCATTCCAATTCGGCCATCCTGGCTTCCTCCGATATTTCGGTTATGATATTTTTTGCTCAAAAATGAGAAAAAACCGGACGAATCCTGATGCTTAAAGGCATCAGATCCGCCCGGTATCGTTCATATGATTTGACTCCATTGAGTCAAATGTCAATTTTTCAGATGCATTCGGAGGGCCGCTTTCGATTACTGTCCGGCTTTGGACAGCTCGTTCTTTTTCGGTTCTACCTTGACAGCTACGATGGCACTGACCACTCCGACAATCAAGAAAACGATGGCTGCGATCTGGATCACATTCAGCATGCCTTCGAAGCTGCTGAACAACCCGGTCTCATACTCTTCAAGGTAGTATTCCGGACCCCAGTCTCCCTCAAACCACGGGAGCCACAGCAGTGCCAAACCGCCAACGGCTGCAAGGCCAAAGAAAATCGAAGAAATTCTCTTGGTATCCCCGATAGCCAATCCGGTCTTCGGATTGACGGGATATTTGACCGGATCCTTTTTGGCAAGTCCGCCGTACATCTTTTTCCAAATGATATAGAGGATCGGACCGGTTATGATACCGAACATACCTCCCATAAAGAACTCCGTTCCGTTGATGAAGAAAGAACAGAATGCAATAATACAGGGTACAATACAGATCACCGTAAGGAAGCCGTACCCACCCGGAATCTTGAACTTCCTCTCCTCGTCCGGAATCCTCTTTCTGAGAATCATCGCAGAAATGAAGATCATAACATAGGAGGATACCAGAAGGAATACGTCTACAACAACAACGGTGGTAAAGGCAAACTGGCAGAGAATGATGTTCACGATGGCTACAGATAGAACAGCTACGTAAGGCACGCCATGCTTCTTGTCGCATCTCACCAGGATCGGCGGAGCCAGATAGTCGTCCGCCAGTGCAAAGAAACCTCTGGATCCCGATGCAATATAAGTATTATAGATCGAACATTGAGCCAGTACGGCAACGATCACAAAGAAGAGTCCGAATGCAGGCCCCCAGAAAGTGGTAACGACATCCGAATAACCTACCGAGCCCGCCTCTGTTCCCCAGTCTTCCCACTCTCCCATGGAAGCAAGACCTGCCATGGTTGGGAATATGTAAACACACATGATAAGCGGAACGGTAATCATGGTTGCCTTCGGAATAACCTGCGGATTTTTAACCTCACCGGCTATGGTGGACATGGACTCATACCCTGAGTACATCCACATTCCGATCGCGATACCCATTCCGATATAATAGATCCAGTCTGCAGGGGCAATTCCGGATACTCCCATGATATCCCCGTCTGCTGTGAACGGAATGAACGGATTCGAGGTCCAGTTCATAAATCCGCAGATGGCGACCATTGCAAATGCTACAATAACCAGTATGGATAAGATGGTGCTGACGATACCGACATCCTTGACGCCGCGGATATTGATATAGGTAAATACCAGAATCATTCCGATTTTGAATGCCATTTCAGCACCCCAGGATAAATCAAAGGTATTTGCCAGATACCCTCCGGCCAGGATGACGTAAAGCGTATTGTCGATGTAGATGGATATAGTTCTCCACCAGCCAGCCTGGAAGCCCCAGAATTCACCGCAAGCTTCCTGGACCCACTTGTAATACCCGCCTTCCTGAGGTCTGGCGGAACCCAGCTCGGATGCCACAAGTCCAAGGGGAGTACTCCAGACAAACGGAAGCACGATCAGCATAATCAGTGTTAAACCGGGACCCGATTCGGGTATCATTTCTTCGATACCGTATGCACCGGCAGCACAGAGGCAGAAGATCATAAAAACAACAGTAGAAACTTTAATGTCATGTTTTTTTAAGCCGTGCTCACCAACATCCATAGCTGCTGATGACCGCTTTTCAACATCGCTCATTAACTTTTCCTCCTTCTTAAATAGATTGGCTGAAAAACATAGATAAGGTCATAAATCAATTGTATAAAATTTTCAGATAATATACAATTACAGGTTTGCTGTTTTCAACTTATGCAGTTGCTGTAATTCATTAAAAAATTCCCTCTGACGACTCAGAGGGAATTGACTGGTTCTTTAACTGATTCATTTCAACTTGGATTTCTACTGCTCAGCTTTGGCAATCTTGTTCTTCTTCGGTTCAACTTTCACAGCAGTGATAGCGCAAATTACTCCTGCAATCACAAAAACGATGGTAGCCGCCCTGATCATATTAAGCATACCTTCGAAATTACTGAAAATGCCCGTTTCATAGGTTTCGAGATAATAATCGGGGCCTGTAGCCCCCTCATACCACGGGAGCCATTTCAATGCAAGGCCCCCCATTGCTGTAAGGATAAAAAATGTAGCTGAGATACGCTTCATATCGCCGACGGCTAGTTTTGTTATCGGATTGTTGGGATACGCAACAGAATCTTTTCTGGCAAGTCCGCCGTACATACGCTTCCATATGAAATATACGATCGGGCCGGTTGTAATGCCGATCATTCCGCCGATAAAGTATTCCGTGCCGCTTATGTAGAATACAATGATGGCTACCATAATCGGAAGGATACACATCAAACATAAAACCCCAAAGCCGCCGGGTATCATAAACTTATATTCCACGGCAGGAATCCTCTTTCTGAGAACCATAGCTGAGATAAAAATCATTACATAGGAGGCCACAAGCATAAACACATCAACCACAATCACTGCCGTGAATTCCATAGGGCAGAGAATAATTGTCACAATTGCAATGGTCCATACGGAAATATATGGAACACCATGCTTATCATCACACTTAACGAGAATCGGCGGCGCAAGATGGTCATCTGCCAGCGCAAAGAAGCCTCTGGAGCCAGACGCAATGTATGTATTTAAGATAGAGCACTGAGCAAGAACCGCTACGACCAGGAAAAATAATCCGAAAGCAGGAGCCCAGAAGGTGGTTACAACATCCGCATAACCAACAGTACCGGGTACAGTGCCCCAGTTTTCCCAGTCACCGATAGAAGCGAGACTGGCAACTGTCGGTAAAATATAAACTGCTGCTATCAATGGAATCGTAATCAATGTAGCCTTGGGAATAACCTGAGGATTTGAAACTTCTCCGGCTACAGTCGACATGGATTCATAACCGCAATACATCCATATTGCAATAGAAATACCTGCGCCGATGTAGGTAACCCAGTCAATAAACGGGATCCCGGCAGTCCCCGTAATTTCTCCGTCTGCAGTAAAAGGTATGAAGGGATTTTGCTGCCAGTTAAGGAAACCGCAAACTGCAATCATTCCAAAGGCAACAAGGACCAGTACCGAAAGGATTGTAGATATCGTACCGACGTCTTTAATCCCTCTGACATTGATATAGGTAAAAAAGAGAATGATTGCTACCTTTATGGCATATTCCGCCCAAAAGTTCAGATCAAACGCCGACGCCAGGTAACTGCCTGCCAGAATGACGTATAGTGAGTTGTCAATGTAGATGGAAATTGTTCTCCACCAGCCTGCCTGGAAGCCCCAATACTCTCCAAGAGCTTCCTGAACCCACTTATAGTAACCTCCTTCCTGAGGTCTGACCGAACCCAATTCAGAAGCAATCAATCCGAAAGGTCGGCCCAAATAAATGGCAGAACGATCAGCATAACCAGCGTTATGCCGGGTCCTGCTTCCGGTATCATCTCCTCAATACCGTATGCTCCGGCAGCACAGAGGCAGAAGATCATGAAAACTACGGTTGATACTTTAATGTCATGTTTTTTCAAGCCGTGTTCACCAACATGCATAGCTGCCGATGACTGCTTTTCAAGATCACTCATTAACGTTTCCTCCCTCACTAATGGTTATTCGTTGAAAAAATAGTAACATAATACAATTGTAAATGATTATTATAAAAAAACAATAGCAAGTTTCCAGTTTTTTCAAATGAGAATTCGGCAACCCAAAAAAATTCCCCCTGATGAATCAGGGGGAATTAAAAATCTTCTGTGAACTTGTTATCTTGCTGCTTTGAATGATGCAGTCCGCCTTATTTTTTCAACGGATACTTTTCATCAAAGGTTACTTCGTCAGCGCCGAGAGTAACGACAGATCTGATCTTTCCGCGTTTCTTCTGTGCCGCATAGATAACGATAGGCAATATAATAGCAATCAGCGAGATGACAACGACAGGCATTCCGCCGTCTTCAAATACGAGCAGGATCATTGCTCCGATCTGAAGCAGGATTGCAAAGTAAGCGAGACCCGGATACCATCTGGCCTTGACTGTAAGCACCTCATTGGGATCATAGCCTCTTTCCTTCAGTTTTTTCCGGAAGATAACCTGAGATACGCAGATGCCAACCCAGCACAGTGTTCCGGTAAAGCCGGAAATACCCAGCAGATTTGCATAGAGGGGCAGTCCGTTTTCACCCCAAAGACCCATGATATCCGACGCAAATCCGAGCAGGAATACCAGCCACATGGGAATAATCGTAAATATGGTTGCGTTCTGAGGTGTATTGAAGCGGTTCAGATTGGACAGGAACTTCGGCGCCATGCCCTCAACGGACAAACCGTACAGCGCGCGGACAGTACCGTACAAACCGGAGTTTGCACAGCTGAAAGCCGCCACAAGAGTTACGATGGTGAACATTCCTGCCGCCCATTTTAATCCATAAGCGCCCAGCGTTGCTGCAAAGATGGATTCATCCAGCCCTGCTTCGGCATAGGGAACGACCAGAGTTAATACAAACACTGGAATCAAGTAGATTAATATGATACGAAATGCAACTCTTCTGCATGCAAGGGGAACATTGGTCGTCGGGTCCTGGGTTTCAGCCGCTGAGAGACCAACGATTTCTGAACCCTGAAAGTTTACCAGTGTCCAGATCATATAGGTGATAATAATAAAACCGCCGGCAGGGAACAGTTTTTCCATGACGGAGCCTTCACCGCCCAGGATGATCTGGGATCCGATGAAGCCGCCCTCTGCGGTATACGGATGCAGATTGCCTCCAACCAGTCCAAACCAGATGCCGATTGCACAGATTACAAATACAAAAATTGCTAAAATTTTAATGATTGCCAGTACCGACTCGATATGGCCAAACCATTTTACATGATAAAGATTTACCGCTGTCAGAAGAGCCAGAGCGATGATGCCCCAGACAAAGGTACTCCACGCCGGGTTTTCAAAGGGCAAAGTAATGAAATAGTTCATAAATACTGCCGTGGCAAGTGCTTCCGAAGGCACATAGGCAACCCAGTTTGCCCAGAATGCCCAGCCGATTCCGGCGGAAGCTGTGTCGCCCATGAATTCTCTGGTGTAGGATACGAAAGAGCCTCTTCGGGGGATGTTGACCAGCAGCTCGGCAAAAGACTGCATTACACCGTAAATCGTGACACCGGCGATTGCGTAGGCTATCAGCACCGCTCCGGGCCCCATCTCAGAATAGGTCAGACCTAATCCCAGAAAATAGCAGGAACCGATAATTCCGCCCAAAGCAATCAGGGATACGTGCCACGGCATAATACCGCGGGTCAGAGTACGTTCACTCTTTGTAACATCTCTTCCTTGTTCTGTCATTAATTTCTGCCTCCTTTTTCTCACATAAAACTATGATTAGACTTTGCTTTCGCATCTGACTGAAAAAGCTCTGATCAGTACTATGATTCATATGCAGACACTACTACGCAATGGTTTAAGATTTATTCAAGTTTTATGCCAAGTTTATCATTATTAAAATGTAAAGTTTCCAATTTTCTGAATACTGCCATATTTGAACGCGTAAGCTTGTCCCTGATTTCACTGCAACGACAGTTTTTTTTAAAAACCGACATAAAAATCTTACTTTTGGTAATCACAAGCCTGAGTTTTCTCATTTTTGATATTAATAACAGGGGGATACCCTCTGTTACAGACCGACCGCGTGATACACCGCCAGGAGAATGGCTCCGGGCACCCCAAGAATGCCAACGATTACGGCGGAAAGAACGTTCAGGGAAATGTGAACTCCCCAGTAGGCTCCGATCCAGTTTATAGCCAGAATGGATATCGCTCCCGCCACGCTGTTGATCACCAGCCGCAGCAGGATTTTGATCGGCACCAAAAACATATATCCCACCACGTAAAGGGCAAAGATACCAAGGGCATACGCAAGTAAAATCCCGATTTCCGTACTCATTTCCATATTATTTGCACCCCCATTGTATAATTTATGTTTTTTGGGAATAAAATAGAATTGAGAACTTGACGAAAGGATGTGAGGACGGTGAGCTCACCGCTTAACGGTATAGCCAGTACGGCCAGCAAGATATACCATCAGGTTCTGAACGTCCCATACCCGGAGACAGAAGATGAAAAACTCATCAACGCGATCAAAGCCGCCCACTCGGATTGGCAGCGGGCGGAAGGGATGTTTCACGAAGTAACAGACCCGGACTTAATCGACCATGCCATCTACGATATGATGGCAGCGAAAACGAAATATATTTACTTGCTGAAAACAGCAAAAAACAAAGGTCTCCATTGGTAGGCCTTTGTCTTTTCTCTCCCGGGATCCCTTAAAGCTCCCGTCTTCCTTCCATGGCCTTGGACAGAGTTATCTCATCCGCGTATTCCAGATCTCCCCCCACAGGTACACCGTGGGCAATCCTCGTTACCTTGATGCCTGCCGGCTTGATGAGCCGGGCTGTGTACATGGCCGTAGCCTCCCCTTCGATATTGGGATTGGTAGCAAGGATCACTTCCCTGACTTCATTCTGCTGCAGCCTGACGATGAGCTGCTTCAGATTGATGTCCTCAGGTCCTATTCCGTCCATGGGCGAAATCGCCCCGTGAAGCACATGATAGAGCCCCTGAAATTCTTTGATCCGCTCCATAGCACTCACATCCCTGGGGCTTTCCACAACACAGATTACACCCTGATCGCGGGCAGGATCGGCACAGATGCTGCATGGATCAACATCGGTCAGGTTTCCGCAGACAGAGCAATACTTCATGTTTTTCTTTGCATCCAGAATCGCTTCCGCAAGGGCAAAGGCATCCCTGTCATCCTGTGACAAAATGTGGAACGCCAGACGCTGCGCCGTTTTTCCGCCGATTCCTGGCAGTTTGGACAATTCTCCGATTAATCTGCTCAACGGCTTTGCATAATGCTTCATATCGTTTCCTTACATCAAACCCGGGATCGACAGGCCTCCCGTCAGCTTGCCCATCTCGCTCTGAGTCATTTCCTCAATCTGTCTTAACGCTTCGTTTGCAGCTACCATGATCAGATCCTGCAGCATTTCCACATCATCGGGATCGACTACCTCAGGCTTGATGACCACCTTGACGATCTCCTTCTTTCCGCTGGCCGTGATGCTTACAGCACCTCCGCCGGCAGTTGCTTCAACTTCCTTCGTCTCGAGCTCCGACTGCATTTCTTCCATTTTTCTTTGCATCATCTGCATCTGCTGGAGCTGCTTCTGCATATTGCCTCCGCCGCCTGCGCTCGGTTTTTTCCCAGCTCTCATACCTTTTCCCATTGTTCAATTCCTCCCTACTGTATATCGATATGGATTCCAAATTTACTGCCGATTTCGCTGGCAAGATCCTCAGCTGTCTTTTCCCTCTCGGATCGGCTGCCGCCGTCAGAGAGACAGCACTCCATCCGAAGCCGCTTTCCCGTATACCTTTCCATAAGCGCCTCCAGATCTGCGGCATTTTCAACGGCATAATCCAGAGTGATTTCGTTGGACGCCTCCACAACAAAGTTGCTGTCGCTGATCTCCCTGAGCTTTGTCCCTACGCGAAGCAGGTTGAAACTCCCCTTTAAGGTTTCTCCCTCTTCAAAGATCGCATGCCAGAGACTGTCATGATCAAATTCATTCAAACAGATACCATGGCCTGCCGGCTCCTCCGGCTCTGCAGGCTCCGCAGCCATACCGGCTACATCCTCTGTACTTCCTGCCGTGCTTTCCGGGTACCCTTTCCTTTTCTCTGTTTTTTCCGTCCGGCTCTCTGTCTTCTCCGTCCGGCTCTCTGTCTTCTCCGTCCGGCTTTCTGGCTTCTCCGGTTTGTAACCACCCTGTGCCGGCATAGCCGAAAACCCGTTTTGATCCATTGCCATCCTGACGATACAGAGTTCCAGCAGTATCCGTGGCTGTGTGGACCATCTGGCATCAGACAGGGTCTGAGAAAGCTTGATTATACTTTCATTAATATAGGATAAATCCGTTTCTTCACTTTGTCTTCTGATCCGTTCCACATTTTCAGCAGACATGTTGAGAATATCTTCCGGTTTTCTGATAAATTTGGTCATCAGCAGGCTTCGGAAATGTGAAACCCAGTCCTTCATAAACTGGCGCACATCCTTTCCGTCCGCCATCACTCTGTCCAGGAGCATCAGCGCATCCGCAACCTGACGCCTGATCACGAGATCGGTCATTTCAACAAAGATTTCCTCCCCGGCAGTTCCGAGGATTTCAATGACATTCTCACGCGCCACCGCTTTTTCTCCCGAGGAAATGCACTGGTCCAGAAGGCTCAGAGCGTCTCGTACAGAACCGTCCGCATTGGAGGCGATCAGGCCCAATGCAGCATCAGAGATCTTAACATCCAGCTGTACGCAGATTTCCCTCATTCCCTGACGCAGTGTTTTTTCCGGCACCCTTTTGAAATCCAGCCTGAGGCACCTGGAAAGAATCGTTGCAGGAAGCTTCTGGACTTCAGTAGTTGCCAGAATGAACATAACGTTTTCCGGGGGTTCCTCCAGAGTCTTCAGCAACGCATTGAAGGCGCCAGTGGAAAGCATATGAACTTCATCGATGATGTAAACTTTGCACCGACCCGCCGCCGGCGGATACTTCACGCTTTCGCGAAGCTCTCTTATATTGTCTACTCCGTTATTGGATGCGGCGTCTATTTCCATGACGTCCATGAAAGTGCCGTCCCGGATGCTCATGCAGCTGGTGCAAACCCCGCAGGGCCTCTGTCCCTCCTGAGCCAGACAATTCATCGCTTTCGCCAGTATCCTCGCAGTGGAGGTCTTACCCGTGCCCCTGGTTCCGCAAAAAAGGTAGGCATGACCGGTCGTGCTTGTATTGATTTGGTTCTTTAAGATTTTTACTATGTGTTCCTGGCCTAACACCCCGTCAAAGGTTTCCGGCCGAAAGGAGCGGTATAGGGCTGTATACATGTTACATCTCCTGATTCTGGATTTTTTAGAATAGAAAATGCCCTTCAGCAGCTTCGCAGGACATTGGAGAAGGCTTGTCTGCGGCACATAAGAGATTCCACTTATCGCTGCTTCCTTCCGGACCTGGCGAGGTTCATAGATTCTTATTGCGCAGGACCCAAACCAAGTCAGGCGAAGCTGCTGAAAGGCACCCTCTCATTATAATGGAACGAAGGACATAAAGTCAATGGTTTTTCCAGCCAGTCCGTCCATTGAAATCCAATCTGGCGCTTTAAGAAATCACTTTGTATAATTCATCGCTTGCAGGCGGTGCTATGACAATTTTTTCATCACCGACGACCATTCGGACTCCCGCTTCTCTTTCACAAATTTTTCCGATACAGGCCACGGGAATTCCCGCACTTTTCAGTTCCCGCTCCATCTGCTCCTTTACCCCGGGGTGCACCATGATCATCATGCTTCCGCTGGATATGAGCCGAAGGTAGTCGATATCAAAACGGTCACAAATCTTCTTGGTGACCTCCGCAACCGGGATCCGGTCAACCCAGACCTCTGCTCCTGTTTTTGCTATGTCGCACATTTCCCAGACTGCGCCCAAAACGCCTCCTTCGGTGATGTCGTGCATGCCGGCTGTCCCGATCCTTCCTGCGATGACACCTTCCCTGACAACGCTTACCTGTTGCAGCATCTGTGCCGCCTCCTCAAATTCGTCATCGGTCAGGAAGCCGGCAAGCTCGTCCTTGAAATCTCCTGCGATAATGCCTGTCCCCTCAAGGCCTGCCTTCTTTGTCATCAGGATATAGTCTCCGGGCTTCATGTTCTCCGCCTGCTGGGATGACCATTTCTCTCCCCTCCCGATGGCGGTGGAGACGATGACCGGCTTTGTCACGGCGGGTGTAATCTCCGTATGTCCGCCGATGATTTCCACGCCCAGCTCTTCTGACGTCTGTCCTGCCTGTTTCATGATTTCCTCTACCTGCTGTTCTGTCGTTCCTTCCGGCAGCATTACGGTCAGCATGATTCCCAGAGGTTCAATGCCGTTGGAAGCAATATCATTGCAGGAGATATGCACGGCAAGTCTTCCGATTTCTCCCACGGCAGCTGTGATCGGATCCGTCGACAATACGCATTCATAAGATCCGAAATCTACAACGGCGCAGTCTTCGCCAACTCCGGGACGGGTAATCACCTCAGGCCGTTTGTATTTAATATTCTTGAATACGATTTCTTCAAGCAGTCTGCTGTCCAGTTTTCCTGTCTTTAGCATTTCTTCACCTCTACGTTTTTTCCCCTTGTATTATAACTTTTTTTTCGTTAAATTACTACTATCTTATTTCTGCCGGGCCGGATTCCCCTTTCATCAAATCGGCAGGACAGGAAAAGAAAAGCACCCCAGGCTGCTTGTATACCTTCGGGGTGATTTGTCAATGTCTCGGCGTATTTTTACTGTTACTGTTTACCTGATCTGGCTGAACAGAAGACCCATTACGGCTCCATAGAGAATAGAATTCAATGGTTTGGATGTGATTGGGCAGGCTCCCGTCGAACAGCCTATCAGCTTATAATACAGGAATCCCAGCAAACCGCCGACGGCCGCACCGATTAATATTTTCCACATAGTGTTCCTCCCGAATCAAAAGATTCTATCAATGATATCATTTCAGTAATGACATCATATACGAACGATCCGCTTTCATCTGTGATTTCGTCACAAAAGGCTGCGTAGCATCCTCAATCGTTTTTTCTCGGCTTGAATTCGTCCAGCAGGCTAAGCTTGTCATCGGTAAAGGCTTCTATATTCTGCAGGATTGAGCCGGGAATGGGTTTATAAACAAGCACCTCAGCATACCGCAAAACCTTTTCCGCATTCTCTCCGCACTGCGGCGTGATAATCGCTCTTATCCCGTTATCCGCCAGCACCTGGGCTGCTCTCAAGCCGGAGGCACCCAGATCCGCTGCCGCCCTGTGGTCAAGAAAACGGGTTTCTTTCAAGACAGTATCATAGATCAGAAAATACGGAGCACGGCCGAAGGAATCATTAATGTCCGCATCAATGGATTTTTCACTGATGGGAAACGCAATTTTCATTTTATTTACCCCCTGTTTGATATATACCACTTAGCACTACCTTAATCTCGGACTCGAAGGAAGCGAATCAACAAATCAGCCCCTCTCTATCAGTATACTGAATTATGAGCATATGTCAATTACTATTTATTATATTCGCTGCCAAAGAGCATTATGAGACTGGTTCTTATGCAATTGTGCCATTGACATGTCCTGTTAAAATCTATAAACTGTTTACAGTAAAAGACTAGGTTATGGAGTTGATGATATCATGGCGAGACCGACAAAATGGAGAAAAATAGAAAATATACCCACCATACCTTATTTCATCCCTTCCGACAAGGATTTACCGGAAGTGGATAAGAACATTCTGAAGCTCGAGGAGCTGGAGGCCATTCGCCTCAAGGACCTGGAAGGTATGGAACAGGAAGAGTGCGCCGCAAAGATGGAAGTGTCAAGGCCTACTTTCCAGCGCATCCTTATTTCTGCAAGAGAAAAGATCGCAGACAGTCTGATCAACGGAAAATCCATTTTGATCGAAGGCGGAAATTTCACCTTGAACATCTGCCCCGTCAAATGTACAAACTGCGGCAAGGAATGGATGGAAAGCTACGAAAATCTGGAAGCGATCAAAAGCGGAGAATATATATGTCCCAGCTGTGGTTCTCATGAGGTATTTTGCGGTCAGAACTGCCAGGGAAGAGCATGCCGCAGGAGCTGCCGCCGGCGTCACGGCACCAGGGAATAAGTTTTGGATTCTGTTCCGGATTCCATGGGGCCGCACCTGTGTACTACTGTCATTCCGAATCCGGATCAGGGTATAATCTTTTCTTATAATAGCTGTCCGACAAATACACAGCCCCCAGAGGATTGTGTGCAAGAACTCTGTCCTTTGCGGCAAATACGGTAACAGGGGCATCGGAATATTTTATAAACAGAGAATCATGCCCGACGCACAGTCCGACAATGATATTCAAGTCTGTCTTAGCTTTGTTGAGAAGATACGCCTGCCCAATGGGATTGCACATCGGCTCGTAAGACACCGGAACCAACTTGTGATTTTCACATATGTTAAGGAATTCTTTCGGTATACTGCCGCTTTTACATACGACAGACTCCACATCAAATGAGTTGTGTTTTAGAATTCTGCAAAGAAGATTGGCCTCTTTGCTCAAACCCAGACAGAAAGCGACTCCCAGTTTTTTAAAGCCGCATCTGTTTGCAAAATCCATAATTTCTTCAAGCCGGGTTTTCCGGCAATAACCTTCTGATTCCACCAGAGCCGACTGGACTGCAATTCTATGATTTTCTTCAATTAAATAAAGGTCCTTGACCTTTTGACTATCCTCATCGCCGCATGGGCAGCCGGAAGGCATTCTGTCAGCCTCCCCTGTCCTGCAGGTATGTACGTGACACATGGCACATTGATACATCACCCTTCTCCTTTCTAAAGTAACATCGCTAAAGTAACATCAATTTTTGTACAGCAATCCGTTCCTGTATAATGTAACATTATTTGTCTACAACATCAATCATGACAGGCCAGACATTTTTTCAGGTTCTCCGCCCTGTTATAAAAATCCTGTATTGCATTTTTCAACGCCGCAGGGCCCAAAAGCGAGCAGTGCACTTTGTTGTCCGGAAGCCCTCCCAAAGCGAGCATCACATCATTGTCCGTAATCGCCAACGCTTCCTCCAGGGTTTTCCCCTTAGCCAGTACCGTCGTCACACTGCTGGTTGCAATGGCCGCAGAACAACCATAAACCAGAAATCGGATATCTTCGATTTTTCGGTCTCTCACCTTTATCGACAGGACAAGATGGTCTCCGCACTCCGGATCGCCTGTCTTCCCCTCTCCGTCGGCGTCCACAAGAAATCCTGTATTCCGCGGGTTGCGGAAATGATCCATAAAAATGCTTGAATGCGATTCACCGCAAGTTTCACAGCTTTGCATATGATCCTCCTTATAATAATGTTCTGCCAACCTCAATTCCGTTTCGCTGCTGATTAAGTGCTCTATTTTGCAGGCGTCTTTTTCTGCCGTCGAGGGCTCAACGCCCAGCACTTCGCAAAAATAATGCTTAATTAAGTCACGCTTCCTCCGAACCGATTCCGCCGTATCCCGGCCGCGTATTGTAAAGGAAATCCTGCCTCCGTCATCCTTTGATATATAGCCGTCTTCCCCCAGAACCCTGACCATACGGCTGACGCTTGCACGGGAATAACCGAAGGCACAGGCGATATCAATGGAGTGGATCTCCGGCTTTTCTTCGGATAACTCAAGCAGCATGCAAAGATAGTCTTCTTTTGACGGGGTTATTGTCTTCTCTTTCATATTCCAACACCTTTACAGTTAAACAGATTCTCTTCGTCTAAAGAATTCTAACAGAATACACCCTTTGGGCTCCTTAAAATCCGGTCAACTGCCTACAAATTATACTACTATAGTAATTGGATTATGGTCATATGTCAATTATATATTCTCCTCTTTTTAATCATTTTCTATCAAGCAATCAATGCCGGCCCGGCCGGCGGGTTTTGTCTCACACAACACCAGGGTCAGGCTAAAAGGAGCGAGCTAATATTGAATTATTATTGACATATGCCCAATAATGGTTATACTATAACTGGGACGTATAATAAACATATGCCAATAAAATTGAAGGAGGATCCAAATGAAAATTGCAATTCCGGTTGATGACGCCTTGATGGATACAAACATCTGCATATCTTTCGGCCGCGCACCCTTTTTTATGATTTATGATACGGAATCAAAAAATGCTTCTTTTTTGGATAACAATGCCGCGGCAAGCCAGGGTGGTGCAGGAATCAAGGCTGCTCAGATCATCGTGGACAGAGGAGTCGATGCTTTATTGACACCCCGGTGCGGAGAAAACGCCGCAGAGGTTTTCCATGCGGCAAACATAAAAATATATCAGACCAATGGAAGCATGTTAAAGCATAATCTGATCGCCTTTGAAAACGGCGATTTGGAATTATTGAACGATATTTATCCCGGTTTTCATAATCACGGAGGAAAATAACATGAAAATCGCTGTCCTGAGCGGCAAAGGCGGCACGGGTAAAACGCTGGTTTCCGTAAATTTGGCTTCCGTTGCCGGAAAATCGATCTATATCGATTGTGATGTGGAGGAGCCGAACGGGCATTTATTCTTCAAACCACAGGTGTTTGAGTCGGAGGACGTGACGGTGAAGATTCCGGTCGCGGACGAAAACAAGTGCTGCGGCTGTCGGAAGTGTGTTGACTTCTGTAAATTCAATGCTTTAGCGTACATTAAGAATACGCTTATCGTCTTTGAAGAAATCTGCCATTCCTGTGGGGGCTGCGTCATGTTCTGTCCTGAGGGAGCCCTATCGGAACGGTTGAAAAAAATCGGTGAAATAAAAAGAGGAGTATCGGATCAGGTTGCCGTGATGACCGGCATTTTAAACGCCGGGGAAGCATCGGGTGTGCCGATTATCAGATCTCTGCTCAATATTGCATGCAATGACCATCACAACGTTTTTATCGACTGCCCGCCCGGCAGCGCCTGCACCGTAATGGAAAGCATCAAGGATGCGGACTACTGCGTACTTGTGGCAGAGCCTACCGTTTTCGGCGCCCATAACCTTGCAATGGTTTACGAGCTCGTTAAGTTATTCGGCAAACCGCACGGAGCGGTCTTGAATAAGTGCCTGGGCAAATTCAATCCCTCAGAAGAATTCTGTTCCCAATTGGGCGTTCCGATCCTGGGTCGGATCCCCTTTGATCATCAGCTCGGGCTCATAAATTCTGATGCCAGAGTCGCTGCCAGAGAATCTGCGGTATACAGGGAGCTTTTTTCGGGATTGCTTGACAGAATCATACAGGAGGTTCACCATGAAGCAGCTGTTAATTCTTAGCGGAAAAGGAGGGACCGGCAAGACTACCGTTGCCAGTGCTTTTATCAGGCTTTCCGGTGTAAAAGCTTATGCGGACTGCGATGTGGACGCACCGAACCTGCATCTCATCATAAAGCAGAAGTCTGATGCGGTTATGAATGACTACTACGGAATGCCGAAGGCAGTTATTGATCCCGATGCATGCCGAAACTGCGGTATATGCATATCACATTGCCGATTTGATGCGATTCGTTTTTCCGTGGGGCACTCCGTCAATCAATATGCCTGTGAAGGCTGCGGTGTGTGCGCAGAACTATGCCCTTCCGACGCCATTACCATGCTTCCGTCCGTTGCCGGTGAACTAAGACTTTATCAAAACGAAGATCAAAGTGTGTTTTCTACCGCACAGCTTAAGATGGGCAGCGGAACATCCGGAAAATTGGTCACAGAAGTAAAACGGCAGATGACAGCTGCGGCCTCTCATGCGGAGCTGGCCGTTATTGACGGTTCTCCGGGGATCGGGTGCCCTGTGATCGCATCGTTAAGCGGAATCGACCTGGCTTTGATCGTTGCCGAGCCGTCCGTTTCGGGTATCAGCGATTTGGAACGAATTCTTGTGACAGCCAGGCACTTTCAGGTAGAAACCATGGTTTGCATAAACAAATATAACACGAATCTTCCAAATACCGAACGGATTATTTCCTATTGCCAAAAGAACCAAATCTCCTTTGCCGGTAAAATTCCCTTTGACAAGAAGGCAGTGGAAGCGATCAACAACGGTCTGACCATCGTTGACATTGAATGTTCGTCAGGGGATGCGGTCAAAGAAGTTTATAAAAGAACCATGGCTTATCTCTAGAACCCGGCCATGATGTGAGGGGTCTATGCGAATTAAAGTATTGGTGGAAAACACATCAGAATCCCCTTCCCTGAAGGGAGAACACGGATTCAGCATATATATCGAAACTCTGGGGAAAAAACTTCTGTTTGATATGGGTGCAAGCAGCCTGTTCCTGGATAATGCGATGGAAATGGGCGTCAGTATCTCTGAAGTCGATCTGGCTGTTGTTTCACACGGCCATTACGACCATGGCGGCGGATTAAGCAGATTTCTCGAGGAAAACCAGAAGGCAAGGGTTTATATTCATAGGCAGGCCTTTGAAGGTCATTTTGCAAAAAGGCCGGAAGGAACGTCCGATATCGGTATCGATAAAGGTCTGAAGAAACACGAACGGATTATTCTGACCGAAGGGGTTTTTCCCATTGACGAAAATCTGACTCTGTTTTCAGGAGTGATGGGAAACGAATTCTTTTCATCGTGCAACGGATATCTGTATGCGGGAAACCCGGACCGGATGGTGCAGGACGACTTTGGCCACGAACAGAATCTAATCCTCACCGAAGGAGGGAAGTCTGTTCTTATCGCAGGCTGCGCTCATCGCGGAATCGTCAACATTTATAACAGCGTTCTCACCTTATTCAGGAAAGAGCCGGATTTTGTCATCGGCGGCTTTCATCTGTATAACCACGGGGGATGCAAGAGCGAGGACCCGGACTTGGTCCGCGAAATCGGCGAATTCCTGAAAAACACCGGTTCCAAATACTACACCGGACACTGTACCGGCGCCGAAGCCTATCACCGGCTGAAAACGGTAATGGGAGATCAAATCCAATATTTATCTACAGGTTTTGTAATAGATCTATAAACAGGTTCTGTAGCGGATATATGAAATCAATCAGCGAAGGAGAACGAAAATGAGTGAGACTTGTAACAAAAGCTGCAGCACGTGCAGTGAGGAGTGCAGCGAAAGAGAATCGCAGCCGAAAAGCCTGTTGGAAAAACCTCACGAATCCAGTGATATTAAAAAAGTGATTGCCGTCGTCAGCGGTAAAGGCGGCGTCGGCAAGTCATTGGTAACGTCCATGCTTGCCGTATCAATGAACAGAATGGGCTACCAGACTGCGGTACTGGATGCGGATGTAACCGGCCCTTCCGTCCCGAAGGAGTTCGGCATCAGAAAAAAAGCGGTGGGCACGGAATTAGGCATCATGCCGATCAGAACAAAAACCGGAATCGATATCATGTCGGTCAACCTGATCCTGGAAAACGACACGGACCCGGTGATCTGGAGAGGTCCGATCATATCCGGCATGGTGAAGCAGTTCTGGACAGATGTCATGTGGGGAGATGTGGACTTCATGTTCATCGATATGCCGCCGGGGACCGGAGATGTCCCTCTTACTGTGTTTCAGTCAATTCCCGTTGACGGCATCGTGATCGTGACCTCGCCTCAGGAGCTCGTCTCCATGATCGTATCAAAGGCGGTCAAGATGGCGGAAATGATGAACATTCCGGTCATCGGCATTATTGAAAATATGTCCTATCTGGAATGTCCTGACTGTCACAGTCAGATCAAAGTATTCGGTGACAGCCACATCGAACAGATAGCAAATGTGCATCAGATTGATACCGTTGCAAAGCTGCCTCTGAATCCGGCTCTCGCAGAGCTGTGCGATAAAGGGATGGTAGAGATGTTTGACGGAGACTATCTGAAAGCAATTGTTGAAAAAGTTGAAAATATGGTTGAAAACATGAATGGAGGTATCAAAATGAAAATAGCTGTAGCTAGCGAAGGGAAAATGGTCACAGAGCATTTCGGCCATTGCGAAGGATTTATCATTTATGAAACAGAAAACGGTCAGATCACAAAGGAGAATTTCGTGCCAAATCCGGGCCACCGACCTGGCTTTCTTCCCAATTACCTGAACGACATGGGTGTGAATGTCATTATTTCAGGTGGCATGGGAGGCGGAGCTATCGATATCTTTAATGAGAAAAACATTGAAGTGATCGTAGGCGCAGCCGGCGAAGCCCGGTCCGCTGCGGAAGCATATCTCAAGGGAGAATTAAAATCCACCGGTTCTGTCTGTCATGAGCATCAGCATATCGGTGAATGCGGCGGTCATTAGAATCCTTTTATGGTGGTCTCTCCACAATCGCGGAGGCAGACACGCATCAATTTCAAAGGTATCTGCCGGACGACGAATTACTCTTTGATTTCCCGTTTTATCCTATTGTAAAGAATCCCGCAGCTGACTGAGGTCAGCGGGATCGTAAACAGGATACCGATGCTTCCTGCCAAAGCCTGAAGGATTTCAACGATGATCAGCTCGCTGTTGAACAGGTCCGCCGGCGATCCGGAATGAACCAGTAGCAGCAAAATCAACGAAAGTGAGCTTCCGATGTAAGCCAGGATCAGCGTGTTTGCCATGCTGCCCACGATGTCCTGTCCTATTGTGATTCCCGATTTAATTGTTTGACCGAGAGATATTCGTGAAGCATGCCGGTGGACTTCGCTTAATGCTGCAGCAATATCTACGGCAATATCAAGGATAGCTCCCGTGGCGCCGATTGTGACTGCTGCAAATACAATAGCCTTAAGATTGATCGGCTCCGCAGTTTCCAGTGAGAGAAGAAAAAAGGAATCTTCATCAATCAGCCCTGTAATTTTCAGAACCCCGCTCATACCGACTGTGATCAGACTGACAACCAGGAGCCCGCCAATACAGCCCAATCCGGCAGCAAGAGTCTTTTGATTTGGCCCCTGGACAATCAGCAATGTCATAAATGTAATAAAGACACATACGACGATGGAGCTGAGATAGATATTATACCCAGACATGATAGCCGGAAGAAAAACAACAAATATGGTCATACAGGTGTAAGAAAGTGAAATGATGGTCCGAAATCCTTTACTCCTGCCGAACAGGATCAGCAGAATCGCGAAAGCGGCGCCAAGCCATATGATTCCGTTATAGCGCTCATACTCATACAAAAACCAATCCGCACCGATTTCATACCCAGTCGCATCACCCAGATAAACAATGTCGCCTTTTTCTACGATTCGAACAACGGAGCCTGTATACTCATCGATCGTTAAAGCTGCAACAACAGTCTCTCCCGCGTTTTCGCCCTCTGTGATTCGACATTCAAATAGAATGGATCCGTATTCGTTCGGATTTTCGTTTAATACCTTCGTTACTTCGGCTTTTCCAACGATCAGGTCATTTGCTTCGTTGAAAAAATTGACATCCTTCATTGCAATCCGATTGCCGGCATATATCAGTATAAAGGAAACCACAATGGTAACGGCGATAATAAAACGGTCCTTCTTTCCTGTTCTGTTCATTCTTTTTCCCCTTTATCACAATGTTTTGCTGTCTCGGCTCAGTTATAAAAACCACTCCGGCTCCGCTCTCCGGGTCAATCCTTCTTCCAATTCATGCTGATGATAGAGGAAGCCTTCGTCTTCGTAATATTTTGCCTGCATCGGACATTTTTTAATGCAGGCTCCGCATTTGATGCAGATACCGGTGAATTCCCTCACATTTTCACGGCTGATTGAACCCATAGGGCAGACGTCAGCACAGATCATGCATTGATTGCAGGCTTCACCGGTCATTGGCTTCACCTTTCTGATATCGACAGGATCGCCCTTCCGATCCCTTGGCTGGTAATAGCCGCGGTAAGGATTGGGGATTCCCTTTACTTCAATAGGTACCCATTCTTTAAGATCAGTGATATCCTTCACTTTTTCAGCTACTTTTCCGGCAAATTCATATGCCTTCAGCAGATCCGCATCATCCGGCCTGTCCTTTGCCAGGATATACGAAAAGGAATGTTCTCCTATAAATGCAGCCGCAGCAACCGTATGTAATCCTCCTTTTTCGAGAATGTCCCCCAATTCAATCAGTGCGTCATCATAATCCCGGTTTCCGTATAACACCAACGGAACCCCGATTGCTCCTTTTCCCTCGACAGTATTAAGATATTTCAGCAGTACATTGGGAACCCGGCCTGCATAAACAGGAGTCCCGAAGATTACGAGATCCTCTTTTTGAAACTGCAGTGGCTTTTCTCTTGCCTCCGGCAACGTAAAGTCATATAAATCGTACTCTGTTTCAAGCTTCTCTGCAACAGCGGAAGCAATTCCTTCAACTGTTTTCTTCGTCGTACCTGTCGCACTGAAATAAACAGCCCAAACCTTTTTAATATTCATTGCTCACCTTTCTTGACCCCAACACTCATATTGTTCTAACAAACCTTTCTCGTCCAGAAATTCCATCAGCATCTTGCTGGTATTTCCGGTTATCTTCAGGCAGGTTGTCAAATGCTCTCTGGTTTCAAACGGATGGGGGTTGAGCGCGCGGCAGCAGGTCACGCCGTACTTATCGGTAAATTTCTCAGTGAATTCCTTTGCCAGCCGGTAGGTCTCATCCCGTGATGCCTGATTTGTCGTGCGGCCTTTCATCATATTCAGAGCGACAATGGATCCCGTCAACGCACCGCACATACAGCCGGACTCTCCTACACCGCCTCCGAATCCTGTCATTAGCTTAACCATGGACGGGTCCATTTCCGGCGCAAGCAGTTCACGATAGGTTAAAAAAACAGCTTCCGCGCAATTGTAGCCTTCTTTAAAATAATTGCCGGCTTTGTTTCTGGCCTCAAGAGCCATTTCTTCCCTCATGTTCGTTCTCCTTCCACGTTAAATAATAATTTAAGGCTTGAACAAGCCTCATCAATGATTATGGTGAGACCCGTCGCACTCATCCGAGCCCTTCGGGTTCCGAATCAGCTTCAGTTCACGCTTTTCCATCAAGTCCAAAGCAATATCAGCGGGGTATCCCGCTCCATTATATCTTGTAATGCAGGAATCCGCAATGAAATCAAATACAACGGATTCCAACTCCCCGGAAATCACTGCTTCACAGTCATGCTCCACCATACTGGTCAGGTCATTTCCTTCCGACGCAATTCCTAGTCTGCATGTACATACTCGATTCTGGCTTATCCTCATTTTAACTCAATTATGAGCATAGGTCAATTTATCGGCATTTTTCTTATGTTGGCGGCGCTAAAAAACCCAACAGCAGTTGGGTTTTTAGCAGTCTGAGTAACAGGGAAGCTCCCTGTTACTCATCGTTTTTCTTCATTTTGTCCAGATGCTTATTAATCGCCTTCAATCTGGCTTCCAGAATATCTCTCTCTGCGGAGAGTAAATCTTCTCCGTCAATCGGCTCATAAGGCGCAGCGTTGTAAAACCTGCCTCTTCTACAGCCGAATCCTGCTCCCAGGCCCACGCCTCTGCCATATCCGTCCCCGAATCTGCCTGCATTGACTCCTGTGCAGTATCCTAAGCCCCTGCCGGACATCGTTCTGATACCAGAAGGACCCGTTCCATCTCTTCCGGGCATTCTTCTCACCTCCTCTTGGTTTTGGGCATATGCCACTTATTGTCTTCAATTATATTTTACCCAATTATGAACATATGTCAATAACTTTTATCTTTTTTATTTTAGGTTTTTTTTGTGATTCCCAATACAGGCTAAAGGAGTATTAACCGATTTCTGTAGTGTGACTCATTAACAAAGCACGGAAGTACGATGCAGATCGTTCTCCCGTGCTTTTTGGTTCATTTGGATCCCTTGCGGCCTGGCAGGGATCATCATGCTGTTTTATTCTTTTTTAAAACACATAAACCAGTCCAGACAGTACATGTTATCATCCTGGCTCTCCATCCGTTCTCTGGCCGTTCCGCATGAGCCGGCAGGCGGAATGATCACGTCGTCGCCCGGTCTCCAGTCAGCAGGCGTGGCAACACCTTCCTTGTCGGCCTTCTGTAATGCGAGGATCATTCTTTTGATCTCCTCAAAGTTTCTGCCGGTAGATAGCGGATAGTATAGTATGGCTCGTATTTTAGACTCCGGATCGATTATGAATACCGCCCTGACCGCCTGGGTGTCCGATTGTCCGGGTTGAATCATTCCGTATTTTTTCGCCACATCCATCTTTATATCTTCGATAAGAGGAAATTTTACTTCGATGCTTTTCAACCCTTTCCACTCCAGCTCCTGAATCTTTCTGAGCCACGCAATATGCGAGTATAATGAGTCAACTGAGAGTCCGACCAGTTCCGTATTCAGTGCCTTGAATTCATTCATCATCGATGCAAAAGTCATAAATTCCGTGGTACAAACAGGAGTAAAGTCTGCCGGATGAGAAAACAAAATCACCCACTTCCCTTTGTAAATATCCGGGAATGCAATGTCGCCCTGCGTGGTTCTCGCCTTGAATGCCGGAGCCGGATCGCCGATCAGCGGCATCCTGCTCCCATTCATTTCTTCCATAATCCTAACCTCCTTTAATTATTTTTATTTTTTCGTAGCTGCAATAATCTAATTAACCTCCAGGCCGGCTTTATTATAGAATCTTATATATGGCAATATATGCAGTGCAGACTGTATTTTTAACAGGAAACTTGAAGCCGGAGGATTCTGGCTCAAAAGTCCACAGCTGAAATTAACAAACCATCCTCCTGTGTGACTCTCATCTTTCTTTCTCCAATCCGTAATAGATTGAACGGAATTTCTGCGGATCTTTACGGTATTCTCTGATTTCTTCAATTTCATTATGAAACAGCTCCTTGTCAACTGCAGATTCAATGGATTTTTCCAAACATGCATAGTAGTCATTCCACCAGACGGTTTCGTCCAATTCAAATGAGTACAGCAGCTTCAGATTATTCCTATTGAAAATAATCCTCTTCTCCCTGTCGCACTTTAACTCATCATGGATTATCCCATAGCCGCCTTTCTTCAGCAGACTGATGATGATTTCCAGACCTTTTTCAAAACCCACAACATTAAGAATGCCTTCTGCAATAATAAAATCAAACTGAATGCCGAGCTGTTTCGCATGAAATACCGAATCGTTTATGATTCGGATCCGGTCCGACAAGCCCTTCCGTTCGGCTTTGCGCTGAAAGAAGGACAGGCTTTTTTCATCCGAATCTATGGCATAAGCATGCCCGCTACAGGCGCTGAGCACTGCGAGAGTTGACTCACCGGTACCGCAGCCCAAATCCAGAATCAGCGGGTTGTTCATCGCGGGAAAGAAATGAAAGGCTTTCAATGTGTAATCGATCAAGTTTCTCCTGCATCTGTCTCTTTTCTTATAATACTGATCTGACAATGCAACGACCTCCTTCACTTATCGTTTGGATATTATCGTTTATTGGTACTGTCGCGGCACTTTGATGCTATCGCGGAACCTTTACCGATACTTTCCGTCCGAATTTCATCAGCTTCTTGATTCCTGCGCATTGGCTGACGCCCGCAAGGATATTCAGTCCGTACTGAGGCAGCCATATTGTACCGCAAAGAGCGGTCACTCCTGTTTCGGTAAAAGCGTCCGGATAGAGCGGGGTACTTGATCCGACCATCACGATATCTCTGGCATTCCTGCTATATTTCAGCAGGCCTTCCAGCGTTCCGTTGATCAGAGAAGAACTCGTGATGAAGACGACCTGGCATTCCGGCAGCATCTCAGGCTGGGCGCTCTCCGGATATGTACCGTCAGTGCCCTTGTTTTCATCCCGTTCGAAAACGATGAAACGGTACAAAGATCGATCTTAACGGTTCTACCAAAGATTCTAAGCCCGTTATGGTCATATGCCAACATTTCGCTTCTCATATAATACCGCGAATGTTCGATAACCGGGTAATTTCCAGAAAAAATACGAGGCATCCGCCTCGTATAATTCATATAACTTCCGGTTTTTCTTTTCCGCTGATCCAGTCCAGAAACTGCTGTTCCGTAATAATCTCCACTCCCAGCTCCTTTGCCTTTTTATTCTTTGCTGAATTGGACATGTTATCATTATTAATCAAGTAGTCTGTTTTCGTGGTAACAGAATCGGTTGTTTTTCCTCCCAGGGATTCAATGGACTCTTTCAGCTCGTTCCGGTTTTTATAATGCTCCACGGAACCGGTGATAACAAAGGTCAGGCCGTCCAAAAGCATTTCTGATACGGATCCGGCCGATGTCTGCTTCTCGAATTCGATTTCACGGAGCAGATCCTCTATGCTTTGACGATTACGCTCATTTAGAAAAAAATTCACATAGGCATTTGCCATCACAGCCCCGATCCCGTTGATCTGGATGAGCTGTTCATAATCCGCATTCCTGATATCGTCCCAATTATAATTGAAATATTTACAGATGTTTTTCGCGTTGGACAGACCTACATTTGGAATTCCGAGGCTGTACAGAAGGCGTACCGGTGTCGTCTTTCGGGCTCTGTCGACAGAATCGACCAGATTTAGGTAGGATTTCTCCCCGAAGCCTTCCATCCCGGTGATTTCCTGCTTAAAACGACTAATGCGGAAGATGTCGGCATACTCTTTGATAAGCCCTCGGTCGATGAGCTTCTCAACGGTCGCTTCGGACAATCCGTCAATCCCCATGGCGTCTCGGCTGACAAAATGGGTGAAGGATTTAATATGCTTTGCGGGACATTCAATATTGGGACAGTAAAGGGATTTTACTCCGTTTTCCTTCCGGATAACCGTCTCATGCTCACATGCCGGACAGTGATCCGGCACGTCCACGTTTCCGGTTCTTGTCAGGTTTTCCGAAATCTGAGGAATGATCATATTGGCCTTATACACCTCAATGGTGTCGCCCACGCCCAGTTCCAGTCCTTCCATAATGCTCAGATTATGAACGCTGGCACGGCTGACGGTTGTACCCTCAAGTTCAACAGGCTCAAAAATCGCGATCGGATTGATCAGGCCCGTACGGGATGCGCTCCATTCGATTTCCAGCAGCTTTGTTTCCTTGATTTCATCGCGCCATTTAAATGCGATGGAATCCCGCGGAAATTTTGCCGTAGCACCTAAAGACTCTCCATAGGCGATGTCGTCAAGGGTCAGAACAAGACCGTCTGAAGGAAAGTCATTTTCCGCAATATGCGTTCCAAACCAGACAACGGATTCCTCCAGATTGCTTTCGTCTACCTCTTTATATTCTACAATTTCAAAGCCCTGAGCCTTCAGCCATTCCATCTGATAGCCTCTCGAGTTTTTAAAGTTGACTCCGTCGGCCTTAACTACAGAGAATGCAAAGAAATTGACATTTCTCTCTGCAGTTATTTTGTTATTTAACTGCCTGACGGAACCGCTGCAAAGATTCCTGGGATTCTTGTATTTCGCCGCTGCGTCTTCGATTTCCTCATTGATTTTATAGAAATCAGAGTAGCGGATCACCGCTTCCCCTCTCAGTAAGAGATCTCCCTGATAGGAGATGGCCAGCGGAAGGTTTACGAAAACCCTGGCATTGTTGGTGATAACTTCACCAACCTCGCCGTTTCCTCTCGTAACCGCTTTTTTCAGTTTACCGCCCGAATAGGTCAATACGATGGTAAGACCGTCCAGCTTCCAGGACAGGACACCCTTCTGATCTCCCAGCCAATCCTTCAATGCCTGAATATCCTTGGTCTTGTCAAGCGACAGCATTGTCGCTTCATGCGCTTCTTTCGGTAAGTCGCTCAACAGCTCATAACCCACACGAATAGTAGGGCTGTTAGAGAAAACGACTCCCGTGTCTTTTTCCAATTCCAACAGTTCATCGTAAAGCCGGTCGTATTCTATGTTGGGCATGATCTCACGATTTTCCTGATAATATGCCTTCGCCGCCTCATTGAGGATCCCGACTGTCTCTTTCATTAAACTGAGCTTGTCACTCATCTTCGCACTCCTCGCATCTTATATTTTCTTGATTGGGGCGATGTCCCTGGCCAGCTTTTTCACTCCCACCGAATCAAAAGCGATGGTCACCGTGCTGCCTTCAACGGATAGGACAATCCCCTCTCCAAATTTGCTGTGGTTCACCTTGTCTCCGTCTTTGAGGTCAGGGCCTCCCTTTGCTCCCGATCCTGCAGTCTGGCTTTGCTTGATATATTTCAGCTGATCAAAGGGGCGGAAAATTTCAGGGTTCGAATAACCGTCATTTCCTCCGCTCTGACTCCAGCCCAGACTTTTAGCCGAACCGGCGCCGGAGAAGCCGCCGGACGAATTTTTTCGTTCATAGATTGCGTCCCCGTCAACAAGGGACTTGTCAAGCTCTTTTAAAAACTGGGACTCTTTTGTGTAGTCGGTTTTCCCGTACAAAGTTCTCAGCTCGGCGCTGGTCAGATACAGCCTTTGCATGGCCCGGGTCATCCCCACATAACAGAGTCTTCGTTCCTCTTCAATGCCGTCCTGCTTTTCAAAGGCACGCCAGCCCGGAAAGAGGCCGTCCTCCATGCCAGGTATGAATACGACCGGAAATTCCAGACCTTTCGCGCTGTGAAGCGTCATCAGCACCACGGCGTTTTCCCCTGCATCGTGATTATCGATCTCCGACATCAGCGCAATCTTTTCCATGAACTCTGATAGAGACAGCTGCGGGTTTTCCTTTTCATAGTCGTAGATTACGGATTTGAATTCCAGCAGGTTCTCGATCCTTCCTTCTGCTTCCACCGTGCTCTGCTGCTCCAGGCTTTTCAGGTAGCCCGTTCTGACTAAAAGTCCGTCGTAGATATCTGAAACCTTCAGGTTGTCCTTTTCCCGGCTGAACTGACTCAGTGCTGAAATCATTTCCCTGATGCTCTCGACTGCTTTGGAAGGAAGGCCATCGACGATTTCATCATCGGTCAGGGAATCAAACAGGCTTTCGCCTCTTACGGAGGCCAATGCTCGAAGCTTGTCCAGCGTTTTTTCTCCGATACCGCGCTTCGGCTCGTTGATGATTCTGGTCAGGCTCAGGTCGTCTGCCGTATTCTGAACCAGCCTCATGTAGGCCATAATGTCCTTGATTTCCTTCCTGTCATAATACCGGGTTCCTCCAAGAACACGGTAGGGTAGTTCTCGTGCAGACAAAGCCTCTTCAAAGGTCCTGGATTGTGCGTTGGTACGGTACAGTATTGCAAAGTCGCTGTATTTAAGCTCTTTCGAATGGAGTCTGTCAATCTCCTGAGCAATATATCTTGCCTCATCCTTTTCATTGTCTGCACGGTAATACTTGATCTTTTCCCCCTTCTCCTTGTCGGTCCAGAGTTTTTTCCGCTTTCTTCCTTTATTCTTTTCAATGACTGAGTGAGCCGCATTCAGAATATTGGAATGAGAGCGATAATTCTGCTCAAGCTTGATCACCTTGGTATTTTTAAAATCCTTCTCGAAATCAAGAATATTCTTGATATCAGCCCCCCGCCACTGATAAATGCACTGGTCGTCGTCACCCACTACGCAGATGTTATTATGCGCTTCCGCAAGAAGCTTTATGAACCGGTACTGCATGTAGTTGGTATCCTGGTATTCATCCACCATAATAAATTGAAATCTTTGCTGGTAATCAGCCAGGATATCTTCGTTCATCTCGAAAAGCCGGACCGTTTTCAGAATGAGATCATCGAAATCCATGGCGTTGTTTTTTTTCAGAACAGCCTCGTAGGCGGTGTACAGATCCAGGATAATTTTGCTCCTGAAGTCAACCCCATTGATCTCAGCATACTTCGCAGGGCTGATCCCCTTTTCCTTGCAATCGCTGATAATACTGAGAATATAAGCCGGCGTATATTTCTTCTCATCCACGTTATGCTCTTTGATGCAGTTTTTAATGACCACCTTCTGATCGGTCGGATCATATACGACAAAGTCCTTGCCGTAGCCGATCACTTCAGCGTGTTTTCTGAGGATGCGAAGGCACGCGGAATGGAAGGTCAGGATCCATATGCTGATCCCTTCCCCGATGAGTTCCTCCACTCTGTCTCTCATTTCCTGTGCCGCTTTGTTGGTGAAGGTTACGGCCAGAATATGATAGGGGGAAATACCCTCCTCCCTGATCAAATATGCGATCCGGTGGGTCATGGTGCTTGTCTTGCCGCTGCCTGCTCCGGCCAGAATGAGCAGCGGTCCTTCCTTATGTACGGCAGCTTCCCTCTGCTGCGGATTCAGTTTGTCCAAATATTCCATATGTTTTTTCATGAATGATGATTCCCGTTGTCCTTTCGCTTCACTCGACTGCGGAACCGAATGAAAAGTGGATTCCGCTTATTTATTTCTTTAACATTTTAGCATAAAATACCGTCTTTGAGAACTGATGTTTTCCCGACATGTATTCCCAAAAAGGGCGGCATATGATATAATCCCTGAAAAACTGTTAGAAAGATCGGAAAATGATATAACAGAAATCGTGGGGTATGGAAATTCAGGGGGGCAACATGAGAATTCATTCGATAGAAAAACAGACTGCGGCACTTGCAGTCTGTTTTTCAGTATGCTCTTTTTGTGATCTCTTCATGATTCTTTTTCTATTTTCTTCATGACTCGTTTAATAATTTCTGCATTTCAGTTCGAAGTATGCCTTCGGATGGTCGCACACAGGACATTTTTCATAAGCTTTCTGGCCGGTGTACGTGTAGCCGCAGTTTGCACATTTCCATTCTACGACTTCATCCTTTTGGAAAACCTTACCTTCTTCAATATTCTTGATCAGTTTTCTGTATCTGTCTTCATGTTCTTTTTCGACTTTCGCTACGCCTTCCATCTGTGCAGCGATCTCAGGAAAACCTTCTTCCCTGGCTGTCTTTGCCATATTGGCATACATATCGGTCCACTCGTAATTCTCACCGTTGGCCGCATCCTCCAGATTTTCCGAGGTAGTTCCGATACCATGGGCAAGCTTGAACCATAATTTTGCATGTTCCTTTTCATTGTCTGCTGTTTCGTTGAAAATAGCGGCGATCTGCTCATATCCCTCTTTTTTGGCTTTTGATGCATAGTAGCTGTATTTGTTTCTTGCCATGGATTCACCGGCAAATGCCGTTAATAAGTTCTCCAGTGTTTTGGTTCCTTTTAAATCCTTCATTATTTCTTTCCCTCCATTTTCAATATCTTTTCAACTAAGCGCGGCTGCAGGATCATTCACCCGTTCTGCCGCCTTAGAGTAAAACTATACTAATTATACCTTTTTTGCCGGTTTTCAAACAAGCGAAAAAGATAATCTGCTGAAATTCGAGCCTGCATCTCCAAAGCCGCCTTATCCTTTCATAGCCGAAGCGATTTTCGCTCCGATCTCCGCGTTGTTCAGAACCAGCCTGATATTGGCTTCCAAACTGCTGCCGGAGGTCATATTCTTTACTTCATCCAAAAGGAACGGAGTAATGCGCTTTCCTGTTATGTTCTGTTCCCGGCACTTTTGCAGTGCCCCATTAATCACACGCTCCATTTTATCAAAGGGAATCTCGTCCGTTTCCGGAATCGGGCAGCCGATCAGCACGCCGCCTTTCAGCCCCAGCGAATACTTCAAAGAAATCAGATCGGCAATTTCCTTTGGTGCATCGATTCTGCAATCGGATTTGAAGCCGCTTTTTCTGCTGTAAAAGGCGGGGAATTCGTCGGAACCCACTGTGATTACAGGTACTCCGGCAGTCTCCAGGTATTCCAGCGTTGCCCCGATATCAAGGATTGATTTCACACCTGCACAGACCACCGCCACGTCAGTCATTTTAAGCTCCTCCAGATCGGCGGAGATATCAAAGCTTTCCCCCGCACCGCGATGAACACCCCCAATCCCGCCGGTAACGAACACCTTGATTCCCGCCATATGGGCGATGATCATGGTCCCCGCAACAGTGGTTGCACCGTCAAGGCGATTGGAGAGCACATATGGCAGATCCCTTCTGCTCACCTTCCATACATCTTTTGCCTTTGCAAGATATTCAACTTCTTCTGCCGACAGTCCTACTTTCATTCGGCCGCTGATAATTCCGATCGTTGCCGGCACTGCGCCGTTGCTCCGGATTATATCATTAACGGCCAGAGCGGTTTCAACATTTTTCGGATAAGGCATACCATGAGCGATAATGGTGGATTCCAATGCCACCACCGGTTGATCCGCTTCCATGGCTGACCGGACCTCCGGATTGATATCCATATACTTCTCCATCTCTTTACTCCTCCGATGAATACTTCCGAATCATATCTTCGGACATACAGCTGTTCACAGCTGATTTCGACTGCATCGCAGCGGCGGCTGCAGCCATTCCCGTTTCCGCCGCTCTTTTCATATCAAATCCTTTTAAAAAAGAATAGATCAGTGCCGCCGAAAATGCATCCCCGGCTCCCGTTGCACTGACGACTTTTGCCGGTTCCGGCCGGATTACGCCGGATTCCTTTTCATCCCGGTAATAGACGCCTCCGGGTCCCAGAGTGATAAACACCCTTTTTACGCCCTGATCGATGAACCACTGCCCTGCCCGATTCAATTCTTCTCCGCTCGTGATTGACATTCCCGAAAGGATTTCCGCTTCCATCCGGTTGGGTTTTATCGTGTGGAACCGACCGATGATTTTCCTTGCCCGTTCTGCCTTGGTAACGGAAACAGGATCCAGAAAGAGGGGAATCCCTTCGAATCTTTCTGTTGCATATTTCATCACATCTTCCGTGAGATTGGTGTCGATGCCGATGATCCTGGAATGTTTCATGCTATCGAAGGCCGAATCGATGAATTCACATGAAATTCGCTCCAGAACATCCATGTTGCAGAGTGCAAGCTCCATGTCGCCCACAATGTTCAGTATGGACATGTACACCGCTGTATTTTCTTCTTTCAGCAGCCTGACATGTTCTACGTTTACGCCGATATCCTCCAGTTCTCTGACCGCTCCCCTGCCAGCCAAATCATCTCCAGCTACGGATATGAAGTTCACAGAAATACCCATTCTGGCCAGATTCTCTGTGATATTGCGCCCTACTCCTCCATATGACATTGATATTTTTCCGGGATTGGAATCTCCCTGTATCAACTGATTATACGGGGTTCCTTCAATATCGGCAGTAATTCCCCCGATGATGCTGACATCTCTCATACAAATATACTCCCTCCGATAAATTCTCTGATGATGGAATTATTTACAATAATGGAGTCGTCCTCTACGGTTCTGAAATACTGAAGGAACTTCAGCATTCTGACCGCCTCGCTGTACTCCGGCTCCTCCCGAGTTACATTGAGCAGGAGCGGCTCCGCGTATTTTTTCAATACGGCCAGTTCATAAATATGAACCGAGTTAAAAAATACGTCTGCCTCACCGTTGAACGGGAAGATATTCTTATCCTCTCCCTTTCTTACTTTGGGCCAGGAACGGATGGTGCTCTGGGCGGAATGGCCTCTGAACTGATAATCTCTTACCAGTCTGCGAAGCATCCTGGCATCCGTCGTCGGAATCCTGTTATGCTCATCGATATTGAGCTGGGTCAAAGGACTGATATAGATCTTGAATTTTTCCTCATCCGGAATCTCCTTTGTAAGTTGTCTGTTAAGACCGTGAATCCCTTCGATGATAATGGGCTGCCCCTTCTTGGCCCTTGTGATGCGTCTGCCGAATATCTTCTTGCCATGAAGGAAGTCAAAGGTGGGAATATCCACCTCTTCCCCTTCCAGCAGCTTGTTCATATCATGGTTGAAGAGCGCGAGATCCAAGGCTTCGATATCCTCGAAATTGGGTTCTCCGTTCTCGTCCGTAGGAGTCTGGTTCCTTTCCACGAAATAATCATCGGTTCCAAGGTAGAGTGGCTCCAGGCCGTTTACCCTAAGCTGAATGATCAATCTTCGCGCAAATGTGGTTTTGCCCGAGGAAGAAGGCCCCGATATCAGGACAATCCTTTTCTTCTGCTCTGTGATCATATCGGCGATTTGGGCTATCTTTTTTTCATGAAGCGCTTCTGAGATCTGAATAATTTCCTTGTACTCACCGTTTTCAATTTTTTCGTTCAAATCCGCCACGTAGGAAATCCCCATCAGGCGGTCCCATATCTTTGTCTCGCCGAATACCTGATAGAGCAGCACTTCGTCTACAAAAGGCGGGATCTTGTCCGGCTCTGACGGGTGCGGGAACCGAAGCAGAACACCTCTTCGGTATTTTCTTACTTCAAAGTATTTTACATAGCGGGTGGACGGCACCATATGACCGTAAAAGAAGTTCCGGAACCCTTCCAGGGAATAAAACGGGAATTTTCCGACTTCAGACTTTTGAAGCATTCTTGCTTTTTCATGCAGACCGTCTTTAAAAAGCACCTTCAGTGCATCTTCACGGTTCATAATCTCTTTCACAAAAGGAACGTCCTCTGTGACGAGTTCTTGCATCCTATGCTCTATTTCAAGTATTTCTTCTTCGGTTATGGGCTTTGGGGTCCTGATCTCGGTGTATAGTCCTTTGTTCAATGAGTTTTCGATTCCCACGGAAACTTTGCCTAGAACATCGTGAATCGCTTTCAGATAAAGAAGAGACAGGCTTCTTTGGTAGATCAGATTCGCTGCCTGATCTCTCATATCCAGAAACTCTATGCGGCACGAATTTTCTATCTTCTTCGTGAGCTCACCGACCTTATTATCAACTTTAGCGGCCAGAACCGTATAGGGCAGATTACTGTATTCTGCCGCAAGGCTCTCTATCGTTGCACCCTGTTCCACCGTTCTTTCGACGGGAAGTTCCCGCGGTCCGGTGATTAGTTGTATCTTTATTTCCATTCCCGGCATACACTCCCTTTCCAAGTTGCTTCCCTGTAGCAACGCTGCATCTCAATAGTTTGCGACCATTATAACATAATATTTGCTAAAAGTGGGCATAATCGTATCTGAAAGGAGTGATATCTTTGAGAAACTTAGCTCTTATATTAGTTATCATAGGTGCCATCAACTGGGGCCTTATCGGTTTTTTCAGATACGATTTGGTCTCAAGCATATTCGGCGGAAATTACGAAGTTGTGAGCAGAATTATTTTCGCTATCGTCGGTTTGGCAGGAATCTATGCAATCTCATTCTTCTTCAGAAAAAGAGAATCCACGCAATCCTAAATTAAACTAGGCGAAGCGGTACATGGCATCACATCGGCTTGTGCCAAAAGAAAAGAGCAAACGGAAATACGAGAGAACCCGCCTGCTCTTTTTTTATCTCATTGCAATGATTGGTTTATTGTTATTGCTTTCTTTATTTGATTTCTTTATATTGACAAATTAAGATTCTACCTGTAAGATAATATCAATATTTAAATATGAAAACGCGATGACAGGGTAAAGTAAGTTATTTGTTTCGTTTACAGAAAGCCGGGCGGATGAGAGCCGGTAACGGAAGCTTAGCAGAAGTTCCCCCTTGAGCTTGCATATTGAACAAAGAAGTAGATATGCACGGTTTCCTCCGTTATCGGGATATGGATGCATGTCCTGAGCGGCTATATAGCAAAAAGAGTGGTACCGCGGGTTTCCCGTCTCTTACGAGACGAGAAACCCGTTTTTATTGGTCTATGTTTGCCTAACATTAACAACATTTGTGGCAATCGTCGCTAATACCGCCTACAAGGCCTTTTCCAAAGAATCCGCCGTAGCAGAAAAGAATTACCAGCAACAGGAAGAAAAAGAGAAGGCTGTCGTCAATGCCTCCAATACCACCACCACAATTATAACCCATATGGAATACCTCCTTAACTAATTATTGGTTATTTTTAGTATTACTATATGCGCTACCCGGAATTTGGTTACATCTCAGACTGCGAAACAAAATAAAATAGAGGAGTGAGAGAAAATGATATGGAATGAACCAATGGAATGCATGAGCAGAGATCAGATGCACGAACTGCAAAGCAGAAGACTGAAGGACATGGTGATCCGCGTCTATCACAATGTGGAATTTTACCGGAAAAAAATGCAGGAAATAGGCCTGGAACCCCGCGATATCAATACGATAGACGACCTTGTGAAGCTGCCGTTTACAACAAAACAGGATCTGCGTGATAATTATCCCTTTGGGCTCTTTGCGGTTCCGAAAAGTGAGGTTGTAAGAGTCCATGCATCTTCCGGCACCACCGGTAAATCAACGGTCGTCGCTTATACGCGAAAAGATGTTGATATCTTTTCCGAGGTCGTTGCCCGTGCTCTATGCTGCTCCGGTGTTACAAAGGATGATATCGTTCAGGTTGCCTATGGATATGGACTGTTCACCGGCGGACTGGGCTTGCATTATGGTGCGGAAAAGCTCGGAGCGGCAGTAGTGCCCATCTCAGGCGGAAACACAGCAAAGCAGATTACTCTTCTGCAGGATTTCGGCAGTACCGTACTGGCCTGTACCCCGTCCTACGCTGCTTTTCTATGTGAAGCGTTGGCGGAAGAAGGAATCAGAGCCGCAGATCTGCCTCTTCGCATCGGAGTATTCGGAGCGGAACCCTGGAGTCAGGAAATGCGTGCAAAGATCGAGGAAGGTCTGAAGATCAAAGCCTTCGATATTTACGGCTTGAGCGAAATCATCGGTCCCGGTGTTTCAAACAGCTGTGAGTATCAGAACGGCCTGCATATTGCAGAAGACCATTTTGTACCTGAAATACTTGATCCCAGTACGTTGCAGCCCGTAGAGCCTGGTGTTACCGGGGAACTCGTATTTACAACAATTACGAAGGAAGCCATGCCGCTGCTGCGTTACCGTACCCGGGATTTGAGCAGTCTGGACTACAACCCTTGCCAATGCGGAAGAACCAATGTGAGAATGGCGAAGATTTTCGGTCGTTCCGACGACATGCTCATCATCAGGGGTGTCAACGTCTTCCCATCTCAGGTGGAAAGCGTGCTGCTTGAAATTCCCGAAGCAAAACCCCATTACATGCTCGTCGTCGACAGGCAAGGAGCTATGGACACTCTGGAAATCCAGGTGGAAGTGGACGATAGATACTTCTCAGACGAAATCGCTCAGCTCAATAATATTCGCAATAAAATTAAGCATAAAGTTGAGAGCGTGCTGGGAGTTAGTGTTATAATAAGCTTAGTGGAACATAAGACGATTAAGCGAAGCGAAGGGAAAGCGCAGCGGGTTATTGACAAGCGCAAAATATGAAGAGGGCATCAGTATGGAACAATCCAACTGACGTCTATGGTTTGAAGTGAAAGGAAGGTGTCCTGCATGGTAATCAGGCAGTTATCTGTTTTTCTCCAGAATGAGCTGGGAAGGCTGGAGGAAGTAACCGACATTCTCTATAAAAACAACATTAATATTTCCGCCTTAAGCATTGCCGAAACAGCAGAATACGGCATACTGAGAATGATCGTCAGCGATATCGACAAGGCAGCGGCCGCACTGAAAGGGGAGGAATTCAGCGTAAAAATATCTGATGTCATCTGCGTCGAATCTCCCGACGTTCCCGGCG
Organism: Anaerovoracaceae bacterium; assembly: GCA_036677845.1. GTDB lineage: Bacteria > Bacillota > Clostridia > Peptostreptococcales > Anaerovoracaceae > Anoxybacterium. Next base: position 7,017 of record JAVBVR010000061.1, on the reverse strand, counting down.
AGCTGCATAAAAATCTTCAGGTCCTGTCGGGAGCCGGAATCAATCTGTCCTATATGTACGGATACTCCAACGGAGGAACGGCGAGGCTGATCATGAAGGTCAGTGATCCGGCAAAGGCAATTCAATTGCTGAAATAAACCGCGCGAGAGTGAATAATAAAAACGGAAAGGCATCTGCGGCGGGTTTTCTTTGAGAATAACCGCTGCAGATGCCTTATATTTCGTCTATGAAGATTTTTCGCCGGCTCGCCTTATTTCTTATTGACTGGAATCCAGATTTCACTGTGAAAATCCGGCAGACTGGTATCTTTGTCTGCATTCCATAGAATCTCCGGTCCCTCGCTCAGCTCATATCCTGACATTGCAAACCATTCGGCATAAATTCTCGCCCATGTATTCTGCAAGGCTTCCGGGAATTTGCCTATTGATGTAAATACAGCCCAGGTGGAAGCCGGAACGCTGAGTTTCTGCCATTTACCGGAATGAGGTTGCTTTGTTGCCACTCCGATAAAATGATCCGCTTCCGAATCCTCGCTTCTATCCTCTGCAAAATTTAGAGTTGCACTGATAAACCCTCTCGGGTCTTCATTGGAAAGCTGTTTTAATTCGATAATGTCCTCTTCGCTCAGGCTTGCCCACATAGCGGCAATTTCCGCATTCACTCCTTCATATTGAAGTGAAATTCTTTTCTTCAGACCCTCGATCCAAAATGCTTCTTTTTCAACGATTCGATAATCCATTTCATATCCTCCCCGTATGGTCAATTGAAAGGTCATGGGCGGAACCATTTTCAGCCGGGTTCCTCTTTTTCTTGCTTCCTTCGGGGTTACCCCGTGCAAAGCCTGAAATGCTCTGGAAAATGAATCCGGTGAGTCGTAGCCGTACTTGACTGCTATATCAATGATTTTTCTTTCGCTGTCGGCTAATTCCGCAGCAGCCTGCGCCAGGCGCCGTCTTCGAATGTATTCGTTCAGTGGCATACCGCACAGGAACGAGAATATTCTCCGGAAATGGTATTCCGAGCAGCCGGCAATTTGTGATACCTTCCGCATGTCAATTTCCGCGTCCAGATTGGCCTCGATATATTGCATGGCAAGATTCAGGTGCTTGATTGATTCCATATCTATGACCTCCTTTCCCTTTGATGTTAGCAGGACAATAATTATCATACCCGACTTTAGCCGTACGGCTTCTGTGGGTTAGGGAAGATAATCGATATGAATGGCCTGCGCCCCTTCCCAGAGGACTTTTTCGCCCAGTTTTTCCAAATTTTCTATTCCTTCTACGATTGTAAGAAAGTGATTCCCCGCAAGCTGCCCAACCTGGCTTGAAAACAGGCATCTGCCGTAGGCAACGATGATTTCCATTTCACTGATACCGCCGGGATAGAGTAAAAACTCTCCCTTGGCGGGATGGCTGGTGTGATTCTCATAATCCAGTCCCAGTCTCATATCTCCATATGGAATCCACATGCCCTGCCCGCTCCATCGAACATGGATCAGTTTGTTTTCGAGAGGCAGCAGTTTTTTAAACACTTCGCATGTCTTTGGCGCCAGATCCTCTTCCAGCCTGCCGATGAATTCATAGCCCCCTGCGAAAATTCTCAGTTTTGTCATTTTAATTACCTCCAGATATTTATCGGATGTCGCCTGCGGCGTCCATTCTCTATAAATATCATATCATACTTCCCTGGTCGAATCCACTTTTGGCCTGTGCCTGAGTACCCGGGACATTACCTTCTTCGACAAAACAAAATCCTGTAAAGAGAAAACCGGCCGGAGAACTCCGGCCGGCACCTGTCTACTGCAGCTGCAATCCGTTCAGGATTTCGGTTAAGGTTTTGATTTCATCTTTGTTCATCGTAATGCCCCTGCTCATATGGCTGTGATCCTCATCCCATTCCCGAATATCATACTTGGCTGGGTTTCCGTTCCAGGCAACCAGGTTAAGCTCTTTTTTCCAGCCGGTTGGGGAAGTTGCGATCACCCCCACATGTTCCTCAACCTCATAAGTGATTTCTCTTTCTTTCTCTTTTTCTTTTCCTGACATGATTCAAAATTCCTTTCTTTTTTCTATTCAAAACACCCATACTGACTTTGTTCCGGCTAATCTCGCCACACGTGCCTTAGGTTAATATTACTATATTTGTTAATATTTGTCAATTAATTTTTTTGTCCGGCTCTTCTTTTGAGCGCTAAGCGCGTTAGCCCCTGTTTTCAGCGTGTTAAGGCGTTAAGCATTGCCCTCATCGTATCAAATTCCGAGGTACAGGTTGAGCAGTATGGCGAAGATCGGAATAGTAATCAGGGAAAACATCGTAGTAATAAAGACTGCCTGAGCTGCAAGCTTTGTATTTGTCCCGTAGATTTCCGATAGAACAGGAATAATCGCGGCCGACGGCATAGCCATCGCAAATACGACGATGCAAAGCACAAAAGGCGGGAACGGAAGCCACACAAAGATCCCGAACAATATTGCCGGTAATACGATCAGTTTCAAAATGAGTGTCCAAAACAGGTGCTTGTTTCGCAGAACCTCGCCGGTTTTGCTTTCAGCCAGTTGTATACCGATGATGATCATGGACAGCGGTATTGTGATTCCTCCGACAGTTTCAAGAAAGTTTGCAAGGAGAGACGGAAGCCGTATCCCAAGGATAAAGATCAGCAGACCTATGACGCTTGTTACAGACGGTATGGAAACCATGGATTTCAGGGTTTTGATTCTGCTTAATTTTTCCTTTCCCGATATCAGAAGTATGATTCCGACGGAGTAGGTATACAGGATAAAAACAGCGTTGGCGATAATCATCAAAAATAGGCCCTTCTCGCCAAAGACGGCCAAAGCAAGCGGATAACCCATAAATCCGTTGTTTGTCAGCACGAGCAGGGTTCTGTAAACCCCCCTGTCTTCCAACGGCACCTTCATCGCTCTGACAATGAAAACAGACATGACTGCTGCCGCCGTCATCGCCAGCAGCATCAGTGCGGCAGTCTGGATTACGGAAGCGACTGCTGCTTGAGTCAGCTCCTCCTGGCTCATGGAGTATAGAACCAGGCAAGGGCTGGCAATATTGATCAGAAGCAGCGATAAATATCTGGTGGACTCCATGGGAAGCCATTTCATTTTGTTCGCAGCATATCCGATGAGAGATATACTGAACACACTGAGAATCTTGGCGAATATGTAGATCAAATTATTCCTCCTTATACCCGCCCGCGAGGTGCGGCTTCTATAGAATATGGCAGCAGCCTGAGAAAGTCAAGATAGAAGTCAAGATTCTGCAGTAAATTCAAGCGTAAATTCACAAGCATAAGTAAATTCACAAACCATTGACAGGATACCCTTTCACCGATAAAATAGTTTAGTATCTGCAATCACACAGGAGAAAAAGTATGAGTTTATTAACAGTTGAAAATGTCACCCACGGTTTCGGTGGCAGAAGAATATTAGAGGACGCTTCCTTCCGTCTGCTGAAAGGCGAGCATATCGGGCTAATCGGAGCTAATGGTGAAGGGAAGTCGACATTTTTGAATATCATTACAGGCCAGCTTGCACCGGATGAGGGAAGGATAGAATGGTCGAAGCGGGTTACCGTCGGCTATCTGGATCAGCATTCCTCCCTGAAGAAAGGCATGTCGATACGGGATGGGCTGAGAGAAGCGTTTCAGCATATGTTTGACCTGGAAAAGGAAATGCTTTCCTTGTATGATGCCATGGCCACCGCAGAGAACGGCATCGATGAAATGATGGAAGACGCAGGCGAGATTCAGCATATTCTGGAACACAGCGGTTTCTATACACTGGATGCAAAGATCGATGAAATTGCCAACGGCCTTGGGCTGGGAAGCATCGGCCTAGAGAAAGATGTTGCGGATTTGAGCGGAGGCCAGCGCACTAAGGTTCTCCTAACCAAACTGCTGCTGCAGGACCCCTCTATATTAATTCTGGACGAACCGACAAACTATCTGGACGCGGAACATATCGAATGGCTGAAAAAATATCTGCAGGACTATGAAAACAGCTTCATCCTGGTGTCCCACGACATGGAATTCCTCAATTCTGTGGTGAATGTCATCTATCATGTCAATGACGGGGAACTGACCCGATACTCCGGTAATTATGAGAGGTTTCTGCAGATGTACGAGGTCAAACGGAACCAGGAAATCAAGGCCTATGAGAAGCAGCAGCAGGAAATCGAGCGTATGGAAGACTTTATTGCCAGAAACAAGGCCAGAGTCGCAACCCGCGGCATGGCCAACAGCAGGCAGAAGATGCTTGATAAAATGGAAGTCCTTGAAAAACCCCGTGATAAGCCGAAACCATCGTTTGGCTTCAAAGAAGGAAGAACCCCAAGCCGCTTTATTGTAGAAGGAAAGGATCTGGTTCTTGGCTATGAGGAACCGCTTACGCGTCCCGTAGGCTTTGCACTTGAACGAGGGCAAAAAATTGCGGTAGTCGGCACCAACGGTCTTGGAAAAACCACATTGTTGAAAACTATTTTGGGTAAACTCCAGCCCATTTCCGGCACGCTGGAACTGGGGGATTTTCTTCAGCCGGGATACTTTGAGCAGGAGGCGGAACGGGACAGTTCAGAAACTGCACTGGATTCTCTCTGGAGAGAATTCCCCTCCTATACCAATGCTGAAGTCCGTGCCGCTCTGGCAAAATGCGGGCTGACAAACGAGCATATTACCAGTCAGATGAAGGTTCTTAGCGGCGGGGAAAATGCCAAGGTAAGACTCTGTAAACTGATGCAGAGAGAAGCGAACTGGCTTGTCCTGGATGAGCCGACCAATCATCTGGATGTTGAGGCAAAGGAAGAGCTGAAAAAAGCTCTCATCGCATTCAAAGGTACGATGCTGCTGGTATGCCACGAGCCGGAATTCTATAACGGCTGGATCACCGATATCTGGAACATAGAGGACTGGACTCTGCGAATCGTGTAAAGTCATTATTAAAACCACTCTGTTTTATTACAGCAGTAAATCCTCTTTATGAGAAAAAGGCCGCGAATAACGCGGCCTTCCTGTTCTAATTCATTTTTCGCAGCTCTTCCTCAGCTTCCAGACGGTATTTCTTTAAGCGTTTCATTTGATCCGCCGCCTTTTGAGCCTTGAAATCCATTCCTTCTATCATAGCCTCAATCTCAGTTGCGATCTCTCTTGACTGGTCCGCCAGGTTTTTTATCTGCTTCGCAACGACAGCAAAGCCTTCCGCTGTACTTTCTCCGTACATTTTGGAGATTTTGCCGATTTGCACAAATCCAGGCTTTTCTCTTCTTCCTACGCCCACATATTTTAGTATTTTCCCATCCAGGACACGGGGTTCCGGAGGAGCCGTCACAATGAGATCCGGGTTCGCAAGAATCCGCAGATAAGGCGCAGTCTGGCCTTCGTTTATATACTGAAAGCCCTTTCCCCCCGGTACATTTGTGAGTTCCACTACTCCGTCTCCGTCCGGGATCCAGATTTCATCAATCCCGATATAATCTGCCAGCGGAATCATATCAGCGCAGGTGATGTCCGGCCTTCGTTCGATCAGGATCGCCATCAGCTTTGCTTCCGCTGACATGTGGCGGTTCAAAAGATTGTCAAAATCCTGCTTGTCATTTGTGGAGTGTGCAGCTTCAATTGCCGCGCGCACTCCAAGCAGATTGGTCTGGCGTGCAATGTTGATCAGCTCCGACAAAGGCCCGAGTATGTTCTTAAAGTATCTTCTCGTGTCATTCATCGTGCTGTCGAATTCTATCATTTTGGACTTCATGCCGTGCATGTCCGCTGTCTGCTTATCGTTGTCCCTTTCCTCAGCTACTCCTTGGGCAGACTCAAGACATTTTAGAATAGCGGCCTGTACCTGATCAAAGCTGTGATTCAGTTCCTTGAGTTTCTCACCCAATTCATTGGTCAAAGCTGTTATTCGCGATGAAATCTCCTTGGATACATCCGCTAGTCTTTTCGCTTCCTTTGCAACAACGCCGAAACCGTTGATGGCCAGCTGTCCCTTCGGCCTGGTAAAATGTGCTCCAAGTTGAATCACGCCGGGCTGATCTGTTCTCGATATCCCTACAACCTTATACTGCTCACTTTCGAAACTGTTGCCAGTTGCAGGCAATGCAACTTCCAAATCGGGATTTTTTAATATTTTCAGCATTTCTGACGAATTTAGTGATGTATTTTTCCATGATTTTACATTCGTAAACTGAATGATGCCTTGATTGTCGGTTATAAAAAATTCCTCCATACCGCACTCTCTCGAAAAACCTGCTCCGTCCTGACATAGAAAATCAGGGTCGTGCTCCAGGATCTGAGCAATGATCTTTGCCTGGATGATAAGATTTTTTGTTACGATTTCTTCAAAACTTGCCAGCAGGTCGGAGGCATGAATTGTTTCGATGGATGCATTGATCGCTAATAAGTTTGTTTTGTTGGCAACACCCTGAACCGATTTGATTTTCAGAAAAACCTGGTCGATCAAAGAGTCATACTCCTGTATTATACAGTTTATGACTCCCGCACTATCCTGCAAACTCAGCAGCTTACTTTTTAAGCCTTCACTTAGTGATTCACTTTCTTTTAAGACACTTCCATCCTCTCGCATAATCCAACCCACCTTCCTGTATGTAACCAGTCCCATAATCATCTCAAATGTATTATCGGCCGTTTTCTGTATTTCTTAAGCGAAAAACATCCGGGAGAAGGGAAAAAAGTGCTACCCTGATAAAGAAGGCGTTATCCTTGATAGAATAACGCCTTCATACTTATGTTATTTGTTTTGTTCAAGACAGGTATCAGTATTTGTCATTGTCCTCGCCGCCGAGCAGAATCTTCGGCGCTTCTGTCTTCCTGCTTTTCAACTCGGCTTTTTCGCTGCTTCCTTCAAGATATCCGGACAGTCCCGGCAGAGCTTTCATGCTCCTGTTGAGTCTGAACCTGCCTACCATCTGCTTCAGCAGCTCAGCCTGGCCGGAAAGCTCTTCGCTTGCCGCCGCACTCTCTTCCGCCGTTGCGGAGTTGTTCTG
>JAVBVR010000060.1:0-39206 GCA_036677845.1 Anaerovoracaceae bacterium | reverse complement strand
CATTGATTCCCTGAATAACACTGGCATACTCGCCCTTGAACTTATCGGTCTCGCCTCTTGTTGACAGCTTTCCTTCCACTGCAGCGCGAGACAGCATGACTGTTTCATCGACCAGCAGCTTGATGTTTTCGAGCAGCGTTATGATAGACGGCGTCAGTTTATCGTTCTCACATTGTTTCCCCATACTCTTAAGCATTTGAAGATCGTCAAGATTGCCTTCGGATATTTTTATCAAACCGTCTGATAGACTATTAATTGTGTCGCAAACCTGATTAACGGACACGGCAATTTGCTTAAAGATACCGAGGTACTCGCCCTGGACCTTCGCAGTAAAATCGTTCACTGCCATTTTTCCAAGGACTTCGCTGCCCTCCACCAGACCGCCGAGTCCGTCGATACAGGAATTGATGCCGCTCTTGATCCTATCGAAGTCACCTTTATATTCATCCGTGATCTTTTCGGGGATCTCGCCCTTGCCAATTCGTACGATATATCCGGCGGTAACGCTCAGGGGATTAATCAGGGAATCCAATGTCGCGTTGACGCCATCAACAATTTTCGCAAAATCGCCTCCGTGTTTTGAAGCGTCTGCTCTTGTACTCAGTCTGCCTTCAACGGCTGCCTCAGAGAGCATTACCGCGTCCGCAACCAATGCATTGACAGCATCAATGCAGGTGTTCAGATTGTCTTTGATATCATTGAAGTCTCCGTTATAATCTTCGGCAATCTTTTCCGGAATGTTCCCTTTGCTGATAAGGTTAACATAATCAGCTGCCACATTCAACGGTTCAATTACCGCATCCAATGTTTTATTGAAGCCTTCGATGATTTCCTTGTATCCACCGTTAAAGCTGCCGATATCCCCTCGGATCTCCAGCTTCCCTTCTACAGCGGCTTGCGTAAGTGTTTCCGCCTCCCTTACCAGTCCTTTCAGCGTGTCGACTACGGCAATCATGCTGAAGGCGAGCTTGTCCTTGTCCGACCGGGGTTTGATTTCCAGTTCCAGATCCCCTGCTGCGATTTTTTCCGCCGCCTCAGACTGGGTTTTGATGTTTGCAACCATTTCTCCGAATGCCACTACCAGATCCCCGACTTCATCCTTGAGGTTGGTAGTTGCGTTGACTTCGACATCGCCAAGGGCCACCTGATTCGCCAGTTCTCTCAAATTCCGGATCGGCCTGCTGATCCTGCTGCCAAGGTACAGCGCCGCAATAATACCGATCAGCACAACTGCGATTGCGATTATAATCAGGGTAGTCCTCAGCATATTTGCGCCGGCCAGCGCTTCTTCCTCGTAATTGCCGATTCCGACAACCCAATCTGTACCGGGGACCGGAGCCATTGCGGTGAGCCTCTTTTCACCGTCCAGCGCATAGTTTGCCATACCGCGGTTGCCCATTCCCAGTTCCTGCAGAGCAAGGCCGTACGCTTTCAGCGCCCCGTCCGATTCCACTTCGGCAAAAACATTCCTCTGCTGCAATACCATGTCTCTGTTCAGGTGAGCAAAAATGGTGCTGTCCGCACCCAGGATAAACGCATACCCCCGTTCTCCCAATCCCAAAGTATCGGTTATAGAGCTAAGGAACGTCCCGTCTCTTCTTCCAATCAGCACACCGACTACCTGGCTGCCCGATTTAATCGGTGCAGCTTCCATTACTACAGGTTCTCCGGTAACCTTGCTGATCAGGACATTGGATACATTTGATTGACCTGCAAGAGCCTTCTTTATGTAGTCCCTGTCAGAAAGGTCCGCCGTTTCACCGCTGACTACATAGTTTGCTACTCCGTCCGGTCTTACTACCGCAATATCCAGATAGCCCAGACGCTCCACATCGGGAACGAGCGATTCTCTTTGCACAGCCCAGTCCATTGTGGCGGTTCGTGCCCTCATCGCCACCTCGTTCAGGACTGACAGGTTTCCATCCAACTCCGATGCAATGTATTTTGCAGCTTCATCCGCATAATGAAGCATCATTTCTGCCTGCTGGCTGAGCAGGGCGTTGGAACTTACTTGTATAGAAACGACTCCCAGTGCAGACGATACGATGATGATCAGAATGCCGAAAAATAATGCGATTTTCTTTGCTAAAGTTAATTTCATTATTTTCTCCTCCTTTAAGTTGATATTTTTTATATAAACATAAGCCGCCCAACCCTGCCCCTACAGAAACGGACCAGCCTACAGCTACAGCTTTATTTTATGCGAAGATCCCATCTTTTGAAGATTGTAAACTGTTTATCGTCAAATTCCGACTTATCTTTAATTATTTAAAGCAAAATGAATTTATTTTTATAAATTACTGATAGTTAATATAATTTTTACGACAAATCGAATACTGCTGCATAAAACTTATGAATCGAAATTTATCGAAAAAATCGATGGCTGTAAAAGCCATCCGAACTTGAAGAGTTTAGAGATTAATCCTTTGGATTCGGTGTAACTGAATCGAATATCACATAAGAGCTGACATGCTTTGAAATCTCTCTCTCAATATCCAAAAACCATTTTATTCTTCTTACACCTTTATCTGTAACGACCATAGGCTTCTTTGCTCCAAAATGATCCAGATATCGGCCTATGAGAAGCCCGGCGCCGTTTCCGGAAATGATTTCCGGTATTACAAACTTTCTCAGTTCACATGAACTGGCGGCTGCAATTGCTGCCATGGGAATTCACCTCTTTTTCCATTTGACGCCGGAAATCCGGTATCCCTGCCTTCTGCTCCGGGAAAAGGCAAAGGCACGAAATAAACAGTTTCTAAATAATATTGATTCATAGATACCCAGAATTTTCGACAGATCACATCAATTAAAAAAAATGGTTTAATCTTCCGCTGACTTTTCTGTTCTTGCTTTCCATCAAGCGAAACAGGGATATCCGCTTCGGAATATCCCTGTTTCGACTTTGCCGTTTTTAATATTAGAATACCTGTAAGGGCTTATTTATTAATTCCGCAATGTACGGCCACAATTAGTATTTATCAAATTCATCCTCCGGAAGAATGATTCTCGGATTCTCATCTTCTGATTGAGGATATTCTTCGGGAGACCTCGATTCAGGCAGTGCCTGATGATTGCCGGGCAGAGCTTTCGCTCCCTGGTTCAGCCGGAATCTTCCGACCATTTCCTTGAGCAGCTCGGCCTGTCCGGAAAGTTCCTCGCTGGCTGCTGCGCTTTCTTCCGCCGTAGCGGAGTTATTCTGAACCACCTCCGAAACCTGTTCGATCCCTTTGTTGATCTGGGCAATAGCAGACGCCTGCTCGTTGGATGCATCTGCAATCTCTCCTACAATGTCCGCCGCCTTTCCGATCCGCTGAACAATTTCGTTCAGCGCAAAGGCAGTTTCATTTGCCAATTTTGTACCGGCCTGTACTTTTTCGATGGAGCCCTCGATGAGATCCGTCGTTTCCCTTGCAGCAGCCGCACTTCTTGCCGCCAGATTTCTGACTTCCTCCGCCACCACAGCGAAGCCTTTGCCGTGCTGGCCTGCCCTCGCCGCTTCAACAGCTGCGTTCAGCGCGAGGATATTGGTCTGGAAGGCGATATCGTCGATGACCTTGATGATTCTGGATATATTTGCGGAGGATTCATTAATCTCTCCCATGGAACCCAGCATACCTTTCATTTTTAAATCACCTTGTTCTGCATTGACCTTTGCATCGTTGGCATGTCCGTTTGCCTGGTTTGCATTGGCTGCGTTCCGTTTTGTCTGAGCGGCGATCTCCGAGATAGAAGCGGTAAGCTCCTGGATCGAACTGGCCTGCTGGGTTGATCCTTGAGACAAGGTTTGACTTCCGTCGGACACCTGTCTGGAGCCCGAAGACACCTGCTCTGCGGCATCATTGATATCTCCCATCACCTGGCTCAGCGTTACAATAATATTATTCAGGGAGTCCTTGATTTCGACAAATTCTCCTTTATAGTCAGCTGTGATAGCCAGGTCAAGATTTCCGTCTGCCACCTCGGTCAAAACGCTTGAGATCTCCCTGATATAACTTTGAATATTTCGGATGGTACTGTTCATCGTCGTCTTGATCACCGCATAGTCGCCCTGGTAGTCGCCTTCCATCTGTGTACCAAGCTTCCCTTGTTCCAAGGCCTGCAGCACCTGCAGGGCGTTTCCGACCGGTTCCACGACGGCGTCAAGCGTCTGATTCAAACCTTCCATGATTTTTGCGAAGCTTCCGCCATGCCTTGACGTTTCCGCCCTGTGCTCCAATCTGCCTTCCACCGCTGCAACAGTCATTTCAGATGCATCATCGATCAGTGCCTGGATCGCGGCTACACAATTATTCAAATAGCTGTTGATTTTATCGAAATTATCGCCGATTTTCCGCGTAGCCTCATCCGTTTCCCGGCTGAGGGTTTCAATGGAAAGATCACCCACGGCAAGCTTTTCCAGGTTGACGATGAGCTGGTTGACTTCCTGATCCTGAAACTCCGCCTGTCTCCTGGCCGTCTCCATGTTTCTTTCTGCCTGCCGCGCCGCGTTTTTGATTTCCGTATGATCAACGATAAGTTCCAGTGCACCTATGATACTCCCATCGCCATCAGTTAAGGGGATGCCGGTGTAGGAAATCTCCATCTCCTGTTCCCCCAGGCGGACAACGGTATCGCGAACGGCCATCTCACCCTGCTGCATTGCACTCAGGCAGGCACAGTTTTCGCTGCCGCAATCGTCCGCATGTAAATTGTCATAGCATTTTGTTCCGATCAGCTCTTCCTGTGAAAGTCCTGTCAGTGATGCTCCTGAACGGTTGATATATTGTATCTCAAAGTCTTTGTTTAAAATCATGACAGGGGAAGGAAGGGCGTCGATATGACCAACCAGCGTATTGATGGTTTTATTGACTCCGTCGATAACCTTTGCAAAGTCTCCTCCGTGGCTGCTGCCGTCGGCTCTCTGACCGAGCCTTCCGTGGATCGCTGCATTGACCAGCTCGCCTGTATCCTCCACCAGTCTGTTCACAGCGTCGATACAGGTATTGATGCTGTGATTGATTTCAACAAAGTCGCCCTTGGCTTCTTCCGTAATTCTTTCGGGAATGAGTCCCTTGCTTATCTGCTCCATGTAATCCGCAGAAGTCTTCAGGGGATAGATGAGTGCGTCAAGGGTATGATTGACTCCTTGAATGATTTCCCTGTAGCCTCCCTGAAACCTCTCCGCGTTGCCGCGGCTTTCCAGGTCGCCTTCTACTGCGGCACTTGACAAGGAATCAGCCTCCTCGATCAAATCCCGCAGAGTGGCGATGATCCCGCGCATGCTATCTGCCAGAACACCGAGTTCATTTTTCTTATTATATGTAATGTCAACATCAAGTTCTCCTCTGGACAGCATGGTGCTCACTTCCACCAATTCCTCCACAGGGGTGACAATTTCACGTTCCAGCCGCTTGCTGACCTTTCCTGATACCACGATACTAATAATCAGAGAAATTACCATCAGTCCCACAACCATGGCCTGCGCGTACATGGCGTTTTGCAGATAATCCGCCGCAGCCTGCTCCGACTGTTTCTTTAATACATCAAATGTCGTTGCGGCGCTTTTGAAAATGGGAATTGCTTCTCCCCTCATGACATTCAGTGCAATCTGATATTCATTGTTATTATCCGCATCAAAGGCGGTGAGATGGGTTTCGATCCGTTTTATAATTTCACCGGTTCGGCCAATCTTCTGTCTGAACAGATTGATTTCCACCGACTCACTGTCTGAAGCCAGTGTAATAAGTGTTCCGATGTATTCTTCCAGGTTTTTCAGATTCCCGTCAAACTGGCTTACTGCTGCGCGAATAAACTCCGGATCATCCTCCGCAATACCCGTGTAAATATTTCTCTGAAGGTTTTCCATCTCTATTTCTATTTTGTCGATCACCGCCATGCGCTGATAAGGGCCGTCGTAAATACCTCTGGCGTAGGATGCCAGGATCAGATTTGAAATAATGCTGATCAACATCATTGCAATGATAACAAATGTTATCCTTGTGAATCCTCCCCGGATTCTTTTCAATTGATTTGATCTTTTTTCATATGTGCCCGCCGCAGAACCAAAAAAAATCCGGCCGATAGAACGGCCGGAACATGGTTCGTGTTTTTTTAAATACTCACAGGGACAGGTGATTGCAGATTTCCTGCGCGATTTTGTCAAGGGGAAGCTGTTTCTCCACCGCTCCGATATTGTAGGCAACCATGGGCATACCATATACCGTCGAGGTTTTTTCATCCTGCCCGATGGTGTAGGCCCCTCGTTTTCTCATGTTAAGCAGTCCCTTGGCACCGTCAGCACCCATTCCGGTCAGGATGACACCAATGGCTCTGTTTTTTGCAGCTTCGGCAACTGAATCGAACAGTACGTCTACGGAGGGGCAGTGTCCGTTTACACGCTCGCCCTGCGCACATTTTACGTAATACCCCGACGGCCCTTTCGCCAGTCTCATATGATAATCGCCGGCAGCCACCAGGACCCTTCCCGGTTTTACCTGATCGCCGTCCTGAGCCTCTTTCACTTCCAGCTTGCAGGAATTGTTCAGCCTGTCCGCGTAAAGCTTCGTGAAAACGGGAGGCATATGCTGTACGATCAGAATTCCCGGCATATCCCGGGGCAGAGCCGTAATAACGTTGTATATTGCCTCCGTTCCTCCGGTAGACGCTCCGATTGCCAGTATGGTGTTCGATATGTCAACACCGTGGTTTGATATGATCTTCACGGTTTCATAGTCCTTTTTAAAGCTTCCCACCTTGGCAGTGGAGGCAATCTTAATCTTTACGATCAGTTCATTGATAAAGGAATTCATGCCGCCGGGCTTGCCGGGATCGGGTTTTGTCACGAAGTCCACCGCACCCGCATCCAATGCCTCAAACACATTTTTCCCTACGGAGCTTACGACAATAACCGGCAGAGGATACTGGGGCATTAATTTTTTTAAAAATGCAATGCCATCCATTTTGGGCATTTCCACATCCAACGTCACGACATCGGGCTTCAGTTCCAGAATCTTATCTCTTGCTGCGAACGGATCTTCAGCGGTGCCGATTACTTCGATTCCAAAATCCTTCGCGATTTCTCTCGCCAGAGTTTCTCTGAACAAAAGTGAGTCATCTACAACCAGCACTTTTATTCTGCGGGACACTTTCATTCAACCAACCCCTTTCTCAATTTTTTATATTTAAGCAGAACATACCGTAATACCAACAGCCCTGCCAACAATATAAGCGATAATACCAGATAGTCTGCCAACAATACATTGGCAGACTACCTAATATATTATGTATTATATACCCTTGCTTTTCCGAATTAAAACCGTCAGCCCAGACATGATTTTCCTGCCTGCGGTTTCTATTTGATCGATTCAATCATTTCCAGCTCGTCATTTTTTAAGAGTTTTTCGCAGTCAAGAAGCAGCTGCACTTTCTCCCCTGCCTTGCCGATTCCCTTTATGTATTTGTTTTCAAATCCCGTCTTATTTGCAGGCGGAGCAGCAATATCCTGATCATCAATGGTCAGTACTTCGTCTACATTATCTACGATCAGGCCTACTGAAACTTCAGTGATGTCGATAACCACGATACAGGTTCTGTCATCGTATTCCATCGGCTCTTTTCCGAATTTCAGTCTCACATCGATGACAGGGATGATTTTGCCTCTCAAATTAATAATACCTTTTACATAATCAGGAACCTCCGGCACCTTCGTAATGGACTGAATCCCTATGATTTCAGTGACATACCTGATTTCAATGCCGTACACTTCATCTTCTAAAGTAAAGGTTAGAAATCTTCCGTGCTGGGTATCTTCCTCCATTAATTTGTTCTCATCAAAAATTTCTGACATGATATTCTCTCCTTTCAATATGCCTGGATGTCGTTTTCCTCAGCAATAGGGTTTCCATCCGGATGGAATAAAAACTTGCAATTTAATAAATAGCTCAGCAGTTTCTCATTATATCGGCTGCTGCGAAAAAAACTTGAGACCGGAGACAGCCTATTATTGTTGATCTGGCTTCAAACTACGATTATTTGAATTCACGTTAAAACTCACGAATGCTTCTGCTGAGAGACTGTACCTTCATGATTCCCGTTTCCAGATCGAAATAAACAGTTCGACCGTAATTTGATCCTGTATCTTCTGCGATGATTGGAATCATCAGCCTCTGCAGTGTATTTTTCACGCTGACCACATTTCTGTCACCGATTGTTCCTACAAGGCTTCCCTGCTGGACTTCAAACATTTGTGCGCCACCGGCTATTTTAGCCGTAAGCCTGCGCCTGTCCGCGCCAAGTTTTACCAGACCTTGCGCCAGATCTACAATTGCTGTATCCGCAAATTTCATCCTGTTAATATCTTTTTGATTGAACATATTGCTTTCCGGTAGCATGATATGGGATAGACCGCCGATCTTCAACTGCTTATCATAAAGACAGATTCCAACACATGAACCGAGCGCATAAGTTACAAAAACATTCGGACATCTGGCCAGTTTATAGTCAGAAATTCCTACGACCAGTAAATCGCTCATATTTCAAGTCCTAATCTTTCCATTATAGTTTTCAGTGTTTCGATTTCCGCAAACATAATGATGTTGCTCGATAAATTGTTCTCTTCCGCGGAGAAAACCTCTTCGATGAACATAACCTTATCACCGATGGAACCGAATTCGATAATCGGTACACTCATCAGTGCTCCCGCCATATCAATGGCGATATAGGGGATCGAGATATGAATTTTCAAACCGGTCAGCTGCGAAATAGAATTGATATAGGATGAACCGAGTATGTTTCCGATTTCCTTGATTGCCGAGAGTTTTAACTCACTGAGCTGACTGCTCTCCCCTTCCTCATCCTCCTGAATCAGGATGCTCATAATAGCCTTTGCATCCTCCATATTTAGCAGAAACATGATCATTCCATGAGCTTCCCCGTCAAAATTTACGAGTACGCCCACGGTCATGGTTTCCGCTCCGCCCAGAGCGTTTATCGCTGTGTCAAAATCTGTGATCCTTACGCGGGGCAGGCTGATTTCAACCTTTTCATCCAAAATGGTCGCAAGTGCGGTTGCTGCATTTCCGGCTCCGATATTACCGATTTCTCTCAAGACGTCAAGCTGCATATCGTTCAGTTCATCATAATTGTTTAACAAATCTTCACCTCATTTTAATTTCAATGTCTCGGCGACGCCTTGACACGGACGCAGGCTTTCGTAAGCGCTGCAAGAATATCGGTTTCATACTGCTTTTTATATATGTCAAGCTGAAAATATTGTTTTCCGGAATCGGTTGTTACGTATTTGGTCGGCAGCGAATTCAGTGCCAGCGCAAGGACATCGTTTACACAGGTCTTACAGGTGCAGACTTTCATCCTCTCCATGACCAGAGCAATCTTTTCCTTTGCAAGAATCTCCGCTATGTTGACAAGATCGTCACTCTGTTCCAGTATGACGCTCCCCGCTTTTTCCTGCTCGCGAAATGCCCGTATAGTTGGCGGCTCTTTCTGTTCTTCCTTGGGAGGCTCCTCTTTGACCGGATCGATATCGGATTTCATTTTCACTGACACCGTGTTTCTGACGGCGGAAGTGCCGTTTTCACCGATTTCCTCTTCCAAAACAAAAAAATCATCATCAATCCGCGAAGATTCATCATTTTTGGCTATCAGCTTAAGCACATGTTCGGTCTTATTGCTTTTCTTCGCCATCCAGTTTCATTCCCTTCTGTGAGATCAGCTCGTCCACAAGCTGACGGTAATCTCTGGTAGAGTTTGCTCTTGGTGAGTATTTATAAACACTTTCACCATGAGCCGGCGCCTCTGCCACAGATACAGAGGATCTTATTTTTGTACGAAATACTTTCGTATTCAATTCCTTGGCAATAATTTCCGCCATTTCCTCAACATCTTTTGTCAGGAGCCTGCGTTTGTCATATTTATTGAGAAGGATACCAAGCACCTCGATCTTGGGGTTATAAATATTCTTAACCAGCTCAATCGTTTCTCTGAGCTGAGAAATGCCAAGCAAGCTTAGAATTTCAGGAATCATCGGAATGATCAGATTGTCGGTTGCGGTGTACGCGTTTACCGTCAGAATGTTAAGAGCCGGAGGCGTATCAATTACAATATAATCATAATTGCCTCTCACCGGAGCAATTCCGTTTTTCAAAAGATATTCTCTGCCAAGCTGGTTAAATTCCAGCTCTGCTCCGCTTAACAGGATATTCGACGGTATGATGTCGACTCCCTCGTTTTTTTGTATGACCTGGTCGGTGGAAACCGCTCCTTTCATCAATTCATAGACAGTCGGGCTGTTATCGATTTCCGCCCCGAGGCAAAACCCCAGGTTCCCCTGCGGGTCAAGGTCAATAGCCAATACTTTATATCCCTTCTCCGCCAGGCCGCTCGCCAGAGCGCTTGCAGTAGAAGTCTTTCCAACGCCACCCTTCTGATTGGTGATAGCAACCGTCTTAGACATCCATTTAACCTCCGTTTCGTTGAGTCTTATAGCTTTGGTCAAAAAACCGGGCTCCTTATACCCTAAAGCCTGGTTATTCATCCTCCTGATGCTTCAATTTTTTATAGTTTTCAATCTGTACTCTGAAAACGAATTCGCAAAGAACTCTTTCTTCCTCCCCGGTGACATTTAGAAAACGGCAGCCGTATTTATATCGGTATCCGCCTCTGAACGGGCCTCTTTCCTTTCTCAGCACTTCAGCCATAGCAATAAAGCCCGGCTTCAGCATATTTAAGTCAAGTGCGATCTTCTGCCGCTTCAGAAGTGTTCTGTTGGAATAGAAGGCGATGCCTCCGAGACTGATGTCTCTGGTCTGAATCGATTCATTGATCATATATGATTTTTTGCTTTTCCCAAGGGAGAATGCCCTGATCAAATGTGAATTCAAATAGACCTTAACCTTGAGGTAGTTTCTGCGCTCCTGTTTGTCATCCGTTTTCAGGATGTCAAGATTAAGCTGAGAAGCAGTGGACAATGTAACTGTCGCATGCATGAAAACAATTCCGTCCTGCAGATATCCGATCACTTCGACAAAGGAATGATGCGGTATCAGGCCGAAATCTTCGCCCAGCAGGATGATCCTGTCTCCCATGACATTGAGATTGGACGATGAAACCCGAACTTCCTCTTCCGCATAATATACACTTATTTTAATATAAGAATTCTGCATCAAGTTGTTTCACCCCATCCCGTCCGCTTGCTGTATGCACAGTCCCCAGACACTTCCGTCACAGCGTCCCCTGAATGATCGTTCCGTCAGCCCAGAAGATTCTGCAATGCTCAATGTTGTCCAGCATAAAATTGTATCGCTCTTCTCCAAAATTAATTTTTACACCCTGGTAGATTTTTCTTTTACATATGATACAGCCGGGGAATTCCATAGTCCAGTTTTTCTCCAGCTGCTGGATCTGGTAGTTCAACTGGTCGACCTTATCCCTGATGACAAGAATCTGTTTCTTGACAAGCGCCAGCTGCTCCATCACTTCGTCATTGGCACTCATTCTTGCCTGATTCAGTTTCTGGGCGTTCTCAACCAGAAGCTGCAGTCTTGCACCGAACTCGTCCCGCTCCTTTGTAAGCTTTTCAATACCCTCTGAATCCATGATTTTGATTCCGATTACTTCGATTTTGGTATTTCTGCCGCTTTCGGTTCCGATGTCCTTTGCTCTAAGCTCACCAAGAACTTTGATATCCCCACCTGCAATCAGTTCTCTGCTTCCGGCCAGCTCGATGTTTCCCATGCAGGTAACATTACTGTCTATAATATAATCCGCATTGATATTTCCTTCAACATAAATATTTGCATGTTCGATATATTTGCACTTCAAGTTGCCTCCCACATGAATACTGTGAGCCCCGCCGCCGTTAATGCCATTTGATATGTGGACATTTCCCGCAGCCTCTATCAAAGCGTCCTCTACTACGCCTTTTACGATGAGATTACCGCCAGAATGTACGCTGTACCCGTCGCTGACATCTCCTTCAATCGTTACATCTCCGGTAAAATGAATATTTCCTGTCAGCTGGTCCACGCTTCCGTTTATTTTGAGAACGTCATTGACGTCGATCGTATCTCTGAGAAAACGAATTACCCCGTCGCAGTCCGAGACCAGCAGAGTATCCTCCTGAATCAAATGGGTGTTCTTCCCAACGGGAGACGGTGCAGGCCTGCCGCTCTTTGTCGGAACAGCTGCGCCGAAAATATTCACACCTTCGGTTCCTTCCGTTTCCTTGGTGATCTCAGCTAAAACCTGATCCTTTTTTACAAGTTGAAAATAATCCAGGTTTTTATAATCAATGGTCCCTTCCAGGTTGATTTCAGGCTTGTATTCGGAATCCCTTTTCACGTAGTACGCAACCGTTCCGTCTTGTCCGTAGACAGACGGCGTACCTTTTGCCACTTCGATCTTTATGTTATAGATAGGTCTGGCTGCCAGTTTTTCCACAGAGGACTCCTTGATCCCATAGACGACACGGTTTTCCTGCAGCGCTGCCATCAGCTGCTCTTTTGTCGCCGGATCAGGATTAACTCCCTGTTTAACCAGCTTGATATAGCCTGTCATTCCGTCATCACTCGATGTTACCTCAATTAAAGTAACCGGATTAGTGACTTGATTGATTTCAGGGTTTTCATGTTGATCCATATCCTTCTCCAATCTAACATAAGTCCACCATTCTCAAGGCTCTTTTCTGTCATCAGTCTCTGTATTATGGAACAGCCTGTCTTAGTTATTGATTAAATAATAGCACAACTTACCTTAATATTAAACTATTACTTCAAAAATTATTCCAATATTCTCACAAATTCGACCGAAGGTGTAGTTAATATCAACAGATTCGCTACCTTAGCTGATTGATGACTTTCTCCATATCATCTGCGGTTTGCACAATACGCGAACCAAAAGAAAACCCTTTGGAGGCTTCTATCATTTTAACCATTTCCTGCGCAATCTGAACTCTGGAGTTTTCAAGGTATCCGGTTTTAATCACCGGATTCTCAACTGCCTCCGCTTCTCCTGAGCGCTCCGTATCCTTATACTGGTTTCCCCCGGCTAATTCCAGCCCATATTGGTTTGGAAACCGGTATACTCCTACCTTGGAGGAATCGAATCCGTTTTCGATTTCGATCCTCTCCCCGTCAGCGTCCAGCACATAATTTCCGGCGCCGTTGACAAGATAAGTATTGGAGTCGTCCACGCTCAGCTGGAAGTTCCCGTCCCGCGAATAGGTAACGGTTCCGTCTTCTCTGTTTTCGATTGCAAAAAAGCCCTCGCCCAAAATCGCGCAGTCCAACGGGCGATTGGTACTCTGCAAATCTCCCTGGGTAAAATCGATCCCCGTTTTCTGAATTCTGACGCCATGACCGCCGGCAATATAATTGCCCTCTCCTCCGCCGCCGTATATGTTCTGATACATCAGTGCAGAGAACGCTGCCTGCTGTGGCTTGTACGCCGTGGTGCTGATGTTGGCCATGTTGTTCGCAATGGTATTCATATTGGTCTGTTGGCTTATCATGCAGGAGGCTCCTGCGTAAAATCCTCTTATCATTGTTTTCTCCTCTCCGAATCGCCTGCCAGGGTTATTCTCAAGACTCAATCCGCGATCAGCCTATGCGGCCGATCTGGTTCACAGTAAGCTCGTTGATTTTATCGTACATTTTTATAATCTGGGTGCAGGAATTGTAACGGTTCTGTCCTGCAATGATCTTGCTCATCTCCTGCGCCATGTTGATGTTGGATTTTTCAAGAGTTCCCTGCATGATCTGATAGATTTCCTGATCCGCCTGATCGTAGCTGCCCTCTTCATCGACCCGGAACACACCGTTGCCTACGCTTTTTAAAACCGTGTCTTCCGCAGGGGCTGCGATATAAAGGGTATCCACCTCTTCCCCATCGACGGTGATCACGCCGGACGGGCTGACGCTAAAATCGGCACGTCCCAGGTTAATGGTATCTTCTCCGTCGTTCAGTACCTTTCCAACACCGGGGAGATAGAGGTCCCCGTCGCTGTCTATCTCAAACTGCCCGTTTCTGGTGAGAACCGTGCCATAAGCCTCGCTTTCCACAAGAAAAAATCCTGTTCCGTTAATGGCCATATCCACAGATCTGTCCGTACCCTGCAGGCTGCCCTGGGTAAAGTCCGTATATTCGGAGCTGTTGATGGTCATAAAATTGCCGGGCCCGATATTGTTCTGCGCCACACTGTCCAATTCGCTGATCCTGTTGATCAGATGACTGCCGAAACTTGATTCCACAGTGGATTGGCTCTTGTACCCCGCCGTTGCAGCATTTGAAACATTATTCGATACTGCGTTCAATGCTTTCTGCTGTGTGAAAACCCCGGCTGCCGCTGAGTAAAATCCTCTTACCATAATGATACCTCCAAATATCAAGTTTAATAATTGCTCAATCTATTTTTCATCTTGAGGATCGCCGCCGAGTGGATCTGAGAGACCCTAGATTCGGTGATACTAAGGACCTCGGCGATTTCTTTCAGTTTCAGGCTTTCATAGTAGTATAACGAGACTACCAGCCTTTCCTTTTCGTTCAACTGATCGATGGCCTCCATGAGCTTTCCTTTCAGCTCATCATACAAAAGACCCGTTTCCGGTGAATCCTTGTCGTGCTCGTTCACAATTAGGGGAGATGCGATCATCATTTTTTCATTAATGGCTTCTTCATAAGAGAGAATGATCGAATTGTGCCTCTGCTGGAGAATCTTATCCAGGTGCGGCAGAGAGACACCCATCCGCTCCGCTATTTCAAGCTTCGTCGGTTCGCAGCCCTGTTCGGCATAAAGTTCGTTGTAAACCTCATCCAGCTCTCTGGAGAGATTTCTTTGATTTCGCGGAACCCAATCCTGCTTTCTCATGAAGTCGATAATCGCTCCCTTTATCTTTAAAGAGGCGAATGTTTCAAATTTGTTTCCCATGTCAGGATCAAACTTTTCCACTGCATCGATTAAAGCAATAATTCCCTGGTTAACCATATCATCAAGCTGTCCAAAATTGCTGTAGCTTCCTTTGAACCGCAGAACGATTTTTCTGACCAGGCTCGTATATTGAAGTACGATTTCATTTCGTGCCTCAACGCTCCTGTTCGCTTTATATGACCTCCATTGCTGCAGGATTTTGTCTTCGTCCTTGATTTCAGCGGGATTCATAACCTCACCTCGTTTCAGTGGAATGACTTAATCTTTAAGCTGTATGATACCGATAGCCTGAATCTGGATATTGGTATCGATTTCGTTAAAGGATAACACGGTCAGATTCGGCAGGAATTGATCAATCAGTCTCTTAAAATAGATCCTGACGATGGGAGATGTTAGAATAATCGGCTGGTGAATCAGTTCCTTTACCCGATCAATCTGTTCCGACACCCCTTCCACGATTTTCTGAACAACCTGAGGTTCGATGGCCAGGTAGGTCCCGTGATCACTCTTCTTTGCAGAATTGAGAATCGTATTTTCGACTTCCTGGTCAAGGGATATCACCTTGATGCTGCTGCCGTCAGTATATTTCCTTGTTATCGTTCTCTTGAGCTTTTGTCTGACATACTCTGTCAGCATATCGGTATCCTTGATTGCAACGCCCTGGTCTCCGATTGTTTCCAGAATACTCTCCATATCCCGGATGGGAATCCCCTCTTTCAGAAGATTCATAAGTATCTTCTGCAAATCGGAAACGCTGACGACATTGGGGATCACGTCATCTACGATTGCCTGATTTGCCTTGGAAGCATTCTGCAGAAGAATATTGATATCCTGGCGGCTGACCAATTCATGGATATGCCGTTTGATGACTTCCGACATATGAGTTACGATTACGGACAAAGCGTCAATAACCGTGTAGCCGTAGACTTCCGCCATCTCGCGCTCGCTTTCCGTGATCCATTTACCGGGTATCTCATAAGCAGGCTCGATGGTGTCAATTCCTTCTATCGGTCCTGTGCTGTTACCCGGATCAAGCGCCAGATAATAATCAACCAGAACTTCTCCCCTTGCGACCTCCTCGCCCTTGATCTTGATCAGATACTGGTTGGGGTTGATCAGACCGTTGTCCCGCAGCCTGACCGTCGGTACGACGACACCCATTTCAAGCGCGAACTGCTTTCTGAATATCACAATCCGGTCTATAAAGCTTCCTCCGCTTGCTTCATCAACAAGGGGCAGAAGCGAATACCCGAATTCCATCTCAATGGGCTCCACACCCAAAAGGTTATACACGTTGTCAATGTTTCTGTAATAACTCGCCTCACTGGTGTCCTCACTGAAAAATTCCTGCATTTCTTCGATCTCTTCCTTCTGCTTTTTAACAGTCGCAGACCGCATGAGGCTGATGCCCATCACAATAAGGATGAGAGCAAGGGTGGTAATCTGGATTATCGGCGCGCCGGGGATCAGGCACATGCTCAGGATGACAAGACCCGATATCACCAGTACTCTTGGCTGGGACAGAAACTGTTTCTTGACGTCCTCGTTCAAATTGCCCTCGGATGCCGCTCTGGTAACGACCATGCCCGTTGCCGTTGATATCATCAGCGCCGGAATCTGGCTGACCAGACCGTCCCCGACGGTGGCAATGGAGTATACGGCCAATACCTGAGAGAACGCCATTCCACCCTGAATCATTCCGATAACCGTTCCGGCAATAAGGTTGACCATCGCAATGATGATGGATGCGATGGCATCTCCCTTGACCAGCTTGGTTGCACCATCCATGGCTCCGAAGAATTCGGATTCTCTCTGGATATTCTTTCTTCTTTCCTTGGCTTCCGCCTCATCAATCAGACCGGAGCTCAGATCCGCATCAATTGCCATCTGTTTGCCAGGCATAGCATCCAGTGTAAACCTCGCCGATACTTCCGCTATTCTTTCTGCACCCTTCGTGATTACAATGAACTGGACGATAACGATGATGATAAATACAATAAAGCCTACGATGGCATTTCCGCCCAGTACAAAGCTTCCGAAGGTTGCAATCACCTGGCCCGCCTCACCTCCGTTTGACAGGATCAGCCGGGTGGATGAGATGTTCAGCGCAAGCCGCAGCAGGGTTGTTATCAGCAACAGGGAAGGAAAAATTGAAAATTCCAGAGGCCCCTTGATAAACATCGTTGTGACCAAAATCATCAACGAGATCGCGATGCTCATGATAAACATAAAATCCAGGAAAAATGGCGGCAGCGGTATAATGATCAACGCAACGATCAATATAACAAATACAACCACAACATTTGTAAGCAATTTCATACTATTTTCTTACCTTTATCTCTCACACTGTAAACCCAGGCCATCAGTTCAGCCACTGCCTGATACATTTCGGCCGGGATAAATTCGTTGACTTCTACCATCTCATACAAACTTCTTGCCAGAGGTTTATTCTCCGTGATCAGAATATTATTTTTTGCAGCAGCGTCGATGATGCGTTTGGCCATGTAGTCCTGTCCTTTTGCAAGAACGATGGGAGCCTGGTCTTGATCGATGTCATATTTCAAAGCCACAGCAAAATGCGTGGGGTTTCTGACCACAACGTCGGCCATGGGGACCTGCTGGATCATTCGGTTCATGCTCATCTTACGCTGTTTTTCTCTGATCTTGCCTTTGATGAACGGATCCCCTTCTGTCTGCTTATATTCATCTTTTACTTCCTGCTTGGTCATTCTCAGTTTCTTTTCATAGTCATACTTCTGGTATGCGTAGTCCAAAACCGCCACAGCGACGAAGATGAGACAGATCTTATATACGATCGCCATGATGCGGTCTATCATGAAAGCAAGGTTGCTGTCCAGACTGGTATTCAGGATGTCCGGCGTCACAACCATGAGATCCTTTACGCTGGTGTAAATGACCCACATGATGACGATGACCTTGATCAGCGATTTAACCAGCTGAACAACTGATCTCAGGGAAAGCATTCTTTTAAAACCTTCGATTATGCTGATTCTGCTTCGCTTAAACTTCAGCAGATCTCCCGATACAAGAAATCCCGTCTGCGCCCCGGTCATAACAAAGCCGGTCAGGGCGAGCATGAGGATAATCGGCACGGTGGTTATAAAGAATACGCCCATGGTTTCTCTCAAAATCTGAAGACATGTGGGGATAGTCAATTCATACAGGCTCGCCATACTTTTCAGGTTGCTGTAATACAATCCCTTTATCTGAATCATGATAAAGCTTCCCAGCTTGCTGATCAACAGAAAGCCGATAATCAAGATCACCACACTGACGACATCTCTGCTTTGAAAGGCGTTTCCTTTTTTTCGCTCGTCCCGCCTCTTTTTAGGGGTCGCTTTTTCGGTTTTATTCGTTTCTGCCAACAGTGATCCCCCCCTTCGCGCCGATTAATTATTTACTCGAAAACCGCGGTTTTTATATGCTTTGCATGAAAACCGTAATAGGTTTCACGGTTTCTACGTAACATTTTATCTCTGCTGCTCCCGTTAGATGCTTTGCTGCATTTTAACCTGTACGTGAGCTGAGCACCCTCCTTTTGGGAATCAGCTTGTGTGCCCAGCAGCCTTTATAATCCTATCACTAGATGAAATATGTCAGTACGCTTTCCACCCGGTCCAGCATAATCAGATTGAGCTTTCCAAGGAACCGGACCAGCATCGGTATAATGGTCATCAGCACTGTCAGCCCCACAACGATCTTAAGCTCCAGGTTTACGACAAATACATTGATGTTCGGTACGACTCTCATGAGGATGCCGACGGCCACTTCCGTAAGAATCTCCGTAATGATCACCGGCAAAGCCAGCTGTACGGCATAGACAAGAATATACCCGAACAGTTCAATGAAGTAGACTCCGATTTTAGCGCTTACTCCTCCCAAACCTACCGGTACCACGCTGTACGACTTTGCTGCAACGGCCATCAGGTTCAGGTGGCTGTTTGTTATAAAGAACAGCAGCACATACATGATGGTCAAAAGATTACCGGTTATGGAGACTTGCGAGTTAGTGGACGGATCATACATCTGTGCCATACTGAATCCGAGCTGAAGATCCGTCAATTCACCACCGATATGGAATACCGCAAGGAAAAGCTGCATGATAAAGCTTATTGCGTATCCGACGGCAAATTCCCTCAGCATGGCGATCAGCAGGTCAATGGTGGTATAGTCTGCAACATAGTTGCCGGTAAGGTTGTACGCCACATGGAGCGAGATTCCCAATGCGAGCCCGATCTTAACCAGGATGGGAACACTGGCTCTCCCGAAGATAGGATTGAAGAAAATCACTCCCGTCATCCTGCAGCCCACGAATAAAAAGATATACCAACTGTTTAAATCATTTAACAAACCATGTCACCTACTGTGATATCTATTTCAAACCACCCGATTCTCAAATTTATTATATCGATGTCCCGATAAATTCAAAGATTCGATTTACCAGGTCCACCATCTGCTGAAGCATCCATCCTCCGAAGACAACCAGGATCAGAGCTGTTACGATCAGCTTCGGTACAAAGGTCATCGTCTGTTCGTTGATTGATGTCGCAGCCTGTATGATCGATATAAACAAGCCTACAAGAATACTCACCAGAAGGATGGGAGTCGCTACTTTAAATCCGGTTAATACCGCATCCCGAAAGATTTCGGTCAATTGCACCACGTCCATTGGCTATACTCCCTCCGTCAGTTATAAGTCATTACCAGGGTTTTAATCAGCAGGCTCCAGCCGTCCACCACCACAAAAAGCATCAGTTTGAACGGCAGTGATATCATGACAGGCGGCAGCATAATCATACCCATTGACATAATCGTACTCGCAACGATCATATCGATAATTAAAAATGGAATATACAATAAAAATCCGATTAAAAATGCTCTTTTCAGTTCACTGATTATAAAAGCAGGAACCACGATATGAAGCGGCAGTTCCGTGCCCTGCAGCTCGGCCACATTCTCGTTCGCCGACAGGTTTACAAACAGCTCCACTTCGCTTGCGGTCGTCTGTTTCAGCATAAATTCTTTCATGGGAACCGATGCCCTGTCCATAAACTCCTGCGTTTCGATCAAGCCCTCGTTATACGGTTTCAGAGCAGTTTCGTTGACCTGTGACAGTACCGGCTGCATGATGAAAAATGTGATGAACAAAGCCAGTCCAACCAATACCTGATTGGGCGGTGTCTGCTGAATCCCCAGTGCATTCCTTAAAAATGAAAGCACAATAACGATTCTTGTAAAGCAGGTCATCATAAGCAGGATAAACGGGGCGAGACTGATCATGGTCAGGATGATGATCATCTTGACTGCGTCAGAGCCTTGTCCGTTGATAATAAATTCCATAGCTAGTCAACACCTCTCCGTTTTCTGATCGAGTTGACCAGGCTCCTGTAGCTGTCCCCGTTCAGGAAACCTTTTAACCCTTCTCCGGCAAATTCATGCTCCGGAGGCAGGGAAATGGTTTCGTCAAGTTCCATTAAAATATGTACATTCTGGTCGCTGACGCCGATCATATACTGTTTTCCCTTAATGTCCACAATGAGAATAGATCCCGTCTTGCTGACAACCAGCCTGTCAACGACTTTAATGTGTTTCCCTCCGGCAATCGGCCCCATTTTTCTGGCATACCAACGGCTGGCAAAATAGGTCAGCACGATGATGCAAACCGTTCCGACAAGGGCGAACATCATTGAAATAATATCACCAATCAATTCAGGTCTCCTTCGGTTAATCTCCCAATACGTTTTTTACAGTTTGAATCAGACGCTCCGGCTTAAACGGCTTTACAATAAAATCAAGGGCGCCCAGCTTAATCGCTTCTACGACCATGCCTTCCTGTCCCATTGCGGAACACATAATAACCTTAGCCTGGGGATTGATCTGCTTGATGGTCTGCAGTGCCTGAATTCCGTCCTTGATTGGCATTGTGATATCCAAAAGTACAAGATCCGGTTTGTTCTCCGTATATTTGTTTACGGCATCTTCTCCGTCACCCGCCTCAAGAAAATCGGAATAACCCGCTTTTTTCAGATTGTCTTTCACCATCATTCTCATAAAAGCCGCATCATCAACGATTAAAATCTTCGCCATTTTTTTCTACCTCTCTTGTAATCAATAATGAGTTATTTTTTATTTCGCTTCATTGAAGCCGTTTTCTTTCGCCTTAATAATTTCCGTGATTCTAACACTGTAATTATCGTCTACAACCACTACGTCTCCTCTGGCGATCAACCTCCCGTTTGCAACGACATCGACCTGGTCGCCGGCCTGGCGGTTCAATTCGACGATATTTCCCACGGTGAGCTCAGCAATATCCTTGATTTTCTTCTTTGTTTTCCCGAGCTCCACGGTGATCTGAATCGGTACGGACATGATCAGTTCCAGGTTATTGTCGTCAATTCCCAGATCGGCCGCCATTTTTTCCACTCCCAAGGGCTTATAGGAATATGGGGTCGCGTGAACCTGCTGTTTGGGAGCCTGCTCAATGACAGGAGCCCTTGTTTCAGTCGGTGCTGCATAGGCAGGCGGTGCTGTGTAGGCGGTCGGTTCCGCATATAAAGGCGGGGCCGTTTGGGCGGGCTCCGCAGGAGCGGAAGGTGCCGCCTGAACAGGCGGTGCTTCAGGGACAGGAGCCGAAGCCGCGGCTGCCGGCTGCATTTCGGGCTCCACCTCAGTTGCTTCGTCCATATCACTTGCCCCAAAGGATCGCTTCACAATTTCCTTCGCAAGAGGAGGATCCATGGCACTGATAAACTCGCTTTCAACCAGACCGTCAATACTCAGATTGAACTTGATGCTGACCAGTGAATCTCCGTTCAGTGAGAAAAGCTGCTTTACGTTTTCGGTGGTGTCCAAAACTTCCGGAGGCGATATATTGACCACCTGACCCAGGAAGGACGCCAGCGCACTGGCTGAGGATCCCATCATCTGATTCATGATCTCGCAGATTGCGCTTAGGCTGATCTCATCCAGTTCAACCATTTCAGAAGGATCCATGGAAAGCAGATGCCCCAGAATCTTTTTCAGATCCTCTTCTCTGAGAAGCAGGATGTTCGTACCGTCGATGCCTTCAATATACTTTATTAAAACACCTACAACCGGTTCCAGATAAGAGAATTCAAACTCATCGACCGGCAGCGTTTCAATTCTTGGCGTCGTGATATTGACCTTTTTATCCAGTATGGTAGACATTGCCGTAGCGGCAGCACCCATACTGATATTCATCACTTCACCGATTACATCCTTCTCCATCTCTGTCAATTTGTACATATCGTTGTCGTTCGTCATCTAATATGGTCACTTCCTCTCTGTGTAGATTGCCTTATTGCGACTGCTCTCTTTTTATTGTATGCTCCCATCTCACCCCGGAACCAGACGGTCTCTCCTACAGCCAATTCCACTAATGAATTCTCGGGCTTGTTCAGCTTAATAATATCTCCTACCTCCAAGTCAATTAAATCTCGTGACATTACGTCAATCGTTCCAAGGATCCCAGTAAGCTCCAGTTCCGATTCACTGATTTCCCGCATAATATCCGCACGCCGCTGCGCGTCCGTCAGCTGGTCACCCCGCCTTTCCTTCCGTTTGCTCAGTGCATTTTTCATCTTAAACATGGCATCCAGCGTAACGGCGGGAATACAGATATTCAATTTGCCCTGAGTCTCGTTGACCATGATATTCATAACAACGATAACAACGTTTTCATCTGCGCTGATACCCTGCAGGATCCGGGCATTGGTCTCCAGCTTCATCAGGCGTGGTTTGACTTCCAGATAGTCTATCCATACGTTTTTCATCAGATGGGACATGCCCTTTATCAGGTGCTCCAGAATGCCAAGCTCGATCTCCGTGTATTCTCTGTCCGCCTCCAGCGGTTTTCCCGAGCCTCCCAGAAGCCTGTCAATACAGCAAAAGCCGATATCCTTTGAGAAATCCACCAAAACAAGATCTTCTTCGTTATGATCCTCTTTCACTGCGAAATCAATGATTCCCATCAGCACCGAGTCCGGAAGCGCATTATTGAATTCATAGTAGTGCTGTTCCTCTACCTCAATGATTTCAACCAGGGTATAGGTCTGAAGAATCCCGGTGATATGAGAAGAAAGAATTCGTGCATAGTTCTCATAAATGCTGTACAGCAGCTTCAGCTGTTCCCTTGTAAAAAGCTTCGGACTTCTGAAATCATAGTCCTTAATCTTCTTGCCGGAAACCTGATCCGACTGCTCCATTTCTTTCATCCCGCTCGTCAAACTGCTCAGCAGACTGTCGATCTGACTTTGTGAAAGGATTTCACTCATAATGCAATCTCCTACTCGTTGTCTGTTGTTTTTCCCTTATTGTCATCGTTGGCGACTGCCCCATCGGTTGCAATCCCGCCAATCTTGTCATATATCTTATCAAGCTCATCCTGCAGTGTATCGCTCCTTGCGACGAGAATTTCCACCCGCCTGTTTTTTGCGCGGTTCTCTTCGCTGTCATTAGAGGCAACCGGACGGTAAAGCCCGTATCCTACAGCCATAAGCTTTGCATCATCTTCGATATAATATTCTTCCAGATACTTTAACACGGCGTTCGCTCTGTCCGTTGACAGAGCTCTGTTGTCGACAGTGCTGGTTCCGGGTGGTGCCTCTGCGGTGTGCCCGTCGATCCGTATAAATTTTATGCTTCTTTCGACTTGACCAAGCGCTCTGCCCACATAATCCAGAATATCCCTGCCGCCGCTTTTCAGTATGGCTTTATCCGCTTCGAAAAACAGAGTTGACATAAACCTGACAAAGACCATATCCTTGCCTTTTTCCACCTGTACCGATTCTTGCAGATTGTTTGTTTCTACGTACTTTTTCAGATACTGATACAATTCTTCCAGGTCTTCAATATCAGCTACCATATCACCCTCAACGCCTCCTATTTCAGCGTCGGGCTGCCCGGCATCCTCCTGATTCTCGCTTTCCAGTAAACGAATTTGCCTTATTGTCTCCGGGTCCGCGGTAAATGCTTTTACCAGCAGCCGGAATTTCTCCTGATCGATGGTTGACATAGAGTAGAGCAGAATGAAAAAAACCAGAATTAAAGTAATCATATCTGCATATGTATTGAGCCATGCATCTTTGTTTACCTTGCTACGTTTCTTCACCCTTGCCATGGTTTACTCCTTCTTTGCCTTTTTTTCTTTCTTGCTTCCCTTGCTTTTCTTTCCTTCTCCGCTGTCTTCACTTTGGACTTCGTGTTCAGCAAGGAAGTTTTTCAATTTTTCCTGAATATATTTCGGATTTTCCCCTTCTTTGATTGCAACCACGCCTTCAATTATCATTTCCTTGTAGAGCATTTCCCGCTCCTGGGCGATTTCCAGCTTGTTTGCCATGGGCGTGAAGATCGTATTTGCGATCAGCGAACCATAGAAGGTTGTAATCAGCGCTACGGACATGTTTTGTCCCAGGGCTTCGGCGCCTCCGTCCAGGCTCATGGCCTTCAGCATATTCACAAGACCGATCAGGGTTCCCAGCATTCCGAACGCCGGACCTAAAGCCGCACCCATTTCATACAGCTTTTTCTCCTCCTGGTTTCGACGCTCAATATTGGACATTTTCTGTTCAAACCATTTCTCGAGTTTATCCGGCTCAATCGCGTCGACAATCAGGAGCACGCTTTCTTTCAGGAATTCGTCTTCAAAGGCCAGCGCTTTTTCTTCCAATGCAAGAAGTCCTTTTTTTCTGGCCTCCCGTGATAATTCCGTAATAATTTCTATGTATTCATTCGGATCTTTTTTATCCTTGAAGAAAACCATCTTCAAATGCTTGGGAATGAGCTTGAATGTCTGAAAAGGAAAGGACGCCAGCAGTACGAAAAAGGTTCCTCCTAAAACAATGAAGATACTCGGTCCGTTGATAAAGTTGGACATTAAGGAAAAGTTGACCCCTTCCTCTCCAAAGACAATTCCGAATACAATTGCCAAGAACGCTGCTACATATCCTATCAGTACGGTAATTTCCATTGATAACTACTCCCTCTGGGCCTTTTTATTTATCTCCCGTAAAGGCTCCTTTTAAATGCGACGACCTTTGAAATCACTTCGGCGGCACTTTCCGCTACGACAAAGTGCTTGCCGTTTACAAGGCGGATTGTCGTATCCGGTCGTTCTTCAATGGTTTCTATAAGCTCACAATTTAAAATAAAGGTCTCATTGTTGTTTTTATTCAGCTTTGTCAGCTTTATCATAAAATCATCCCCTTTCATTGAGCTGCCGGCTCCGCTTCCGCCGGAGAACCATTGAACTCCTTCGGCGATCCGCTTGGGCTGCCCTAATCCTGTCTATATAATAAATGGAGTTCAGGGGGAGCCGAACGACTCCCTCTGAACTAATCATCGGTTATCTCTTCATGCTGACCAGCTCGGAAAGCATTTCATCGGAGACGGTGATCATTCGGGTGTTCGCCTGGAAGCCTCTCTGGGTGATGATCATTTCAGTGAACTCCCTGGACAGGTCAACATTTGACATTTCCAGAGCACCGGACCGGAAGTTTCCGGTACCGCCGTTACCCGGAATGGTCGCCACCGCGCTGCCGGAGTTCGTGGTTTCCACATAATAACCTTCTCCGTCCTGGGAAAGGCCGTCAGGGTTGGTGAACTTCGTGGCAGCCATGTGTGCAATCTTGATCGGCTGTCCGGGACCCGGACCCACCGTACCGACGTTGATGCGGTTAAAGCCTGCTTCCTGAAGTGTGCTGAGAAATTCAGCGCTGTCAACTGCTATTGTAATATCGGTAAGTGGTATGGAGGCATCACCCACACTCCATGTGTCGGTCAAATTTACTGTTGCGCCTGATTTATCAGTTGTAGTTACTGCTATATCATAATCTGCAGTAACACTTCCTAAGGCTGTTGGTGCAAGCGGATCCGTAGATATGCCAGTATAGCCCCCTCCCGCTCCAATGGGTACCGTTACGGTTGCCGTGTTCCCGCTGGCGTAATCGGGCACATTAAAGGTCAATGTGTTAGGAGTTGTGGTGGTATTGATACTGGAAGCATTCGCTGTTACGGTTCCTCCGCCGGGAAGATTTAAAGTATACTCCGTTCCCGCACCATTCACTACTAAGGAAAGTGCACCCGGAGTCAGATTTGCATTTGAGCTTATTATTAGCGCAGGAGTCCCGGTTGAATGCCGTGTTACGGTCATATTAACCGCTCCGCTGTACAAACAAGTCTGGCTGACCGTCGGCGTTCCGTTCATCCAGCCGGTGTTAGCGGATGGAACAAAGGCAGGATCTCCCTCTTTAATGGCGGTGATTTCACCGTTCTGTCCGATAGCAATACCCGTATACTTGTCCATCTCAGACGGATCTACTTTGATGGCCACGAGATTCTGTGCAGTCGTGGTGCCGTCAGAATTCAGCTGCGGATTTTTCGTTGTATCATCCAGCCGGAAACCGAGTACCTGGTTTCCGTTGCTGTCAACCAGATTTCCCGACAGGTCAAAGCTCAGTACGCCAACTCTGGTATATTTGATAACGCCGTCGCCGGTTTTGACCGGCAGATATCCGTCACCGTTGATATACACGTCCAGAGCACGGTCGGTGGTGGCGCTTCCCGCACGGGTATTGAGTACGTCGATGGAGTTGACCTTTGAACCGTAGCCCAGCTGGGTCGGGTTGGTTCCTCCTGCGGAAGCGGTCGGAGCGGATGCTCCGTTCATCGTCTGATAAAATACATCAGAAAATGTTACGCGGCTTGCTTTAAAGCCGTATGTATTGACGTTGGCAATATTATTACCAATGACGTTCATCTTTGTCTGGTGTGCAGACAAGCCTGAAACTGCAGAATACATTGATCCTAACATGTTACAATCCTTTCTGTGCCCGGTGCAGGCTCCTCTGTCGTTCAGAGCCCGCGATAGCTTCCTGTTTCAAGGTCCGGCTATATAAACAAGGCACCATCGATATTAGTGAATACGTTGCTTTTCATTTCATTTTTGTCGACTACTGTAATGACTACTTTGTTGGGGGCATTCACGATAAATGCGGAATCGTTCATCACGATCAGAGCATCTCTTATCCCTTTCTGCTGCGCCTTGTCACAGGCATCTTCCAGACGGTTCATATCAGTTTCGCTGATCTCTATATTTCTTTCTTCCGTCCTTTGATTTGCATGTTTTGAAAAGGATATCTTCTGTTTCAGCTGTTCGCTCAGGATCTCCTGAAATGACTTCCCTCCGCTGACTTGTCCCGCAGCCGAATCCGGCTTCCCGGTTGGGGAATTGATCCTTTCCGTCTGCCTGATGATTGCGTCCGTCAGATTGTATCGATTGCCCAGAATTTCATTTGACATTTCGATCACCCTCTTGCTTTATTCATCATTTCCCGACTCAGAGCTTCCATTATCAACGGTTTGCGGACCAGAGCCATCGTTTCCGGCGGTTTCGGCAGAGCCGCTATTCTGGACGTTTCCCGTACTTGAGCTGTTGGTTTCAGCGTTTTCCGGATTGCTGTTGATTATATTGCTGTTCGGGATGATAATGTCAGGTTGTTTTACCGACATAACGCTGCTCAGAGCATAGCTCTTGCCGTCCACGACGACCTGGGTGCCTCCGTTATAGAAATTGACGCTTTCCACGAGACCCTTGAAGCTGGAGACCGTTCCGTCATCCCCGACCTTTGCAATGGTTACCTCTTTGCCGATCAGACTGACTCCATAGGACGTCATGGACAATTCGCTTAGGTCCGTGAGAGCCTGCAGCATTGAGAATTGAGCCATCTGTCCCATGTATTCCGCGTTGTCCATCGTATTATACATGTCCTGATTTTTCAGCTGTGCAACCAGAAGCTGCAGAAAATCATCCATGGACAGTTTGCTGTTGTCTTTTGATCTGTTCGTACTGCCGGTTGAGAATGCCGTGTAATTATTGATTGAATCGATTGACATCAGGTGCCTCCTTTCTAAACAGTGTAATTCATTCTGTGGGAATCATATCCCTTGGGTATAGCCATAGTCCCCGGCGTATCTACGGTGAAATCGCCCTGCCTGGAGACGGCTGCACTGTTGGGACTGCCGTTGGCGAATTGCTGCCTGAACTGCTCCTGGCTCTTTCTCTGAGAGAAATCCATCGCTGCGTTCATTGAGAATCCCTGATTCTGCCCGTTATCCTGCGTCTGGGAATTCATCTGCTGACTAACCTGGACGCTTTCAACCTGAACGTTTTGAAGACCCATACCGGAAATCAGCTTATCCACTTGACTGGTGAGCAAGGCCTGTGTTTTGGAATTCGCCGCAAGAATGTCGATAATCAGCTTTCCCTCGCTCAACCTAAGCTTGACGTCAATCTGTCCGAGATCTTCAGGAACCAGCTGCATTTTAAACTCAGAAGGCCCGTTTTTCTCCAGTTTTGAGAGAATTTCATCCCTGATCTGGCTGTAAGTCTCGCTTGATTCAGCGGGCTGGGCGGCCTGGTTCAGCGCTGCAGTTTCTACGGAAGCGGCGGCTCCCTGAATGGGATTTCGGAATGCCAGCTCACTTAGTTCGGATGGATCGATTTCAAGATTATGAACTGTGCCACCAGCAGAACCTGAGCTCTGAGATCCACGGGCCCCAGTTGCCTGATTCGTTACGATATCCGAAAACCGAACTGCCGTTTCATCCCGCATTTCCAGACTTCCGCGGACTGACTGATTGCCTGATGCCTGGAGTTGTCCGGATTCTGTCAATCCGTTTAATCTTCCGGCATCAGCAAATGAGTCTGCATCGGGTTTGGATGCAATATCCGATCGAAGCATTATCCTGTCTTTCGCCATTTCAATACTGCGCGCAGCTGCCTTGTCGCCGAGCACAAGCCCGGTTTCATCCAAGCCTGTCGCAGCAAAATTACTTTGCAGATTCTCCGGTGGCGCCGGCGCTATACCGGTAGTAACCGGGTTTCCCTCGTTACCGGCCGGAATCGCTGAAAGTCCCTGCGGGTGATTCCCGCTTCTGTTTTCCTGTAAAACTCTGACGATATTGGAAACCGGAAATGCATTGCTTAAACTTCCCATCAGAGCCTGGACTGCCTCGACTGCTCCGCCGTTTTCATTCTCTGGGCCCATCTCTTCAAAATGCCCTTTTCCTGCAGGTAATTCATCGCTGGCATTCAGTTTTCTGATCGCTGCTAGTGTACCGCCGGAAATCAGCTCCGAAAGGGCCTGGCCAATGCCGTTGGATTCTTGTGCTGTCATGTCTGCAGGATCACCCGCCGCCTCCGGTTGGCCTTTCCCCGGCATGAGCTGAGCCATCATCATCTGAAACATAGAAATGCCGGTGGCTGACGCACCCCTGGCGGACACATTATGCTGTACTCCCATTCCCATTGCCGATATTCCGTTTACGTCATTTGAAAATAATGCCGAATTGTTGTCGATATTCACGCTTTTCCCTCCTTTCCTTAAAATTTTGACAGTAATATGGTGAACGAACCCCTTCAGACTGTTTTTCTGATGATCTTCGCCGTTGTCACAAATTCCTCCAGCTGCAGTTCCGCAGCCTTGAGGTCTTCTTTCTTATACTCGTCGAATCTCGAAGTCTTCAATGTCTCCAGGGATTTCGTTTCCAGCTTGAGTTTTTTTATCAATTCGATCTGTTTTTCTCTCTGTACAGTTATACTGTCGATGATTCTTTGCGTAATCAGAATCTGCCCCTTAAGATGTTCTGTGTAATATATATACATGCGGCATGTTGCCGGAGTGGTCTTCTCCTTCATTTTGATTTCGAATTCCGCTCTGCATTGTTCCAGCTCCGCCTGAAGCGAGAGCATCTTATGCTGTGCTTCCGAAAGCTGGTTGTTCAGAACAGCCAGGGTCATCAGCTCGCTGTCGAGCATCTGCCCTTTATAGGATAATAATTTCTCCAATTCAAATTCGAATTTTTTCATGATATCGCCGCTTTCTCAATCAAATTTATCTATAGAATTGACTCTTTCATCATTGCCACACTGTCCTCGTATGGGATTTTGTCAAATATGTTCTGCTGCAGAAATCCGTTGATTTTGTCCATCTTTGACAGGGCTTCGTCCAAAGCTCTGTTGGTTCCGCTTTTATAGGCACCGATATTGACCAGGTCATAGTTTCCGTCATAAACCGACAATAGATTTCTCAATTTTCCGGCGGCCTCGATCTGTTCTTTCTCCGCGATATCGTTCATAAGCCTGCTGACACTGCCCAGCACGTCAATGGCCGGGTAGTGATTCCTCATGGCAATTTTCCTTGATAACACAATATGGCCGTCAATAATACCTCTTACAGTGTCAGATATGGGTTCATTCACGTCGTCGCCTTCTACAAGCACTGTATAAATTCCCGTTATGGAGCCGTTTTCAAAGTTCCCGGTTCTTTCCAGCAGCTTCGGCATCATGGAATAAATGGAAGGTGTGTAGCCTCTCGCGACGGGAGGTTCTCCTGTTGCCAGGCCGATTTCTCTCTGGGCCATCGCAAACCTTGTCAGGGAGTCCATCATAAGCAGGACGTCCTTGCCCAGATCCTTGAAATACTCCGCGATGGTGGTCGCCACCATTGCGCATTTCATTCTCTGCATGGGAGGCTGGTCGGATGTTGCCACTACCAGTACCGAACGGGCCAGCCCTTCCGGTCCAAGGTCCCGTTCCAGAAATTCCCGGACTTCACGTCCTCTTTCTCCAACCAATGCGATGACATTGACATCAGCCTTCACATTTCTTGCGATCATGCCCATCAGCGTGCTTTTTCCCACTCCGCTGCCTGCAAAAATTCCCATTCTCTGTCCTTTTCCAATGGTCAGCAGCCCGTCTATGGGCTTGATGCCAAACTCCAGAATATCGTGAATCCTGGGTCTGGAAAGAGGATTGGAACTGACACTCTGAACTTCGTAGCAGGTATCGCATTCGATAGGGCCTCCGTCGTCGATGGGTTCCCCCGTTGCACTGATGACTCTTCCGATGAGATTTTCCGACATTCCGATCTTCAGTGCGGAATGGGTTGCTTCTACAAGATTGCCGGAACTGATTCCTTCCGGTTCTTCGTATGGCATCAGCAAAACCTTGTTTCCCCGGAAGCCGACCACTTCGGCACTGATATAATTCTTGCTCCCGTGGCCGTATATTCTGCAGAGATCGCCGACCTTGCACTCGGGTCCGTTGGATTCAATCATCATCCCGATGACTTTATCAATCTTGCCGAAGTACGAATAGGAATCCGTGTTTCGTATAATGCTGCAATATTTTCTCGTGTCCATTCAGAAAGCTCCTTTGCGGCAAACTTGTACGGGTATCCGGTAAAACCGGCGTTCTTATCTGATTACGTGGTCAACCGCCTTTTTCAGCTGCTCAAGCTGTACCGGCACGCTCATGTCTACGATGCCGCTTTCATTCTCAATCATGATAAGGTCTTCTTCCTTGATCAGAACCAGTTTGGCTTCCTTTGTCAAATTCCTCATCTTTTTTACTACGGCTTTGTCTATATGGATATCCAATGTCTTCTGATATTCTGAAAAAAAGATTTTGAAGCTTCCCTCATTTTCCGTTACAATCTCTTCCAGCATCTTCTGAACGGCATTTTCGTCCACTTGAATATGCTGCCTCATGATCTTTCTGGACAGTTCGAACGCAATCTCCATCAGGTCTCTCTCATCTCTCTCCAGCGCCGATTTCTGCTCTGTCTTAAACAGATCAATCAGACGCCTCAACTCAAGAAGCCCTTCTTCCGCCGCAATTTCCGAAGCATTAGCCCCGTCCACCAGGCCGCGAAGATATCCTTCTTCATAACCTTTTTTCTCGGCATCTTCCAATAGTTCACGGCTGCTTTGCACAGCACTGTCAACGATTGAATCAGCTCTCACTTTAGCCTCGTTTTCGATATGCCTGGCTTTTCTGATTGCCTGCTGGAGAATGAATTCCTTTCTGGCATTCACTTCTTCGATACTGGTCGTTTCGATTTCAGGCCCGATGGTTTCTGCATCGGCGGTTTCCTGCACTGCCTTTTCGCTATCCATCGACGCAGGCGGCACAAAGGTAAGCAGCTTTGCTTTTACGATACTAGACAATGATATCATCCTTTCCGCCCTTGGCTATGATGATTTCGCCTTCCTCTTCCAGTCTGCGAATGATCGCCACAATTTTCTGCTGTGCATCTTCAACATCCCTTACTCTGATATTATGCAGGTATTCCATTTCACTCCTTACGGTCTCTCCCATACGTTGCGACATATTCTCAAAAATTATATTAGCCACTTCTTTGTTTGAGCCTTTCAGAGCAATTGCCATTTCCTTTGTGTCCACTTCTCTGAGGAATCTCTGAATTGCAAGCGGATCAAGTATGATGATGTCTTCAAATACAAACATGCGTTTTCTGATTTCTTCCGACAGTTTCGGGTCAATTCTTCCCAGTTCATCAAAGATGAATTTTTCTGTGCCCCTGTCGATATTGTTCATGATCTCCGCGATATAATTGATACCGCCAACCTCAAGCAGGTCGATGGAGATAACGGATTCGAACTTTCTTTCTAAAATCGCTTCCACCTGGCGTATTACCTCTGGAGAAGTCCTGTCCATCCTGGCGATTCTTTCCACCACATCGACCCGAATGCTTTTCGGCAGTTCAGCTATAATGGAGGAAGCCTGGTCGGCTCTGGCGTAGGAAAGGATCAGCGCAATGGTCTGCGGATGCTCATTTACAATCATATTCATCAGGTTCTTGTAATCCGCTTTGCGAATAAACTCAAAGGCTTTTGTTCTAAGTGTCTTTGTTACCCGCTCCAGCAGCGCGTTGCCCTGCTGTACTCCGAAGGCTTTTTCAAGGACGTTTCTCGCATAAGCAACACCGCCGTCGAGATACACCTTCTGGGCAACACAGAGGCCGTAGAACTCATCGATAGCCAAATCGGAAAACTCCGGCTTGACGCTCTCCTGTCGGGTAATCTCATAGGTGAGCTTCTCTATTTCCTCTTCCTGAAGGTGCTTATAAATGCTTGAAGCGACATCGGCTCCAAGAGCTATTACCACCTGGGCTGCTTTCTGTTTTGATGTTAAAGAATCAGATATTCCTATTACCATAACTCTTTCCTCTGACACATTTCTTTTGTCTTATTTATATCGCCGCTAGTCCTCGCTCCGCAGCCAGGATTTGATCATCTGGGCTGCAATTTCGGGATTGCTCTTGGCAAACTGCTTGATTTCTTCTCTTCTGGCATCCTGAATTGGTGTGATAGGTTTTATCTCTTCCTGCGGTACAGCCTCACCGAATACAACATTCACTGCGTCTCCGGCACCTCCCGATCCGGCCATGGCCATCGCCTCCTCTGTGGCTTTCTTGCGCCTCTTCATCAAGAGCAATGCGATCATGCTTACCAAAACCAGGATGCCGGCTCCGATACCTCCGAAAAGGATCAGTCTATTGATGCCTTCCGGTTCCATCGGCCCGACAGGAGCATTTTCCGCATAGAACTGGAAATTCTGGACAGAAATGCTCTCCGGTTCAACACCGGCTGCATAGGCCACAAGCTGCACAACGCTTTCCCTTTCTCCCGGGTCAAAAGCCGCCTTGTCTATGGCGATTCCGATGGAAATGCTCTCAATTTTTGCTCCGGATTTCTGAGACTGGGACTTGGTCTGGCTAACCTGGTACTTGATATGTTCGCTGGTGCTGGTAGAGGAGCTCTCTCCCGTTGTTCCACCCGTTGCATAGGTCGGCACCTCCGAATTGGTCGAGGTCCCCGGAACTCCGCCGTTCCCCTGAGTGGAGGAAGACGACTCGTCACTGCGGGTTTCCTCACTGATTACGCCTGTATTGTTTCCGTCCGGGGAAGGAATATATGTTGTTGATTCCGTTATCAGCTCGTCCATATCAACGGTGGCCGTAACAGATATCTTAAATTGCTCGCCCTTGTAGGGTCCCATCAGCACCGCGGTTACCTTTTTTCTGATATCATTTTCAATCTCTCTGGTAATGCTGATCTTTGTATAATCACGATTGTTGCCGGTGCTGCTTCCGATCAGGTCATTGCCAAGGCTGTCGGCCAGAGCAATGTCGTCCTTCGAAAGGCCGGAAACCGATTTGGCCACCAGATTCTGGATACCTAATACCTGACTGTCCGTTAACGAGCTGCCCTGCTTCATATGTATGATAACGGAAGCAGTGGGCTTCTCCTTTTCTTTCAGATAAAACACATCGTCTTCAGGAACCGTAATGGTTACCACCGCATCCTTGACGCCTTCCAATGTCTTGATGCTGGCTGCAATTCTTTCCTGAAGCTGCATGTTCATGTACTGCTTCCGCTCGTAATCCGTAGTAAGCATTCCGCTGTTTTCTTCGATCAGGTAATAGCTCAGGCCATTTTTCGGGTAGCCTTCCGTCGCCAGCTGCATCCTTACCTTGGATTCGTCTTTTTTCAGCACCATAACGGAACCGCTGGGATCCACCTTTACTTCAATCTTCATCTCATGCAAAGCGGCAAGGATTTCAGACGTTTCTTTTTCAGAAAGCTGCTCGTATATAACGACATAATCCTTCGTGTTTAACAGAATACTCAAAACGAGAGCAATAATGACAGCAATAATCACTCCGCCTATTATGACCCTTTTCACCGCTGTTGAAGTATTGGACCAAAATTGAGTCAGAGGTGCCAAGGTCTTTCTTATCTGCTCATTCATATTTATATTTCCATCCGTAGAATACTATTTGGGGTAATTTTTAACATGAAAAAACATCCCGTATTATAAGCCGGTCCTCATAATCTCGGAATAGGCGTCCAGAAACTTATTTCTAAGTTGAACCATAGTCTGCAGAGCCACATCCGCCTTTGCCGCATTGATGATCATTGTATGCATATCATCCATTTCTCCA
This sequence comes from Anaerovoracaceae bacterium, assembly GCA_036677845.1. Classification (GTDB taxonomy): domain Bacteria; phylum Bacillota; class Clostridia; order Peptostreptococcales; family Anaerovoracaceae; genus Anoxybacterium. The sequence continues at coordinate 4,436 of JAVBVR010000060.1, read as the reverse complement.
ATGGATAATTTATAAGCATCCATTCTGGTGGCAGCTTCTGTTTCCTCCACGTTGCTGATGACGTCCCGGAAAACATCCTTAAAACCCAGACCGGTGTTTTCACCGGAGGCATCAGGGGTTTTTCCAGGGCTCGCACTGATAGGATTAATACGATCCGTATTAATGTTAGAACTCATAGGAACAATAAACATAGATCTACCTCACTTATCACAAATAAATATCTACACACACAATAAAACATCTACACGATCTACACAATTTTTACACACACATCTTTTGATACACATCTTTACACATCTTTAAGTTCTGCCTTGCCCTGATTGTCATTTTAATTCTGTCGTCTTTTCCCGAAAACCATTTCATTTCATTAACTGCCGATTTTCAAGGCTTTAAAAGTTTATCTGCCGATTTCCAATGCCTTCAACACCATGGACTTCGTTGCATTAAAGGCGGTGACATTGGCCTCATACGCCCTGCTCGCGCCCAGCATATCGATCATCTCCTGCGCCGTATTAACATTCGGAAGCATCACGTAACCTTCTTCATTGGCATCGGGATGGTTCGGGTTGTATACGGGGACGAGGGCGGACTGATCTTCAATCACGCTGTGCACCTGCACTCCGCCGGTTTTAACCTTTGTCGCCCGGTCCAGCGCCTCCCTGAAGCTGTTTCCTCCGTTGATGCTGCTCAAAACAACCATTTTTCTGCGGTAAGGGGCGCCATTTTCTGTTCTGGTCACCTCCGCATTGGCGATATTCTGAGAAATCACATCCATCCGCAGCTTCTGCGCTGTCAACCCGGACCCGGAAATATTAAGCGAACTTAAAAAATCCACCTGCACATCACACTCCCTTGTAACGGATTTTCGTCGTCTTATTTCTTCCCTTCGCTGATCGCATACCGCAATCTGGCAAACATATCAGTCATGCTTCTGGTCAAATACTGGTACTGGATCTGTGTTTTAGCCATCTCGATATTCTCAAGATCCATGTCCACATTGTTTCCGTCCGCCCGGCCCGAGGTCGAATAGTCGGAAAAAACATTAATTTCTGAATCTTTCAGAGCTCTCATGCCCTCGACTATAGTTTCCTTGGCAGGAATCCCGCTTTCAAGCTTTTTAAGTTCTCTTTCCAAAGAATCCTCAAAATTGACCTTGATTGCTTTGTATCCCGGTGTTTCATGATTGGCAATGTTGTTTGCAATCGCTCTCTGCCGCTGCCATGTGCCGTCCAGAGCTTTCTGAAGTATGGCCGCTGCCGGGGAATCGCCGATCATCTTACCGCCTCCTCTGACATACAATACTGTCACTATATGTTCCCGCCGTGATTCTCCGCAATTTTCAAGGATTCGACAGGTATTTCCATGATGCAGGAAATATTTACATATAATTAGTATATTCTGTACTTGATTCTACTACATTTTGCACCATTAGACAATTACTTTTTTATACCCGGCAGCGGAATAAGCCAACATGCTTATTCTTTATATTTTGTCGATTTTTAATTATTTTCTGACCATTTTGTCTGAAATAATTTTGATTTTAGATCGAATTTTTCTTGATTTTCGGGAAGTTTCAATTTTGTGTATAATTATTTCCTTTGTCAACAAGCAAAAACTATTTTTTTATCGATCCAAAAGTTTTTTGCTGAAAGTCTAAAGTTTTATTCCGGACTGCCGATATAGTTATCGTAGCTAAAGAAACGAAGCAGGAAAAAGCTTCGCCTTATATAGAAAAAACAACCTTGGAAGGAGGTTTTATCAATGGAAATATCTTTTGTAAACAAAAGCAAAGCAATCCAGCCTCAGCAGATTCAGGATCACAACAATGATCCGGCGAGAAATATCAGCTCGGAGGAAAACAAAAAGTATACGCTGAAAAACAAAGTGGACAGTTCCGAAATCTCCAGCAGCCATACCGGGTCCTTCGACGACAAGAGATTGGCCGTTGCCAAATCCGCAATCCTCTATGACGTATCGGTCAACACTTCTACCGCAAGAATCAAGGAATTAAAGGCATCCATCGATAACGGAACTTACGAAGTGCAGACCAATTTACTGGCCGACGCGATTCTCAAAGACTAACAAGGGTTGAATATCAGGAGGTAGAACGTTCATGACAGACGCGAAAGAATTCAAAATGACCCTGGATCAATTTCATGAATACCTCTCGGGGATCCTGAAGCTCTATCAAAATGCAGTACCGGTGCTCAAAGAGGAACTGGAAGCCATCTTGCAGGATGAAATTGACGTATTGAACAAAAGCCTGAAATCACAGCAGGCACTTCTGCTTCAGACGAAGAGCTTCGATCAGCAGACGGCCGGCTATTTATCACGATTAAACGTGAAGGCCGCGAATCTTACAGAAATGGCACAGCAGCTTCCGGAAGAAGAACAGTACCGGTTTTTCAACTTGCTCGGAGAGTTCGAGCTTACCATGACAGAAGTCAACTACTACAAGGAAAAGTGCCGGGTCCTGCTGCAAAGCAAACTCTACACCATAGATAAGATTCTTTCCGGACAGGATCTGCCAAAGGACAACACCACGTATAACCAAAACGCGGCGGAGGTTCACGGCACACTGGTTCCGAAAGCCTTCGAAAAGAAAATATAGCGATTTATCGACTAGAGAGAACCGGGAGTTCGAAAGGGTAAGATTATGAGACCGACATTTTTAGCGTTCCAGACGGCAAGCAGAGCCATGGCGGCAAGCCAGGCAAATATTGACGTAACCGGGAATAACATCGCAAATGTAAATACTAACGGATACACGAGACAAAGAGTTGATCTGAACTCGATTTCCAACAGCGGCTTTACCCAGAAATATACTGTGTCAGGCGATACATCTGTCGGCCTGGGAGTTTCAGTCAGCAAGATCAGCCAGATCCGCGATCCCTTCCTTGACGCCCGATTCAGAGCGCAGTCCGCCGAAACCGGCATGTACGATACCTTGCTGGCAGGCCTGGCCGATCTGGAAAATGTCTATGACGAAGCATCAACGGATGGTCTCCAGAGTGAAATTCTGAATTTTATAAATCAGCTGCAGACGCTATCCCAGAGCCCGACCAGCCAGGATCTTGCACTGGTTGTCAAGACTGCTGCACAAAAGATCACTCAAATGCTGAATGTTTATGCAAATCAGACAAATGAGGTAAGAAATCAGCAGATCTACGATTTAAGCAAGGTTGTCGTCGATACGGATTTCAACACCATTGTGAAAAATATTGCAAACCTCAATACCCAGATCAGGGAGGAGCTCACCCACGGCAACACGCCCAATGAGCTTTACGACCAGAGAAATGTCCTCATCGACAAGCTGTCAAAAATAGCAAATATCAAGGTCACGACAACTCCCGAAAAGATTTCCGAAGACCTGACCATCGAAAACCTCACAATATCCATATATGATGCCAGCAGCAGTACATCCATCGGCATCGTCAACAATGGACTTTATAATACACTGTCGGCATCCATGAATAAAACGGACAATACCATGGAAATTCGGCTCAACAGCAGCTTCGGAGGAAATCATGGGAATATTACATCTCATTTTTCCGGCGGATCCATTAAGGGCTACCTGGATCTGATCAACGGCAGGGGTACATATGCAGCCTCCGGAGAGAATACTTTCCGCGGCACGCTGTATTATGAAAACGCCATGAATACTTTTACAACGAATTTTGCCAGGGTGTTAAATGATATCAATTCACTCGGAGGAACCAGCAAGCCGCTGTTCATGGCATCCGGCGATACGGACCCGGAAACCAATCCCGATCCGATTACCGCGGCGAACATTACCATATCAAGTGCCTGGCTGAACGACTCCACTTATATTACCACGACGACATCAACCACCTCCACCGGAGGCGGAGACAATATTCTCAGAATGATCGACGGCCTTACCAAAGACATGGTCTTCTACCGCAACGCTGCCGACCCAACATCGCAGATCATGTTTACAGGAACGTCCAACGAATACATGACCGGCCTGATCGGCGAGTTGTCTCTGGACATTGAACTGCATGACAACTTTTCAGAAACCGCAAATACGGTTCTCAACAGCCTGTATACCTCCAGGGAGTCCATGTCCGGCGTTTCTCTGGACGAAGAGGGCGTGAACCTGATGGCATTTCAAAAGACATATAATGCCGCCGCCAGATACTTCAATGTTCTGGATGAGGCTGTAGCCAAGATCGTCAATGAAATGGGACTGGTCGGCCGTTAAATCCAGGAAAGGATGAGATAACATGCGCATCACCAATAAAATGATCACAACAAAATATATTCGATCCCTTAACAACCTTTCTGTTGATCTCGACAAGCTGAGCACACAGTTCTCATCCGGGAGGGCGTTCTCCAAATCCTCGGAAAACACCTCGGCGGCGATCAAAGCCTACCAGATCAGGAGAGATTTAAGCAAAACGGACGGATATCAGGCG
>JAVBVR010000059.1:0-47525 GCA_036677845.1 Anaerovoracaceae bacterium | reverse complement strand
ATTCTTTCTTCCCTTTTAACAGAAATGGTCAGTCTGCCGTCATTCAGATCTACATCGATCTCATCTTTTTTTACGCCGGGGAGCTCCGCCTCAATGAGATAGTCGTTCTCGTTCTGCTGTACATTGATTTTGAAAGTATCTCTTGCAAAGTTCCTTCCCGGAGACCAGCTGTCGTTGAAAAAATCATCCAGCATGTTGTAAAAGTTTTCAAATCCGGTGTTCAGCATACCTGTGCTCTTTCTGTTAAATGGTATCAATCCTGTCATGTTTTTCAACCCCTTTCTGTGTTAATCTCTTTTTTGTTAGCACTCTATGTAGGTGAGTGCTAATTTTTATATACCACTTATTTCACCGGATGTCAATAGCATTTTTAAATATTTTATATTTACATTTTAATTTTTTAACAGAAACTTTACATTCCTTTTAACTTGATTTAACACCGCCCGATTATAATTAAACTGTAACTAAAAATAGAAAGGAGGAGTGAGAATGAAAGAGTTAAATCTATGTATTGATATTGACGGTACGGTTACGGAACCCTTCTACTGGCTGGATCGGGCTAACCGCTATTTCGGAAGGCAATTAAGACCTGAGGACGTTTCTGTTTATGAAATCCACCGGGTTTTGGATGTCGGGGAAGACGACTATAATGAGTTTTATGGTTTATACGGAAAGCTGCTTCATATAGAATCCAACGCACGGTTCGGAGCCGGAAAAGAGATTCGCAGGCTGTATCAAAACCACAAGATTCACTTTGTAACCGCAAGGGAAGAGAAGATGCGCGACATCAGCACTGAGTGGCTCGAAAGAAACCGGATTCCCATGGATTCCATTTGGTTGCTTGGCAGCCATTATAAAGTTGATAAAGCAAGGGAACTGAAGTCCGACCTTTTCATCGAAGACAATTACAACAATGCTCTGCAGCTGTCTCAGGCCGGATTTGACGTTTTGCTCATCGATTGTCCTTACAACAGGGGACCTGTACCGCATAATGTAACCCGTGTTAGAAACTGGTTTGAAATCGGCACAATTATAGATTTAAAAGCAAAAGAAATCAAAACAGTTTCCTGACTGTAATTAAGAACACCAACGCTGTCTGATGTAAAATATGATCTATAAGAGGCCAGAAAACTAAAACGCATAAAATGCGTTATTTTTTTGTAATGGTTTAAATTTTCGCTGAAATGAAGAGGCGTATTTATTCGGTTATGAATATTATGCTGTAAAGGAGTTGATAAGAATGAAATACATCGTGCAGCCATGGGAAACATGGGAATCCATCGATACGTTAGCCTCTCGGTTCGGTACTACAGTGGACCAGATGATGAGAGCCAATCCGGTTCTTTATTCTGTTCCCGTTTATCCGGGCATGACTCTTGACATACCGGGTCGTGAAGGCATTGACCTCCCGCCGGAGGGTTATATAGAATATGTTGTGCAGCCGGATGACTCCCTGTACAGTATTGCGAACAAATTTAAACTGAATTACAACAGAGTAATCGCTCAAAATCCCCAAATCGAAAATCCAAACGTAATCTGGCCGGGGCAGGTGATCTATCTGATCTATCTGGGCTACTAGTATCCATCATGCTGTCGCCCCCGCCTGCACGGACAGTTAATTATGGTAAAAAAACACCCTCGGATTAAACTCCGAGGGTAATACCCTATTCCCATCGAAAAAAGCGAATGGATAACAGAATACAAACAGCTGCCACCAGGACCATCAGAATCACAGGAAATGCCATGTTTTCAGCTGAAATCCCAAGGGTTGTCGTTTTCATAAGTTTAATACCGTGCGTCATAGGCAGGATATCCGAGGCTCTCTGCAGTGCCGGCGGCATGATCTCATACGGCAGTGTCGCTCCTGAAAAGAAAAACATCGGAAAGTAAAAGATGCAGCACAGGATATTGGCTGTTTTCATGTTGGGCGAAATGCTGGCCAGCATCATTCCAATACTGTAAACTGACAGCAGAACCAGCAAATACGCTGCCGCGAATAGAATAAAAGAGCCCCTCATATTATAATTGAAAAAGACTGCGTAGACAAAATATACAACTGCCAGGCATAGCAGCGCAACCAGCAGGTTAACGACAAATTGTACGAGCAGTAGCATGGCGGGACTCACCGGAGTCACCAGGAACCGTTTAAGAACCTTTTTATGCCGGTAATCGGCCAGCGCCAGCGGTAGTCCCATGAGACCGGTGGCGCCTATTCCGATGGCGATGACCGCTCCGAAGGACTGTTCTAGGAAAGTATAGTCCGCACCGTCGAAAGCCGGCTTGTTTCCCATAATCATACCCAGAATGACTGCAAATACTGCGGAAAAGCCCACACCGAAAATCAGGTTATTCATATCCCGGATCATGAGTTTTGTCTCAACTGTAAATAATGCACGAAACGTTTTCATCGATTTCATCCTCCTCTCCTGAATGCCACAGATACGCTTCCTCAAGGTTGTCGTATGGACTGCTGTCGATCGCTTCCGCCACCGTTCCCATAAAGATCGCTTTTCCTTTTTTCAGGATGCAGATCCTGTCGCAGAGAGTATGGACCTCATCCATATAGTGAGAAGTCAGCAAGATCGTAAGTCCTTGCTTTTTTAATCCCTCCAGGTATTTCCACACTTCTCTCCTCGCTTTCGCATCCAGCCCTGTCGTCAGCTCGTCGAGAAAGACCAGTTCCGGATCGGGAATCAAAGCCAGGAGAACCGACAGTCTCTGCCTCTCTCCACCCGACAGTTCCGCCACCATCTTCATTTTTTTATCCGCCAGCCCGAATGTGGCAAGCAGAGCATTCCAGTCCGCAGGATTGCGATACAGGGATGCCGTGACAAGACAGATCTCATCCACCCGGATTTTATCCTGGTAGTTGGTTTGCTGAAACTGTACCCCTACCTTTCCGAAAACCTCTCTCCTGTCTTTTCTCGCATTTTTTCCTAAGATAAGTGCCCGCCCCTGATCCGGTTTTTTTACACCAAGAATACACTCGATGCTTGTAGTTTTACCGGCACCGTTATGACCCAGCAGGCCGAATATCTCGCCCTTCTCCACTTCAAAGCTCAGGTGATCTACCGCTTTCAGGCTGCCGTATGACTTGGACAGACCCTGAACATAGATTGCTTTTTCCATAAACTCACTTCCTTTCTTATCCGAAAGGAAGTTTACTAAAGTCCCGGCCTTTTTTCTTGATTTTCCTTGTGAAAAGAGGTGCATATTTTGCGGACCGGCCTCGCCTCGATGTAACCCCGATAGCCCTGAGGCTCCAGCTGGAATCTGGGCGCACCGTCGTCATCCCATTCATAGCCGTAAGTCTCCGGCCGGTATTCATCGATCATCTCGGACAGATCCGTGACTGCATTGAAGAAGTTATCATTTTCAAAGGGCGGACCCTGGAATACCATCATGCTGCATGGCGGAAGGGTGATCACATCAAACCCGTCCGGCACAGAGCCGGCATAGTCGGCAGGAACCTCAACTCCCTGCGCATAAAAAGACGTATCTTCCGGGCGGAACCTTACGGGAAGCCAGAGACCGATGGGCTCATACAGCGCTTCCTTGATGCTCCACAATAGCCCCCATGTATCGCAGTCCACCTCCCCGCAGTATTCAAAATAATCTCTCGCCTCTTTTCCCCGCTTTAAGATCAGTTTCCTCTCAGGCCGTTCGATCACCTGAACAAAGACCGTGCTTGACGTCAGGCCTGTGCTTTTCCGTTTCATAGAGGTTCCTCCCCGCTGGAAAAACAGGTACTCGTCACGTACCGGTATCGGCATGAAGAGCTTGATGGGCGTCGGGTTTTTGCTGTACTTGTATGGTGTAATCCCAAATTCCCGAGAAAATGCCCTGGTAAACCCTTCATGGGAATCGAATTCAAAATCCATGGCCACATCCAATACTCTCACCTTTTCATCCCGCAGCTTTAATGCCGCATAGGACAGCCGCAATGTTCGGATGTATTCAAAGGGAGCTTTACCGACATGCTCTTTGAAAAGCTTTGCACAATGGTAGGGGGAATACCCTGCTTTCCTTGATAATTCCTTCAATGTGATTTGCTCTGAAAGATGCTGATGAATGTATTCCTGCATATTCTGTACGGCGTTTACCTGTTCCCATTGTTCCATTTCATCACCTCCAAAAGCCGATTATATCCCAAAAAAGAAGAGGTTTCTTGACTTTCATTGCGATTCACGGACGATCCGCCCATACTGTGACTTTGTAACCAGATAAAACATACCGTATACTGCAGCGTAGGCGAGGTACATGATCGCGGAAAAACCCAGCACCGTCAGGTAGGAGTTCTCCACCGGTATCATGTTGGAAAACACCACCGTATCGGCAGTTTTCATGGCAAACACACTGTGTATGATGCCTGTAGCAAGCGGGATGAAGAAAACAGGCACAAGGCGTTTCCTAATCACTCTGCTTTCTGTTTTTTCCTCCATTCCGATTCTTCTGAGCATGCGATACTGATGACTTTCCTCCTCGGCCGCCATAACCTGCTTAAAGTAGAGAAGACTTGCGGTCATAAGGATAAACACACCACACATAAAGAATCCGATAAAGCAGATCAGCCCGAAGGTTTCCATGGATTCATTGTACAGGTTGTATGCCGTTTTATATTTTACGTCAGAGCTATACAAAACCGATGATAATGCTTCATTAAGCTGACGGTTTTCCAGTGCATTCCGATAGTTCAACACCGTTGCCTCTGCTGCTCTGCCATTATCTCCAGATGGAGTGATCCCGCCTCTCAGGATCAACTTCTCATAGTCCCCGTCATTTATAATGATAGTATGATCCATACCGAAACCCGGAACGGAGGACCGGATTACCTTTACAACCCTTAGGTCACAGTCCTGAAACCCTAGTTCCCGGTCAAGCATGGCCCGTTCGATTCCTTCCTGTGAAAAGGGATAGATATAACATACTTCTCCTGCGTTAATCTTCACGGTATTCAGATTGGTCTTCGAGGCTGAAATCAAACTGTTATACTCCGTTTCCGAATAGACCCGAAACACACTCTGATCGGAAAGATGAGTCCGTTCTCCCACTACGACGGTTTCCGTAGCCGGATCAGCCTCATAGAGCGTAACGCGATCTTCATAGCTGATCTCTCCGTTATATTCCTCAAGGATCTCGTGTACCTTGCTCTGCAGAGAAGATATTCCACCCCAGTATACAAGGTCAAAGCCTGTATTGCTGTAGGTATTCCGCTCCGCATTGGCGTACAACGTAAAGCCCGTAGCGATGGCTGTTACCGCAACGGCAGACAATACTGCAATCGTTGCCATGACTGAAGCAACGGACTTCATACGGTGGGAAACAGCAGAAACTGAAATCAGATTTGATCCCTGATAATAGATTCTTTTGTTTCTTTTGATCATTCCCAGCACTTTCGGAAGTCCGCCCCAGAAAAAGAGGTACGTTCCCGTTATGACAAGAACCAGAACGGGAATCGCCCCCAGAACAACCACCATGGGATTACTGCTGGATGCGAGAAGATAGCCGGCTGCCACAAGTGCCAGAGACAGTAACAGAACCGGTACAGAACCCTGAAATTTTCCTTCGGACAATTTATCTGCCTTGAAGAGATCCACCAGCTCAAACCGGTGAATCACACGCAATCCTGACAAGCCCATCAGGCAGAAGATGATCAGAAAAGTGAAAATGGTTAGAATAATAGATTTCAGGTCGATAGTAAAAGAAACATCGCCGGTATAATTTGACAGACTCAGATCGAGCAGGAACATGGCCATAAGCTTTGAAAAGAATACGCCCGCCCCGATTCCTGCTGCAAGGGTCGCTGTTCCCGCCATCATAGTTTCCAGAAAAAGCAGTTTCCCGATCCTGAAATTGGTCATGCCGAACAAGGCATAGGTCGAGATCTCCTTTTTTCTTGCACGGATGAAGCTGTTGTTGGAACTGATCAAAAAAAACAATACAAAAACCAGAATGATGACTCCAAAGCTTAACAGGAGCATCTGATAGCGAGTATCGTATTGAAATGCAAGCTTGACATGCGCATTCTGCATCAGCGCCAGAAAGGTATATACGGTGAATACGCTGAAACCCATTGAAAACAGATACATCACGTACTTTTTCCGGTTCAGCCTGATATTGCGGAAAGCAAGGGGAAATAGGTTCATCCTCTCTCACCTCCCAGCATGCTCATGACATCGATAATGGAATTAAAAAACTTCTTCTTATCGTTTCCGGCATATAGCTCATTGTATATTTCGCCGTCACGAATGAACAAGATTCTTTGACAATAACTGGCAGCAAAGACATCATGCGTTACCATCAGGATGGTAGCCCTGTACTCTTTATTAATGTACGACAGTAAATTGAGCAGGTCCTTTCCCGATTTGGAATCCAAGTTTCCTGTTGGTTCATCGGCCAGAATCAATTTCGGATTGTTGATCAGAGCACGGCATGCCGCTGCCCGCTGTTGTTCCCCACCCGATACTTCGTAGGGATATTTATCAATCACATGTGAAATGCCCAGATCTGCCGTAAGCTTTGAAAGTCTGGATTCGATGGTATCAACATCCCTCCCCATGAGAGACAGCGGCAATATGATGTTTTCCCGTAATGTCATCGTCTCAAGCAAATTATAATCCTGGAAGATGAATCCGATATTCTCGATTCTGTGTTTTGCAAGATCGTTTCTGTTCAGCTCTCCTATTTCTTTTCCGTTCATAAGGAATCTGCCGGTTGTCGGCCTGTCCAGACTTCCAATGATATTCAGGAGCGTCGTTTTTCCCGAGCCGGACGCTCCCATTACTCCGATAAACTCCCCCTGTTTTACCTCAAAACTGATGTTTCTCAGTGCAGTGTACTGATTGGCGCTTTTCTTCCTCCCATAAACTTTTCCGATATTTTCTACGTTTAATGTTTGCATGTTACCCCTCCAATGCATTTTCTGAATTCGAATTCTTCCTTATTGTAACATCATTTTTATTTCGGAATAATCGAACTTTCTTACACTTCTTCTTCGTATCTTACGGTTTCGTCACATTGGAGTGCAATGGTATTGTTCAGGAGAGTCTGGCTTTTCTGAAAAGTAAGCCGGAACAAAGCATATTCATGCTCCTTTGAGAAGGCTGTCAGGGAATGACCCAACCGGTCGCTCAACTTTTTGGACAGGTATAAACCGTAGCCCGTAGACCTGGCGCCTTCCCTGTCGACGGAGGAGGTAAAGCCCTTGTTGAATATCCGTCCGATATCCTGTGGTTTAATCCCTTTGCCCTGGTTTTTTACAGATACTGTGACCCGGTCTGCTTCATTGTCCGTTGTAATTTCGATACTTCCTGCTTCCGGTGTGTACTTGACGGCGTTGGATATAATCTGCGACAGGATATAGCTGCTCCATTTTTCATCGGTGAGCACTTCATAATCATCACCTGAAACAGTGATACGGAGTTTTTTATAGCTGAAAAAGCTGGAGTAGCCTTTCAAGGCATTGGAAACCAGCCTTCTGACCGAGGTTCTGGTAACCTTATAATCATCAGAAAAACGATTTGATTTCATTTCATAGAATACCTGCATGATGGATTCTTCGATGCAGAAAATCTCCGTGTGCATACTCTGATAGAAATCGATCGGGAGCTTGTCCTGCTGGCTTTCCAGGATCAGCCTTGATGCTGCGATAGGCACTTTCACATCATGGAGCCATTTTGTAATATACTCCATCTCTTCCGATGATTTCGTTTCGATATCCGCTTTATATCTTTCGTACTCCGAAGCAAGATCTTGCACAAGCGCTGCATTTGACTGATCCAACGGATAGAAGAACTCATCGGACCCATCCCGTGAACCGTTGAAGCGGCAATACAATCGAAACTTTTCCGCCCGGGCATTCATGATATAGTAATCGGCTGTCAGCCAGACAGCAAGAAGAAGCCCCCACCCCATGGCAATATACCAGGCGTTGGACTCTCTGATGCTGAAATCGTTATCCAGCCGGTAAACAGCGAATGCAAACAGAAATGCAGCGAAGAGGAACACCAGCGTGATCCACCTTTCTTTTAAATAATCCCGTACCTTCATGCCAACCGGTATCCTTCCCCTTTTATCGTCCTGATACAATCTTCCAGACCGATTTCCTCCAGTTTTCTCCGCAGGCGATTAATATTGACAGTGAGCGTATTGTCGTCCACGAAGCTTTCGTCGTCCCAAAGGGCTTGCATCAGCCGGGAACGCGTTACAACATTTCCGTGGTTTCTCACCAGCAGTGTCAAAATCCTGCATTCGTTTCGTGTCAATTCCGCCTCTCCTTCCCTGCTGAATGCCTGAAGCCTTTCCACGTTGACAATGAGATCCCTGTGCTGCAGGATATTCAGAGTATGATCAGCAATGGAATACGCTCTTCTGAGCATGGCAGATATCTTGGCTGTAAGCAGATCCATAGAAAAGGGTTTTTCAATATAGTCGTCTCCGCCCTGTGTAATCGCCCGTATTTTATCGCTGTCGCTGTCCCTTGATGACAGAAAAATGATCGGAACATTAGACAGTTCCCGGATCTGGGCGCACCAGTAAAATCCGTCATAATAGGGCAGATTGATGTCCATCAGAACCAGGTGGGGTTCAAATGAGGTAAATTCCGAAAGAATATTTGCGAGTTCGGATGCTTCGACCGGTACATAACCCCATTTTTTCAGGTGTTCCCGAATGATTGAGGAGATGGTTCTGTCATCCTCGATGATCAATATTCTGTACATTCAAATCCCCCTTTCGATATTTCTGTCCCCTGATGGTAATACAGCTTCCACGTTACTTGAACAGCAAGTCATGCAATTTTGACTTCATGGTTCTTACCTGCCGGTCGAATTCAGGAAAACTCGTCTGATAAAGCACCGTTTGGTGTTCTGATTTGCCGATCCGTTTAAAACCCATCCTCTCGGAAAACCGCTCTCCCGCTTCTGTTACATTACTGGTTGCAATGGAATCAATGCGGATTCCATTGCTGCTATATTTGCGGTAGTAGTCCAGGTGAGCATTCAGCAGCGTCTTCAGTGCATCCGTATCTCTATAGTCATCATCCACCAGGATACAGGAGAGAAGCAAATTAACAGAATCTCCGGCTCTTAAATCTTCCATCGAAACCATATCTTCTGAGGTAAGGTATTTATCATTGAAAGTCCCTCTGATGATTTGTCCGAATATCTCCGGTTTTACAGGCAGGATATCGGAAAAGGCTGCAATTCGTCCGTCATCTTCAAGAACAAAGCCTGTGTTGGGGTTGGAAAGATGCCACTTATGCGCTTCCTGATGAGGCGTGACGTGCTCTTCCGAGTAATATTTCAGTTCCAGCTGCTCCATATATATGAAATCATCCAGGGTTTTTTCGCTTTTTATGTTCATTTTGGGCCTCTTTTCTAGAAGAATATTTCGCCGGACTGCTTTATTTCTGCAAATGCTTTCAGTACAGTGTTATGGTGGCAAATAATCTGCTCAGCAGTCAATTCATCCGAATCAAATGTACTGTGACCGTCCATGGCAACTTCGGTCTCATAGCCGTGGAAATATGCGCTTCGGCATGCTGTATCTACGCAGTATTCCGTCTGGATCCCGCATAATACAAGATTGCATATCCTGTTTTGCTTCAGCGTACGGTCAAGCTCTGTTCCATGAAATATATCAGGATGATATTTCACAATTCTGTGATCATGCGCTAGAGGAGCGACCTCAGGATGAATCTGCCAGAGGGGTGAACCTTCGACTCTGGGCGATTCTCCTGTTTCCGTATGCAGAAAATAATATATCGGGACATCAGCGGCTCTTGCCTTACCGATTAATTCAGCGACTGTTCCCAGCAGTTCCCTGCTACGGTACAACTCTTTTCCACCGTAATCCTTCCAGACGAACGGCATGATCTGGAAGTCTATTACAAGCAATGCTTTTTTCATGTTGTTTCTCCCAATAGTTTTCTAAGAATCTCAAACTGGTCTGTCAGGAAATCTTCCGATATATCAATAATTTTGGAAGAAAGCTTCAGGCCTTCCAGAAATATAACGATATGCTCGCCAAGAGTTCTGGAATCACCCGGCAGGAACTCGCCCTTTTTCTGACCGTATTCTAACAGCTTAGAAAAAATCCTGACCGCCGCATGGAACCGTTTATTCAAATAATCTTTCTGATCGGGATATGCCACTGAGAATTCGTAGACGGCAACTTCGATTCTATTTTGATTAAATGCGATATCGTTTTTTTGCAGAAGGAAAAATCCTTCCATGAGTTTTCTTGCCGACAGGCCTAATGCGATTGCCTGGTCGATGCTTTCCTCTGCGTCATTTTTATCCTGTTCCAGCACTTCGATAAAGATTTCTTTTGTTGAACCGAAATGCCTGTATAATCCCCCGCGGCTTAAATTGCAAACCTCACAAACATCCTTCATGGTGACTGCAGTAAATCCCTTTTGTGAAAACAAGCCTGCAGCGGTTTTTACAATGTATTGTTTCGTTTTATCTCCTTTTTGCGCCATTTCCTACATCCCTTCTCTTCTGATTTAAATGTCTTTTGCAAAATTATACGACACGCGTGTCGCTATGTCAACAAAAAGAAAATCTAACACTTCCATTCATTGATTCTACTCATAGGGTCAATAATTATGCCTCGATAGATTGATTGACATCCCCTCTATGGATATGTTATAAATGACACAATATAAAATTATAATATGTTATAAAATGAAGGAGCTGAACTATGTCAATTCAATACGCAATTCTGGGGTTGCTGAGCTGGAGACCTTCCAGCGGCTACCAATTAAAAAAAGTGTTTGAGGATTCTCCTTATCTTTACTGGTCGGGCAACAACAACCAAATCTATAAATCACTGCTGCAGCTCCAGAAAGACGGGTTGATCACCTATGAAACCATACATCAGGACGGAGCCCCCTCAAAAAAAATCTATTCCGTCACAAAAAAAGGTATGGCGGAGCTTAAGTGTTGGATCACAGAAGCATCTGCCGTACCGGAATTTAAAAAGCCCTTTCTAATCCAACTGGCATGGTCTGACATGCTCAGCAAAGAGGAACTGTCTCAACTTCTGTCAAAATACGAAAAGGAAATCGAGACTCAGCTGATCTTACAAAAAGAAATCTATGACTTGGAAAAAGACTGGCCCAACCGTACTCCACGTGAAACCTTTCTCTGGAATATGATATCGGTAAATCTCATGTCAACCTTCCAGAGTGAGTTGGCATGGGTGCGAAAAGTGCGCCAGCAGATGCTTCGAATTGAAGAATAGAATATTGAACATTTATGGGGAGAGGAACGGACATCTTAAAAAATCATACCGAAGTTGCAATTCTAATATCACAGTATTACCGCTGTGGGCATATGATATACTTTTGAAAAGAATTCAAAAGGATGTTGAAGAGATGAACATCGTAGGATATTATGCTGCCTGGACTGCCAATACCGGCTTTACTCCGGCCCAGATCGAGGTGTCTGAGCTTACTCATATCAACTATGCATTTGCAAACATCGGCCCGGATCTGAGGATCACATTGGGCTATCCCTATATTGACCCGTTCAATTTCAGCCAGCTGAACGCTTTAAAACAAATCAATCCAGAATTAAAAACGCTTATTTCCGTAGGTGGCTGGACCTGGTCGGGACTGTTCTCAGATGTCGCAGAAACAGAGGAAACCCGCAGCACTTTTGCTGACAGTTGTATAGCTTTTATGAAACAGTATGGGTTCGACGGGGTGGATATCGACTGGGAATATCCCGTAAGCGGAGGACTTCCCACGAACAGACGGCGTCCTGAGGATAAGCGGAACTTCACGCTCCTTCTTCAAAAATTACGGGAAGCACTAAACGAACAGGCTGCCGCAGACAGTCGGCCATATCTTCTCACCATCGCGGGAGGTTCCGGCAGCTACTATCCTCAGAATACGGAGCTGTCGCTGCTCCATCCTTACCTGGATTATGCATCCATCATGTCTTATGACATTCACGGTACCTGGGATGCCTATACGGATTTTAACGCGCCTCTCTATCTGAACAACGATATTTCGCCCCAGTATAAATGGAGCGTTGATTCCGGCATTCAGGCCTGGTGGCAGGCTGGCTTTCCGTTGGGCAAACTGATGATGGGAATTCCGTTCTATGGTTATCTGTACGGTTCCGTAAACAATTCTAATTATGGGCTCTATCAGCCTTTCAGCGGCGCCAATTCTATAACCTACGGCCAGGTGTCCACAAATTATCTGAATTATCCGGGATTTACCCGTTTTTTCCACCCTGAATCAAAGGTCCCCTGGCTGTTCAACGGTTCGATTTTCGTCAGCTACGACGATCCCGAGTCTCTCGGATTCAAGACGGATTATATCAAATCCAACGGCATGGGCGGAGCTATGATCTGGGAGTTGAGCCAGGATCCCAGTAAGGTTCTTCTTTATTATATTAATGACAGCTTAAGGGGCGCATAACATCCACCCTTTATAAATCACGGTTCTGTATGTACTCTGAGAAGAACGGCGGAGCTTTGCTGTCTTTCCATTCTCCCGCTGCGGGACAGGAGTCATTTCGAACATCCAGATAATTCTTAAGATTATATCCGCCTTTCACCGGGAAAAACTTTAGTATGCGAAAATGAATTGCCTGTTTCGGGCAGGAATAAACACATCGCATGCAACTGCTGCAGGAAGATCCGAACCTGATTTTTCCGGCTTTCTCCCGAATATTTCCGGCAGGGCAGTTCCTGATACAATATCCGCAGAGGCTGCACTCTGATCCTGCAATAAGATCCTTTCCCATAAACCGAAGGGCTCCGCAGGACAGCATGCGGGCAAGTCCCATCATCAGGCGAAAGCCTGGCCCTGTCCCAAGTAATCGCTTCTGTCCGTTCAAGACCTCTTCGCACATGATTCCTGTCTTGTATCGTGTGGTTTCATAAAGCTTTTTTACGATATCGTCTTCAAACTTTACCATCCAGTTGCTGCTTATGGCAAAAATTCTTTCGTATATTACTTCGTATCCTTTTCCCGTAAGATTTCTGATAATGGGTTTCGATGCGTGGTAATTGACAGGAGCCACTCCTCCTGCAGTCCTGAAAATGAAAGTTTTCTTTCCCGCTGCCACCGGCAGGTCGCGTATAAACTTGGCCGCGAGCCTGGGTACACCAAAGCCGATCACCTGACAACCGATGCCCAGGAAATCATACTGATCGGGATCTACGTGAAGGCCGACTTTTATGATGTCTTCCATGCGCAGTAAATCAACTCTGCACCCAAGTCCCTCAAATCTATCTTTGATCATTTCTGCGACAAGCTCTGTATTGCCGGTTCCTGAAAAATAGAAAATACCGACTGACTTCATTTTATTACCCTGTTTACTTCCAGAATTTAACCCATTTTTTATAAGCTAAATATACGATTAGTATACCGGCATGTCAACTTTTATTTTCCTTTTCCCCGTCAAAGGCCTGTAAAGCGACAGGCAGTGATTTTATAACTGCGTTGCCAACAGCAGGCAGACCGATGAGAATGGCACTGATGATTTCGTCACGGTTTGCCCCTCTTTCTTTCGCTAGTTTTACATGGAACGGGATCCCGCTTTCCAGACCGACGGCAGCCATTACTGCGAGATATGCGATTTCCTCTGTTTTTGCGTCCAGGCAGCTTGCTTTTTCCAATCTCTGCACCGCTTCCATCCACGCTCCTGCATGGTCAGGAGCCTCTTTAAAAAATACTTGAAAGCTGTTGCTTACATCCGCTTTAAATTCCATATGACATGTACCTCCTTATTTGATTATAATATAAGTCTATTTTTCCTTTCGGTATACCCTAGATATTTTTTCAGCCATATTATAGATCTTTTCCCTTAAATCAACCGGTTCGATGACTTCTGCCTTATCGCCGAAACTCATTAGGAATCCGTAAATCCATTTACCGGCCGGTATATTGAAATTCACTCTGAGCCTTCCGTCCTCCTGATATTCATAGCTCTCGACGCCGAAAATATCATCTACGGAATATTTCATGACCGGGTCGAAGAGAACCACGATCGGAAGCAAGGGCTCCTCGTCGTAAGCTTCGTTCCATTGCATCTCCTCGATCACAAATGACCGCGGCGCAAAACGTTCATCGAGGATTTGAAAATCGCTCATCCTTCTCAGCTTAAAAAGTCTGAAATCCTTTCGGAGCCTGCAGTAAGCGTAGAGATACCAGTTAGATTCCTTAAATACGATTTGGTACGGTTCGACAATTCTGTCCGTCAGCCTTTCGTTGGTGTAATACAGAAAGTGAATCAGTCTGTGATCACGAATCGCATCCTTGATCCTCCGGATCGATTTTCCCAGCTGATCGAATCTGCTCCATGAGGAAAGATCGATCCTGATATCATTGGCCGCCGGAATCAGACCTGTATGGTCCCCAATCCCTGAAAGCTTTTCAATCAGCAGCTTAACCTTCATGTCCTCATTGATACTCTGAATCCCCTTGAGTGCATTGACAATTTTTGAAATTTCTTCTCCTGTCAGGAGATTCTTATCCAGTTTAAAGCCGTCGATAATCCCAATCCCGCCATCCATTCCCTGATAGGTAACGATAGGAATGCCTGCCTGAGCGATCGCATCGATATCCCGGTAAATCGTGCGGACCGAAACTTCGAACTGTTCCGCCAGTTCCTGGGCCTTAACTTTCCTATGGTTCAACAGATAGGTTATGATATAGAGCATTCTGTCCAGTTTCATCATTCTGCTCCTTCCATTTTGTTCCACTGCCCTTATCATAACACAAAAACCTGACAGGTGCATGTCAGGTTTTTGATTACTCTATTAAAAAGGGCCTGCTGCTCCGGAAACATTTTTTTAGAAGAACCCGATTAAACACAAGTTAAATATCGGATGAATACTATGCATTAAAATGACGATAAGGGGGTAAAAATTATATGGAATGCATCATGATCCCGCCAGGGCGGCATAATCTTCCACCGCTGCCTTATGACTACACTGCGCTGGAACCTCTAATCAGTGAAGAAACACTGAGAATCCATCATAATCAACATCATCAATCATATGTTGACGGTTTAAACGAAGCCGAGCGCAATATGGAAACCGTACGGGACAGCAATGACTATCAGTATATTAAATACTGGGCAGACGAACTCGCTTTTAACGGGTCCGGCCATATTTTGCACAGTATTTACTGGACGATTATGGCACCACCAGGGATGGGCGGACAGCCCGGTCCCCATACAATGCATCGGATCTGCTGTTACTTTGAAAGCTTTAACGCATTCAAAGAACAATTTAAGAACTCATCCGACAAAGTTGACGGCTCAGGTTGGGGAGTCCTGACATGGCAGCCCACTTGGAACAGGCTGGAGATCCTTCAGGCGGAAAAGCACCAGAATCTGACGCAGTGGAGCGGTATCCCCATTCTGGTCTGCGACGTCTGGGAACACGCTTATTATCTGGATTACCAGTATGACCGCAAAAAATACATCGACGCCTGGTGGGAACTGATCAACTGGCGTGAAGTCGAGAGAAGGCTGGTACTCGCCTATAACGGCAGGGTGCCGCTTACCGTTACAAACGGCAGTGCCTGAACCACGAAAGGAAAGGCCGTGTTCAAACTTGAATTAACATCTGAATACGGCCCTGTCCCTTATCGATTCTTTATCTGTCTTTCTTCCATCAGACGAATAATATCCGTCATATCGTCCAACGCCCCCTTCAGCTTTTCCAGTTCAGCGTCTTCAAGCAGAGCAAGTCTGCTTTCAATAAAGGCCGCTACCTCCGCTTTATGCCGCGCTATAATATCACGTCCCTTTTTCGTCAGGACAACATTTACGATCCGCCTGTCGTTCTCATCAGCAGAACGTTCTGCCAATCCTTCCGCACATAGACGATCCACCATTGTCGTCAGGTTTGGTTTTGATACAAAGGAGGCACTGGCCAGCTCCGTCATAGATACGGGTTCTCCCTTAGACTTGAGCCAACCCATTACGTGCATATACCCGGGCGGAAACTCGCAGGTTTCCCGCTCTTTTTCCCGAATGGGCTTGAAAAACTGGTTTGCGGCTGCAAACCGCAGTCTGAACAGCGACTCACTGACAGAATGAATCAACGCTTTACTCATTTTACTCCTCCTGCGCATCCAACGAAGTGTTAAATTGACTATTGTACAGATCCTCGTAGAACCCTTTTTTACGGATCAGCTCTTCATGGGTTCCCTGCTCGATCACGCTGCCGTTATCCATGACTAAAATCAAATCGGCATTTTTGATTGTGGATAGACGGTGAGCAATGACGAAGCTGGTTCGCCCCTTCATGAGTCCGGTCATCGCTTTTTGGATCAGCGTTTCCGTTCGGGTATCCACACTGGAGGTAGCTTCGTCGAGGATCAGTATCGGTGGATCGGCGAGCAGCGCCCTTGCGATCGTCAGCAGCTGCTTCTGCCCCTGGGATATATTGGAGGCCTCTTCATTGATTATGGTATCATATCCCTTTGGCAGTGAGCGGATAAAATGATCCGCATGGGCTGCCTTTGCAGCTTCTAGAATCTTACCCGGTTCTGGATTATCAACGCTGTAGCCGATATTCTCCATAATGGTGCCTTTGTACAACCAGGCGTCCTGGAGCACCATGCCGAACAGGCCTCTTAGGTCTCCTCTGGCCATCCCGGCGATATCAACTCCGTCAATGGTGATCCGCCCGCCGTTTAATTCGTAGAATCTTAGCAGCAGATTGACCAAAGTCGTTTTACCTGCTCCGGTTGGGCCTACAATCGCCACCATTTGTCCCGGCTTTACGTGAATATTCATATTATCTATCAAAGGAGCATCCGCTTTGTAACGAAAACACACATGGCTAAAGCTTACCTCACCCCGCGCCGATGCCTTGCTGACGGCAAGGGAATCCTGGTCATCCGGCACCTGCTCTTCTTCATCCAGAACTTCAAATACTCTTTCCGCACTTGCAATGGTTGCCTGTATGATATTTGCTATATTTGCGGTATGAACAACAGGATGGGTGAAACTCCTCATATATTGAATAAATGCCTGGATATCTCCGACATCGATGGTTCGTTTCGCGACCATCAACCCGCCTATGACGCAGATCAACACATATCCCAGGTTGTTTACAAAGTTCAGTGCCGGCATGATGATTCCCGACATAAACTGGGCTTTCCAGCCTGCACGATAAAGCGCATCATTGGTTTTGCGGAATTTTGCAATGGATTCTTTCTCATGTCCAAATACCTTGATGATCTTATGCCCGGTGTACATTTCCTCCACGTGGCCGTTGAGTTCACCAAGATATTTCTGCTGACCGGCAAAATACTTATGGGATTTCTTCGCAATCATCACAGTCAGTGCCACTGACGCCGGAAGTGTTATAAGTCCGATCAGTGTCATGTAGGGACTGATTGAAATCATCATGATCAGGATCCCGATGATGGTTACGATAGAGGTAATCAGCTGAGTCAAACTCTGCTGCAGTGTTGTGGCAATGGTATCCATATCATTGGTGACCCGGCTCAGGATTTCTCCATGGGTTCTGCCGTCGAAGTATTTCAACGGCAGCCTGTCGAGCTTTTCTTTTATTTCATTCCGCATCACAAAAACGGTCTTCTGAGAAACATCGGACATGATATATGCCATGGCGTATCCTGTTATGAAGCTTATTATATACAGCACGATCATGAGCAGCAGGATTCTACCGATATAAGCAAAATCGAAATATGAAACGGGCGACATGACACCTTCGGCAATCTTTGATGTAGCCATTCCCAGGATTTTTGGTCCGAATATGGAAAAGACCGTGCTGATAACGGCAAGGATCCCGACAGCGAGGAACCTGATCTTTTGAGGGGAAAGATACCCGATGAGTCTTTTTAGTGTACCTTTGAAGTTCTTTGCCTTTTCAGCCGGCATAGAGATGCCTCCGCCCGGTCCGTGCCCCATGCCCCCTCCTGGCCGTCTGATCTGCTGACCGGTTCTTTCATTACTCATATACCTTCATCTCCTCATCAGACAGCTGGGACGATACGATTTCACGATATACCCGGCAATCCTTCATTAATTCTCTATGGGTGCCCATCCCGGCTAATTTTCCGTCGTCCAGAACCAGGATGCGATCGGCTTCAATGACAGTGCTGACACGCTGTGCGACAATGATGACCGAAGAATTCTGTGTCTCTTTTTTCAACGCAGAGCGGAGCCGGGCGTCTGTCTGAAAATCCAATGCGGAAAAGCTGTCGTCGAAAATATAGATTTGCGGCCTTCTGACCAAAGCCCTGGCAATGGAGATCCTTTGCTTCTGGCCTCCCGACAAGTTGGTGCCGCCTTGAGCAATGGCCGTTTTATATTTATCCGGCATCGCTGCGATAAAGCCGCCGGCCTGAGCCACTTCAGCAGCATGATAGATTTCCTGATCCGTCGCATCCTGATTCCCGTAACGGATATTTTCCTCTATGGTTCCGGTAAACAGCACTGTCGCCTGCGGTACAAAGCCGATCCTGCTGCGCAGATCGCTTTGGTAAAGCTCGGACACGTCGGCTCCGTCGACCAGAACCCTCCCTTCACTAACGTCATAAAACCTGGGAATCAGATTGATAAGAGTTGATTTTCCGGAACCTGTTCCGCCGATAATCGCGGTGACCTCGCCCGGACCGGTTTCGAAGCTGATATTGGAAATGGCCGGCTCCTCCGCACCCGGGTAACGGAAGGATACGTTCTCAAAGACCACGCGGCCTTTCTTCGAATCTGCCGGATTTCGGGGACCGGTCAAATACTGAGTCGTAGGTCCGGGCTCATCCAGGTATTTAGCTATTGCAGAATCTGTAATTTCCGGTTCCATTTCCAGAACCTCATTGATTCGTTCCGCCGAAGCCTGCGCCCTCGGGACCATGACAAACATGACGGCTACCATAACAAAGGAGAACATGATCATCATTGCATATTGGATAAAAGCCATCATGTCGCCGATTTCCATTCTCCCCTGCGCGATGCGGACTCCGCCGAACCATACAATGGCAACTGAAGTAAGGTTCATGATCAGCATCAGCAGGGGATGCATCACCGCCATGGTCCGATTCACCCTGATGGCGGTATCCGTCAGATCACCGTTTGCAGTTCGGAATCGTTCACGCTCATAGACCAGCTTATTGAATGCCCGAATCACCCGGATACCGGTCAGATTTTCCCTCAGCACCATGTTGAGCCGGTCCAGTTTCTTCTGCAGGGCTTTGAACGCCGGCATAACCATATAGGCCAGTGCACCCATAAAAGCAACCAGAACAGGAACTGAGACTGCAAGGATCACAGCAAGCTCTCTGTCCCGGGAAACCGCCATAATAATTCCGCCGACGCACAGAATAGGAGAATAAATTAAAAATCGGAACATCATGACCAGAACGTTCTGAATCTGAACAATATCATTGGTTGTCCGTGTGATTAGCGAAGCGGTTCCCAGTTTATCCATCTCGTGCAGAGAATAATTTGTAACTCGAACGAAGAGCATTTCTCTCAGATTCCTTCCCAGCCCAAGGGCTACCTTTGCCGACAAAAAAGAACCTATGATGGAACAAACCGAGCTTAGCAGCGCAACAGCCAGCATATATCTGCCGTAGTTCAGGATATATCCTGTATTTCCCCGCATCATCCCGTTGTTTACCACATCGGACATCAGCGTCGGCAAAGCCAGCTCCGCCATTGCCTGACCGGTAACAAACACCAGGATAAAGAAGATTGACATTGTAAAAGGTTTTAAATTAAATAGTATTTTAATCATAATGAATCGCTTTTCCTTTTTTATTATAGTATGTATTGAAAACATTTTTATTATCAATTTATAATATTTATGTTTATATAACTATTATATTGACATAAATTAATATGTCAAGCTTATTTTATTTTTTTCCGTTTATTAAACACTTTTTATAAAATTTACAAAAATTTGCTGTAATATCTTTATTTTTTGCGTCTGATATATTATTCTAATAATAGATTTCCAGGAATGACAAGGAAATACTGCGGGATTACGAGTTATGATCCATTATCAGGAGGTAAAACAAATGCAGGTTCTAAAAAACAGGAGTACCGTTTTTATCATGATCTTTTTGCTCACGTTGATGTTTATGCCGGCCGTTTCCTATGCGGCGGACGATGAGGCGGATGACATCAAATACACCGTTAATGCTGACAATGAGCTCGATTTCGATGAAGATGATTTTAACGAGGTCTGTGAGGATTTGACCGGAGAAACCCTCGATTATGTAAAATTCTCGCTGCCATCCTCCTCCAAGGGAGTACTTTATTATGATTACGATGACGGCGATTATGACTCCAAAGTAACTTCAACTAAAAAATATTATTATGATGATGATCCTTCTATCGACGACATCACTTTTGTTCCAAACGAAGATTACTCCGGAACGGTGACCATCAGCTATCAAGGCTTTGATACCGATGACAATGAGTTCTCCGGCGATATCAAAATAGCTGTAAAAGCAGGAAGCAGCAGCTCGGGCGATATAAAATATTCTGTCGATACAGACGACACTGTGGATTTTGATGAGGATGATTTCAATGATTTTTGCGAGGACGAAAATGATGAATCTCTTGATTATGTAACATTTACTCTTCCGTCCTCGTCCAAGGGCATTCTCTATTACGATTATGACGGAAAGAATGAAAAGAAAATTAAAAGCACAGAAAAGTATTATTACGACGGCGATCCGTCCATCGACGATATTACTTTCGTTTCCGATGAAGAATACTCCGGAACCTGCAGCATTACATTTAAAGGCAAAGACTCGGGAGGCGATACCATCGAGGGTACGGTTACGATTGCCGTAGGCAGTCAAGACGCGGAGGAGGAGGCAAATCCGATCTATCTTTCCGGAAACGCAGGCAGCCCGGTCATCATGCATGACATGTATTTCAACAAGGTCTGTAAGGAAGTGCTGGACAATACTCTTCACTATGTAAAATTCACACTGCCCGCAGCTTCTTCCGGAACTCTGTATTACAACTACTCGACGGCGGATGTATCCTCAACGGTGACTGCATCCACAAAATATTACTATGATGACAAGCTCCCTTATCTCGATAAGGTATCCTTCGTTTCCGCCGGAACCGGTGCGGGCACATATACGATAAAATACACCGGCTATGATACGGAGGGCTCCTCATTCACCGGCGAAGTCAAAATAACTACTTCAGCGGCTTCCGCCAAAACCGGGGGCGGGTCATTGTATTTCGGTGATGTCAAAGATAACTATTCCTGGGCTGTCTTATATGTCGATACGCTCTATTCCACAGGTGTTATCACGGGGGGAAATGCGTCCGGCGGCACCCAATATTTCAATCCGGGAACACCGATTACCAGAGGAGATTTCATGCTGTATCTCAGCAAGGCGCTGAATCTATCATCCGCCAATGCTACAAGCAATTTCAGCGATGTGCCTGCAGGAAGCTACTATTATGACGCGATAGCAGCTGCAAAAGCACTTGGAATTGCTCAGGGCTCCAATAACAAGTTCTATCCAGCCGCAACCATTACCCGTGAGGATGCAATGACGCTTGCCCTCAGGGCGATGAACCTAAGCGGAAATTCAGTCGGAACAGGTGACAACAGCCATCTGCTGAAATTTACCGATAACGCAACCGTCTCCAGCTATGCAAAAGAAGCCGTCGCTGCCTTGATCAAGGCTGGAATAATAAACGGAAGCGAAGGCAGGATCAATCCGAAAAACACGATCACCCGCGCGGAATCAGCCGCAATGATCTATCGGATCAAATATTAATATGATCAGTAAAACCCGCCGGCAGGCGGGTTTTTAATCCACTGGCACAGGCGGGTTTTTAATCCACTGGCACAGGCGGGGTTTTTTATTCAATACTGACTCCGTACTCCCGCATCCAGAAATCAATCTGCAACAGATAGGCGAGCAGCTGAGGAGCATTCATGAGCTGACCGAACCATGGAATGTCAGTGTCTCTTTTCATAGTAAGAGCCAGCGTCCTTACCGCTTCCGTGTCGATCAGAGGAATCAGGGGCGAAGTCCGGTCTTCAACAACAGCCAGAATCATGCCGCAAACCGCTTCCATATAGGATGGATTGTGGGTTTTCGGATAGGGGCTCTTCTTTCTCCACAGGACATCTTCCGGCAGCAGCCCCGTCAGTGCGTGGCGCAGCAGTCCTTTTTCCCGCTTCCGGCAGTATTTCATATCCCAGGGGATATTCCATGCGTATTCCACAATCCGGTGATCGCAGAAAGGCACGCGCAATTCCAGCCCTGCAGCCATGCTCATCCGGTCCTTTCTGTCCAGCAAAGTCGGCATCCATCTGGTCAGATTCAGGTAAAACAGCGACCTCATCTTCGCATCCGCCTGCCGGTCCTCTTCAAAACAGGGAACTTCTTCCAGCGCCTCCCGGTATCTGCCTTCGACATATTGCTCTGGCCGTATTAAATCCAATAATTCGGGAGACAGCAGCTTCAGGCGCTCATCGATTCGTTTCGACCATGGGAAGGTCCTTTCGTTTTCCCCATTCTGCGTGTAAAACCACGGGTATCCGCCGAATACCTCATCGGCACATTCCCCTGAAATACCTACCGTCGCCCGTTTTTTAATCCAACGGCTGAACAGCAGCAGGGAGGAATCCACATCGGCCATTCCCGGCAGATCGCGGGCTGAAACAGCATCGAATACTGCCCCAGCCAGTTCCGGTGTATCGATAAGACAGGAGGAATGCCGGGTGCCGAGATACTCCGAAACCCGTTCAACCCACGGAGCATCAGCGTTCGGCTGAAATTCACTTGCATGAAAATACTCATCGTTTCCGACATAATCGATAGAGACGGTTCGAATCCGCTCATCTTTTTCTTTCCGGTACACCTCTGCGGCAACGGCAGTAATCGCGCTGGAGTCAAGACCTCCGGATAGAAGTGTGCAGAGAGGTACGTCGGAAACAAGCTGACGCTTGATGGAGTCATAAACAAGCTCACGTACACGGCCAGTGGTTTGTTCAAAATCCTCCTCATGTGAATGGCTGTTCAGCTTCCAATACTGTCCGGTTTCGCAGCCCCTTGGATCGACCTTCATCCAATGTCCCGGTCTCAATTCCGAGATTCCCGAAAAAATACCGATCCCGGGGGTCCTTGCAGGGCCCAGAGCAAAGATCTCCGCCAACCCGACCCGTCCAATCCTCGCGGTCATCATCGGATGCGCAAGAATTGCTTTTATTTCTGAAGCAAAAAGAAAGGAGGTTTCTTTTCGGCAATAAAAAAGGGGCTTTACTCCGATCCGATCCCTTGCGAGAAACAATTGACGCTTCTCCTGATTCCAAACTGCAAAAGCATAAATTCCGTTCAGCTTTTGCAGGCATGATTCTCCCCATTCGATATAAGCATTCAGGAGCACTTCTGTATCGGACCACCCTTCAAAAGAGTACCCTTTTAATACCAGTTCACCGCGAATCTCTTCGGTGTTGTATAACTCGCCGTTGTATACCAGCACATAAAGCCCTTTTCCATATTTTCGGAGCATGGGCTGACGGCCTCCCTTCGGATCAACTACAGCCAGCCGTCGATGGCCCAGAGCGGCCTCTTCTGACAGCCAGAATCCCGAATCGTCGGGTCCCCGATTTACCAGCCTGTCAGCCATCGCTTTTAATGTCTCACCTTCTCCTGACAGATTTTTAGAGAAGTCTGTCCATCCTGCAATTCCACACATAAAAGATATCCT
The DNA here is from genome assembly GCA_036677845.1 of Anaerovoracaceae bacterium. Lineage (GTDB taxonomy): Bacteria > Bacillota > Clostridia > Peptostreptococcales > Anaerovoracaceae > Anoxybacterium. The sequence goes on along the minus strand of JAVBVR010000059.1, from coordinate 23,820 downwards.
CCCAACTTGTCGCCCTGGACAGTGTACCCTGTTCATTTTCAGGAAAAAAACAGGTTTCTATCAGAAAGAAAAACGCCCTGTCTATATCCCGGGACGTTTTTATCTTATCCATTCCAAAACAGTATATGCAAATAGAGGAAAAGTGTTCTTGTTTTCCGCACTCGTTCACTTCAAACCGAATAACATATACAAAATAAGAGAAACGGAGAAACGAAAATGGAGTATATGATTCAGACGGAGCCTGACGTGCATGTTTATGCAAATGATATCAATCCGGCGGGAAAAAAGACGATCCTGTTTCTTCACGGCTGGCCGGTCAACTATAAACAGTTTGAATACCAATACGACCGTCTTTGTCAGCTCGGTTTCCGCTGCATCGGCATGGACGCGAGGGGCTTCGGCAGGTCCGACAAGCCATGGAGGGGCTATGATTATGATCGAATGGCGGATGATGTACGGCGTGTGATCGAGGCATTGGATTTACATGATATTACGTTAGGAGGTCACTCGACGGGAGGGGCTGTTGCCATCCGTTATATGGCCCGGCATAATGAATTTGGAGTCCGAAGACTGGCCCTTTTCGCGGCAGCGGCTCCCAGCCTGATCCGGCGCCCGAATTTTCCATACGGCCTGAAAGCTGAGAATATTCACAAAATGATCTGCACCACCTGTACCGACCGCCCGGCCATGCTCAGGAGCTTCGGCAGATCATTCTTTTTTAAGACAGTATCAGAGCCCTTCTCTGACTGGTTTCTGAATCTGGGACTGGAGGCGTCAAGCTGGGCCACAATCGAAGTGGAAAAAGCATGGCTGAAGGAAGTGCTTTTCAGTGACATGGAAAAAATTGAAGCTCCCACGCTGATTCTCCACGGAATACACGACCGGATCTGCCCATATCCTCTGGCGGTTGCCCAGAACTGCGGGATCCGTAATTCCAGGCTGATCCCTTTTGAGAACAGCGGGCACGGGCTCTTCTACGATGAGATGGACAAATTCAATTATGAATTGGCCCGATTCACCTTTTAGCAGAATTTTATCTGATACTTTTATTCAATGCTTCTATGATACATTTTGCAGCAGACATAGCGTACTTTTCACTGAAATCATCAGTTTTCATGTAACTCAGGTCTCCGGGATTGGAAAGAAAGGCACCCTCGATGATTACTGCGGGCATTGCTGTGCGCCGCAATACAGCCAACGAGGGATTCACCTTTGCCCCTCTGTTTGCCAGCCCCAGATTGGAGACAAGCGTTCTCTGCAGGTTTTCTGCCAGCTCTCTGGCGGAGATTCCGTCGAGCGGCGGATCGTCTTTTGCGCGATAAAGGACTTCCGTACCGTTTGGTGTACTGGTTGAATAGGAGTTATTATGGATAGACACGTACAGGGACGCTTCCAGCAGGTTTGCAGCATCCTGCCTGTCGTACAGAGGAATCGTCACATCTCCGGTTCTGATCATATACAGTCTGGCCCCTGCCGCCGTAAGCATATCACGAAGCCTTAGCGCAACGTCAAGGTTGACATCCTTTTCATTAAGAACAGCAATTCCGTTCTCATATCCCCGGGCTCCGGGATCGGCTCCTCCGTGGCCTGCATCGATCACCACCAGTTTATGCTGTGCTTCCGGAGCAACCGGCTTGAGGCCGTATCGATCAAGGATCATCTGGTCCTCATTGCTGATGATGCCGTCCGGTTCGATAATATCCTTTGCTATCTTTGGAACATTCAGTACAAAGGACATCGATATGGTTCTCCCGGTATCGGATTTGCTTACGCTTCCGGACGAAAAAGAAGCCAGATCAGCTACAATACGGACCGAATCCTTCGTATACTGGGAGTACCGGACGGACTTGACAAACGAATTCTCTCCGGTACTGATCGTTTCGTCTTTCGGCTTCAGTATGGCATGATGAATATCGAGTACATATCTGTTTGGACTCGTCATTTTAAAATTGCTGTATTGTGTGATTTCGCCGCCGGCATAAATAAAAACCTGGTCTCCCCCGGGCGAGAGTTCGATACCGCTGATAACGATCAGCTCTTTCTCTTGATTCGGAGATACGATGCTTACGATTCTATTCTTTTCATCCCATGATACCTGGCAGCCGGCCGCTTCGGTAACAAACCTGACCGGAATCATAGTCCTGCTTTTGATGATTCTTGCCGGAACGTCCAGAGTGCTTTCCGTTCCGTTTATGTACGCTCTCGTTGAGTCAATCCTCAGTTTTATATTGACGCCGGCAACATCTGCAGTGACCGCTCTGGCAGAACCATCCCAGCTGACGGTACCTCCCATCGCCTCAAACAGGGCTCTCGCCGGAATCAAGGTACGGCCATTTACGATAACCGGGGGTGAATCACTCACGATATCCATTCCGTCGAGTTTTACCTGAATCGAAGCAGAACCGGCATAAGAAACCATGGATCCGAGCATCGTCAGTATGGTGATTATGAATATTGTTTTTGCCAGTTTTATCATGATCAGTACCTTCCCCCGTGCTGTTAATATACCCTCATTATCATACAGATCGGAGTATGAATTCAAGGAAATACATTTTCCTGTCTTTCCAGTTTTATACATGGGTTTCTAATCTCATCCTTTTCCTGCGGTGCATATAATGAGTATTATTGAAAGGAAGGTTTGATCATATGAAACCAATTATAGAAGAAAACGCAAAAGACGACGACGGCGTGCGTATCAGTCAGCTGCAGCAAAACGTAAACCAAATTATGGGAAGAATCAGCAGGGACCTTACCGGATATTACGATCAGCTTCGGACATATGGAGTTCAAAGGCCCATTTCCCAGTGGATATTCCTCAGCATTGTTACTTATGTTTTCAGAAATGCATTGAGATACACCGGCACCATAGAGAGCAGAGCCTCCCAGCTTCTCGGTGGACTTCGCAGGGATGTCCCTCTGCTCGTTCAGGTTCTGCGCGGCTACGGGATTCGGGATAGTGTTATTGACCGCATGTTCTTGGAGATCATAAGAATCATTTTAAGAATGCTTGGCGTGGAGCCCGGACCAAGGCCGGGACCGTGGCCGGGACCTGGACCAAGACCTGGACCGGGATGGAGCGATTGGGAGGATCTGGGCGGCATTCTGACCTCTGCACCGGCTGTTTCCTCCTGGCAGTCAAACCGTCTGGATGTATTCGGCAGGGGACAAAATCAGGCTCTCTGGCATATATGGTGGGACGGTTCACGCTGGAGTCAATGGGAGGATCTCGGTGGTATCCTGACGTCCTCACCTGCGGCAGTTTCCTGGGGGCCGAACAGGATCGACGCATTTGGCAGAGGACAGAACCAATCTCTCTGGCATAAATGGTGGGACGGTTCACGCTGGAGTCATTGGGAGGATCTCGGTGGTATTCTGACCTCCGCACCGGCCGTTTCCTCCTGGCAGCCGAACCGTCTGGATGTGTTCGGACGAGGACAGAATCTGTCACTCTGGCACAAATGGTGGGACGGCTCACGCTGGAGTCAATGGGAGGATCTCGGTGGTATCCTGACCTCCTCACCTGCGGCGGTTTCCTGGGGGCCGAACAGGATTGATGTGTTCGCCAGAGGGCAAAACCAGTCTCTCTGGCATATATGGTGGGACGGTTCCCGTTGGAGCCAATGGGAGGATTTGGGGGGAGGTCCGATTGCCTCCGGTCCTGCCGCCGCCTCCACCGGTCCTAACAGACTGGAGCTTTTCGCGCGGGGATCCCGGAATCAACTTCTGTTCCGGACATGGAACGGCAGCAGATGGAGTTCCTGGCAGTCTTTAGGCGGTTCTATAAGATCCGAACCGGCGGCAGTCTCCTGGGGCGGCAGACGGATTGATGTATTCGCAAGAGGGCAGAATGATCATCTGTGGCATATCTGGCGGCCTTAGCCACTTCTTATAGTCGAACATTCGGGGGTGTGGACAAAAATCTGCACCCCCTAATTTCAAGACCTCCAATTTCACAGAATGGAAGAAGCCGACATTATCGATATAACGGTTCTCGGGAGCACTTTATTTTCCTCCTCCGTGGAATAATAACTCTCTGAACAGCTAAAATATTATACAGGACTGCTTTCGTCAATATTGCTGGAAATCATTGAGGTGCTCATAAATGGATTATATTGTGTTCGACCTGGAATTCAATCAGGATTTTTCAATCACCGGAAACCGGAGAATGCTTCGTTCCTGTTTTGAGATCATTCAAATAGGGGCGATAAAACTGGATGAACATTTTCATTCGGTTGATACCTTCCGCTGCAATGTCAGACCGACGATTTATCCGGAAGTGAATCCTTTCATAACGGAACTCACAGGCCTTACAACGGAACATCTCGCCTCCGAAGACACATTTCCTTCGGTCTATAAATCCTTTGCTGATTTTTCGGGCGGCAGTGAATCAATTTTCTGCAGCTGGGGAGTGGCGGATATGAAAGAATTGTTCCGGAATATCGAATACCACAACCTTGACCTTAAGCGCGTATCAAAAAGGCATATCAACCTGCAGCCATTTGCTTCCCATCATTTTAACCTTTCACAGAAGAAAATGATGAAATTAAAAACAGCTGCGGAGTTGTTGAGTATCCCTTTGGTATACCCATTTCACGACGCACTTAACGATGCTTATTATGCAGCTGAAATATTCAAACGGATTCAGAATGAATCGATCCGGCCGAAACGTTATAACCCGGAACAAGCCGCCGCTTTTTCACAGTCAGCATGCCGGGGACAGCCAAAACAGAAAATCGATCTTAATAAGCTGCTCCTGCAGTTCAAAAAGATGTACAGCAGAGAACTGACAGAAGAGGAAAAAAGCATGGTCATCCTGGCCTATAAAATGGGAAAGACGCGGCAATTCCTGCATTAAGGATTTCGGCCTAATACTGTTTTGAAGGACACCTCTCCGAAATAAAATACAGCCATTCCGCACAAAACGATCATACCACCGAAAATAGTCGGAACGTCGGGCTTTTCACCCGCCAGCAGAAAGCCAAGCAGGCTTGTCAGCACCGGTGTAAGAAACATATAGTTGCTTACCGGCGAGGCTTTATCCGCTTTCTTATAGGCTTGGGACCACACAGCATAGGCCGCCGCACTTGAAAAAATCCCCAGAATCAGCAGCACCACGATCATGGGTAAAGGAGCGTCTCTTGCCTCCCTCAGTGCTGCCGGGGAAAAGAGAGAGAGCATCAGGGTGCCGAAAAAGATGCTGAATGCTGTGGACTGCAGTGCGGAATAGGTTCTGGTCAGTCTCCGCTGCAAAAGGTTATAAACGCTAAAAGCAATCGCCGCCAGGAGCAGCGGGAATACTCCCTTGTTAATTGTCCCAAGCCCGTTCATAAGTGTTATCACAGCGACACCCGCGAGTTCAATCAATGTTGCAGCCAGCTGAAACCGATTCAGAGCTTCTCCCAGAGCGAACCTCGCAAACAGCGCGGTTAACGCCGGCACTGTTGCTATGATCATGCTGCTCGTTGATGCGGCTACGGTCTCAGATCCCTTGTTGAAAAAAATCACATACAGAAAAAAACCTGCACTGCCGGATGCAAAAAACCATTTAAAATCAGACGGCTTTGGCAGCTGCATCTTTGTTGCAGAGGCATATAGCAGTAAAACGAAGGATGCAGTAAAATATCTTAAAAATCCAAGGGAAAATGCAGAGAAATATCGCAGCGCAATACGCGTCAAAACGTAAGCCAGCGACCATAATACGATTGTTGCCAGAGCATAGGGATGAAAGCTTTCTCTCCACATTCTCATTTTGATTCACCTCTTTGGTTTACATATCATTCAATTCTGGTTATAATTGAATCACAAAGAGCTGGTTCAATAAAGATCCAATATTCATCATATTTTATTGAGCCGGTAGTGGGGGTAGAATTATGTTTGTGAGTATTCAAAAAGAAAAGAGTCGTACGATTTCGAAACAGATTTATATGGGCTTGCGGGAAAAGATACTACGGGGGGAGCTGGAAGAGGGCGCCGCCCTTCCGTCTTCAAGGGAATTGTCGGCCGCTCTTTCCATATCGCGGAATACGGTTCTCACCGCTTATGATATGCTCGTTTCTGAGGGTTTTGCCGCCGGCATACCCGGTTCGGGAGTCTACGTCAATCAAGGAGTACGGTCCGTGCAGCCGGTAAACACCATACTGGATTGCAATACTGCAACACTTTCCGATGACATACTTCCTGCAGGCATGATCAGCTTTGACAGCGGAATACCGGCTCTTGATATGTTTCCACGCAGCAAATGGAATTCCTGCGTGTCCCAGGCCTTCCGCAGCGCCCCGGTTTCCGCCCTGGGGTATGATGATCCCCAGGGAAGACCGGAGCTTAGAACTGTTCTTGCAGCTTATTTAAAAAAAAGCAGAGGGATTGACTGCAGCCCCGATCAGCTTATCATAACCTCCGGAGCAAAGCAGGGATTGACGCTGACGGCAAAATGCCTTCTGAATTCCGGCAGCGAGGTGATACTGGAAGACCCGTCCAATAAAAACGTACGCCAGATCTTCTCCTATCACACCAAGCATATTATCCCCGCCGCTGTGGATGGCGAAGGGATTCAAACCTCGAAACTGCCTGCTGAGAAAAAGCCGGCTCTCATATTCGTAACCCCTTCCCACCAGTTCCCTATGGGAGGGATTCTGTCAGCACGAAGAAGACTCGAGCTGATTCAGTATGCCCGGGAATCAGGATGCCTGCTGGTTGAAGACGACTACGACAGCGAATACCGGTATGAAGGAGCCCCGGTATGCAGCCTGCATGAGCTTGGACCGGAACGGGTCATCTATATCGGTACCTTCAGCAAGGTGCTGTTTCCTTCACTGCGCCTGGGATATATGGTGCTTCCTTCCCATCTGGTACCGCAGTTTCGCGAGTGGAAAAGGCTCAGTGATCATCATTCCAGTTCCGTCAGCCAGCTTGCGTTGATGCGCTTCATAGAAAGCGGAGATCTGGAACGTCACATCAGAAAAATGAAAAAGGTCTATCAGAGCCGGAGGGAGCTCATGCTGGATTTGCTCAACCGGTATTTCCCGGATCAGCATCAGGTTCTGGGCAGCTCTGCCGGCATGCATCTCATCCTTGATTTGAAGCAAGTCTCCTTTACTCCGGAACTGGTGCGCCGCATTCTCGAGTCCGGTGTTTACATAGTTCCTGTCGAGGAGCATGCTGTTGCCAAAGGTCTTCACAACAATCAAATCATTCTGGGCTATGCCCACCTTACCCCGCACGCTATGGAGGAAGGTCTGAAGCGAATCAAAGGAACCGTGACAGCTTGTAAAAAATAGTATAATTAAAAACCGTCTAAGAGATAAGGAAAAGAATTCAAAACAGGAATTCTTTTTTTTATACTTTTAAAATGTTCCTGAAGGTCACTAGGTTCCGACATATTTCATGATATGAGTTCATTTAATATGTATATAAACAGAGAGTTCCCTCTGCCTGATAATCCTGTAACCGGATATCAGGCATCAAGTTTTTTATGCGGTATCCTTGTAAAAAATACTGCAAATAGATTTAACAAAGGAGAATAATGCCATGAACAATCCGATGGGTAAATTCCAAAAAGGGCTTGCAATACTGCTTGCTCTGGTCATGATGTGTCCTATGTTTTTCGTTCAATCCTATGCCTACAGCGTGGATTACACTTTGCCCGAAAGTGAATTGCCCTCCCTGGAGCTGGGTAAAGCACCGGACGATACACCGGGAGCAACCTTTACTAATACGACAGGTGAGGGTGAAGATCAGATATCTATGACCAATGCCCGAAAATTCGAGGTCATGATCCCCGTTGAAATGAGCGAAACCGAAGCTGAAGCTGCAGTGGCTGCATCAGATATCAAATGGACGCTCAGCCGCACGGAGCCCTATTTAAACACTGAGCTCTATCCGAATTATAAAACCGGCGGAGACCTGACTGCATGGAAGGACAGCAACAATGGAGATCTGTTCCGTAACATCAAGACTTCTGTGTATAAGGTAGATGAAGACACAGTTTGTCTGAAACTAAATCTTGATTGCGTCTCCTATTACTCCGACGGCAGTGTCCCCCATGGATCCGCTACCCGGACTATGGACTACATCGGATGGTACAGTCTGGCTGCAGTGAGCGGAGAAGAAATCCTGGGCTCCGTGGCTGCCAAGATTGTTCCATATGACGATTTCCGCACCATGGGTGAGGTATATGATGAAATCGACGCTTTAGCCGCCTGCGACAGCGATTACTATGTGGAAGAACACTCCATGGGCAAAAGTGAATGCGGCTTTGATATGCCATACCTGATCATAGCCAGAAATGAAGGAGCAGTGGATCGATGGCTGGAATTGTGCGAACGGGCTGAGACCGAGCCGGACGAGGTTTTGGACGAGCTGGCCGACGGGATGCTTGGAGATTATCAAGTCCCTTTGATGTTCTCTAACATTCACTCCAATGAAACTGCTGCCACCGATTCCATACTGGATTTTGCCTGGATGCTGTTAAAGAATGATACCATCGCCTATGACGTTCTTAAAGACTTTACAGAGACAGGAAAAAATAGACTGGCCATTGAAACGGGTACCCCGGGTGAAAAAGGAAGCCTTGCCATTCCCGACCTGGTAAAGGATACTGCCACTTATCTGGGTTATCTCACGGCCGGCAATGATGTTTCCGGCCCTGTCGATTTAAATCAATACTATGAAGTAGCTACAAACACCGTAAATGTAGACGCCCTTTTAGATGATGTTTTCTTTATTCTGGTTCCCGAGGAGAACGTTGAGGGTCGTATTTACATGAGCCGTGTTTCCTCCGGCGGATTGGACCTTAACCGGGACAACTCCTTTCAGACACAGAACGAAACCCAGAATATGCAGCAGCTGATCGGCACCTTTAATCCCGTTAGCCTTACTGAACTCCACGGCCGGGTAAAGTCATTCCAATGTGAACCCTGCGATCCTCCTCATGAGCCCAACTTTGAGTATGATCTGCTCGCAAGACATCTAATGACTGGAGGCGAGGCATTCGGAATCGCGGCAGTGGCAAATAACGATTTATATAACAGCTATGTCATTCCCCAGCGTGACTATCTGCAGTATACCGGTAAAACTGCAGATGACTCTTCTTACGAAACCTATTGGGCTGACCCCTGGGACGACATGTCCACCTCTTATACGCCTCAGTTTGCAATGCTTCACGGCTGTGTGGGCTATACTGTAGAACTTCCGGCTTATAACGACGAGACGGTTAAAGCCGCGGCCTATGGTCAACTGGGGCAATCCGATTATGTTGCAAAGAACAAGGATAAATATCTGAAAGCTCAGCTTGAAATTTTCCGGCGCGGTGTTAATAACGCAAACTCTAATGCTTATAATCTTGTGGGCCAATGGTTTTGTGACCAGTACGACATAGAAGGTGCCGAGGCTGATCTGTTCCGCCCCGAGTATGATGGAGAAGGGGAAAACGGCAATTTCTATCCCGAGTGCTATATTATCCCCCTGGATCGAAACCACCAGAGCAACCTGCAGGCTGCCTACGATATGATGCGGTGGCTGTCCCGCAATGACGTCACGATTCTTCTGACCGGGCAGGCATTTACTTATGAGGGAAAAACCTATCCTGCAGGTACGATGATCATCTCCATGCATCAGGCCAAACGTTCCGTAGCCAACAGCGCCTTGTACGACGGAACCCTCATCACGGACTGGACAGTCCTTTATTCCGAGGGAATCACGACCTTTAATGAGACCCGTGGTTTTGACATGGCGACCTGTGTCAAACCTGCCGATTTCTATACCATCCTATCCGCCTGCGGCGAGCCTATGGATTATGACGACTGCCTGTTATATCTCGAGAAAGCAACCTCCTCTCTCTCCACTGGCAGAACCGGCTATCAGGTAATCATCTCAAATGCTTCTGAAGACTCCACGGCTGCAGTCAATGAGCTGCTGCAGAACGGAAAGACCGTCGGCATGGTTACGAAAGGAGATTACCGGGGAGACTTCATCTGCTCCTATACTGACTGGCTCACGGTTTGCGACGACTTTATCCTTACTGGAACCTGTATCTCCAAAAATTATCCCTCTGCTAAAGTCATCACCGAAAGTCCCTTAATATATATTAACGGTAAGCCCGCCGACTCCCCCTACGGATATATCAACTATAGCCTTATCAATGCATACAATTATAATTATGATCGCCAGGCCATGGATCTTATGAATTTTAAGACGACCACCGATTTGTCCGAGGCGGATATCATTATCGGCTGCAGTGCTCTTGACGCTGCAGCTTTATCTGCAGTTCAGTCCGGTACGCCATACATTGGTTATGGCTCCGGCGCAACCGCACCTCTACGTAACCAACCAAATACTGGTCTGAATTATTTCTTCGATGGCGTCAATCGAAATTCTGTTTACCGTTCGATGGATGCGCTTGCATATGTAACCTATCCCGAAGAGAATTTAATCAATGTAAGCTACATTCTGGACGATGACGATATCATGTACGGCTACGGCGCCGGTTATTTCAGCAGTGTGCCGGAAGGCGCCGAGATTTTGGCGCGTATTGACGGCGACCGGGAGCCTACCGAGGGCTTCCTTCGTGCCCACGATGACCAAGTGGAAACAAATCTGGGCGCTTTTCTCGACGGATCTATCCAGGGATTCTCCTATCAGGGCAAGGATAAGGAAGGCAACGATATCAACACGGCTTTCTTTGCCAACTCGCTGACCCATAAGGTGCATCAGCGTGATGAATATGCTTTCATCAGCAACTTTGCTTTTTCGAATATACTGGGCGGCGAATATACCGCAAAAGAATATCACTCCGGTTCCAATTCCGGTTCCGGAAGCTCAACCGCTCCGAAGGAGACAACAGCACCTGCCGTTACTTCACCTGAATTATTTTCCGACATTGCAGGACACTGGGCGAAAGCCAGCATTGAATATGTGGTCGGCAAGAAGCTCTTCAGCGGAGTCAGTGAATCACGCTTTGCCCCCGATGCAAACATGACCAGAGGGATGCTCGTTACCGTTCTTGGCAGGGCCTACGGACTGGAGACGGCTGCTTACAGCCCGAAACAGGTATTTACCGATGTTCCGCTGTCCGCATACTATGCTCCGTATGTGGCCTGGGCGTATGAAAATAAGATCGTTAACGGTATGGGCGACGGCTTATTCGCACCAGAAAAACCTGTCACAAGAGGGCAAATGGCTGTAATAATAACCAACTACATGAAATATATCGGAAAAGGAGCCGCTAGTACGGACGATCTGCATTATGCCGATGCTGCGGAAATTCAAAGCTGGGGTCTTGAAGGTGTCCGGTTTGCCACCGCCAACGGACTTATGTCCGGAACCGGTGAAAACAGGTTCCAGTTTGGCGGACTGTCAACAAGAGCCCAGGTAGCAACAGTCATGGAAAGACTGATCAAGCAGATCGGAGAGTGACCTTGCTTAATCCGTGATGCGACGCGCACAAAACAGTACAAGGCGGCTGCAATACAGCCGCCTTTACTTTTCAACCACAATTCGCTCAGTTATTGGGATTATTAATTTTCAATGCCTTTCCTGCTTTCTGCCTTGCCGCTCCAGACAGACCAGGAGGCTACGGCGCTGATTACGATGGCTCCCCCGAACAATGCAAAGATGCTGGGTACCTCACCGCAATACAGAAATACCCAGACCGGGTTCAGAAGCGGTTCAACGGCGCTGATCAGAGAACAGGCCAGCGGCGAGCACTTCCGTACAGCCAGCCCGTAGAGTATATACGGGATTCCCAGCTGAAAGACGCCCATCGCTATGATCACGGCCACTGTGGAAGGAGTAAATAGCGTCGGTGAAAAGAACAGGAACGGTATCCCAAGGGCTGCCGTAAACAAATGGCCGAGCAGGATCCCGCTGGATCGGGAATCGTGATCTGCATGACCCGTGAGAACAAACATGGATGCAAAGGACAACCCTGCTGCAAGTGCAAGCAGGTTGCCCAGAAGGTAGCCGCCGGAGAGTTTATCCAGGAAAAAAAGTGAAATTCCTACTGTTGTCACCGCAACAGTCAAAATATCTCCCGATCGGAATTTCTGCCGAAAGAAAACGGCGGATAAAATCAGAATAAAGATCGGAGCAGAATACTGAAGAACGATAGCATTGGCAGATGTGGTAAATTTATTGGCGGCCACAAAGAATGCAAAGGTACCTGTGAGTGCAATGCCGCTCATGACAGAATAACGGTTCCATTGAAATACTGTTTCCTGGTACCGCATAAAGAGAATATATACCCCTGCTGAGATCAGGCTTCTAAGCCCCGCAATCACCATGGGATTCCACGGTAAAAATTTGATCAGAATTCCCGCTGTGCTCCATAATACCGAGCAGAGCACCATATAGAGTATTGCTGCATTTTTTGAGTCTGGTAATTTCATGTTTCCTGCCTTGCTTTCTGCGCCGCCATAAGGTTTTCGTACAAACGGGGCACGCATGATACTAAGATATTAAACCTGATATTCCGCAATAAAGTCCTGAAGCACCCTGATTCCTTTTCTGATTTCTTCAGGCGTTAAGTGGCCGTATCCGATGAGAAGCTTATCCTGATGCCTGCCCTTCTCAACGCAGTGAAGCTCCACCGGCGCGAGATTGATGCCTTTTTCCAGTGCGGTTTTCCGAAAGGGATCATCAAAACGCAGACCTGGAAATTCCACTGTCAGATGAAGTCCTGCATCATCGCCGTATGCGCGCCATTTCGTGCCAAAGCTTTGTTTCAGAGAATCCAGCAGAACGCTTCTGCGCTCCCCGTAGACCCGGCGCATTCTCTGAACATGTCTGTCCAGCTTTCTGGTACGCAGAAACATGGCCAGCGCTGCCTGCTCCAAGACGGGATTCTGTACATCTGTATAAGTCCGAAGCCGCACCCATTGTTTTTGAAGCTCTGCGGGGAGTATTACATAACCGACCCGAAGAGCAGGATAGACGGATTTGCTGAAGGTCCCCACATAGATGACCCGCTGGGGATCCATGGCCTGCAGAGGGGCAACGGGTTCGCCGCAGTATCGGAACTCACTGTCATAATCGTCTTCTATGATATAGGCTTCGTTTGCTCTGGCAAAGCGAATCAAGGATGCACGACGGGCTGCCGGAAGAATGCCTCCCAGCGGAAACTGATGGGATGGCGTCACATAAATGGCGGCGGCCTTTCTTCTTTTCAGTTGATCCGTACGCATTCCCTGCTCATCCACCGGAACCGGAACAATCTGACAGCCAGTATGTAAAAAGGTCCGCAGCATGCCGGTATGACAAGGATCTTCCGTTATGATTTCGCGATTCTCTTTGCATAAGAGTTCCGCGGTCAGATGCAGTGCATGGGTCGCCCCCTGGGTTATAAAAATATCCCCTGCATCCACCATGAGCCCCCGGCTCCTGAAAAGCCACGCCGCGATTTCTTTTCTCAGCGCGGGCATACCCATAGCCCCGGTATAACCATATTGCTCTGGTATGAGTTCTTCCGCTGCCCGGCATAGCATCCGCTGCCACAAAAAGCACGGAAACAGCCTCAGGTCAGGCTGTCCGGTACGAAAATCCGCACGGAACAGGCGCTCCGGTGTTTCGGCAATCCGGCAAACCGGAGCCTCCTTGCTTTCCATACAAAGTCCTTCCGCAACACGGGTCGGAGCACCCTGACTGCTGATGGCGTAACCCTCCGCGATCAACATGTCATAGGCCTCACTGACGGTACTGCGGGATATATTCAGACTTCTCGACAGCTCTCTTGTTGAGGGCAGCGGTTCTCCGGCTTTCAGCCGGCCGCTTGTCATCTGTACTCTCAGCGACTGGTAGATCTGCCGTCTCAGCGGCAATTCGCTTTCCCTGTCTATATGGATCCCTAACACATTTTTCTCCGATCCAAGTCATTAGGCGTATTAACTGGTCTGGTATTATTTTCATTATACTGGTGCTTTACCCACGCCAGTTTGATCAGTATGATTATACCATTCCCGGCAGAAAAGGCAATAAAAAGAACGATAAAAAATGCCGGCAAATGAAAATCTGCGGCAAAAAATTGCATCGGATTAAAAGGAGTTATCTATGAAGCAAGCGGCGGGCCCTTTTTATTTATTTTGCGCATTTACCCTTGCCGGAACCAGCGTACTGGCGGCACGGTATGTTTCCGAAAAATTGGGGACATTTACCATTACCGCAGTAAGCCTGTTCTTTGCTCTGGTCTTTCTTCTGCCTCTGTGCCGGGGCAGATTAGCGGAAACGGTTCGCGTCATGTCCTCCAGGGATTTTCTTCTCCTGTTTGTTCAGGCGCTCTTCGGAATGTTTTTATTCCGTATGTTTCTGATCACCGGACTGGTGCGGACCAGTACCGGGGAAGCAGGTATATTAACGGGGGCGACGCCTGCCATCACGGCAATCCTTGCAAGGGCGGCGTTGAAAGAGCCTGTTGGGAGAAAGAAATTTATCGGCATATTCTGCACAGTAACAGGGGTATTGATCATACAAGGTTTTTTCATGCCGGGAAACAGCTTTACCATGAATCATTTTGCCGGTAATATACTTGTATTATGCGCTGCCGCATGCGAGTCGCTGTTCAGTATTCTTTCACGCGTCTTTGTCCGCCGGTCCGACTCCGGAGGAGTGCCTCCGATCCATCCCATGGCACAGACAGCCGTCGTCTCCGCCATAGCCATGGTTCTGTGCCTGATCCCGGCCTTATTTGAAAATCCTCTCGCGCGGCTTTCCGCAATGGGAGGAAAGGAGTGGTTTGCCCTCATCTGGTATGGTATCTTCGTGACTGCCCTTGCCTTTATTTTCTGGTATGCCGGGATCAAGCGCTGCAGCGCTGTGACAGCCGCCGCCTTTTCCGGCATGATGCCATTTACGTCTCTATTTTTATCCGTACTCCTTCTCAGGGAGACGGCAGGGCTCCGCCTCTGGACCGGCGGCGCACTTGTTATCGCGGGGATTATTCTCATTGGGATCACCGGAGAAAAGCCGGCGGGAGAAAGCAATCAAATCTGATGTCAATCATTTCTCAGGACAGCAGTGCCCGGTCGTTGGCAAATACTTCTCCGCTGGCCTGCCCAAAGCGTTTCAGGAGATCTTCCACGGTAAGCCGCTTCTTTTCCTCTCCTCTGATGTCCAGAATGATGCGCCCCTCATGCATCATGATCAGACGGTTTCCGTACTGAATGGCATTCACCATGTTGTGGGTGACCATCAGAGTTGTCAAATTGCCTTCCCGGATATACTGGTCGCTCAGATGCAGGACTTTTTCAGCGGTTTTGGGATCCAGGGCCGCGGTATGCTCGTCGAGGAGCAGTATTTTAGGACGAATCAGAGTCGCCATTAAAAGAGTCAGCGCCTGGCGCTGCCCTCCGGAAAGAAGTCCGACCTTGGCGCTCAGGCGGTCTTCCAGTCCCAGCCCCAGCTGGCTCAGAAATTCTCTGTACTTTTCCCGCTCCTTGTTTGAAATTCCCCATTTCAAACTTCGTGACCGTCCGCGTCGGAAAGCGAGCGCCAGATTTTCTTCGATTCCCATGTTGGCGGCGGTTCCCATCATGGGATCTTGAAACACCCTTCCGATGGATCCCGCTCTCCTGTGTTCTGAAAGTTTTGTTACGTCTTCGCCGTCAATGAGGATAGACCCCCGGTCAACGGAGTGTACTCCGGCCACACAATTAAGCAGGGTGGACTTACCTGCGCCGTTTCCGCCGATCAGGGTTGCAAAATCTCCTTCCTCGAGGGTCAGGCCAACATTGGTCAATGCTTCCTTCTCATTGATGGTTCCTGCATTGAATTTTTTATAGATTCCGTTGATCGACAGCATGTTCTGATCCCTCCCCTGTTGTTTCTTTAAATTTTTGTGATCCGAATAGAACGGATTTCCTGATAGGCTGGAGATAGGTTCTGCATACCGGAAGCGACAAGGCAACCGCGACGGTGATTGCGGTAAACAGCTTCAGGTCATTTGCCGGCATACCCATCTTAAGAACCAGCGCAATAATAATACGATATGTTACGGCTCCCATTACCAGGGAAAGCAGACGGTTGAAGAAATTCCGCTTCCCGAACAGCACTTCGCCGATAATGACTGACGCCAGCCCGATGACGATGGAGCCCATGCCCATCTGCACATCGGCAAAGCTCTGACTCTGGGCGATCAAAGCGCCGCTGAAGGCCACCAGCCCGTTGCTGATGATAAGACCAAGGATGATCATGTTGTTTGTATTGATCCCCTGGGCCCGCGCCATTTGGGGATTGTTTCCCGTGGCACGGATCGCACAGCCGATTTCGGTTCCGAAAAACCAGTAAAGGATTCCGACAACGCCCATAACGGAGATCAGCCCGAAGAGGATTACGGCATTTGTGTGATTCAGGCCCATCTCTCCAAATTTGGTATAAACCGTGTCCATACGCAGCAGGGAGAGATTTGCCTTCCCCATGATTCGCAGGTTGACGGAATACAGCGCGATCATCGTCAGAATGCCCGAAAGCAAAGCCGGTATTTTCAGTTTGGTATGCAGCAGCCCGGTTACCAGCCCGGCAGCCATACCGCCGATTAAGGCCACAAACGATGCGGCAAAGGGATTGGCTCCCATGTATATCATATTTGCCGCAATCGCTGCTCCCATGGCGATGCTGCCTTCTACCGAAAGATCGGCAATATCCAGTATTCTGTAGGTGATATAAACGCCGATTGTCATGATCGCCCATAATAAGCCCAGTGAAACTGCGCCAAGCAATATTTGTAACATGATCTTTCCTCGCTCCTAGATTATTCAATAGATATTTCTCCGGAAAATGTCCGTCAAAGCCAATTACTCAGCCATCTTTACATACTGCTCCAGATCGGCCGGAATGGTCAGCCCGATTTCTTCTGCGACAGTCCCGTTGATGGCAAAGTCAAACTTCGCGGCCGTTTCGATCGGCATCGATGCAGGCTCCGCTTCTCCTCTGAGAATCTTCACACCCATCAGACCTGTTTGATAACCGAGATCGTAGTAATTGATTCCCAATGTAGCCAATCCCCCCTTGTCAACCATTCCCGATTCTCCGCAGATGACCGGTGTTTTGGAAGCAGAGGTGACGCCGTGAACAACGGGCATTGCGGAAGCAAAAACGTTGTCGGTCGGAATGTAGATGGCGTCGCATTGACCGACGATGGACTGGGTCGCCTGTTGAACGTCGTTGGAATTTGTTACGGTCACTTCAACATATTTCAATCCCAGCTTTTCAATGGCTTCCTTCGCGATGCCGGCCTGAAGAATCGAATTATCCTCGCTGGATGTATAAAGGACGCCTACAGTTTTGGCATCGGGCACCAGCTTGACAAGCAGTTCGATCTGTTCCTTGATCGGGTTCATATCGGATGTTCCTGAGACGTTTCCACCCGGCGCCTCATTGGAATCCACCAGACGGGCTGCCACATAGTCCGTAACTGCAGTGCCGAGGATCGGAATCTCTGTGGTCTTGCCGGCGACGGCCTGGGTTGCGGGAGTGGCGATGGCAAGAACCAAGTCCATGTTATTGCTGACGAAGCGGTCGCTTATGGTTGAAAGATTGCTTTGATCACCCTGTGAATTCTGAAGATCGATGGTGATATTCTCGCCGTCGACATACCCGTTGTCGGCAAGAGCGTCAATAAAGCCCTGTCGCGCGGAATCCAAAGCAACGTGGTCCATATACTGGACAATGCCGATCTTGAGTACTGTTTCTTCTCCCGATTGAGCATCGTCGGCTCCTGAACCGGCGCAGCCCGTGCTCAACGCAATGAGCATTGCGCAGAGAACCAGCGCCAATCCCTTCTTTCCATACTTTTTCATGTTAAATCCCTCCATAATCATTCTCTCATTCATTAGATTCAATCTTTTATTTCAATAAACCTGGCCAGGTTTCATTGAGAACGGTAAAAAAAAACGCCCCTGTGTAACAGGGGCGAATATAAATTCGCGGTACCACCTTGTCTTCGTTGTTGAAACAACAACCTCAGCAAGCGACTATCATCGCTTCTCCAAGGTAACGGTTGGAATCCGGCACAGCCTACAGGGCGGTTCGCCTTTGAGTGTGCAGCTCTCAGGATGAATTCACGGTACTGATATCCTGCTTTCTTCCACCAACCGAAAGCTCTCTGTAAGGATCGACGCACCGATACTGGTTCCTGGTCATCGCTTTTTTTATATTGCTATCATTATATTTATCGCGGATCAATTTGTCAACAGCTTTATAAACAAAAATATTGTATATTGTCTGCATAATAAATCCATATTTGAAATGATTTCCCTTACTCCGCCGTCATTTTTTTTACAGCCGCTTTCAGCACTTTTCCGGCTACTGCGCCGGCCACCTTGCTGCCGGAGCCGCCGTTTTCCACCACAACCACAAAAGCAAGGGGGCAGTCCTCTCGATTAAGGTAACCTACAAACCAGGCATGGGGCTTCCGGCCGCCGCCGACCTCAGCTGTTCCAGATTTAGCACAGAGTTCCAGACCTTTATAGCTGCCCTCTCCATAAGCTCCGATAACGTTATTGCGCATCATCTCTCCCAGGGCTTCCGCTGTTTCCCTTGAAAGAATCCTTTTTTTCTGAGCTCTGTCTCCGGGGAAGATCGACGCCAGTCCCGGATCACGAACCAGGATCGGAGTTATCCTGACTCCGTCGTTGGCGATGGCTCCCATATACGCCATGAAATTCAGAGGATTTGCTGTGTTGCTGTATTGCCCGATGCCCGCCCAGGCGAGGTCTCCGCCCTTCGCATCAGATATCGTTACCTTCCCTTCCGCCGTTTTTATGCCGCTGACTTCAAGACTTGCGTTAAAGCCTGCCTTTTCTGCATATCTCTGCAATACGTCCCCTCCCAGTTCCAGGGAAATTTCTGCAAAGGCTGTATTGCAGGAACGGGCGAGAGCCTCTTGCAGTGTTACAGTTCCGTGAACATCCGGACAGGTTACCTCAACTCCGTTGACCAGCCGACGCCCCTCGCATTTGTAAACCATGGTGCCGGCATTTTCTATTCTATCGATTGCCGCAGCGGCTGTAACCAGCTTGAATACCGATCCCGGAGTATATGCGGCCGACAGCAGCCGGTTGATATAGACTCCTTCGTACTTTTCCGGCTCCGCGCTCACGTCAGGCGGATTTTCCGGATCATAGGACGGCAGACTGACCATACAAATAATCTCTCCCGTCTTATAATTATACACACCGACGGTTCCTTTTCTTCCGTTCATGGCATTGTAAGCTTCGGCACAAAGCTCGGCATCCAGGGTAAGAGTAATATCACTTCCAAAATTGCTGTTGTTGAAACGATATGCCCCGTTTACCGGATCCCACCCGGAAAGCCTGTCGCCGTATACGACCTGCACGCTTGTGGCAATATTGCCATAGTAATCTCCGGCAGCATGCAAAAGCGCCCTTCTTACCGTCTTATTCTCATGATACTTTGGAACTCCATCCACTGTCCTGAGCAGAATTTTTCCGTTCCGGTCATATATTACCCCGGCGGCTTTCAGCCTTCCTTCAGAGAAAAGATGCTTGTTTGTTGCATGCTGTGCCCAATCAGACGCATTCACTGCATACCGGACGGTAAATGTAAAAACACCGACAATCAGCAGAAGAGTCAAAAGCAGAAGTCCGAAGGCGCGCCTTGTAAGCAGCTTCATGTTAAGCATCCTCCCTTTCCCTGAGCTCATCAAAAACAGAAAACTCACCGAACTCATCAAGTTCGTCAACAGAAGCATACTCTCCCGGTCCTTCTTCCTCCCGGTCCGGTCTGACTCGTTCATCCGCAGCTTTCACGAAAGCCAGCAGAGCCCAGCACACGACCATGGAGGTTCCCCCGTTTGATACAAATGGCAGCGTGACTCCCGTAAGCGGAAGCAGGTCTAAAGAGCCCAATACATTCAAAGCGGTTTGAATCATATAAATTGCAACCGCCCCGCAGGCAGAAATAGCGTAGAACGACGATTTGCAGTTTCGCATAAGGAACAACACAAACAGCGACAGGAAAACGATCATCAGTACGGCCGCCAGAGCAATTACAAGTCCCCATTCTTCGCAAAGGATTCCGAACACCAGATCCGTATCCGATGCGGCAACTCTCACCAGATATCCGTTGCCCCCGCCGACTCCCAAAAGCCCGCCGCTGGCGGCGGCAATCATCGTCCTGGTCTGCTGATAGCCGATGGTGTCGGCATATTCCCATACATTCCCCCAGGCCTGAAACCTGGACGCAATATAGGGCAGAAACGTCACGACGGCAAATGCTCCAAGGGCAGCCCCTGCAGATATGAGTGCAATGGTCCGGAGGTCTCCGGACCGCATGAAAGCGATGACGAGAAACGCAGCAAAGAATATGACGGAAGTACCCAAGTCCCTCATAAGGATCAGCGCCCCGATGCATGCGCCGGAAAATCCGATAAATGCCGTCAGGTTTCTGGTGGTTAGAAGCTTATCCAAAGTCGCCGTTCCGGCTAAGACAAAAGCCACTTTGACAAATTCCATGGGTTGAAATGTAATAAAGCCGAGATTGATCCAATTCTTTGCTCCGAAGCGGGCTTCTCCGATGATGAGATTCAATATCATCAGTACGATGCTGCAGCCGACCAGAATATATTTCAGCTTCCGTCCCCTGCCCACATCTTTGATTATGATCTGTATTGCGGTATATACCAGCATGCCAAGAAGGATCGCCGCCAGCTGCTTTGTCAGATGGCTCGGCTTTGCCGCTGCCACAACAAAAAGACTCAGGCCGCAGAGAAAGAAGATCATAAGCTCCAGCTCCGGATATTTCTTGCTGAACCGGGACAGACAGAAATAGTATACGCACTCCGCACCGATAAAAATAAGAAAAATATAGGCAACGCCGGCATTCGCTTTTTCCCCCATGGAAAGAAAAATCTGGATTCCTCCCAACACCTGGAATGCCAGGACAAACAGGAATGTCCTGCCCGAATCAAAACCGTGTCCAAGCCTGGACAACCAATCCAGCCTGCTTTTTACAGTGATATTATCTAATCCCTCTTCTGCCGGCACAAACTGGAATTCAGCAGTTGCAAAGGAAATGGAATCACCGAATTCCACAGGTTCCGAGCCCTCGATCCTTTCACCGTTGATCCGTACTCCACCCTTGGAGGCAAGGTCGGTTATGGTCCAGCCATTCTCTCCGAAGGAAAGGACCGCATGACTTCTTGATATGAAGGGCAGATTGATCACAATATCGGAGAGCTTGCTCCGTCCGATGGAGTTTTCCCAGTGCATGACGGGAATGCGATAGGCATTTTTTATTTCAAGGAAGCCCCAAATCCTGGCGGTGCCGCCGCCTCGCAAAAGCGGAAGGATACAGCGTATCAGGATCGCTGCGGCTAAAACTGGAAAGATCCACCGCACCACAAAGGTATAGAATTCGACGAATTCTATAGGATCGGCCAAATAGGCCTCTATGCCTGAAATGACACCGTCCGCCCAGGCACGGATTCCTTCCATGATCTGTACTGTTCTCTCGATAAAAATATCCATTCGATACCTTTGCTATTACAGAATGATAAAGACTATAAATAAGATACTATTTTTCCCAGGAAAAATCAACGTATTCCGGCATGCAGAAGAAAAGCGCTTCCATGGGCCAGGTGAATGACTGACCTTTCAGGCGCGCTTTGTTATTTCGGATTGTGCAATTTTGAAATCTATGAACCGATCAGAACCTCTACAGAATGGATTTTTCCGTCATCTACAAGAGAAATCGAGCTCCCCTCCAGCCTTTCGCCGTCTAAAGTGAATACGGAAGTCCCGCCGTTCAGCCCCTTGGGATTTTTTACTGTTATTTCATAAATGGTATCCTGATACCGGTACCGGATGGCATACTCCTTCCATTTTTTCGGGATGCACGGTTCAATCGTCAGCCGATCGGCATTTCTGCCAAATCCAAGAATATACTCCAGGCCCGCCCGGTATACCCAGCTCGCGGTACCGGTGTACCAGGTCCAGCCTCCTCTGCCTACGTGGGGCGGGACAGAATAAACGTCCGCCGCCATAACGTACGGCTCCACCTTATAGATCGAGCATTCTCTGTCAGTCCTGGTGTGATTGACCGGATTGATCAATTCAAAAAGTTCAAAGGCTTTGTCTCCGTCTCCTGCCATGGCGAATGCAATGACCACCCATGCTGCCGCATGGGTGTATTGGCCTCCGTTCTCCCTTACTCCCGGCACATAGGACTTGATATATCCCGGCTCCAGTTCTCCTTCGTCGAAGGGCGGTGTCAGAAGCTTGATCAGCCCCGCATCTCTCATCACCAGATAATCTTCGAGAGAAGTAAGAGCCTTTTTCACTCTTTCCCGATCCCCCTTTCCCGAAATAACAGCCCAGGACTGAGCAAGGGAATCGATTTTACATTCCTTATTGTTTGCGGATCCAAGGGGGGAGCCGTTATCAAAAAATGCTCTCTTGTACCAATTACCGTCCCATGCATTTTTCTCGATGGCTTCCGCAACCTGATCGATGATCTCCAGATACCGGCCGGCACGCTCTGCTTCACCCATTTCTCGGCAAATAGGAACGAATTTCTGCAAAACCGTACATAAAAACCATCCCAGCCACACACTTTCTCCTTTTCCCCCGTTGCCTACCGTATTCATTCCATCATTCCAGTCCCCGCCTCCCATAAGCGGTAGGCCGCGCTCACCGAATCGAAGGCCATGCTCTACGGAACGGATGCAGTGATCAAATATGGACGAGGATTCCGCTGTAACCCTTGGCTGGCAATACCTTTCATCCTCATAGCTTTTCAAGCTGTCGTCCTCAAGAAAAGGAACCTCTGTATTCAGGATATCGTAATCCCCGGTCACGCGGATGTATTCGGCGGTGACATAAGGCAGCCATAGATAATCGTCGGAAAATCGTGTTCTGGTTCCCTTGCCCGCCGGTTCATGCCACCAGTGGAGCACATCCCCCTGCAAAAACTGATGCCGTGCATGCCTTAAGATCTGATCTTTCACAATTTCCGGCCAGATCGGAAGAACAGACAGACTGTCCTGGAGCTGATCCCGGAAGCCATATGCGCCTCCTGCCTGATAAAATGCGGTCCTTGCCCACATTCTGCACGATACTGCCTGGTAAAGCAGCCACCCGTTCAGCATGATGTTCATAGCCGGGTCTGGTGTATTCACCTGGATTGTCTCGAGTTTTTCCTGCCAGAACCTTTTCACTTCATGCAAGGCCGCTTTTGCCTTTTCAGCACTTTTATATGCAGAAGCCAACGTTCCCGCCTGTTCCGGATTATCCGTCATCCCGAGAAGAAAAACGAGTTCCTGCGTTTCCCCGGCCTTGATTCTGACGGGAACCTGCATGGCGGCGCATGGGTCAAAACCGGACCCCAACGTTCCCTGTAATGTTTTCTTTTTCAGAGAATCCGGCGAGGACAATGTTCCGCAGCCGAAGAATTCCTTCCTGTCGCCGGTAACAGAACGTTCCCGGACTGATGCTTCGATGAAGCAGATCCTGTCGGCGAATTCTCTGTTATATGGGTTTCGGATCAGAAGAACACCTTCTGCGTCGCGGGAAGTGATAAGATGCATGGATGTTTCCTTACGGCTCACACCCAGGACAGGATTCAGATAAAAAGTTACGGTCAGATCCCTGTCCTCCCCGGCATCGTTTTTCAGGGTGATCAAGTTGATTTTAACGGTTCCTCTTACCGGTACAAACTGGGTCAGACGCTGGGAGATCCCATGGCTTTCGTGCTCGTATTCCGTATAACCAAACCCGTGCCGGATGGTATAAGGTTCTTCCTCTCTGACAGGTAGCGGTGCAATGGTCCACGGCTTGCCGCCTTCCTCAGTCAAATAGAATACTTCTCCCGGTATGT
>JAVBVR010000058.1:0-13188 GCA_036677845.1 Anaerovoracaceae bacterium | reverse complement strand
ATTCGCCTTGATCTTTCTCGCTATCTTATTGTCGACCTGACTGTCCTTTGTCATGGCAACCTCCTTATTGATTGGACTTCTCGATTTCATCGGCGATCGAATAAACGCCGTCTGTCCATCAGGCTTATTGTTGCCAGCAAGATAAAACTTATTCCTTACTGGAGAACCAGCGTGTCAATTTGCTTCAGGCTGTCATAGTGATAGGAGGAAATCCTGCCGTCCTGAACGTAATAAAGTTCATCGCCAATATAAAGAATTCTTCTGGCGTATGGGATGTAATTGCCGTATACTCCGGTTGGTTCAGAAGGAAGAATTCCCTTCAATTTCAGAGTTTTACCTTTATAGCTCATGATGATTGCACCCTGCTGGTAGCCCTTGTTCTGATCTTCATAGTTCAGATAAGCGTCTATAGCCACATTCTCATTGAATGAGTCCATCATGATCGCTTTATGGTTGTCAAGGGCCTCCGACCAGCTCCCGGCCTCACCCACGATTTTACTCGAAAGTTCTCTGGGTTTTCCCATATCGGATACATCAAAGAGTGAGAATTTGATTCCTCCCTGACGGGTTCCTACGACGACATCTTTCCCGCTGCTGTCCCTTCGATAGATCTCATAAACATCAGCTCCGATTCCCAACAAAAGATCTTCTCCGACGGGATGAAGGTAGCTGCTGAATCCGGGAACCTTTAATTCCCCTGTCAGGACAGGTTTTTTCGGGTCGGAAAGATCAAAGACAAACAGAGGATCAATGGTTCTGAATGTGACAACATATCCTTTATTCCCAAGGAATCTGACTGAGTAAATCTGTTCTCCCTTCGCCAGGTCTTCCACAGATCCGACGATATTCAGGGACCGGTCCAGAATATGAAGACTGTTGCTGTCCTTCTCCCACACGGTGGTGGCAACTCTCAAATGGTTTTGATGCTCATCCAGGGAAAACTGATTCAGCAGATACCCTGGAACAGTACCCGATCCGGCATAGCCAACCTTCATACCCTTCAGATCAAAGCGTATGATAGAGGTGGAGCTGTCATAGTTACTGAAGGCCAGGTACATGGAGGCGTCATTCATATACATGGTAGATCCGTAAGCTGTAATCGCCTCAACTTCGGTTTTCTCGTCGTTATTTACATTGACTGCCGAAATGATCAGATAGCCTCGGCTGGGGTGTTTGGGCATGATCATGACATCGTCAAGCTTCATGCTGAATTCCCGATTGCTGACCACCGTATCTCTCATCATCGGAAGAATACGATCGCCATATGGGTGGGTATTTGTAACCATATAAACGATTTCTCCGCTTTTTCTGCTGGACTGGTAGTCTCCTTCCATTTCATGTCC
This sequence comes from Anaerovoracaceae bacterium, assembly GCA_036677845.1. Classification (GTDB taxonomy): domain Bacteria; phylum Bacillota; class Clostridia; order Peptostreptococcales; family Anaerovoracaceae; genus Anoxybacterium. The sequence continues at coordinate 11,845 of JAVBVR010000058.1, read as the reverse complement.
TTTTAGCAGAACAGGCTTCAGCGGACTTGAAATATCGTACACGTCAACAAAACTGAAGGATTTTGAAGGATAGTAAGGGGGCATGATTCCGATGCTTCTACTATCCGACACAGAAGCTGCCGGCTCATCTGTGAACGTGCTCTCCGGCTCCTTCATAATATAGTTGTTTTCATATCTGGTTCCCAGTATGACGAGCCTCGTTTTGTCCACATAGATTTCTCTTACATTTTTATCCGTGGAAAGACGGATTGCCGTATCGTCGCTCAGCTTGCCGTCACTAGCACCTACGATCCGTACCACATTGTTTCCTGCAATATAGATATACTTGCCGTCGGTCTTTACGATGTCCGCCTCGTCAATTCCTTCCACCTGGACATTTGTTGTGGAATAGGCAGCGCTATCCGAAGCGGACTGGGATTTTTCATTTCTGCTTGATTTTTCCGATTCCATAGCAGGAGCTGCGTCTTCTACCGCCCAGCCGAAACCGTTTGCAGCACCCGCCCCATAGGATACCCTCCGATCCTCTGATGCAAGAAGCTTCTCAAGTTCCTTCAGCGATCCCGCTTTTACAGCCTCTCCTATCTTTGCCTTTATCCAAGACACCAATGCAGCATTGGACTTCAGATTGACCTCGTAATCTGCAACTGCTATAACTCGATCGTAATAAGACACTTTTTTCCCAAGAACTGCTTCGCTGATAACCCTTAGCGGCACCATGGTCCTTCCGTCCAGAATCAGAGATTGCGTATCCATCACATGCTCCGTCTTCTGCTGACCGCCCTCAACGATATACTTTTTGCTCCCGATCGGGAAAATGGCCTTTTTCCCGTTGTACATGACAACAGCTGCCTTTTTTATCTGGTCATATTCGACCTCTGCCCCGAAATATTCGGAAACTGCCCGCAAAGGGAGCAAAGTCCTGGACTGTACTACCGTGGCTCCAATATCTGGGTTTGCCGGATCCAGCATCTTAACCTCTCCGTTTGACAAAGCCAGCGGGCTTCCGGTGTGAAAATATACTTCACCGCCCGTGGTCCCGGTATTCGTCGATGTATCCGGCAGGGTTTCACCTTGATTGGCCGCAAGCACCAGAATGGTACCGGATAATATCAGGATCAGGATTACGATACCGAACAGAAATGTTTTTTTCTGCATTATGACATCTCCTTCCTATTCATTAATCTATTCTTCTATCATCAGCTATCAATTATCAGCTGTTAATTACGTGTTTGACGAGAGAAACTGTAATAATGTTCCTGCGGAAGTTCCGACGATATTTTTTTTCAAGAAGAAAAGCCTCCGAGTGCCCGGTAGCAGGCTCAGAGGCTTCGTATGAACAGATTCCCAGTTTGTATGGAACAGAGTTTCTGTTATTTAAGAGCTTTACTCGCTGATTTCTTCCAGGGATTTTCCCATGGTTTCCTTGCCGAACAAGGCCGCGACAACCGCCACCACTGCGAAAACACCGGTCAGAAGAACAAAGACATAAACGTATCCGGCTTTCTCCCCGTAAGCACTATAAATGACAGGAACAACAAGCGGAGCAACAAAGGCGCCGATTCTTCCGAACGCTGCCGCCCATCCCGAACCGCTTCCTCTTGCTGCAGTCGGATAAACCTCAGGCGTATAAGCATACACACATCCCCATGCGCCGAGGCTGAAAAAATACAGCAGTGATCCGAAGATTAAAACCTTGTTTGTTGTTCCGGCATGCCCGAAAAGCCATGCTGCCAGAGCTGTGCCGGCAAAGTAAATGGTAAGCACCCATTTTCGTCCGATTCTCTCAACGAGATATGCGGCACTGAAATAGCCCGGCAATTGAGCAAGGCACATGATTAGAGTAAACTGAAAGCTCTTGACAAGAGCAAAGCCCTGGGCCATCAGCAGCGACGGCGTCCACAGCACGAATCCGTAATAGCCGAAATTGATGCCGATCCATATGACCCAGAGCACGAAGGTGCTTCTGATATATTTTTTCGACCAAAGCTCTCCCAGTGACAGACGGTTTTTTTTCAAGCTGTATTCCGATTGCCCTGTCGCCTGATATGGTTCAAGGGCAGCCTGTTTCTCCATCTCCTGAAGCAGACGGTCCGCTTCTTCTCCTTTGCCGGACACTTCCAGATAACGCGGCGATTCCGGCACAGCTACCCTTAAATAAGCTGCAAATAAAGCAGGAATCGCACCCACCCAGAATGCAGCCCGCCAGCCGTAAACCGGAATCAAAAGATAGGCGATCAGAGCTGAAAGGATCCAGCCCCACGCCCAGAAGCTTTCCAGAAGGATCACGTTACGCCCCCTGATTTTTTTCGGTGAATATTCGCTGATCAAAGCTGCAGCGGCAGGAAGCTCGCCTCCCAGTCCGAAACCCGTACAGAATCTTAGGAAAAGCAGCATCGGATAATTGATCGCAAAACCGGATAAACCACTGGCGATTCCGAATATGACCAGCGTCCATACCACTACGGTTCGTCTGCCCCATTTATCGGCTGCCATGCCGGACAAGGCAGCACCTAACATCATTCCCAGCATCCCGGCGCTTCCCAGCAATCCGATCTGTCCTGTAGACAATTCCCAGTCTGAACCGATGGCCGCCATCACTCCTGAGACCATCCCCTGATTCATTGCGTCAAACATCCAGCCGATTCCTGTTATGAACAGAACCTTATTCAGCATGGGGGTTGACGGCAGTCTGTCAATGCGGCTTGCGATATGATACATAGTAATCTCTCCTTCTTCAATCTGACAGGTAGCAAATTTGGCCGTTTCATCTGTTTTTAGTGAATTTACATGTGTATATATAGATGTCTTGTCAATGTAATTTACCATAATGTGATGCAATAATCAAGAAATTTTTATCGCCATTCTGTTTCCAATACAGTAATATCATTTTCAAACATTCAGAATTCTATGTATTATTTGGCATGAAATCCGCCGCCGCGCGTCTTAAGGAGACAGGAAATTTAATTATGCTGTCGAAAAATTTCTTCGGATACGTTATAATAAGAATAAGAAACATCAGGAGGAATGGAATGGAATGAAGGAACGAGAGTTTACAGTCGGATTCAATGTGGATAAGCCGGACTACAACGCGTTAAGAAACTACTACATGTATAAAAGAACGCCGAAAAGAACCAAGATTATGGTCTGCCTGCTGCTCGCTTCCCTGCTGCTTTTAATAATGAGCGGGACTGCATTCGCTTTTCCGCTTTTCAAACCCCTGGGCCTATGCGGTATGCTCGCCATAACAGGGATTTATTCATGGATCAGCATAGACGCGCGCCGCCTCGAAAAAGGCGTTCAGGAACTAATTGGTAAAAGACAGGAGACGAGGCTGACTGAAGAAGGCTTAACTGTCAAATGGAAAGGGACCAGCCGGTATGAAGAATATCTCTGGGATGAAATCGATTATGTTTATGAAGATGATTCCTATTTCTTTCTGTTTATTGACCTCTATTCGGTTATCATCATATCCAAGCTTGAACTGAAATTGGAGAAAAAAGATAAAAGAATCAAAGAGATCAGTGAATTGATCAAACGCCACACAAAATTGATTTCTGATCTCTCGGATTTTGAGTACCAGTAAGCCTGGACTGAGAGCCAAAAAAAACGGTGCAGCCGAAGCAGCACCGTTTTTTTGTCTAAAAATTTCTTTGAATCAGTTCTTATGAGTTGTAGCAGCCTGACGCCTGCATAAGCTGAAAATTATTGCATTGATTTTTCAGCCAGCTCAGCATCCAGAGCTCTCTGACGCATACAAGCTTCATATTCTTCATCCGTCATCTTTTCCATAGTAATGCCCGTAAATCCATAAATGATGGAGATGATTGGATTGAAAATGTTCAGGAAGCAGTATGGAGCATATGCGACAGTTGCTACGCCAAGAACACTAAACTGATAGGTACCGCAGGTGTTCCATGGAATCAGAGGTGAACTCAGAGTTCCGGAATCCTCGAGAACACGAGACAGGTTCTTGTTTTTCAGCTTTCTGTCCTCATAAGCTTCCTTGTACATTCTGCCGGGAAGTACGATTGACAGATACTGGTCAGAAGCTGCCAGATTAACTGCAATACAGGTGATAACTGTAATAAGTACGAGTGAACCGGTGCCTTTTGCCAGCTTGAGAAGGTGCTCGCAAATGATCCGCAGCATGTTGGAGGAATCCAGAACGCCGCCGATGGATAAAGCACAGAGAACCAGCGTGGTAGAATAGAACATCTGCTGGAGTCCGCCCTTGGTGAGGAGATCATCCACAAAAACGTTTCCTGTCTCAGAAACATAGCCCTCGTATCCCATGATCGTTACAACTTCTCCAAGGTCTGCTCCCTGGAAGGCTACAGCACAAATGACGCCCAGGATGACGCCCCCGAATAACCCGGGAAGTGCGGGAACCTTAAAGATAACCATAGCGATAACGAGAAGCGGCGGAATGATCAGAATCGGTGAGATGTAAAAGTTATCCTGCATGAGGGCCATAATGGTGTCAACCTGCCCGGAATCTACACTCTGTCCGCCATGTCCCATTCCCAGGATACCGTAAACGATGAGCGCCAGCAAAAGGGACGGGCCTGTGGTGAGCGCCATATGTTTGATATGTTCAAATAAGTTGGATCCGGCCATCGCGGGAGCCAGGTTGGTCGTGTCGGACAGCGGAGACATCTTGTCGCCGAAATACGCTCCGGAGATGATTGCGCCGGCTGCCATCGGTGCGGAGATGCCAAGACCTGCTCCGATACCGATCAACGCAACGCCTACGGTTCCCGTTGTTGTCCAGGAGCTTCCGGTAGCCAACGATACGATACAGCAAATCAAGCAGGCAGCCACCAGGAAAATTCCGGGGCTAAGAATCTTCAGACCGTAATAAATCAAGGCCGGCACGATACCGCCTGCGATCCATGTTCCGATCAGAATACCAACGGTGAACAGGATCAGAATGGCCTGCATCGATCTTCCAATGTTGTTAATAATTCCTTTTTCCAGATAAGCCCATTTAAAGCCGTTTGCGATCGCAATAATGGCCGCAAAAATAGCTGAGATAATGAGCGGGATGTGCACATAACCCTCTGTAATAAGAATTGTCCAGACCAGCGTAAGAATCAAGAACAGAAAGACAATAAGGATTTGCCACATCGGAATTCTTCTACCCATAATTTCCTCCTTAAATTAAATTAATTTTGCCTTATTCAGTGTTTTGGATCCGGACAAGAAGAAAAAGATGAGTAACTTTAAATGATGTTCCCGTAAAATAGATAAAATAAATTATTCCTGAATCGAGACACCACTTCTTCTTAACCTCATCCTTCACACTTGAATATAAGACATTCTAAGAATTATTTTGCCATGCTTATTATATTAAATTACAAATAAATTGTCAATCAATTCACTCTTTTCTTTCCTTGACTTAAAAATAACAAGATTACCATATATTAAAAAAGAGAGACCGCTCTCTCCTTAAGATTCATTTTAGAACGGTCTCTTCTGATCAATTTTGTTTGCCGCGGCCTGTTTTCCCAGTTCGGGCAAGGCTCTGGACGGTAAATTCCCGTAATCTACATAGCCGTCCGGCGTATCCCTCTGCACATCATCGTTCAGCTGTGATGTTTCCCTTTTCACATCGCTTAGTTGTTTTGAAATCGTATTCCCTATGTCTTTTGACTTCAGATACACAAATTCCAGATTGCTGTCAGTCATGCAGCATCCACCTCCTTTAGCAATAGTTTTTCCGCGATTCAAACGGATATGTATGATAAAATATTGAAAATGGAATAGGAAATAAAAATAAGAGAATACTTCTAATGGAGGTGATAAGGTTGGATAATTTTATAAAAAATGATCAAAATAATAAGGACAGCCGAGCGCTTAGGGATAATTTTAAAAACATAAAGGAATTTATGAACGCGCAAAGCTATGGGAACAAAGAACGTGACGAAGAGCAAATGCAGAACAACAGAGATCTTCGGGATAATTTTAAAAACATAAAGGAATTTATGAATCACCAGCAGTACGACAAATAACCTTTGCTCATAATTACTCAGAAATCATTCATCAGGGTAATCGGTCTGCAGGACAGAAGAAACCGGATGTTCCGCAGATTCTGATTAATATATTCCAACTGAATAACATGAAACAGGAGCAGTTTTACAGCTGCTTCTTGTTTTTGTGTATAACTGCCTCCAGTAAGGGCAAAATGACCATAATAGATTTTTAAAGGATGTGGTAATTTGAGTTTTAAAAACGGGATCACCCCTCATGAGGCCTTTGATCTGCAGCAACTGCTGATGATGAAAAATATCTGTGCAACAAAATCCTTTGCCATGTCAAAGCTGGTCAGGGATGAAGAGCTGAAATCCATTATGCTTCAGGACCTCGCTGCGTCAAAGGATCATATCACAGAACTGGAAGCACTGATACAATCCTCTTCATCAGCAGCGCCCGACCGGTTCAAGGCATTCAAACAGGTTCAGACATCCAGGTTTGCGTCTTCCAATGCACTCGACGAAGTAAAAGATAAAGAAGTACCGATGCAATCCGGTGCAAAAAATCGGGCATCCGGGGCGAAAGGAGTGTCTACATGAAATTCATAAAAAATCTGGCAGGGGTGGGCGACCTGACAGAACAGGTGATCGCCTCAGATTTTCTGATGTACGCCAAATCGGCTGTAATTAGCTATACCATTGCTATTACGGAAGCTACGACGCCTGAAGTCCGGAAGGTTTTGCGTCGGCATTTGGATTCATCCCTTTACACCCATGAAAAAATCCTGAAGTATATGATAGCAAACGGTTGGTATGACGGAGCTCATTTCCGGGATAATATGATATCAGAAAAAGAAACATCCAATCGTGGAATGAATTTGCAATAGCGAAAAGAGACAAGTTTTGCAGCTTGTCTCTTCTTATTTCTGCAAGGGTCCGGCCAGAAAAAAAATCATTTTAAAAATAGATTTCTACATTTTTTTCAGAATACATACTGTAGAATCAGCATATATTAATGATTGGCTGCCGCTATAGGATCACCTGCAGCGGCTTGCAGCTGCCTCATTGAGATCCATCATAAAACGATGCGGTATATAAGCGGAAGGGAGTGGTACAATTGGAAAAACACGAAGAAGTTTTTGAACTGTCTGAGGAAGTGATCAATGAATGTCTCATCTTGCTCTGATCTCAGACAGTTCTCATAAAGAGTTCGGCAGCCGCTCCGGCTGGCGCCTGCTTTAAATTATCTGATGGCTCGGAATCCTGTTAGCTCCACGTGAGGAGTCAGATCACCATATTCTTCAGGCTGGTCTTTCATAAGGTCCGTCGATAGGTATTTTTTATTATCATCTGCAAAAACTGTAACGATGACCGCATCCCTGCAGCCGAGAATATCCTGTGCCCTAATAGAGCCGAGCAGATTTGCACCGGAAGATATGCCCACACCAAGGCCAAGGTCAGCGGCGAGTTTTCTTGCCATATTAATGGCGTCACCGTCATGGATCAAAATGATATCATCCAGTTCATTGAGCTTTACAATCTCAGGAATGAACTCGTCACCGATCCCTGCGATTCTATGATTACCGCCTGCTCTTCCCCCCGATGCCAGCGGCGATGCATTGGCAGGATCAAGGGGGAAGGCCCTGCAGCCAGGATAGATTTCCTGAAGCGCCTTTTTGACGCCCATAAGGGTTCCGCCCGTACCGATTCCCGCAACAATCCCATCGGGATTCTTTGCGAATCTCGGTAACTGCCTGATGATTTCTTTTCCTGTAGTTCTATAGTGAGCATCGACATTTTGGAGATTGGAGAACTGTCGTGGCAGGAAGGCTCCTTCTCTTTTTCCCATTTCTTCAGCCAGGGATATCGCACCGGAGAAGCCGCCATCTTCTCTGGTGACGAAACGTATTTCGGCGCCGAAGCTTCGTATCAGATCGACCCGCTCCTGGCTCATCCAGTCAGGCATATAAATTATAACCGGATTGCCAAGGTAAGAGCCGATCGCGGCAAAGGAAATCCCCGTATTCCCGCTGGTGGCCTCAGCAACGGTATCCCCCTCTTGTATCAGACCCTTTATATACGCATCCTTCATGATATGAAAAGCAATCCGGTCCTTGATGCTTCCGGTGTAGCTGTAGTATTCAGCCTTTGCGTATACCTTTCGTTCTTCTCCTTTATATTTCAGCGATATTTCAATCATTGGCGTATCTGAAATCATGGCTGAAATATCGTCAAATTTTTGCTTCATTTTCTTGCTCAATGCCATATAACCTTACCTCCAGGACATTAATTGTCAATTTTAACCGAATATGAAAAGCCCGAAGACGTTACCCCGGGCTTACGGATCGATATGTTTCAGCATGAAAGTCCGATATACTATATTATGTCCCTAGACGGCAATTTGATTTCTCCCGTTTTCCTTTGCCTTATATAAAAGGAGGTCTGCGCTGCTGATCAGCTGATCGCAGGATCCATGCCCATATTGCTTGATCCCAATGCTCACTGTTATTCTCAAATCATAATCGAATGGAAAACTCTCTATTCTTTCCCTTATTCTCTCTGCGGTCTCATAAGCCCTCCTGACACCGCAATACGGCAGCAGAACAATGAATTCCTCTCCGCCGTATCTTCCCACATACCCGCTTTCCTGAATCATATCGGTTAAGATAGCCGAAACCGTGCGAAGCACATGGTCTCCATACAAATGGCCCAGCGTGTCGTTAACTCTCTTGAAATAATCGATATCAATCATCATCAGGGATAATTTATAATCCGGCCTGTCATTCGCCAGATTGATATTGTCTTTAATCGTTTCCAGCATATACTGGTAATTATAGAGATTTGTCAGACTGTCCCGGATCGTCTTTTCATACAGGAGTTCATTTTTCAACTTTAATTCATGTTCGATCCGGATATCCTGCATGACCAGGAGCACACCCAGAAAATCATGAAACTTTTCATCAAAAATCGGAAAATACAATAAATTGGCCGGGATCCGCACCCCGTTGCCGATTACCTTGATATCTTCAAACCGCTCTTCCCGCTCCATATTGTATCCGATCTTTAATTTTTCCCTGTCCTTATATTCAAAAAAGCATTCAATATTTTTGCCGATCAGGTCATTTTCATCATAATGAAGCAGGTTTAAAGTATTCTTGGAGATTCTGATGATTTCGTGCCGGCTGTTTAAGATGATAACCATGTCCAGAATCTTATCCTGGATTTCTTCCAGCAGCAATTTCTCCGGGACCTTCAGAAAGCTGTATTTTGATATAACAAGATAAGCTCCCAAAATCATGATTACAGCGTAAATCTGTCCCATAAGAGGCAAGGGGCGCATTCCAAGAAACGGAAGAATCGTTTGAGTCAGCAGATCGAGCCCGAACGGAATCAAGCCGGAGATGACCAGAATTTTCGACTGCGTTTGAATCCTTATGCTTTTGGACTTTAAACCCCAGTACAATAAAATCAAAATGCTCCCCAGCAGATATAAAAAGTTATATGCAAAGTTACCGACGTAAAAAAAACTGCTCGTCGATTCCGGCGTATGGAGATCGGGTCCGAATAAAAATACAGCCATATAAAAGAATCCCGCCGCCGGTGCAAATATAGAGAAAATCACGAATTTATTAGAGGCGAACCTGTTCCCGGTAATCAACAAAACCAAATACAGCGCAATGGCGCTGAAGCTGCACCATCCGACGGCCGATATTTTGTTCCAGAATGAAAAATCGTAGGGGTTGTCTGCCACATATGCAAAAGCGTATGCGAAAGACCAGATCGCAAAACTGACGCACAGCAAAAGAAAAGCCTTGTGAACCAAAGACTTTCTGTTTTGTACATATGCGTAGAGACCGACATACATATAAATAATAACAGAAACAAACGACAATGCCGAGAACAGACTATAAATACTCATGCAGCTCCTCCATTCGGTTGTACTCGTATTATTCCAGCCGGCAGTCACATCAGAGTCACATAAAAATTTCCATTCCTCGGAACTTTCCGTTCCTCTGAGTTGTATTCAAAGTCTCCGCAGCTGCATATTATAAGAACAGCAAATCAGGGAGGGTTTTTAATATGGTTAACATCAGTCAAGAAGGGATAGAGTGCTATACATATGATCAGATCATCGAAGGGAGTCGTCTGATAGAAGTATGGCTAAATGAAGCAGTATGGTCCAGGGCGTTTATCCTGAGTACAGTAGAAGATTTACCCAATTTGCCGGAAGTAACAAACCGGTTGGCGCAGGTCCCGGCTCAATTTTATAATATATTTAGAACATACTGGGAAGATCGGCTGGCACAACAGTTTACGGAATATTTCGCTAACCGCATTGCAAGTAAGGAAAACCTTCTGAATGCCATGATACGAAACGATCCGAATACAGCAGATAATTATACCAGAGAGCTTTATGCAAACGCTGATGATCTTTCTGCCTTTCTGGCCCAGTTTCCGGCCTGGTCAAAGGACGATTGGCTAAGCATGCTGTACAGCAGCATTAGCCTGTATCTTAGGGAAGTCGAATCAATCTTGAATGCCAACTACAACATGGAGATATCCATCTTTGATAATATCATCAATCACAATATCGACATGGGCAATTACATGGCTTATGGTATCCTGAGGAGAAGATACACATGAAAATGACCGACGGATTCTGACAAGATGATTGCGGGATCACTTCACTGCACTGCATTGATTCCCGCAATCAACCATGCATATCATATAATATGAGTAGGAGGGGAACTTCCGCCGTTTTACCATCAAAGCCTTGAATTTTATAATTTCATCTTCAAACATATGTTACTATTACCTTATGTTATTTCGACCTATTTGCTGACATCGCACACGTGCGACACAGATGTCTTTTTTCCGCGCTGGCCTTGATTTACCACACTTTAAAGGCATATGTGATATCACAGAGCCAGACCGGCGGCCAAGGAAGTAATTAACGATCAGATCGCTTTATGGTGCGGTTTCGAACAAGTATATTGTGAAGAAACCAAATAAAAAAGGAGAATTAGATTCACTAATTCCCCTACGATTTGGAGGCGACACCCAGATTTGAACTGGGGAGTAAAGGTTTTGCAGGCCCTGATTCATGTGTCCTACCATCCAGTAATTTCAACCGTTCCGCTGCCCGTTCACCATCGCGTGGGCGGTTTCGTGGGCTAATATGTTTCTTTTGTGTTCTAATAACTATATTATAGCACAACTGGGTAAGAACTGCCATCGCTACTTAACCCTTAATTACAATTATAAATCTACTAACACAATACCATGATAAATCGGAAAATGTTAATGCTTGTAGTATTCCTCAAGAGCATCCATCATTTCTCCTCTTGCGTCTATTTCGGGATCTTCAGGCTCAACATAGATTCTATTTGTTCGTGTTTCTTGATCCAGAGTCATTGAATAATTAATATCTGATAAGATGAAATTAATATCTTTTTCTTCACGGGAAACCATAAATTTCAAAATACATTCAAATTCTGGTTGATGTTCCTCTCTCATCTCTTCCTGCATTAAAAATATATATTCCTTTTCTTCCGAATCCCAGATTGAGCTTTCAAAATCCTTATACATACAAATTGCACTTATTTTTGCGTTACATATAACGGATAAAGTAATCGTTTCCTCATTTAGATCATCTACTGAATTTAGCCAAAAATCTACTTCTGAAACATTTTCAATAATTGTTTCATCATAATCATAACCTTCGCAATACCCCTTTCGGTCGCAATCCATACCGTTTATTTCTATATCATCAGACTCAATTTTAATTTTAATTTCCTGGCAGATTTTCTGATGCACGTCCTTACTTTGAAGATAGTTAGTGATCTTATCATGCAACTCATCTTGCCTATTTA
>JAVBVR010000057.1:0-58528 GCA_036677845.1 Anaerovoracaceae bacterium | reverse complement strand
ATTGACTCTCCTCTTTATTTGTGATATTAACTTATTATTTATCTCGCAATATGTGTGCCAAACATCAAAACGATGTAAAATCAGTGCAATTCCCAAGAAATGCATATTTACTTTCTCTTATCAATCCCAAATAATCCAAATATGAATTAATAAATTCAAGGTTAAATTGATGACTGCAATATTGAATCACCGATGGTTCCAACTTTTCTTGCGTCTCCAATGATCGAGTAGGGAATCTGGCTCTCCCTCAGGAATTTTTCCAGGGTATTTTCGGACCGATATCCAGAAGCAACCACCACAGTATCTGCCGGATAAATGCTGCCATTCTGCAAGAAAACGGAAGAAGAGGATATGGCTGAAATTTTTGAATTGGTTAATACATTGATTCCACAGTAACTTAACTCTCTCAGAGTTGCCCACTTACTTGATCCAAGATCAATCCCGATCTTATTGTTCATCTCGATCACTGTAATCTGATATGACGAGCGTTGAACAGCAGGTTCTATATCTAAGAAGCATTTTGCAAAACGTTCTGATTCCGTATCATGGATATCATGATTTGCCAGGAACAAAGAGGTTTCTAATCCGACCGCCCCTCCACCAAGAATTACTATTTTTCCTTTTAACATTTTTAGGATTTTATGCTTCGGTAAATTAAAAACGTCTTCTGCAAATAAAACATGTGGTGAATCAATGCCCTCAATCCCAGGCTGATAAGGAACGCTGCCGCTTGCAAGAAATACATAGTCAGGGTTAAAGGAAAGAATATAGCTTATATCTACCTTCGTGGAAAGCCGTATATCTACTCCTATGGATTCCATTTCCCACGTCATCGATGTGATATTATCTCCGATTGCGCTTTTATGCGGTGCTTTGGATGCATGACGCATAAGGCCGCCCAGAGCCGCGTCTTTCTCACAAAGCCTTACTTGATGTCCTTGTCTCGAATTGGTAATTGCAGCTTGCATACCCGCAGGCCCCCCACCGATTACCAATATGTTTTTCTTATCCGCTGAGCTGATTGGAGCTTGATTCGATTGCTCACCTTCTCGACCAGCCACCGGATTTAAAACACAGGAGGCTTGATTCATTTTCAATACTGGTTCAATACAGCCTTTATTACAAGCAATGCACACACGATGCGGCTGATGGGATCGAATCTTATTTACATAATCGGGATCGCATAAAAAAGCACGGGCGCAGCCTGCAAAATCTCCATACTCTTTTTGAACAATCCTTCTCGCCTCTCCACCGGTGTTAATTCGATTGCAAGTTATAACAGGCAGCTTAATGTGTTTTTTTATTTGCTTCGCATAACCTGCAAACCCCCCTTGCGGTAAGTGCATCGAGATTTGCGGTATGCCAGACTCATGCCACCCACCCGTTACATTAACTGCATCCAGAAAGGACTCAACTTTCTGTAAGAAGTGTACCGTATCCTCCACTTCATATCCGCCAAGCATATCAGAGGATGAGACGCGTAATATAATCGGATAATCAGAGCCCACCTTTTTCCGTACATTTGCGATTACCATGGACGGGAAACGAATGCGATTTTCATATGATCCTCCATAAATGTCATTCCTCAGATTAGTGAAAGGGGATAGGAACTGTGAAAGCAGGTAACCCGCACTGCAACTGATCTCAACCGCATCCACGCCTGCTTCTCTGCAAATAGCAGCTGCTTGAGCAAAGGCTATCACTGTCTGAGAAATCATATTCTCATCCATTTCCAGCGGTTTCGTTTTATAGATCGGAGAGGCTACCGAGGACGGTGCAATTGGAATTCCCGATGCAGCTCTTATTGCGTTTTCCTGCGCATTTCTACCACAATGAAACAACTGAACGATCAATTTCCCTCCATTCCTGTGTACAGCAGAACCAATCATTGCAATCTCTGGTTTTGTTGCTTTTGAAATACAAAGCATATTGTGATAGGTGCCTTCCGGCGAAACACCCATAACAGCTGTACATGCTGCTGCGCCGCCTCTTGCTCGTTCTGCAAGAAAGGACGCTTCTCTGGCAGGCTCGTATCCAGTGTGCATCGCTGTCATAATAATGCGATTTTTTAATTTTAGATTTCCAATCATTCCCTGATCGAATAGTTTCGCCATATTTCCCTCCAAAATCAGGCTTTTGATGCTTGAAGAAAAGAACCTTGCGCTATATGACTCAGCTCTCATACGGCAACAAGGTTCTTTTGTCAAGTTAGGTTAATTAGAGAATCGTATTTAAGTCAGATGTGTTAACAACATCGCCTGCTTTGACAATCTTATCTCGTTTACCTGATTCACCTGACGAATTTAATACTCGTAAATTCCTTTTCCTGTTTTTCTTCCCAAATGTCCTGCGCGTACCATTTTACGCATTAAAGGTGCAGGACGGTACTTTGGATCACCATACTCGTAATATAACACTTCCATGACCGCCAGCATGACATCCCATCCAATGAGATCTCCTAACTCGAGGGGCCCCATGGGATGATTCAGGCCATACTTGCATCCATTATCGATATCAGCAGCCGAACCCACATTCTCTTCCAGTAAATATACCGCTTCATTAATAAATGGATCGATGAGCCGATTTACGATAAAACCACCTTTATCGATTGACTTAATTGTAACCTTACCCAGGCTTTCTCCCAGTTTCACAGCAGTTTCATAGGTTTCATCCGATGTAACATGGCCCACAACGATTTCCAGCAGCTTCATGACCGGAACAGGATTGAAAAAGTGTGTGCCGATTACCTTTTCAGGTCGCTTAGTGGCCGCACCTATTTCTGTAATTGGAACGGAAGACGTATTGGATGCAAGGATCGCACTTGGTTTACAGATTTCATCAAGAGTTTTAAAAATGCCGAATTTGATCTCTTTATTCTCCGTAGCTGCCTCAATCACAAAATCTGCATCCTTTGCGTCATTTATATCCGTTGTGGCAACCAGGCGCTCAATTGCCGCCTGCATCTCTTCCTGCGTTAATTTATTCTTTGACACAAGCTTTTCAAGATTTTTATTAATTTTATTGTAAGCAGCCTGTGTACGTTCTTCGTCAATATCCTGCATAACAGCCATAAAGCCCTGGACGATCGCGGTTTGTGCGATCCCGGAGCCCATAGCACCTGTCCCTACAATAAATATTTTTTTTACTTCCATGTCTTTCTCCTTCTGCAGCCTCGATCATTTCACCAATTCGAACAGCATGGCCATTGCTTGGCCGCCGCCAATGCAAAGAGAGCTTACACCATACTGAATGTTGCTGCGCTGCATTTCCCGAATCAGAGTGATGCTGATTCTTGCACCGGTACACCCGACAGCATGTCCAAGCGCTACGGCTCCACCGTTTACATTGACCTTCTCAGGATCCAGTTTCAGATCCTGGACACAAGCAGCCGCCTGTGCTGCAAATGCTTCATTCAGCTCAAAAATCCCGATTTGATCTCTGGATATGCCAGTTTTCTTTTCCAGCTTTTCAACAGCAGATACCGGTGCATAACCCATAATGGATGGGTGAAGTGCCGTTGAAACAGAAGCTACATATCGTGCGATTGGCTTTAATCCAAGTTCCTTTGCCTTACTGGCAGACATCATAAGAACGACAGCGGAACCATCATTTACAGGAGAGGCATTGCCAACGGTTACCGTACCACCCTCTTTAAAAACCGGTTTTAATTTGGAGAAATTTTCGAGCGTCGCTTCTTCAAGGTACGTTTCATCCTTCTTAAAGACAACATCACCCTTCTTCCCCTTTATCGTAATGGGAACGATATCCTGGTCGTATTTTCCTTCTGCCCATGCTTTCGCTGCTTTTTGATGACTTCGAACAGCAAACTCATCTTGCATTTCACGTGTAATACCACACTTTTCAGCAACATTTTCCGCCGTGATTCCCATGTGATAATTCATGAAAGGATCAACCAGCCCATCATAGAGCATGCTATCCAGTACTTCTCCCGGCCCCATGCGATATCCGAAACGCGCTTTCTTTAAAAGATACGGGATATCGCTCATGGTTTCGCAGCCGCCGGCAATTACGACCTCATTGTCGCCCACCTGGATCGATTGTGCCGCTAACTGCATCGCCTTCAATGCTGTTGCACAGTTTTTGTTCGGAGTAAATGCAGGTATGGTATCCGGCAATCCAGCATAAATGGTACATTGTCTCGCTGAATTTGCTTTGATACCGGCCTGAAAGTGGGTTCCGATGATGACCTCATCAATCATTTTTTTATCAAGGCTATTCCTTTCAACAATGGCCTTGACACATTCCGCGCCATGAACGGGTGCTGGAATTGTACTTAACGATCCATTGAATTTGCCCGTTGCAGTTCTTACGCCATCAATAATTACAACCTCGTTCATTTATTTGATCCTTTCTTTTCCGCAGTGCTTAATTTTGCAAGGTTTGCAGCAAGCTGTTTTTTTTGATCGATATTTGATTCCCTGTAAATCATAATTTTCATCGCTTGCGGCGAACCGGCGCCATGCATGGATTCGGCAAGTGCAGTTCCACCCGACATATTTTCGATCAATCTCGCCAACCGAATTCTGTCCTCACCGCTGTAGTTGGCATTTGCTGTAAAGAACTTTTTGATTAAGTCCCCTGTTTCAGGGTTTTCCAGATCCTTCTCGTGAGGCAGGGTTGCAATAAATCCGCCGGCGATATCATGTGCCAGCCTTGCGATTTCATACACGTTACGGGTACAGTTCAGTTTCACTTCATTTGCCAAAAGAGTATTTACATAGTAGCTGCCTGCCTCAGTTTTCACGCCCTCATAGGAACAAGCCAATGAGCAGCAGTACATGGTCTCTGCCAAATGAGTCATTTCAATGAGCTTATCCTTTACATGGCTGACCTTTGAAGTTCCGTTCATATCTGCTATTAACGCAGTGGCACCGATCAACACATCAGAATTTCCAACCTTGCATCCGCCATAGTTCTGCCTATGGTATGCCGCAAATCGTGTTACGTAGTCCTGTGCGTATTCCACTTCTCCACACATGAATACCCTGTCCCAAGGCACGAATACATCCTCTAAAACAGTAAGCGTTTCACCGCCTACAATTGCATAGTCTGCATTTCCGGTATCAATATCTCCCTGTAATCTTCTTTGGTCATTTGTCTGACGTCCGAAAATGTGTTTTATACCGGGAGCATCAACCGGTATTGCACAAGCGATCGCATAGTCCTCATCACCCTCAAGAAGGTTTGTTGTAGGCAAGATCAGCATTTCATGTGAATTTGCCATACCAGTCATATGGGCCTTCGCACCTCTGATGATTACTCCATCTTCACGCTTTTCAACAACACGGGTAAATAAGTCCGGATCCTTCTGATGAGATGGCTTCAAACTTCTATCTCCCTTAACGTCAGTCATCGCGCCTGCCACCATGAAATCATTTTCTTGTATGTATTCGAGCCATTTCAGAAATCTCTTATGATACTCGGTTCCTTTTTCTTTATCTATATTATAAGTGGTGATAAAGGTTGCTCCCATCGCATCAAACCCAACACATCTTTGGAAACACGTTCCGGTTTTTTGCGCGATCATACGCATCATCTTCACTTTATTCACGAGATCATCCTTGCTTTGATGGATATGCGTGAATCTGTTGATCGTTTTGCCAGTCAGATGAGACGTCGCGGTCATCAGATCTTTATAAAGCGGATCAAAGGCTAAATCATAAGTCAATGCAGCCGAATTCACATGGGGTTTTATCATAGGGTGATTGACAACGTCTTCAATTTTTTCACCTTGATAATACAATTGGATTTTCACATTCTTCAAACTTTCTTTGTATTGCTTTCCATTCATCATTTTAAAGCACCTCTTTCTACGAATGTCACAAAAAAATTAATAAGTCTGAGCTTATTGATTACTCACACTTATTAATTTAGCAAATTCTGTGCCAAAGAATTATGATGCGAGCCATCCACCATCAACATAGAGGACCTGGCCTGTAATATAGTCCGAGGCTGAAGAAGCGAGGAATACCGCTGCACCCATCAAATCATCCGGAATTCCAAAACGATCCTTTGGAATTCTACCGAGAAGATTCTGCCGGTATTCAGGATTATCAAAAAGCGGCCGTGTCATTTCAGTTTCGTAATATCCCGGCCCGATCGCATTCACATTAATACCATCCTTTGCCAGTTCATTGGCCATTGCCTTTGTCATTTGAACAATGGCACCTTTAGCACAACAATATGAGACCATGTTTTTCAAACCAAGCTGACTCGTAAGAGAAGCGATATTGATAATTTTTCCATGAATCCCTTTCTCTTTCATATGAAGCGCAACAGCCTGACTCATAAAAAAGACGTATTTCAATTGCGTGTTCTGAACTTGATCCCAGTCCGCTTCTGTAAATTCGAGTGCCGGCTTTCGAATATTAATTCCGGCAGCATTGATTAGGATATCTATTTGTCCATATATTTCAACAGTCTTAGTTACCAGTGCGTTAATGCCGCTTATTGAGGTAATATCTTCTGCTATTCCAACAACATTTGGGTTGTCTGTTTTTTCAGCAATATCCTTGGCAGCCGCATCCAGATCGGCTTGCGTTCTGCTGCAAAGAACAACCTTTGCTCCGGCAAGGGCAAGGCCGGTCGCAATTCCTTTGCCTAAACCTTTACTCCCACCGACAACGATAGCGGTTTTTTCTTGTAATAAAAAAATATCCATAGTAAGTAAGTCCTCCATAAGTCAAGATCAAAGTGATAATCGATTCAAATATAAATTGACCGATTTAAAATTGAATTATTCGTTTTAAATGTCCGTTCCGCTTAATCCGAGAATATCTCTCAAGATTTCTTCATTATGCTCCCCAAGAGCCGGCGCTTTATGAAATGTGTCAACCGGAGTTTTAGAAAACTTTAAAGGATTCCCCGGATATTCTATCTTTCCGACAACCGGATGTTCTATCTCAACCAGCATATTACGAGAACGAATATGCGGATCTTCAATCAATTGATCAATTCCTAAAATTGGCCCAACAGGCACACTTTTCTCATCTAATATATCACATATTTCAGTAGTGGTATATTTTTGAGTCCATAATTCGACTGTTTCATTGAGGGTCTTTTCATTGATTTTACGGTCAAAGTTTGTCTTATAACGCTCATCCTCAAGAAGCCCCGGCATTTCCATTATGTTTGCCAGCTTTTCAAACAGTGTATTATTCGCAACAGCAATGCATACATATCCATCTTTTGTTTTATAGGAATTAAAAGGTGCGGAACCCAGATTTGCATTGCCGTTTCTGGTTGGCGCTTTCCCAGTCAGCGTTTTGGTGACGACAAAATTTTCCAGGGTAGAAAACGCGGTGTCCATCATTCCAACATCGATAAATTGTCCTTCCCCGGTTTTTTCTCTATGATAAATCGCAGCTGCAATTGCGTACGCCATATGAATTCCAGCAGAAGCGTCTACAATAGAAGGCCCAAGTTTGAACGGTTTTGAGCCCGGTTCCCCGGTTAAATCCATAAATCCTCCCATCGCCTGGCAAATGACATCATAAGCAGGTTTTTTTGAGTATGGTCCCGTTTGGCCGAACCCTGAAATGGATCCATAAATTAGTTTTGGATTCTCCCGGGCCAGGTCCTTGTATCCAATTCCCAGACGATCAACAACTCCGGGAGAAAAATTTTCAACCACCACATCTGCCCATTTAGCTAGTTTTTTAATAATATTCACATGCTTTGGATTTTTTAGATCCAGCGCCAGGCTTTTTTTATTGCGGTTTAAGTATAAGTAGTATCCGCTCTCACCGTCTTTCATCGGCATAAAGGATCTGGTATCATCACCGCTGCCTGTTCGCTCTACTTTAATCACTTCAGCACCGAGATCAGCTAACATCATTGTGCAATACGGTCCCGCATACACTCTTGAGAAGTCCAACACTTTTATGCCGGCCAATGGTCTGTTGTCTTTTTGCATTTCTTAATTCTTTCCTTTCCATACCTATCAGGGCGTTTCTTTCAAGCTACAAAAGTAATTATTTAAATTTGCAAATTCTGTGCCAGATAATGGGCGCCACGTTTTTTAGTTGCCATAAAAGGCGGTAACGTGTATAATAACCCCAACCATTTGTTTTGGATAAAATTAAAATACTTTACGTACATTACTTTTATAGGAGGCAAGCAATTTGATCAGCACCAATTTTTTAAAAAGCCAAATTAAGCCTTTGATTTTAAATATTCACGAAATGTCTTACCAGGATGACTTGGTTAAGAGTGTTCAGACAGCAGTTCAAAAGGATGCCAAATTTTTACTGGTAATAGAAAACGATACTCCACAGGGTATCATCGTAATAGAATCCCTCTTTGAGAGATTGCCAGAGCTTTTTAGTGCTAAGCCAATTGATTTTCTTGATAAAGATTTCTGTATTGTGAATCAGAATAGTTTGAACTTACAGATTTCACAGGATATTAGTACGAGATATATGCTTATTTATGATCACGGGAAGTATGTTGGCATTGTCGATTTACACTTCAGCATGGATTATTATGAAACTGTAATTTCAGATGTTGCTACGGTGATCAATCTATTATTGGATTCTACGCATAATGGCGTTATTGCATTAGATGAAGATCGTCATCTGATTCTAATGAACCAAAAGGCATTGGAAGTCTATGATGTGAAAAGCAAAAATGTGATCGGAAGGTCTGTTGCTGAGGCATTCCCCACGTCCCCATTAAATCATTTTCTTTTCGGAGAGCCTAGATTGGGCTTTAAATGTCAGGTGAATGGCCGATATATTCTGGCCAACCGTACACCTTTGGAAATGGGCGGAAGAATTCTGGGCGGGATCAGTGTTTTTCAGGATATTACAGAAGACGAATTAGCCAATCAGGAATTGGCAAGTGTAAAAGAGAATGAGTTGTATCTGGAAAGTATCATAGAAAATTCCTATGATGGAATTTATATTACGGATCGAGATGGTCTGACGCTTATGGTCAATCGATCCTACGAAAGAATTACAGGGATCGATCGAAGCCAATTGATTGGCAGGTACGTTCAGGATCTGACAGACGAAGGATTGATGTCTATCTCATTAACTGAGAATGTTGTGCAAGAAAAAAAGTCAATCACTTTAAAACAAACCGTTAATCAAAAAATGCTTATTATAACCGGTAATCCTATTTTTGGAGAAGACGGACAAGTTCTGAAAGTCATTACGAATGTGCGGGACATAACTGAATTGATTGATTTAGAGAAACAATTGCACATAACGAAAGAGATGGCCGATTTCTATAAAAAAACCGTATTTGAAGATGCAGAAGAAAATATTGTTTGCAAAAGCAAGGGCTTTAAACAAGTTTTACACCTGGCAAAAAAAGTAGCTTCAAAAAACACAACAGTATTAATTCTCGGAGAAACAGGCACAGGGAAGGAAGTCGTAGCTAAGTATATCCACACTAACAGTAACCGTACAAATGAGAATTATATAAAAATAAACTGTGGTGCAATTCCTGCCAATCTTCTGGAGTCAGAGCTATTCGGATATGTTGGAGGAGCATTTACAGGAGCAAATCCAAAAGGGAAAATGGGCTTATTTGAATTAGCCAACGAGGGAACACTGTTTTTGGATGAAATTGGTGAAATGCCAATTGATCTGCAGGCCTCATTGCTTCGAGTATTGCAGGATGGCGAAGTGACAAGAGTAGGTGATACGAAGAGTCGAAAAGTGGATGTCAGAATTGTCGCTGCAACGAATAAAAATTTAGAAGCTATGATCGACCAGGGAACATTCAGAAGCGATTTGTTTTATCGTCTCAATGTCATCTCGATCTACGTCCCTCCCCTTAGGGAACGTGTGGAAGACATCTCTGCATTTGCCGAGTACTTTATCAAAGAATTAAATAAAAAGTATAGCGAGAAGAAAATCATCACGCAATCATTCATTGAAAATCTCAAGAAAAATGACTGGCCGGGAAATGTCAGAGAATTGGCAAATTTTATCGAGAAGCAATTTGTGATGTCCGACTCGGAAATCCTGGATTCCTTTACAACCGTAGCCCAGCAAAATACCGGCAGTAATAATGGAGAGGGCAATATCATTATTAAGGGCATCCTGCCGATGCGTGACGCAATTCAACTAGTAGAAAAAACCCTCTTACGCCGCGCAATGAGTAAAGCCCATAACACGCACAAGGCCGCGAAAATGCTGAACATGAGTCAACCTACTTTCTTCAGAAAGTATAAAGAATACTGCAAGGACGACGACAGTGAGAAATGAGTAAAAAAACTTTGACTGCAAAGAAAATTGGCGTTTTGTTTTGCGGCGGCTGCAATCCGGCATACAATCGAGAGTTATTATATCAGCAGCTGAAACAGCACTACGAGCCGTCAATCATTTTCGAGTTTTATACGGAAACAGAGGAATATGACCTTTTGCTCATTATTAACGGTTGTGCTTCCGAATGTCTTATCTGTAAAAATTTTCAATTTCCTTTTATTTGTTTAAATTTAAACGATGTTCAAACAGCAGTACAAAAAATAGACAATATGTTACCGTGAAATCTGAAAAGATGCCTGACGGTTTGGTTCCGTCAGGCATCTTTTGATAAATTTATATTAAACAGAGGCTAAATGTTTAATATTCCGAGAAAATCTGATCAAACACTTTCAGTGTTTTTTCAATATCTTCTTCCGTATGTGCCGTTGAAAGATATAAACGGCCACGCGCGGAAGTGACTCGCACACCGTATTGGGTGCATTTCAGGAAAAAATGATTATATTTTGCCTTATCAACATGAGCCAAAAGGTCACGGAAATCCTCAGCGGGACGGTTCATGCCGATCTGGATCTGACATATGGATCCATTCGCTGCCGCAAAGGTTGGAATCTTGTATTTTTCTCCTATCTTCCTGACTCCATCTGATAGCTGAGTCCCTAGCTTTTCAAAATGCTGATATACCCCTGGCTTGGAAAGCTCTTCTATTGCGGCAAGAGACGCGGCAACCGCGATTGGAGTAGCATTAAACGTTCCGGAAGGGTGCACACCGCAATTCATAATTTCACGTCTTCCGCAAATCATAGATAAGGAGTAGCCCGCTGCAATGGCCTTGCCAAACACTGCCATATCCGGCGCCACCTGATAGTATTCCTGCGCACCTCCTAATGCTAAGCGGAAACCGGTAATCACTTCATCGAAAATCAGCAGGATCCCATATTTTTCCGTTAATTCTTTCAAGCCCTTTAAATACCCATCCTTTGGCATAATGGGACCTTCATCGCACATATACGGTTCCGTGATCACTGCAGCGATCTCATGAGCACGCATCTTGAAGAGCTTTTCAAGGATATCCAGATCGTTCCATGGCATTATGATCAAGTCATCCCCTGCATTCTCTCTTTGACCGGCAGACCCAAGCAATTTCCATGGCCGTGATTTAGGACCCAATTCACCTACAGAGGAAGCTCCGATTGTAATTTTTTGTTCATCGGACCAACCATGATATTGTCCTTCAAACTTAACGATTTTATTTTTTCCGGTAAAGGCTCTCGCAACTCGAAAAGCGTGCATGTTAGCTTCCGTTCCCGAACTTTGATAACTGACCATTTCAGCACAGGGTATGATTTCAGTAAGCTTTTCTGATAAGCGGCAGAGATCTGCTGTCGGGGTGGAAAAGTGGCTCCCTTTTTCTATTTGCTTACGAACCGCTTCGTTGATCGGCTCCGGAGAATATCCCAAAATCATTGGCCCAAAGCCGCCAACATAATCGATATACTCGTTTCCGTCAACGTCATACAGTTTTGATCCTTTACCGTAATCCATACAGATTGGATACTCCTCTACTGCCGCTTTATGAAACGAACTGCTTGCCCCATCCACCAAATATTGTTTCGTGGCTGCAAATAATTCTTTTGATTTACCGGTATCGTATTTCTTCATTTCTTCCTCCTCTAAATGTTTCCTTTAATTCAAATAGCTGCTGAATACTTTAATTTCAATCGTTTTTTCTGTTGAGCAGGTGGGCGGGAAGTAACCGCTTGGAAAGCAGTGCCATTATGATTATGGCGATTCCCATAATCAGGTACGATATTCTCAGATTTGTTTCCTCCAGAATAAAGCCTGAAATCATTGGACCAATCATAAGTCCTAAGGAATAAATACTTTGATAAAGCCCCATTCTCGACGTCTTTACTTCTGCAGAAACACCAATCAGAATCAGTGACAGCAGAACAGTGATATTCATGCTGAAGAAGAAGCCTCCTAATGATTGCAATGCATAAAGCATCATCAAGCTTGATGAATAAGGAATCACAATTGCCACAATACCTTGTCCCAAGGCGCCAATTGTAACGGTTTTGATTAAGCCAAGCCTCTTCGGGAAATAAGTTCCTGATAGCACTGCAGCGATGCTGTTGAAAATCATAAATAAATTTGGCAGTATAGTATAAGCTATTGCGTCTGCTCCAAGTTCGCCGGCTACAATCGGTGTAAGAAGATCCCTGCCTGCATAGGTTGTCATCATGGCAACAGAGGCAAACAATCCCAAAATCCATACATCCTTGTCAAGCAGCTGTTCTTTTCCAAGTAAAAAAGCTTGTTTAGCTGTTGTTGCCGGAGTTGTCTGCGGCTCAACGATAAAGACAGAAAGGATTAAGCCTAGGCCTGCAGCAATAACCGCAACAATAAATGAGTATTCGTATCCCCAGATTTTTGATACGAGACCACCAATATTCATTCCGATAAATGGTCCTAATGTTGATGCAAGCTGAATTGTACCAATCGCCTTTGGAATTTGTTCATTTTTAAAGTACGTAGAAAATAATACCGTGTACATAACCCAGGTGGCTCCGGTTAATCCATCCACCGTTTTTCCAGCCAAAAGGCTATGGCTTGACGGAAAGAAAAAGGCAATCAGCCAGGCCACGAAAGTAATTAATAATCCGGCTTGGATCAGAACCTTTTTTTTATTGAACATTTTGGCAATAATTCCGATTGGAAATCTTACAAGCAGGGAAGAAAAGCCCGCTACCGATAGTATTAATCCTATTTGTGCAACCGGAATATCCAGCTGCTTGGCATAGGGGGTAATGAACGGATCGAATGCCGCAATGCTGATAAAAAATAAAACACCCAGGGTAAAAAACATCACTATTTGTACTGAGCGGTTATAAATAAAACTATTTCTCTTTTCTTCCATAACCAACCTGCCTTTCTAACCGGTCCGGCCATTGAAATTTAACTTTCTGTTTAAAGGCCGGGGTTCTCCTTGTCCAGTGAATCTCTTCAAACACGAGTTTCACTGGACAAAGTTATCCATTGTTTTGACCGAAACACCCATAATTACATAGTTTGTACTTCTCGGATACAGTCTTCGCTGTCAGAATCCACTGCCATGGTAATTTTCCATTTTCCGTCAATCTTTTTCAGATACATCAGGGTCAGATTCAGACACCTGTTCCCTAAGCTTTTTCCTGTAGCAGGGCCGTATTTGCTGAGCCCTGTGTTGGAACCACGGTAGCGCAGGCGGCGGAATACCTTATAGAAATCGTCACCGGCTTTGTTGACGATGACATTCTCAATGTCAGCCACCAGATCAGGAAAAGCAGCTTGGAACGTGATCACATCTTTAAAAAACTCATCCGGCGAGCTGAACTTTCTGCAATCCTGCTTGAAGATCTCTACGTCATCAGCATAAAAATCATAAATCATCCCGGTCATTTTATAATCGTAAATGAGGGCTGTCATATCCTTGATATACTGACGAACCTCCTCAACGTCTTTCATCTCCGCATGGTATACGCGCTCACTCAGCTCGTCCACCTTATCCATAAAAATATCGCTCTTCATCACCATCTAAATTTCCTCCTTTATGATGTCTTCCGCAGTTTCTTCCTCGGGTAAAATGCCAATATTTCTTTCCAGCTCTTCAAAAACATCGGGCTGCTTAGGGGTGAGGACTTGCCGTTTGATCTCCGTGCCTTCAACGACCCATTCTTCAACGACTCTCCATCGCCCTTCGATTTTACGCAGCGTGAGTTCGCAGATCGAATACAGCGGAACATCATCGACACCCAGCCATTTTCCCGTAGGCGGACCATATTTGCTGTGCCCCACATTGTAGTTTCCCAAACGGGAGGACTGTCCAAAGCTGTAGCCGTCTTCCTCATTCCCCTCCACGATGATATCGACGAAATCATTGATCTTATCGGGAAATGCACTCAGAGACATCAGGCTTCCGGCGACAATCGGATCTGCACCTACTAAAGTAACACCGTTTTCACCGTGAAAAATCGTATGGTCACAATAGTATTTATGAACGGCTCCCACACATTTATACTCCCAGATCCAGCGGGTGTAATTGATGAATAATTCAGCAACTTCCTCCGGCAATTTCAATTCGCAGTTCCGGACAAAATCCTCATAAGATCTGCGCTTTTCCGTTCTATCCGCTGCACTGGTGGGTACAATGGGCGATTTTGATAAATCTAGCATGATAATCCTCCTATCATATCTGTATCAGACGCATCGTTTTCAGCAGGATCAAGTGTCAGAGTCTGTCTCCATACCTGCGATCCCTCTACCACCCATTCTTCATATACACGCCAACGACCTTCCAGTTTTTTCAGGCTGAGCTCGCAAATTGAGTGGAACACCCGATCCCCTTCAGACAACGACTTGCCGGTAGGCGGACCATATTCACTCCACCCGTTATTTTTAAGCCTCATGATGGTGGATTGGCCAAATTGATAGCCGTCCTCCTCATTGCCTTCCACAAAGATGTCTACGAATTCGACGATCTGGTCAGGAAACGCGCTGATGGCTCTTAGCGTACCGCTGAGCGTGGCCTCAGCTCCTACACTGAGAAACCCGTTTGAGCCGTGAAAAACCGTTTGATCACAATAGTATTTGTGTATCGCACCGAGGCATTTATAATCCCAGATCCAGCGCGTATAATTAATAAATAATTGAGCAACCTCATCCGGCAGCTTCAGTCCGTTGCTGCGAACGGCTTCTTCCAGTTTTCTGCGCGCCTCTGTCTGGTTAGATTGTTCCACCAGCGGAGATTTGGGTGTTTCAAAATTGTCATACATGTCATGTAACTTCCTTTTCTTTATTTTGGCAGTAGAAATCTACAAATTGTAAATTTGTGATTTCCTTGCATAAGTCCGTCTGCAAATCGCTTCTCGATTTGGCCGGGCTAGTATGAGTGTTCCAGACGCTTTTCAATGGCTCGCCTCCCAAACGTTTTTCAATGGCGAAGCGTTTGGGAGGCGATTGTAAAGGTCAGTCACTTGCCTTACGATTTATTTCCCTAGGAAAGGGATGATTCTTCTTTGGATTTTGCAATCAGTCCTTTGGGCAGAAGCGGTTTCGCAAGCACCCCTGCAATGATAATGGCAGCACCCATCACTAAATAGTTGACTTCCAATGGTTGCGTCTCAGCCAAACGACCCGAGGTCATAGGCCCAATCAGAAAGCCGATGGAGTAAATGCTCTGATACAGTCCCATACGAGCAGGCTTTTCTTTATCTGATACGCCCATAATGACCAGTGCCATCAAAGCTGTAATATTTACGTTGAAAAAGAAACCAATCATAGCCTGCAAGAGGTAAAGCACCATAAAGTTGGGGGAATATGGGCAGGCAATGGCAGCGAGACCCGTAAGAACTCCCGATATAGCAATCGTCTTGACAAGTCCCAGTTTTTTATAGAAAACATAACCGCAAACCGGGGCAGCAATCATACCGAAAATACGGAAGAAATTGGTAACCATAGTCAGTTCTAAGGCTTCGCCTCCCATATTGCCAACCAGTACAGGAACCAGATAATCAACGCCCGCATAGGTGGTCATCATGGCTACCATAGCGAACAGGCCGATGATCCAGGCATTTTTGTTTGTTAATTGGTTTTTAGCGATATGAAGTACTTCTTTTGCATCAGCTCGCTGAGCTACCTGTGGTTCTTTGAGAAACAGGGAAAGGACAAGACCGAGACCTGCTGCCCCCATTGCAACTACAAATGAGTATTCAAACCCGTAAAGTGCTGCAAAATAACCTCCGGCATTGGCAGCAATCAGCGGACCAATTGAGGATGCAAGCTGGATAATACCGATGGACTTAGGCAGGTCATCTTCATCGAAATAAGAAGGAAACATTGCCGTGTACATGACCCAGGTAGCTCCGGTAATACCGCCCATCGCCTTTGCGATGTACAATGTCCCAAAGCTAGGAAATAAAATGACAAGAACCCAGCTAAATACGATAAGAAGACCAATTTGCATCATGACCTTCTTTCTTTTCAGAAGCTGTGACATGACGCCAACAGGAAAACGAGTCAGCAACGAGGCCATTCCGGTAGCACCCAGAGCTGTTCCGATCGCGGAAGGAGAGAGTCCCAGGCCCTGAGCATATGGTGTTACAAAAGGTGTATATGATGCAATTGAAATAAAGAATAATGTCGCAATGGTAAAGAATAAAGTGATTTGAGTTTTTCTGTTATACGTTGTAGTAGTCACAATACATAAACCTCCCGATACGATGCACTCACAACAAACGTGCTGAGTGACTCATCAAAATTCTATATCGCAGCCGGGCGGGAAAATTTCCCCGGAATCTCCGGCATGGATACATGCATAGAGTAATAAACAAATTTGTATGCTATACATTTTTGAACATTGTCAGAACCATGCAGTATGATCTTTATTAATCCGGATGAAAGGCAAATTCTTTGCTCTAATCCGTTACTCTACATAACCATATCTTTTTCTAGTTTTGGTTTTGATTTACTGAAATGTCCGGTCAACCCTTTGCTCTACCATATATCACCTCCTGACATCGAAAATCTTTTCTTTGGCTAGTATTAAAAGCAAGTTTTATACCAGTTCATTCTTCGCTGTTTTATTTTTAACAATTTTTTTACAAGTTGTTCTAAAAAGCTTCTCTCAACTATTCACAAAATAGCTTTTTGTAAATTTCAGGTCTGTAATCAGTTTGTCCTGTATTTGGATTAACAATATGTTGGTGTCTGGCCGCCAAAGATAAATCAAGTGTTCCGATAAACATTCCAACTTGATAATCCTCTGCATTACCCGCGTAACACGTCACTTCTACTTCTTCAAAAGCATTTGTCTTGGGCCCGATAATCATGCTTCCGCCACCAAAATAACATCCGCCATCGCGTCCCGTAAGATTGGAACTTGCAATATAAACCGAATTCGCTAATACTCCGTATTCCAGGTGCGGCGCATAGCATCTGACAAAAGCTTGCCTGCTGCCTTCCTTTGGCACTTCTTCAGCGGCACCGGTTGGATTAAGATATAATCTTGATCCTTTCCAGCAATAATACCTCATTAATTCAGGGAATTGAAAACTATCATAGCAGACTCCCACTGAAATTGGCCCCCATTTCGTGTCAAACATAAATGGTTCCTCACCCTTTGTTGTCCATTTGTTTTCCTCGCCGTATGGATGTATTTTCTGATAGGAGCCGATCAACCCTTCCGGACCGAGAATTACTGCTGAATTATAGATTTCTTTCGCATCCTCTTTTAGTTTTTCAGTCATTCCAAACACGATGTAAATTGCATATTCCTTTGAAACCTCTTCGAGCACTTTCACGGAAGGCCCGTTTAAGGTCTCTGTCGCATTTAGTTTTTCTTCTCTTGTAATATCATCCCGAAGAAAATAGTCATATCCCATAAGACATAATTCAGGAAACAGTATTAAATCAACTCCACGTTTTGCAGCAGCAATAGACATATCTTTAATTCGTGAGAGATTGGATGCTTTATTCCCGGATAAAACTTTAAAATTTACAACGGCAACCGTTATAATGTCACTTTTATATTCCATTTCTTCCTCCCTTTAAATTATGATGATTTTCAATCATAAAAATACTAACTCTCCTTTAAGATGTTTTGTTATCATGACTTTTGGTATATACTATCACTTTCTTGGCACATACGAAACGTTTTTCTGTCATGTTACTTCTCTTTATGTTGTAGCAACCTTCATGCCAACACTCTGATATCTGAACGTTCGACAACTTCTGATCATACAAAAAAATAGATTCATTAGAATCTAACCTTTTAAGGGGGATACAATACATATTCACTTTCATCTATTGAACCATCAGCGGAAAGCAATTCACCCGCGAATCAATTGATTCTATTTTGAATTATTCTACAGTCGAATACTTATTACGGATGTGTTTTAATCAAACTATGAAGTGTTAACCCTCCTCGAATCCCACGAAAAATAATTGAGTTAAAAGATCAGCGAACTGGAATATTCGAGCAGCATCTGCTTGCCCGCCCGCATGATCCAGAAAGAAAAAAGTAAAGGACTTGTAATATGAAATCCTGACAAGACTCCAAATCACATAGGCCACAAAATACTTGAGATTTCAGCTCACTCATCACCGCTTAGCCGATTTTAAATCCTTACCTTTAAGCTAAGCATAAATATCCTTGAGAAAGCTAAAACCTATCAATCCTTGAAAATTCATATCGTACCTTCCATAATCAGGCCAGATCAAACCGATCTGCATTCATCACCTTATTCCATGCAGCCACGAAACCTTTGATAAATTTATCCTGAGCATCATCGCTTGCATAGACTTCCGCGATGGCCCTAAGCTCTGAATTTGAGCCAAATACAAGGTCGACTCGTGTTCCGGTCCATTTAAATTCACCTGACTTGCGATTACAGCCTTCGAACAGATCACCATCCTTCGCACTTGCTTTCCAAACTGTGCTCATATCAAGCAGATTCACAAAAAAGTCGTTTGTAAGTGTTCCGGGCCGATTTGTGAAAACACCGTGCTGAGATTGCCTGTAATTTGCTTTTTAGTAAAGCAATATCCGGTTCCTTTATCAGTTCGTGGTCACCCGCAGGCACGGGATCCTGCCAGATCAGTTCCTCGGCAGGAACCTCAGGTCCCAGATAACGTGAACGCGGGCCCATATCACGATGCGTGAGTTTGAATATCCAGGTTAACGTTGTCAGGCCAGCTATTGAGAGGCGCGAAACGCTGCGTTCCGTCTCCTGCTCCGCCTCGGCCGTCACCCATTCTGTATGTGCCTGCACTATGCCATGCCATACGGATGAACAGGGGTCCATAGTGACCGTAATCTGCAGGCCACCAATCCTGCGAGTCCGTCATCAAAGCGTATAGGTCTTTCTTTATTGCGTTAAGGTCAAGTTTCTTAAACTCTTCAGAGTATTTGAAGTCTGTGCCCATTGGATTGCTCAGGCTAGAATTCTGATGCAGAATTTTCAGGTATCATAAAAAATTGGGACAAAGGTATAAAATACTCTTTGTCCCTAATGATAGATCTAATATTTAGTTATTGTTATCCTATGTTTTTTACTGCACTGAATCATCCAAGACTTTTTACATACCCGGCGGCATTTCTTCCTGCCATCCTGCCGCTGTTGACTGCGAACCCCAGAGTATTACCCGGAAGGATAAAAACGTAGTCCGGATTGCATACGGAATTTGCATCAGTACCTGCGGCAAACAAGCCCGGAATCACATCAAATTGATCCGTGATCACCTGTGTCATGTCGTTTATCTTGATACCTCCCAAGCTGCCGTAAGCACTCGGAGCAAATTTTAAAGCATAGAATTTTGAACCGTCAATGGGAATCATATATTTTGAATTCTTGTTGAATTCCTTATCTCCTCCGGTCTTGCAGGCTTCATTGTAGCTCTTGAGGGTTTCCTTCAAGCCTTCCTTGTCGATTCCGGCTTTTTCTGCAAGCTCTTCGATGGTATCCGCCATAAAGAATACGTCACTGCCGTTCTTAATATGTTCCTCCATTTCCTGATAGAAATAGGACATGTCCATGGAAGAAGTCACCACATTGATCAGATCAAGGCCGTTTTCTTCATATTTTTTCAGAATTTTATCGTCAATGATCGAAAATGCGGTGCGATTTTTCTGGCGCGTGATAGCATTTACCGAAAATACCGGGTTCTCGACTACCTGTTCATTGTAGAAGCGCTTTCCGTCCAAGTTAACGAAGAGATTGGGCTGACGGAAAGGAAGCTCGATCGGTGCATATCCTCCCGTATTCGGCGCGAAGAAAACGAGTTCCATCTCCATGTAGTCCTTCCCCGCCCCGGCATCCCATGCCATTTGGATTCCGTCTCCTGTCAGTCCGGGGATACGATAGGAATACAGGTCTTTTCCCCATTCATACGGAGTGTATTTCTTGATAAATTCGGGGCTGTCTCCAAATCCTCCTGTTGAAATCACAACTGCCCCGGCATAGATCTCCAGCTCTCCGTCTTTGTCGCCGGCGATAACCCCTATGATTTCCCCTTTATCCTTGATCAGGGTTTTCACCGGGGTTTCCAGCAGAATTTTAACGCCCAGCTCTTCCGCCCTCTCTGTCATCGCCTTGATCATGGTTGCCGCCGCGCGCAAACCGGGATTTCCCGTTTTCGGCATGATGACATGCCATGTCGCTTCCGATCCGGGGAAGTATTTTGACGGCAGAGCAAAGTCTACTCCCATGGCCTGAAGCCATTCGATCGTTTCTGCCGATTGATCAATGTACTTCTTGACTAATTTAGCATTGGACCTCCAGTGTGTGTAGTCCATGAATTTTTCAAATGCCCGCTCTCTGCTGATGTCAATCAGTCTTTCCTTTTGAAGCTTCGTCTCAACACCGAGTAAACCCATTGCCATATTTGCGCATCCGCCGGTGGTGTTCGCTTTCTCCAAAACCATAACCTGTGCGCCGTTCTCCGCTGCGGTAATCGCTGCCGCAAGTCCCGCTGCCCCGCCGCCGACGACGACGACGTCTGTTTCAAATTCTCTCATTTTAAACCCTCCTATTTATTCTTCACTTCTTCTACGTCTCTTTTGAGACAACAAACCACCTTCATTCGGCTGAAAGCTTCCAACCGGCATCGGTTCATCCGGAAGCTTCGGCAGGACAGTGCCGGCTTTCTGGATCGAGCCGGCCTCACAGGCCAAAACACATTCCCCGCATCTGTTGCAAACCGCGGAATCAATGATATGAATCCACCCCGGCTTCCCGGTGATGGCCCCCGGTTTGCAGGCTTCGACACATTGATTGCAGCCGGTGCATTTCTCGGGAGAAATGTAATAGGTAAAGAATTTTTTGCAGATCAGGGTGTCGCATCGTTTTCTTTTGATATGCTTCTCAAATTGTTCCCCTTCGTTTTCAATGATGCTTTTCGCAAGTCTGCCGACTTCTTTTCCGAAATCACAGCTTGATCCGGCAGCCATATCTTCTGCAATTTCCCTTACGATGCCAAAATCCCCGTCCCGGCCGCTCCCTTGTGTGATTGCCTCCGTTATCGTGTATAGCTGCAGGGTTCCCTCTCTGCAAATGACGCATTCTCCGCAGCTGCTGCGCCGCATGTGATCGGAAAACACCTTTAGCCGATCGACAGGGCATGGATTTCCCGCATCCCGGTTATAGGCCTGATAAATAAAATCCCTGATTGCATCTTCAGATTCCTGCTTCCATCGTTTCCTTTCTTTTACAGCCATCGTTCGCGCTCCTTCTACTTGATCTTGTAATGTACCCATAGCTTCGGCCTTCTGATCTGCGTCCGCAGGTCACACTGCAGACATCTGTTTGCTTCTGTGCCGGCATGGGCTCCTGTAAGGCAATGGCTCTGCCGCTCGATTGCCAGAAATGATTCATCCTTTCCTAAATATGGGCTTGGAACCGGATCTTCCGCCAGCTTGTCTTCAATATCACCGTCCCCGTTTAAATCCCGATCTATCAAAGAAGCAGCCTTACGCCCAGCCGCAATGGCCCGGATCACAGAATGCGTCCCGTAAACGGCGTCGCCGGCGGCATAAATATCTTCCTTTCCGCAAACTCGGATTTCATCCTCCGTTACGATCAAATTGCCCGGACCGGTCGGAATATCCCATTCTTCAGGAATATCAGGCCGCTGCCCAGATGCAAAAATTACCGTGTCTGCCGGAATTACATGCTGGGAATCGGGTTTTATCTCAAGGTGAAGCTTCTTGTTTTCATCAAAATGAAAGGATGTCACCTCCTGGCATCTCACACCCGTTGCATAATGATCCGGGCCTTCGATGGAGAGGAACGTTCTTCCATTCAACAGCCTAATCCCTTCTTCGAGGCCTTCGAAAATTTCATCCTCACTGGCCGTCATAGCTTCTCTGCTTTCCAGACAGGCTATGGTCACTTCTTTTGCTCCCAATCGGACGGCAGTCCGTGCGCAGTCAAAGGCCACATTTCCGCCTCCGATTACTACAACTCTGTCGCCCACCGGATCAGGGTTCCCCATCGAAACCTTTTTCAGGAATTCAATATTCTCATAAACATTCCCCATCTTTGCGCCTTCTATCGGCAGACGGGTACCTTTTCCGGCGCCGACTCCCAACAAAATTTTATCAAAGCCTTTTGTCTTTAATTCGTCCAGGGACGCTATCGCCACATTGGTCAGAACAGTAACTCCCGCCCGCTCAATCTCTGCAACTTCCGCCCGGACAGCCTCCCTTGGAAGGCGGTATTCGGGGATGCACGTCGAAAGCATCCCTCCCGCCACGGGCGATCTTTCAAATACGGTCACGTCATGGCCTGACTTTGCCAGATAATATGCGGCTGTCAAGCCTGCGGGTCCGCTTCCGACGATTGCCACGCGCCTGCCGGTCTTCGGTTTGAACCTGACCTTTTCTCGCCATTCTCCCTGATCCTGTACCGCTGCGAATTTCTTTAATTCACGGATTGATAACGCCTGGTTGATTTCCTTTCTCCGGCATACGCTCTCGCAAAATGCCATACAGACATAACCTAAGGAATGTGGAAACGGCGCTTTTTCACGGATGATCGCAATCGCGTCCTGATACCTGCCTTCCCTGATTGCCCGTACATATTTCGGGACATCCGTATGCGCGGGACATTCCGACTTGCATGGGATCAATTCAAGCTCACGGTTCAGGTTCGGTTTGAATACGCCTTCCTTATCCTGCAGCGCTCCGGTTGGACAGACTTCCACACATGCTCCGCAGAAACGGCAGTTTTCTTCCGCCATCGAATGATGGTTCCTGATATCGACCATGACCCTGTCCTCTTCCGTCATTTGATAGTCGAGAACATCGACTCCGCGGATTTCCCTGCAGACTCTGACGCAGCGGCCGCAGGAAACACACCGGTTCAAATCCCTGACAAACAAAGGATTTGAAGTATTGACCGGAACGCTGTTCAGTGTTCTTCTCAGACGGGACGTGCTGACTTCCAGGTACTGGATCAGAGATTGCAATTCACACTTCAGGTATTTCGGACAGGTCGTACAGTCGTCCACATGGTTTGCCAGCATCAACTCCATCGATAATCGGCGCATCGCATTCAGTTCTTCTGTTTTTGTATGTACGATCATCCCATCTTCCGCTATCGTTGTACACGCTGTTTTGATTTCCTCGCAGCCCTCGATTTCCACGACGCAAAGTCTGCACTCCCCGGCATCCGGCAAATCCGGGTGATGGCATAAATGCGGGATATATAAATCAGCCTCCAATGCCGCGTTTAAAATGCTTTTCCCCGGATCAATCTCCAAATTATATCCATCAATTATAATTGACACCTTTTTCATTTATGATCTCCATTCTTTTTATTTCCGACCGTTTATTTGCCCCAAGGCTGACTGTTTATCATTCTTAACGATAACGAACGAACCGCACAGAGATAAGAAAAATCTACAGTCGAAAATTTACCAAGGATGCGTTATAATCAAACTATAAAGTTTACCATAGGGGCAGAGTCAATAGGAAAGTGTGAAAAAAATGACAAAATTATATTCCATCGGCGTAGTGTCGCGAATATTGAATATTCCGGTGAAAGCATTGCGTAACTACGATCAGATCGGCCTGCTGAAGCCTTCTCATATTGATACTTCAACAAAATATCGCTATTACAGCTATGAGCAGTTCTTTATCATCGATGTCATACGTTATATGAATAAGACGCTGAATGTCCCGCTGGAAGATATAAAAATAATGATCAATGAGAATAAAGGAAATGACAAAATGTTAACCCTTCTCGAAACCCACGGGAAACAATTGAGTCAAAAGATCAGCGAACTGGAATATTCGAAAAAAGTCACGGATAGTCTGATCGCCGATTTAAAGTATAGAATGAAATACCCTGAAAGAATGGAAATATTCGAGCAGTATCTGCTTGCACGCAGCCTTTATTACAATGAGCTGGACATATCGATTTACGATCTTGATAAACATGTCAGCCGGAACACCATGGATGCTTTCAACAAAAATAATAATGAAAACAACGTTATGTGCACCTGCTACTCCATTCCCGAATTTGAAGCAGCACAACATCATTTGAGAGTAAAGGGTTTTGGAATTTTTTCCGATCAGAAAATTCCGGGTTTAAGATTAATGACCCTTCCCGAGGGCAGATATATTACGAAGCGCTTTCTTTATTCCGAGGAAAATCTTTCATCCGCTCTCAGCGAACTGATTCAGTACGCCGGAGAACGGAAAATCCATATCGGCAATACTGCATATTTGATATCAAAAATGGTCAATGTATCCGTTTCATCCAAGTATAACTATTATATGGATCTCCAGATATTGCACCTTTTAAACAACGATGTCTAGAAAAAGCCCTTCAACCGGATACCAAAAAGGGCCGCATAAACGTGCCCTCTTTATGTCAGTCTCCAAATTGAATTCTCTTAATCAAGCAATTCCTTTGCTTTCATATAATTGAACACAGGCCCTTCTAAGCAAACATAGGTTTCATTGATCTTGCAATGGCCGCATTTTCCCACGGCGCAAGACATCTTTCTCTCAAAAGACACCCAAATGCTGGATTCTTCTACTCCATTTGAAATCAGTTCCCTTGTCGCAAAATGCATCATGACAGGCGGGCCTACAACTACCACATTGTAGGATGGAAGACTATCAAAAGGTATTTTTTTAATATGATCCGTTACCAGTCCTCTCTCAAATCCAGGTTCTCTCTCATTGTCTAATGTACAAATCACGCGGAATTTCGACTTAAATTTATCTATTTCCTCTTTAAACAAAACGCTGTCTATGTCTTTAAATCCGGATATAAGATGAACTGATCTGCAAATATCATCATTTTCATAGAAGTGATTCAGCAAAGTTTTGACCGGTGCCAAACCTGTCCCTCCTGTAACGACAACCAAATCCCGGTTTTCAAATGATTCAACGGGAAACGCATTTCCATAAGGCCCTCTCATGAATAGGGTGCTTCCCGGTCTTAAACTAAATACACCTTCTGTCAGTCTTCCAACTTTTCGAATCGTAAAATCAACATATCCCGGGCCTTTCCCGCTCACAGAAATAGGAGCCTCCCCTACCTTGGGAATAGACAGCATAAAAAACTGACCATGTTTGGTTTCTGTCCTGCAAGCGACGCGAAAAGTATGCTCTGCTTTTGTTTCTTTTATCACACTTATAATCTCATGGGGTTCAGACATCATATGATTTTTCAATTTTACTCCTCCTCGAAAACCTCATCATGGCTGCGATTGATTTCACTTGACAATTTGCAGATCGTATCGAAAAACGAGATATCTTTCGGACAGCGCATTTCACATCTGCCGCATCCCACGCACATGTGCTCCTCTCCTCCAAAGCGAAGATTATAATCATACACTTTATGTAACGTTTTGAACCTCATGTTTTCGCCCGGTGTCTTTCGGAATCTGCCTCCCCCTGCTGTCATCGTATAGGTATCCAGCATGCAGGAAGACCACACTCGTCTTCGTTCTCCATCACGGCATGTTTCATGGTATATAATGTCTATGGTGTCAAAGCAGCTGCAAGTACCGCAAACAGTATTGCATCCTCCACATCCGATACATTTTTCGTCAAATTCGTTCCAAAAGTTTAAATTGGCCGCCTTTTTGCGCTGCTCATGATTTTTTATTCTGGGAATCTCTGCTTTTCTTCTATTCGAAGAAACAAATTCAGGTACGAAATCATCGGGGGCTAAATCCTGAAAATATTTAGTAAAATCGTTGTCTTTTACCTGAATGTATGCACCTTTTTCATCAAATTTAACTGCCAGACTATACTGATCTGTCTGGTTTGAGTTCATCGAAACGCAGAAACATTCATCCCAGCCTGCACTGCATTCCATCATAACAATCTTTACTTTGTCGCGCATACGCTTATAATAAATATCTCCTGTTCCGCCGTTCTCAAGAAAGATTCGGTCCAACCGCTTCATGCCGTTGATGTCGCATGGCCTTGCGAAGATGATGATCCCTTTCTGATCATCCAGTGAACTTTCTGTGCAGGTATCCTCCTTGAAAAACATGGTAGTCTGCGTAATAGGGTAGTACACCTCTTTTGGAGAAAAATCCGATTTAAGATCGAAGACGATTTCTTTTACTGAGCTGATTTCACCATAGCGAATCAGATCATTTTTATGATTCGCTCCTCTTTTTACTAACCGCTTTGGTGCATATATATGGTATTCCTTTTGTAATTCTGTAAAAATAGGGTCAACCTCCTCATAGGAAGCATACCTGCTGACCGGATTCTCCACTGCCTGATCAGCATCCATCAGGCTGTTGACAACCTGTGAATCCAAATTTAAATATCCAGTCGTCATCTTTGCGATACCCTGGTAGAATGCTGTTTCTGCAAGCTTTCCCTGGTTAGCGCAAAATTCTCCTGTCCAATTTAACAAATGTTGATCCAGAAAGGCTTTCTGTTCCTTCAGCAAGCTTACTTTTTCCGGGTTTCTGCTGCCTTCATCGCAGAGCAAAGACATATATTCCAGTTCGATAGAAATATGGTCTTCCACCATGCCTGTCTCTTGATTGCCGTTTCTGACACCATGATTGAAATAAATCTCACGAGCCCGCTCCCAGGCATCCTGCATCATGATTTTCTGCTGGCTGGTATAAACTGATTCATAGGGGAACGCGGCGTTTCCCTGCGAAATACCGGCCGAAAGAAAAACCCTCGCGTAATCCACTGCAAGATCCGTTATGGTATCTTCATCACATTTTAGAAGAAAGTCCTTCAGTAACCGGTACCCTTCCTTTAGGTCTGGCTCCGCGCAATTCGAAGGAAATACCATTTGTTTCATTTGATCCAGCAGCGCTTGATCAACTTCACGCTTGTAAACACGGCTTAAAAACCGATACAGATTTGCTCTGCCGTTCATCAGGGATCTATATTGTTCCTTTGATATCATTTATCTTTTACCTCCCCTGCTTTCTTTACATGTGGTACATTCCTGCGGGAGCACATCCTGCCATTTTGCCTTACGCAAGATATATCTGACAGAGGGTCCGTTTCCAAAATCCTTAAAAGAATGCACATTATCATCACCGGCTTCTTTCAACAGCTTGGAAACCTCGCTGTTCGGGTCGCTGACATCGCCAAACATCAATGCCCGGCCCGAACAGTTTTTAACACATACCGGGATATCCCCATCTGCTCTTCGTTGAATACATAATGTGCACTTGTCAATCACTCTGCGTTCTTTGTTAAACGTAGTTGCCTCATAGGGACATGCATTTTTGCAGCTTAAACAAAAAATACACTGCTCCTGATCAATCATGATAATGCCGTCTTCAAAATTTTTATAGCAAGCACCTGTCGGACAGTATTGAACGCAGACAGGATCGGAACACTGTTGACACATGGATGGCAGAAAATACATTTGCAGATCAGGATATACGCCGGTTGGCCCCACTTCCCGAACGGTGATTCGATTTGATCCCAAAGCAACACCGTTCTCCAGCTTGCAGGAAATATGACAACCCTTGCATCCGATACATCGGTCTAAATCTACTACGAAACTTAATTGTGCCATTACTTTACTCTTACCTCCTCTGTCGCATCACTCGGCTGAGGGAGCCACTGCTTAAAATCTTCCGGCTTCGTCCAGATTCCTTCCGGAGGAGCATCTGCTTTGGACACCTTTACCAAAAAGCCTCTCAGCGTATACGTCCCGACTACATCATTAAAAGGTGCATCCTCTTTTGTGAGCATATTGACGTTCATCTCCTTCCAGCCATGAGTCTCTGTATTCAAGGTTTCCGGATTCCAGAATCTTTCCATATACACAGTAGCAGGGTTTATCCCTTCCGTAACCGAAGCAACCGCTCTGATCTTTCCTCTCTTTGATTCGACCCACACCCAGTCTCCGTCTGTAATGCCGTATGTTTCCGCTGCAGCAGGATGAATCCATAATTCGGGTACCGGATATATTTCTCTGAGCCAAGGTACATTTCTTAGTGTATTGTGATGATAAAAAGGAATTCTTCCTCCGGTCATAACAAGAGGGTATTCTTTCGCTAGCTCTACATCACTCACCGGACCTTCGAACGGCTCTAAATAGTAAGGCAGCGGATCATATTCTTTCGAAGCGGGCGGCAGATCAAACGGACTGAAGGGACGACCGGTTTTGCCTAATGTAATCATACTTTCCAGATATAGCTCGCATTTTTTTGACGGTGTTGGAAATCCGTTTGGTCTTCCGGTTTCCTTGTCTAACTGCTGGTAAACATAATAGGATTTCCATTCCTCCTTTGGCATAAATTCATATGGTGTGATTTCTTTTAATTTATCCCATGTCAAATCCAGTCGGCTTAAGAAATGATCAAAGATCTCATCAACGGAATCCCAGTAAGCCAAATCTTTCCCCATATACTCAGAATCAAATGCTTTTTGGCAAGCCTCATGCCCTTTTTCTCCGCATCGCTTTGCAATCATGGACCAGATAACAGTCTCATCCACCGTCTCCCACAAATGAGTTACCGCCTGCCGCGCAAAAAGTTTATTGCAGATTTCTACCATCATATCCGTTTCCAGCCATTCCGCTGTAGGAAGAAGAATATCCGCATATGCAGAAAAAGACGTTGGATACATGTGCATATGAACGATAAAATCTAATTCTTCAATTGCCTTTTCCCATTTCTGGCTGTTCGCTACAGCACCCAGCTTGTTACCGGAACGCTCGATCCAAACTCTCGGTTTATACGGTTCTCCGGTGAGGATTGCATCCAAGACACTGGTCGGATGACCTGCATACCATATACCAAGACCTTTATACTCATTTCCTCCTAGCCTTTTTTTCAACTGCTCCTGCGGTAGTCTTTCTGCAGCAATCGGAACCGGATAAAATGGCATATCAAATACTCCGCTCTTCCGGAAACGCTGCAATAAAACTCCCGGCTTTTCAACATTTCCCATTAGCAGGTCAATAATAGCCGCGGACATGGCAGCCTGGACAGAATTTGGCGTCTGATCTGTTGCTACACCAAGCGCAAGGCCGCCGGGGGTATTCCGGGCAAATAGGTTGATTGCCTCTTCGATTTTCACTGGATCCAGATAGCAAACCTCGGCTGCCTTTTCTATTGTATATTGTTCCACCCTCTCTTTTAACAATTGAAATCCTGTCTTATACTCCACACCTTCAACGATGAAGCTGCCCTCCAGCGCGGGATCCAGTTCATCGTTCCACGGATACGGAAGCGGCTGGATTGAATTGGTTTTTCTGTCCCAAACAGCATAGGTATCCGGGACATCAGGTTCAGTGCTTTTTTCCACCCGCAGCAGCATCTTTGTTTTTACATCTACCAGATATGGAAGATTCGTCCATTTCATAACAAAGTCATAATCAAAGAGTTTTTTCTCTACGATGTAGCGGATCCATGCAAACAGGAGTGCTACATCCGTACCCGGGCGAATCGGAAGCCAAACATCTGCTTTCGCCGCATCCGGAGTAAACCGCGGATCAACCACTACTGTTTTAACTCCTTTGCTTCGCAAATCTACTACCGCGCCTCCTCCAGTTGCCGGACATGAATAGGAAGGCGCCGTTCCCCAGAGGACAAGTGTTTTCATCGGGGTGTCTTCCGGATAATAGATTTCCAAGGAGTTGGAATCTGCAATACTGGGGTCGTCTCCCCCATACATCATGGTATAGGATAATACACGCGGCAAATAGCATTGTGCACAACCGGGTTCGAACCAGTTCGGCGTTCCGAATATATTACAAAACCTCGCGATACTCCAGATTTCAGGATTCCCGCCTCCTCCTGTCGAGCAGAATACAGTCTCCGCACCATGCTTTTCATATGCTTCCATGAGTTTATCCGCGATAATGTCCAATGCTTCATCCCAGGAAATACGTTTCCATTTATTCTCTCCTCGTTTTCCAACCCGGAGCATCGGATACTTATTGCGGTTCGGATGATAAAGAGCCTGGATCCCGGCAAGCCCTTTCGCGCACATTCTGCCTTTACTCATGGGATCTTCGGGATTTCCTTCCAGACTAATGACTCTCCCGTTCTTAACATGAGCAATAACACCGCAGTTTTGAATGCATGCTCTGCAATTTGTCTTAACTTTTTTTACCGGAACTGTATCATCAGAGACAGATAGGGTACCTTCTGTCAAACACCTCTTATCCTGTTCAAAGCATGCTAAGCCATCAATATTGATCTGAGAGAGAAAATCGTCATAAATTAGTTGTTTATCCTGCATAATTATCTCCTTTTGGGATCACTGTGGTCTCCATTTTACCGTTTAAACAAAGGAAAAGCAATTAATATTCATCCAAGACCAAGCATCTGACGCGCTTCATCAGGTGTTGCTATTTCGCAGGTAAATTCTTCGATCACTCTCTTGGCACGTTCGACAAACTGAACATTGCTGTCTGCAAG
Organism: Anaerovoracaceae bacterium; assembly: GCA_036677845.1. Taxonomy (GTDB): domain Bacteria; phylum Bacillota; class Clostridia; order Peptostreptococcales; family Anaerovoracaceae; genus Anoxybacterium. The sequence goes on along the minus strand of JAVBVR010000057.1, from coordinate 27,869 downwards.
AACACCTTTTTTATACAATACATTATCTTCCATACCCACACGGATATTGCCCCCCATAGCAATTGCCGCATACATAATTTCCATTGCACCCTGACCGACGCCGAATGCACTCCACGTTGAGCCTGGTGCTACTTCATCCATGATATCTTTCATGAATACGAGATTCTTAGTTGTTGCAGCAATCCCGCCGGCACATCCCATGCAAAATTGAAAATGGGCAGGCGTCTTTAAAATTCCCTTTTTCAGATAATATCCCGCATTATAGATCATACCCGGGTCAAACACTTCAATTTCCGGTTTTACGTTCACTTCCTGCATTAGCGTTCCGATTTTCTCAAGGAAGGACGGATTATTTTCAAACACAGTTGTATGAAGCCAGTTCATCGTACCGCAATCGTAGGAGGCCATATCAGGCTTCAACTCATAAAACGGCTTGATACGATCTTCTTCCTTCAGCCCAACGCCTCCGGACGTCGTGAGATTAAGAATAATATCACAGTCCTCATGAGCGCGAATTAATTCAACCGTCTTTTTGAACTTTGGAAATTCCATTGCTGCGCGCCCTTCGTCATTACGGCAATGAATATGGGCGATAGCCGCACCTGCTTTCCAGCATTTGTATACTTCCTCTGCAATTTCTTCCGGCTCAATGGGAACATTGGGCGTGTTCTCTTTTGTCGGCCACGCTCCGGTTGTTGCAACGGTTATAATCCTCTTATTTTTTAATTCTTTGTTCATGCACAATACTCCTCTCTAGATGGAACCATAGGTATATGTTCTGTCAGGCACATCGTTGACATCGTCTTCATCGATCTCCGCAACGCAGCGGACCATGGAACCGTCACCCAGATACCATCTGATTGGGAAGCAGAAGAACCTGAATCGCTTGCCGGATACTTTATCAAGGTCTCCGCCTAGATTTTCAACACCGACGATGCCGTGGCCGAGCATCATCTTATGGCAGGGTTCCCAAGTTCCCCATTCGCCGATGGCTTCCAGTTCGCCAAACTTATTGTCATAGGCTTCCTGACCGTGAATTCTGATGTACTCTTCTTTGTCGAATTCCGCATAAGCCTTTTCACCGAACTTTTCCTTATATTCAACGGTGATCGGCCTCCCCGAAGAACCGATGAGGTTCATGCGAGTACCGCCATTGTTGCCCATAGCGGTGTGGAGCGGATGATCAAGAGCCTGCATATCCATTGCAACACATTTTACTTTATGCTTGACAAACCACTTGCCGGCATCCATACCGGTTCCGCATGAGTAATGGTAATATTCCTTTGAGTCGTCAAATTTGCGATGCATACCGGTATTCAGGCAGACAATCATTCCCTCCAGCTCCTCCGGTTTGATATTTGCACGTTTACAAGCATCTTCAAGATGTGCATCCGTAATCAGACCCCAAGGCTCAATGTTGATTTCCAGGCAGACAGCTTCTCCGGTGTAAGCATCAACCGGCATTTCATGAGTATACCGTGCTCTTTTGCCGTCAAATTCTTTTTCCATAACATGACGAGGTGCATCACAGTGAGTCCCCGTATGCTGTACGCAGTCAATTCTCTGCGTTAACACGCCACCCTTTGCAAGAGTATGCATGGAGTCGATTACAGGCTTCGCAAAATAAGGCCACCGTGGAATGTCAGCACTAAACGGATGTGTCAAATCAATCATAATTTTTTTTCCCATTTTTCTTTTCTCCTTTTTCTCTCTATTACTCCGCCGATCAGGCGGAGCACTTCTAATATCACTACTTTAAATCTTTCGTAACCTCAATCAGATAATCCCTCAGCCTTTTATTTGAGGCCGCGATTTGCTCTGGAGTCCAAGTCTGGTAACCTTTCCCGGTTTTAAAGCCCAAATCACCCTTTGCAACTAGATTCTGCAGCAACTGAGACGGTTCATGAGAGTCTTCCAGATACTTGACAATGTACCTTTGAATGTTCAATGACAAATCAAGTCCTATCATGTCGGCGTTTTCCAATATGCCCAGAATCGGCCACCGGAGTCCGGGGCCATAGCGAAGCGCTTCATCGACTGTCGCTGCATCTGCGATTCCATGTTCCACGATGGACAGCGCTTCTCTCCAGATCGCGTGTTGCAGTCTGTTTGCAATAAATCCCGGCACATCCTTCATACATTTAACAGGCTTTTTCCCTATCTTCTTCAGGTAATCATAGACAATATCCATGGTTTCGTCACTGGTCTCAGTACCTTTTACAACCTCTACCAAAGGAATAAGGTAGGGAGGATTCCAAAAGTGCGCTCCGACAAATCTGCTTTTATCTTTTACCTTCACTGCAATTTCAGTGATGCTCATGACAGAAGTGTTCGTAGCCATAATGCAGGATTTCTTGCAAAACGGTTCTATTTCAGCAAACAGGTTTTGTTTCAGCTCCATATCTTCCGGCACGCATTCAATAACAAGATCTGCATCTTTAAGAGATTTTTCCAAATCGTCAGTAAATGTTATGCGGCTCAGAATACCCCCTGCTTCTTCTGCAGTAATCGCCTCTTTTTCTATTAATTGATCTAGGTTGGTACGGATACCGGCTAATGGATCATTTTTCATGCTTCTGGATCTGAGTATTACATATGTATCTTTATCCTTAGCAAACACAAGGGCAAGGCCGTTGCCCATCAATCCGGAACCGAGTATGGTTACATTCTTTATACTCATTTTATCCTCCGTCAGTTTGCCCAATATCCGCCGTCAACCGCAACATTGGCGCCGGTCATAAAGTCACTGGCACCGGATGCAAGGAAGATACACGGGCCAACAAAATCATCAGGTTCACCAAGTCGGCCAACCGGAAGACGTTTCAGGAAATTCTGATATACTGCGCTTTCCGGGTCAAACATCCATTCTGTCAAATCTGAACGGAATACGGTCGGGTTAATCGTATTAACATTGATCTTATACATCGCAGTCCATTCACAGGCTAATGACTGCGCCATCAGATCGATTCCCGCTTTTGCCGTACAATATCCGGTGTAGTTTGCCATTCCCATCCTGGAACGGGCAGAGGAAACCAGAATTACCTTTCCACCCTTTCCCTGCTTGATCATCTGCTCTCCAACATACTTGCAAAACAACCAGGTTGCCTGCACATCGGAATCCATAATTTTTTTCCACTCTGCAAGATCCTGTTCGACAATTGGTTGTGGGTGATTATATCCCGCTGCCGTAAGAAGTACATTTATTTCTCCGAATTCTGCAACTGCGTCGTTTACAATTTTGATTACGTCTGCCTCAACCGCGGGTTCTCCTGTTGAATAACCGCATTCAATTCCCTGTAGAGAAAGCTCGTCACAAAGTGTTTTGCATTTATCCTCGCTTCTTCCGGTCACAAAAACCTTCATTCCCGCAAGACCATATCCCGTTGCGACCGCTTTCCCTAATGCTCCGGTAGCTCCTGTGAGAAGTGCTACCTTTCCCTTAACATCAAATAAATTGTCTACAAATTTTTTATCCGTCATGTTTCTCTCCTCTCTGCTATAACGCTCCTCAGTTATAGCTGATTACTACCAGAACAGTTGCAATGTGATTTGTGTTATTGATCATGGACCTGCCTTCGTTCGGTTCGATAAAAATCGAATCGCCCTTTTTCAAAATGAATTCCTCAGATTTTGATTTGACTGTGATCTCACCCTCCAGAACAAAATATACTTTTTCTGTTGGGGAATTATCTTCATATGCCCATTCCGCCCCGCCGCCCGGCAGAAAATATGACATTCCCATCCAGAACTTCGTGATTCCTGTTTCATCTTTGCCCTGCAGTCTCATCGCCTTCATGTCGTAGTGCAATGGAGCACTATATGGAGAGACATCCTTTAACTCTACTTTTTTCATTTTCTCACCTCCAAGCGAATTTGCTTCATAACTAACGCAACTACTGTGCCAAAACCCATTCAAGCTAATAATTGTTAATAAATAACAACCCTCAAGCCTTTATCTTCAATGGCCTGAGGGTTGTTAATTTTTTATTCTACGCTGATACTACCGCCTTGATTTCTTGAATTAATTCGGTTCAGCCCGGTATGAATAATACGAAAACGTATTAACCCGGGCTTGCGAAAGCATTTCAAGTGCGCTAATTTAAAACAAATTCACACAAATACATTTTCGTATCATATAATACAAAAATGTATTTGCGCATCAGGTCCCCCTTTTCTTCCGCAATGGTATCCCAAGAGCCTGAGCTTTTCTAACAATTGTAGGTTGCGTTGTTTTTAAAACTCTGGCAGCCTCATATGAAGTCCCATACTCTTTGAGAGCCGTTTCAATAATCATTCTTTCATATTCCTGCACCGCTTTCTTAATGCCGATATTACCAACATTCATTGGATTTAAGGGCGGCTTTTTATCTCCCATATATATGATCCGTTCTACGCCTTCTCTTTCCAGGATTGTATTTGATGAAATGATAACCATCCTCTCAATGATATTTTCAAGCTCTCTGACATTTCCCGGCCATTCATATTCCATCAGCGCCCGCAATGCATCATTGGAAAAGCTCTTGTTTTTATCATAGATGCTATTAAATTTTGTTAAAAAGGCAGATGCTATTTCCGGAATATCCTGCAGTCTGTCACGAAGAGAAGGCAAACGGATCGGAAATACATTCAGTCTGTAATAAAGGTCTGCTCGGAAAAGATTCTGATTGACCATTTCTTCCAGGCTTTTATTCGTCGAAGCAATTACCCTCGTATCGATTTTTATGATCTCTGTCCCGCCCACTCTGGTCAGCTCCCTCTCCTGCAGAACACGAAGGATCTTTGTCTGGAGTTTCAGAGGCATTTCACTGATTTCATCAAGAAGAATCGTACCTTTGTCAGCGATTTCAAAAAGTCCTTTTTTATCTTTTTTATCGGCGCCTGTAAATGCACCTTTCACATAGCCGAAAAGCTCAGATTCCAATAAATTTTCTGGGATTGCCGAACAATTTACCTTGATATAAGGCGCATCCTTCCTCTTGCTTTGTTTAAAAATTTCTCGTGCGACGACTTCTTTCCCCGATCCGGTTTCACCGGTTATCAGAACTGTAGCGTCAGTCTGAGCAACATGTGAGATCAGATCTTTGACGCGAAGGATGCTGGGGTCATTCCCAATAAAAGCATTTTCGCTTACCCTTTTCAAAGAATTTAATTTTTCTTCATACCGGCGCTTTTTCTGTTCTGCATTTTCCAGGTCCTCTTTTAAACGGATTAGTTCGGTCATGTTTCTCAGAACGGTAATAACTTTGACAATACTATTGTTTTCATCAAAAAAAGGAATTCCTACCAGTAAAACTTTTTTATTATTCCTATAAATTGTGGACATTGCCGAAACCTTTTGTTTTTTCTTTAAGACTTCATGAGACACTGCATCGGAAAAATACTTTTTATCCAGTAATTCCTGAATCGGTTTTCCAACAATTTCTTCTTCGGTAATTTCAGTCAATTCCGTATAGCATTGATTGATTTGCGTTACAACGCCATTTGCATCTACAATGATAATTCCGTCATCTATGGCGTCGCCCAGAACTAAAGCTGTCATTTTTTCATCTTTTATATGCTGCAGCTCCCTGTTGATTTCGTCAATTTCTTTCTTCAGGTTTAAATTTTCTTCCCGGAGGTCTTTAATTAAATCTTGATTCTTACTCATGGGTTTCATCGCTCCTTGGCAGGTTTTAACAGTATGATTCAATATTGTATTATATACTGCGTTTTCGTATTAATAAAATAAAATTATTATACCGTATATGGAGACAATAGTGAAGATTTTCTGCTTGTAACGTATCCATGATTGCTGCCGTTTTATAAAGACTTTCGTTTTGAATGTCTCTTTGCTATTTGAATCATTTCGATCCATGAATGATTAATCGAAATAGCTTTCTCAGGGCACTTCGATTTACAAAGGCTGCAATGGATGCAATCCTGCTCGCTCTTAATCATCGGTTTTACATCATTGAACTCATAAACCTTCATTGGGCACGTTATGACACACTGACCACATCCTGTACACGCTTCCGGGTCTACTTCAATATGCTTGCCATTTGACGTTTTATCAGTATCTTTGCTATGCTCAGGCATTATATTATTTACGAATTTCTGTGCTCTACGCTGGTCATTTTCATTTGGTTTTCCCTTGTTGCCTCCATGATATATGTTGAATGGACCTGTACAGTCATAACCCCTGCAGGAAAACTCACCGATAATTATTGCGCCCCTCTCCTTCAATGCAGTTTTCAAAGGCATGTGGTATTTTCCAAGAAAAGGTGCTCCATGCGTTGAGAATAGAAATACCTTTTTGCCAATATTAAGTTTGTCTGTCAGCTCAATTAAATCAGGATGATGTGCTGTGAAATATATGCCGCTTCCCAACCCGATGACATCATAAGACGAAAGATCCATTTTCCTTGCTGTGCTGACATTTACAACATTGCAATTTAGCTTGACGGACATTGCAGATGCCAATTTCATAGTATTTCCGTTATAAATGGTTTCACATATAATTAAAACCTTATTATTCATTTTCTTTTCTCCTTCATTGGGTTGACTCCCTGCTTATCGAGTTATAAAAAGACTCAAAAGCGAACTTTAAGTAGTTTTCATGATCCATTCCTAAACGGGCCTCAAGATACTCCCGCTTATTACTTGCCATTTGAATAATCCCACTAATACCCGACCAGACATAAAACACCGTCGGTAATAGCGGTAAATCTTCCCGGATTATTTTCTTCTCAAACGCTGACTTAAGAAACGCTAAGATGATTTTATTGATCTCTTCTCCTACTTTATAGATTTCCGAAAGAACTGAATCACTTCTCATTTTATCTGCAGACGCAGTTAGCTCTCCCAGCAGGCTTGAATAATACAATGGATATTCCTCGTTGAAGTTCACCAGACTCTCACATATTTTATAATAACCTTGTTCAAAGTCTTCCGTATTACTAACACATTCATTTAGCCGCTCCTTCAATATAACCATATGTTCGCAAAGAATGTGGTTATAGATGTCTTCCTTGCTTTTAAAGTATACATAAATCGTGGATTTGCTATAATCCGCTTCTCTCGCAATATCATCCATTGTGGTTTGCGCGATCCCGTTCATCTCAAAAAGCCTTTTGGCTGTTGCAATAATATTTTCCCTGTTGAACTTAATCAAGGTTGCTTTTTTCTTAGTTCCCATAGTCCACTCCACCTTATCGTACTTTTGTTATGATTATTGTACTGTCAGTACGATTTAATGTCAATAGTAATTTTCAGAAGTAACTTTACTTTCCGATAAAATTAACCAAATAAACATCCCTACCAGATGGTAAGGATGTTTATTTGGCGGACCTGACGCAAGCTGCCGCTTGTCCCCTTTTGCGTTAAGCTATAAAAGGACCTCATCATTTATACTCAGCTATATGCTTTTCAATCAATTTCATTAATGGAAAATAATCGCCTTGAAAGGATTTTATATCAGCACCCAATAATTCTTCGGCTTCCATATCTTCGTAAGCGATATACCATCCGGCATTTTCAGCCAGCTGCTTGAGAAAAATTCTGAGTGCTCTCCCATTCCCTTCTCTGAAAGGATGATTTTGCAAAGTTAACTACAGCAGTTCTGAGAAACTTTCTGTTGAGAACTCATTTCCTAGCGATTTTGCTCCGTTTGCCTGCTGCAAGGCGCTGAAATTCTTCTGATTGATCGGGTACTTCAGCATAGCGATTGCACCGATCAAAAAGCCTATTCCGGGTATCAGCAGGGAGCCCGTTGCGATTCCTGCGAGCGTTTCAGCCGATTGCTCCATCAGGCTTGGATCGTAACCAGCATATGTAAGAATCCATCCAACCGCAAACATTGCGATACCTCCAATGATTTTACCGACAAAATAGAATAGAGAAATGATAATTCCTTCTCTTCCGCCGCCGTTTACGAACTGGTCCAGATCGCAAATATCATAGACCATCGAATAGATCTGAACAAAATACGCGCTGATTGCAAAAGCAAACAGGAAGAAAATAACGTAGAGCGTAGTCGGGGTAAGACCGGTGAATTTTGCAATGATCATTGCGACGCCGATTAAAAATGTAGCGGCACAAACCACGGTTCTTTTTTCTATTTTTGTTCCGATACCGGCTAAAACAGATGAGATAACGATAACCATGATGCTGTAGATCAGCATATACATTGCCGATTGTCCCTCTGTAAATGCCATGTTATAGGACAGGAAGTAAATATAAATACTCGTAAAAATCAAAACGGCGCCATATCCGAAGACCGTGTACATCATAATATAACGGTATGGTTTAATGGATAAAACCTCAATGCAGGACTTAATAAAGCTCGTTTTCGTCGCGTTGGTTTCTACTGGGGCTGGAATATTGGCCGGTTCCTTTCCTTTTGTTGCAACAGCAGCAATCCAGTATGCGAGCAGCGTGAGCACACCGAAAATAAGGCCTACTGACGACCATCCCCTTGGATCAGCGGTCCCGGCTTCTCCGGAAAACTTCACAACAAGCATCAGCGTGCCGGAACTCGCCAAGATCATGCCGCCGTAATTCAGTACATTGGCGATTGCCCGTATGGTATTTCGTTCCTCATAATCGCCGCTGATTTCCGAACCCAACGAAAGATATGGGATGTCAGTAAAGGAAAGCGACAGCCAGAATATCAGGCTTGCTGCAAGAAAGTAAACAAACTTCGCACTGTCGGGGAGAAATGAAAAATCGCTGTACATTAAAAACGTAATGATCCCCAACGGAATAGCAGCTTTGAACATGAAAGGTCTTCTCCTGCCTTTCGGATTAAGGCTGGAGTCAGACTTGGCTCCCGCAATCAAATCCGTGAACGCACCCCAGAATACTGCAATGGCAGAAATAGTCCCTGCTGCAGAAGCGCTGACGCCCGCGGCGTTGGTTAAAAAGAAGAGAAAAAAGATATAAAATGTGTTCATTGCCAGGCATTCGCCAAAAGTACCGAAACCGTATCCGATTTTTACTCCGACCGATAAACGATTATTCATATGAGTCCTCCTTTTTAATTATAAATTAAATTAGATTTGATAAACTACTTCACCGTTAAAAATGGTCATTACAATGCTCGTTTTATGTATTTCAGTTACAGGGATGCTGAAAAGATCCTGGTCAAGAATGATAAGGTCCGCATCTTTGCCGACTGTGATAGATCCGATTCGATCCTCGGCAAAATTGGAAACAGCACCGTTGATCGTATAGGTTCTGATCATATCTTCAAGTGAAACCCGTTCGCTTGGATTCAAGACATTCTCAAGTTCAGACGCGTCTTTATAAACATTGCATCTGGTCATCCCCTGCTGAATGGCAAGAACCGGCGCAAAAGGTACTTTTGTGATCGGTACGCTTATCCCGACCGGAGCGTCGCTCCCGCAGGCCACCACAAGTCCCGCATCAAGGAAGCTTTTCATCCTATACTCATGATCCGCTCTGTCTTTTCCGAGATTAAACAGCTCTACCTGATAGTATAAATCTCCTTTTTCAAACCAGAATGCGGTTGGAACGATCACCGCTCCCAATTCTTTCATGCGGCATACGTCATCCTCGCTGCACAGTTGAAGGTGGGCAACCATATGCCTGCTGTCGCGTTTTCCATTTTGGGATGCGGCAAATTCAAGCGCATCAACAGTATACCTTACCGCTCTATCACCGATCGCGTGCACATGGATCTGCAAGCCTTGTTTGTCTACAAATTCGCAAGCTTGATTGAAGAATTTCAAGTCCTTCCATTGCGGCTCACCCTTGTTGCCCGGTTCGTTAAGATAATCCTGTTCCATAACAGCAGTATTTGCTTCCGGCACCCCGTCCATAAAGAATTTCACCGTATTGCATTGAAAGTAACGGTTTTGTGTCTCTTTATAATCGTTGATCAGCTCCAGGATATCTTCCGGCTTCGTGATCATCTCCGGTGCGACCATGCAGTCGCAGAAAACATTTACAGTATAGTCGCCATCATTTAAAGCCTTATATGCGGGCAACCCGTTCTCTTCCAAAATCCCGGCGTCGTGAACCGTTGTGATCCCAGCTTCATTCGCATGGGCGAAGAACTTCAGGATCCCCTTCTTGTATTCCTCAACACCGAAGGATGAAATTCGCGATTCGATCACCTTGACGGCAGGCGTTTCATTGATATAACCGGTTGGGTCACCGTTTTTATCCTTTAAAAACTCTCCTCCGTACGGATTCTCTGAATTCCTGTCAATGCCGGCCATCTCTAATGCCTTGGAATTAACCCAAAGAGAATGCAAGTCGCCAGAATAGATCATAACCGGTTTATTTGGTATTACTTGGTCCAAATCTTTTTTATTCGGACCTCCAGCCGGAAAATCTGAATAAAACCATCCGACTCCTTTTACCACCTTAAGATCAGGATTCTGCTCATAATAATTCTTCAAAACAGCCTGATACTCTTCTACTCTTGTACAGGAGAACAGGTCGGCGGCATTTGCCTTGTATGTATAAGCTGTGGGATGGCAGTGGTTGTCAATGAAGCCCGGAAGAACCAGTCTGCCTTTTGCATCGATCAGTTCCGTCGACTCCATTTGATAATTCAAAATATCCTCATTACTGCCGATGGCCGTAATTTTGCCGTCCTTCATTGCGACAGCCTCGGCCCAGGGTTGATTTTTATCTACTGTGTAGACCTTTGCATTGATTATTTTCTTTCCACTCATTAAAAACCCCCGTTATAAAATCTCTTTATCGTTTATGCAGCCGAAAACTTCATACATGATTTTCAGTGCTGCCCATGAAGTAATGTTGTTTTTCTGATCAAGGGAAGGGGATACTTCAACAACATCCATTGCCTTGATCGGAAGGGATGAGATCATGAGCTTCGTCAGCTCGAGCATTTCTCTGCTCGTAAGACCTCCTGCCTCCGGCGTTCCGGTTCCGGGAGCATAAGCCGGATCAAGGACGTCTATGTCAAGGGTAAGATACACCGCATCATAGTCTTTGAAGCGATCTGAAAGCTTTTTGCAGGCAGCCATGTAACCATCCTTGAAAACATCATAGGCTTTTATTACGAGAATTTCCGGATGAAGATCAAAAAACTCAAGCTCTTCAATTTCATAGGAACGCAGCCCGACAAACGCCAGGTCTGCAGGCGATATAACATCTTCGACTGCTCTTCTTTCCGTGCAGGCATGGGACCATTTGTGATTGTCATAGGAATCACAGATATCAGCATGGGAATCAAAATGAATGACACCGATTTTATTATGTCCTTTCTCTTTGCAGTGCCTTCCAAACGCTTTATGTAATGGGATGGTCACCGAATGGTCCCCGCCGATGAACAGGCAGAATTTATCCTCTTTCATCAGCATATATGCCTCTGTTTCAACTGTCCCATAATACCTTTCCCAGTCCAAATCAACCGGAACATCTCCCTCATCATAAATTTTAATATCCGAGAGAATTTTTCCGGTTTCTGTTGTGGCAGGCAGATACCGCGAAAGAGACCTTATCACCTCGGGCGCCGCTGCTGCTCCTTTCCCGCAGCTGACTGCCCCGTCAAATGGTATGCCCATTACACAAATATTAGCCTCCGCAATATTCTTTGCATTCAGTCCTCCCCATGGCTTCAAATCGATCATTTCTTGCTTTCCTCCTGACTTCCTCAATTGCATAAAAAAAGAGTATATGTTGAGTATACTCTTATCTGAAAATTTTGAAATCAGTCATAGTATTGATTATGAGTTTTAATATAATAGAACCTTATCGGAACAAGTACTACTTAAGTTCTATTGACCTGCGTAATCAGCTGCGACCTGCTATTGACATTGAACTTTGTGAAGATATTATAGACATGCTTTTTTACGGTTGATGTACTGATCATCAACTGATTGCCGATCTCATTATTTGAAAGCCCATTCAGAATCAACTCTACGATCTCGAGCTCGCGGATCGATAAATTATGCTCCTTGATCAGCTTGTACTTCTTGTCACTGATATTGGTTATGATCGACGTCTGATGATCCAGCTTATATAGAATATTCGTGATGTGATTTTTAAATAGATCTAAGATAAACATGTCCTTGTCGCTCAAATCTCCGTATTCCCTTGACCGGAATAGGGTTACAACACCTAACAGCTCGGTATCTTTCACAAGAATCAATCCGCCTGCAAAGGGTACATTCATTGGAAGCAGGAATTCCTGATAGAATTTTGTTTTCTTTCGGATGCTGTCTTCCAGGATATCTGTATCCCGATACGCAACAGATTTCATATAATTAAAAGTGTTAAAAACATAGTCTGATTTATAATGGGACTCATTATAAAGCTTTAACAGTTCCTCGTCGATATCAACAAAGACAGATCGATTCATATCAATGGACTTGCTTTGTTTGTCAATATATGTAAAGCTTGCCTGATTGTATGGAATAAGCAGGCGAATCATGTGCAGAAATCTCTCTTTCACATACGTTATGTCATCAATCGAATAAAACTCCAGCAGCATATCATTTATGACAATCCATTCATTCTCTTTCAAGTGATTCATAGGAACCTCCTTAAAATCTGTTTCATTATGCTCTGATCTGTATAATTAATTATAGACTACTGTTTCCGTTTATACAATTCAAGATTTAACGGCAGGGTACTTTGGGCTTCATCTGTATTAAAATTCAATTCGCTTCGCGTAGATTTCGACGTTGATATCTACATCACCGGTTCCAATGCTTTAGCTTTAATACCTTTGAACCCGGAAAAGTGGTGTTGTTCATGGACAGGAGCTATGTGAGCTCATATGAAGGGATAAAGGTCAGAAACATCGTCGATTTCCTACTTGAGATATAGATGCCTGCGATTGGCAGTATAAAGGCATCCCCGGCGGAGATGCCCCAGCGGGGATACCCCGCAAGGGATGCCCTTAAAATTTTCGGAAGTGATTCATCCGCCTCCGGTTGTCGCATTATTTTTTGCTATTCTCCACAAACCGCTGGAGGATGGCCGCCACCTGAGAACGTTCTGCAGCACCGAGAGGATCGATCAGACTGCTGCCGGTGCCGTTGATCAGACCTTCGGCATTTGCCCAGCTCATGGCGTCTTTTCCCCACTTGTGGATCGTTCCGGCATCGCTGAATGCGGAAAGGTCTCCGGAAGCGGTCGTTTTGTAGCCTTTGCTCGCCGCATAGTTATGCAGAATCACCGCCAGCTGTTCTCTTGTGATGTTGTCCTCCGGTGCAAACCGTTCGGCGGAGTAGCCGCCCACGATGCCCTTTTCAGAGGCCCAGGCCACTGCGTCGTGATAATACTTGCCGGTTTTCACATCGGTAAAGGTGATGTCCTTTGCCGCCTTCGGCTGATTTTCCATGCGCCAGAGGATGGTGACGATCATGCTCCGTGTGGTTTTTCCTCGGGGGTTGAAGCCAGTGTCTGACGTGCCCTGCATCAGTCCGTTTGCCGAAACATAGCGGACTGCATCATAGTACCAGCTGCTTTCCTTTACATCTCGGAAGGAATTTGTCCATGTGCCGGTGTCCGCAGTACCTACGATATAGAGTGAGAAGTGGTTGACCTTGAAGGTCGCCAGCTTGGCAGCAGGATCATAGGTGCAGGGGACTTCGCTCATGGTGCCGTCCTCCGCCAGATACCATACGGTAACGTCCTCCGCTTTTTCACCCGCTTTCAGCTCATAAGGAAGGGATACCGTTGCCGTTCCCTTTCCGAAGCTGGTGATGTGCTTGCCTCCCGCAGTGATGGTCAGGGATACGACCAGTCGATCAGGATGTTCGTTTTTATGCTCCGCGGAAACATCCTTGATTTCCACTTTCACGCTGTCTTTGGTCTGGCCGTTGATATTTTTCAAGGCTTCCGTGTCAAATATCAGCTTTTCGCCGGCTTTGCCCTCGACGGTCAGCTTTTTGCCTTCTTTCACGAGATTCTCTAAATTCGTTCCGGTCACATTTCCGCCGCTTTCAATCTTGGTTACAACGGTGGATGCGCTTGAGCCTCCACCGCCAGAACCGCCGCCGCTATCGGAGGCTGCCGTTGCAGCGTAGGTTACTGTAAAGGCTACGGTATTTCCAATCACATTGCCGCCGCTTGTCGCAGTTGTCCCTACCGAAGCCGCCCCCGCTATTATCGGTGTAAACGCTCCGGCCTGGAATTTCTTGCCGTTCTTCGAGGTCAGCGTCACTGTGGCGGTGTAGACCTGACTTGCTTTGAATTTACCGTCTGCTGTCAGATCCTCGTTCCAGGTCAGGCCGGTTACGGTATAGTAAGCATTAGACGTTGCCGCTTCTGCCTGATCTGCATCCTGCGGCGCTGCTCCACGGGCAGGGGCTGTGATTGTTACGCTGGCTGCAGAAATTTCTGGGGTCGGAGCTGCGGCTTTATTAATTCTAACTTTGTGGTATCTTATTGTTCCAGTATCGGTTGCCGTTACTTTAATATAAACTGATGTCTCTCCTGCTGAAAGTGTTATTGCTTGATCTTCATTTGCATCAAAGCCCGCATTGGAATAAAGCTTTGCAGTCGAATGAGCTGCAGGTACAATATCTCCCTTTGCAACTTGCGTTACCGTATCCGCCACGCTGATCGACCAGGTAATTGCAGTCCCGGTAGTGTTTCCGTCCCCACCTGTCGACGCTGTTACTGTTTGGCTAAGCACGCTCATAAGTCCTGCGTCTTTGACCATATTTCCGGTTCCGATTGCGAAAGGAGCCGCAATTCCGTTCAGGGTTACAGAATCACTGCCGGTCCAGGCGGCAGGAACAATGAGTTTGGCTAAATCGCTGCAATCTTTAAATACATTCGTTCCCATCGTTGACGGCAGTGAATTTCTCTGCAATTCCAAAGCAGTAAGTCCGCCGCAGCCATTAAAAACATTATCCCCCATATTATTCACCGAGGCTGGGATGGTCAAAGCACCGGTTAATCCGCTGCAATTTTGGAAAGCTCTCTGTCCGAGAAAGATAAGATTGCTTCCTGAAGCAAACCGGAGGGAGGTAAAACCGCTGCAACCCGCGAAAGTATCATTATGAATATGAGTAATCGAGGCGGGGATGGTTAATGGGCCGGTTAATCCACCGCAACTGGTGAAAGCATACTCTCCCATATATGTGAGGGAGGCAGGAAGCGTTAAAGTACCGTCAAGACCGGAGCAATTGCGGAACGCAGCACCATAAATCTCCTTTACCCCTTCAGGGATGATCAAATTACCGGTTAATCCGCTGCAATTTTGGAAAGCGCTCTGACCGAGATAGGTAAGATTACTCCCTGAAGCAAACCGGAGTGCGGAAAGGCTGGTGCAATTGTAGAAAGCACTACTCTCAATCCTGGTAACCGATGCCGGGATGGTCAAATCACCGGTTAATCGACTGCAATTATAGAAAGCAGCATTCCCAATCGAAGTAACCGATGCGGGGAGGTTCAATGAACCGGTTAATCCGCTGCAATTTTGGAAAGCTCTGGGTCCGATAAAGGTAAGGTTGCTTCCTGAGGCAAACTGAAGTGCGGAAAAACTGGTGCAACCGTTGAAAGCATACTCCCCAATCGTAGTAACCGAGGCTGGAATGTTCAATGGACCGGTAAAGTCACAATATTGGAAAGTATACGGCTCAATCGTGGTAATCGAGTCAGGGATGGTCAACGAACCGGTAAAATTGCAGCCTGAAAAAGCACCTCTTCCGATAGAGGTAAGGGCGCTGCCCGTTAACTGAAGTTCTGAAAAACTGGTGCAACCGCTGAAAGCATACTCCCCAATCGTACGAACTGAGGCAGGGATGGTCAAGGTTCCGGTTATTTCATTGTTATTACTGAAAGCTTTGTTCCCGATCGATAACAACTGACTATCCGCCGCAAACTCAAGTTCTGAAATCCCACGATACCCCATAAAACCATATATTTCAAAGGCAGACGCTCCAATCGTGGTAACTGAAGCAGGGATGGTCAGAGTTCCGGTTAATTGGCCGCAATTGTAGAAAGCAAAAGACCCAATCGTTTCGAGGGCGCTGCCCGTTAACTGAAGTCCTGATAATTTTCTGCAATTATAGAATGCATAATTTCCAATCGAAGTAACCCCCGCTGGGATGGTCAATAGACCGGTTAGTTCGTCGCAATTAGCGAAAGTACTATTTTCAATCCTGGTAAGAGCGCTCCCTGTTAACTCGAGTCCAGTTAATTTACTGCAATAATAGAAAGCATTATCCCCCATCTCGGTAACCGAGTCAGGAATGGTCAAAGTTCCGGTTAAATTATAGCAAAGGTAAAAAGCAGACGCTCCAATTGAAGTCACCGAGTCAGGGATGGTCAAAGTTCCGGTTAGTTCGTAGCATCTATTGAAAGCATTATCCCCTATCTTCGTGACATCATAGCTAGTTCCAGTGACCGGATCCGTTATGGAGGCGGGAATGGTAAGCACGCCCGCGGCAGTGGTTGGAATCGCCGAGCCTGTTCCTGTACCAATCTGCACCGCGCCGGGGGTAGCCCCATCAGGCTCTGCAATCACCGTAAAGGTGCAGGGAACATCCAATCCGCCCACAGTAATATTTGCCGTGAAGGGATCACCTGCCGCTGCGCTTGCGGTGATGCTCATCATGGGCATCATGGCAAGCACCATGCATAGGATTAAAATAAAACTAATTGGTTTTTTCATGTGTTGGTTCCTCCTTTTAATAATTACCACGTTTAATCAATCACACTTTTTATATTCCTCCGCTTTCCAGCGCTTCCTCCTATTCAACAGGGACGAAGCGGAATTCTGCGTGGTTGGATCCTTCTCTTTTTCAAATGCCAAGGAGCTGTTTTTTCTTTGCGTCAAACTCCTGCTGGGAAATGACTCCTTCTTCCATCAGTGTCTTGTATTTTAAGATTTCCTCGATAGCATCGACACTAGGTCCAGCGGTTGTATGTACCGCCTGTGCCCCCGCAGCTCCAGGACCGACGAACTGCTCCGGTGCCCCCGGAAATAGGGCACCTCATTTCATGCTGGGCATATCCGCCTTGGCCGCCTGCTCCTCCAAATACTCTCTTTGATGGAAGCCCAACATCCTGGCAATTATGGAGACCGGGAACATACGGATTTCCCGGTTCAGCTTTGTGACGCTGTCGTTGTAGATTAGGCGGCTGGTGCGCACCATGTTTTCAAAGGCTTGCACCGCATCCATAGTTTTGATGTATGTTTGGTCTGCCTTTAATTCGGGGTATTGCTCCGATACCATGGCGATCCTGCCCAGAGCTTCATCAATAATCCCTTCTTGCCGCAGCACATCATTCGGTGTGGATTTTGCGGTAATCATGCTTCTTCCTGATTTGATTGTTTCAATCAGTGTTTCGCTTTCGTGTTTGGCATAGCCCTTCGTCAAATCTAAAAGTGCCGTCAGCGCATCAAAACGGCTCGACAGCTGCACCCCGATCTGACTCATGGCATTGCTGACATTCTCATCAAGCACGACCAATTTGCGCTGGGTAGAGATAATCCACAGAACAATGACCGCAGCAATTGCGATGATTGCAATGAAAGTTGTTAACATCTTAAATCCTCCTTGTTATTTTTAGTCGAATTGAAGTTTCTTTGCGCTCATAGGTCGAATTTATCAGAAATTTTCCAAAAAAAACCGTCCGCTGCACGAAACATGTTTTTTTCGGCACGAAACACATTTTATTGATCGGATCGTGATTTTTCGATATGATTCATAGTGTTAAATATTTGATCATTATGGTATGATTATGATAATTTGCCGAAATCGGAAGAATAGAGGGGTGTTTATGCTGCAATTTGCGATCTGTGATGACAATATAGACGAATTAACAAATATGATTCAGTTGATTAACCAATACAGATCATCAAAAAATTTAAACTGCGAATACGCCGTCTTTTCAAACGGATTTGATCTGATTTCAGCATTAGAAAAAGGAAAGCGGTTTGATGTATACTGTCTGGATATCATTATGCCGGGCTTTACGGGTATTGATGTGGCAAAGGAAATCCGTGGCTTTGACAAAACCGCGCCGATTTTGTTCTTTACCTCATCGCCTGAGTTTGCTTTGGAAAGCTATTCGGTAAAAGCTATCAATTATGTACTAAAACCAATATCAAAAAGCAAATTGTTCTTTACCTTTGACGAAACATTGGAGCATATAAAAGTCGAAAAAAATGACGATGCGGTTATCGTTAAGAGTAATGAGGGAATTCAAAGAATCCTGATTTCTAATTTGGTCTTTGCCGAGGTGATTGGCAGGAATGTGTTGTATCACTTGTTGTCCGGTAAGGTGATTGAGTGCGCGGATTCTTTTACCTCTGTCTGTGATAACCTGTTGAGATATGGGCGTTTTATCAAAACACACCGTTCCTATATTGTGAATATGCAGTATGTGGATACCATCGAAAATCATAAGGTGACCTTGCAGACACTTTCATCTGTTCCGATTGCCCAAGGAAAGGCGCGGGAGATAAAGCAGCAATATCTGGCTTATCAGATGGAAGGGGAATAATCAAATGGAAGGAGGCGCTTTAAAATGATAATAACTGTGATAGGACTCCTGCGATTCGGATTCTCTCTGGTCTTTGGCATAGCGGTGTCGGTTCTCTTTGCGGGAATAGAACCCACAAGGAAAAACAAGCACATTACCGGCTTGCTCTGTGCATTTTTTCTTTTTGTCCAGACCGCCAGCTGGTGGTTTTTGGGCTTGGATATGACGTCAAAACTGTATCCGCTGATTATCCATCTACCGCTGGTATTTATATTTTCACTGTATCATAAGCGTCCGTGGCTCATATCCGCCGTCAGTGTGCTTTCCGGCTATCTTTGCTGTCAAGCGCCGCGCTGGATCGGTTTCCTTGCGGGAGCTGTTTTTGACAGCAGACTTGCAGACCACGTTTTTTATGTTGCAGCTATTTTTCTGTCCTATTATTTTCTGAAAAAATATGTGGCCGGGTCCGTCCGCGAGCTGATGGAGAAATCCGATAAATCTTGCTTGTTTTTAGGCGGGGTGCCGCTTTTTTACTATCTGTTCGACTACGTTACCACCATCTACACCGATGTGCTTTATCAAGGCACGAAATGGGCTGTTCAGTTCATGCCCTCAGCAATATCTGTGTTCTATTTTGTGTTTGTCATCCTTTACTACGCAGAGACGCAAAAACAGGCAAGCCTTCAAAGAGAGCGGGATATGCTGGATGCGCAGTTTAGGCTGGCACAAGCAGAGTTTGCTTCTCTACGGCAGCTGCAGCAGAACGCCGCGGCCTATCGGCACGATATGCGCCACCATTTTTCTCTTTTACAGGGACTGGCCTCCAAGGAGCAGATAGAGGAAATCAAAGAGTACCTGCAGACCGCCCAGTCCGACATGGACGCCATCACGCCCATACGCTTTTGTGAAAACGAAACCGTCAATCTGATTTTGTCCGCTTTCGCCACCAAAGCAAAACAGTCGAAAATCCTGTTGACGATAGATGCAAAGCTGCCTGACTCGCTTTCCTTCAGTGACACCGAGCTATGTTCATTATTGTCAAATGCTTTGGAAAATGCCATATATGCCTGTGAAAATGTAGCTGACAGCAACAAACGCATTATCCGGCTGCGTCTGTATTCCAAGAATACGAAGCTGTGCATTGATATTCGCAACAGCTATCAGTCAGAACCGATTTTCCATCATGGACTGCCTGTATCAAAAGAACCGGGGCATGGCTTTGGTACAAAAAGCATGGCTCATATCGTGGAAAAGCATGGCGGTGTTTTCCAGTTTTCGGTCAGGGAGGGCTGGTTTCTATTTCAGGCCACTGCTTAAAAAGGATCCGCACCTTTTGAAAGCGCGAATCCTCTAAAGAAATTCCTTGTGATTTAGAACATTTCTTGGCTCATTTTTTCGATTGCTTTGCCGACTTCCTCGTACACTCCCGGAAAGGAACTCCTGCTTAATCCCTGAGTCAGGCAGGGGATGAAATACAGTTTTCCGCAATTGCGGCAGGCTCTCTCAGTTTCTCTGGCTACTATTTCCGGCGTCCAATCCGGGAAATCGACGATACCGCTGTCGATATCTCCCATAAAAGTAATTTGTCCGCCATATTTCTGAATCAATTCCGGCGTATTGTTCGTCGTCATAACACCCTGCCAAATATCAATTCCCATTTCGATCATATGGGGAACCAGATTGGCGCTGTAAGAATCATTGTGGTGCACGATCAGTTCTACACCGTTGGCTTTATAGAAGCCGTATATCTTTTTATACGCCGGTACAAAAAATTCGTGAAACATTTTGGGTGAAATAAGAGAGGACTTTTGACTTCCCCAGTCATCATGATGAAAAATACAGTCCGGGTGGATTTTATCCATGATTACCTTGGCATAGTCCAGTTCATACTCCGTTAGGTAATCAATGAGCTCATGCATGGCTTCAGGCTCTTCATAGAACGCCATCATGGCAGTATCCATTCCCATGAGATGATGCGTCATTTCAAAAATTCCCGATAAATACAGGCCCGCTACATATTGTTCATTACGGTCGACACGATTCGCATGATCAACAGCTGCCGCCCAAACCTCTTCGGAAGTATCAATTTCCGGTGCATGAACATACTTCCGCCAATCGGTGATATCCTTCAGGACCTTATGCTCGGCATCGTGTAAGGGAAATACTCCCAATTGACCCTCCGGCCAAATGAAGGTAATACCCCATTTGCTTTTGCAGCGCCCGCCCGGAGCAGGCCGGTTGTCCCTGGGGGCTTCCATAATCAAATCCATAAATTCAAATTGATTGACAAATCGATCGGGACTCCCTCCGCGCATGGCTTCAATTAAATTCTGTTTCCTTGTCAGCAACTGAACCCCACCTTTCGTTACATTGCTTTAACCAATTCAACTGCTTTCACGGCTGCAGCACCGGCATCCTCGGAATATCCGTCAGCACCGATTTCACTGGCAAAGTTCTTAGTGACCGATGCTCCGCCCACAATCACTTTGAATCCGGACAGTCCACTGTCTTTCAGGGTTTTAACCGCATCTCTCATCGCCGGCATTGTGGTTGTCAGAAGTCCGGAACAAGCAACCAAGGTGACATTTTGATTTTCTTTCACAGCATCCACCCATTTAGCGGTTGGCACGTCTACTCCAAGGTCCACGATTTGGAATCCGACACTTTCGATCATGATGGAAACAAGTCTTTTACCGATATCATGCAAATCCCCTTCTACAGTGCCAATGATACAGGTTCCCAGTGAGCTGGCTTCACGATTGATTAACAGCGGTTTCAGTACATCAATGCCATTGGACATTGCCTTCGCCGCCATGAGCATTTCCGGTATAAAGATTTCACCGATTGAGAATTGTTCTCCGACAACACCCATGGAGTCTATCATTGCCTGCAGAATCTCTTCCGCAGTGCTTCCGCCATCAAGTGCTTCCCGGACCATACCGGTAATTGCTTTTGTGTCTCCGTCTTCTATTAATGCTTTGATTTCTTCAATTCGCGCCACTTCAAGCCCCTCCTATTCTCTGCTGAACAGCAATCTAACTGAATGTATTCGGTAAATTGATTATACATTATCTTGGCCTGTTCTGCAAAAGATTTCGATAACAGAAACGCATATATCAATCAATGGCGAGTTTCGCGAGGAGTGCCTTGATTCCCATTGGTTTAAGGAACCAGGCAAACAAAGAATCCTACAGCGGAAAGGAGGAATGTATACCCCGTACTAGGATTCGAAAATGTTTCAGGGCCTGATCCTTCAAATCGAAGTCTGGGTATCGTATGCACCATTCATAGCTTAACCCGCGCATAGCCATAACAAAGTGCTTTGTTATGTCGTCAAGCGCAAGGTCGGCATCGAATTCTTTCTGCTCAATTCCCTTTGCCAGGACGTGAGAGAATATTTTATAAAGCTCTCGATTGTAACCCTTAACAGCTTCCATGCTAATGGCTTCCGTAAGCTGCATCTTATACACGATTCTCATTCTATTATGGCCGATGGTGTCGGTGAGCACATCGGAAATTTTTTCAACCAGAGAAAGGACTATTTCTGACGCCTTCATCCCGGCGGGAAGGCAAGCCAGATGGGCGTTATAGTCCGTATCAACACTCCGGACATAATCGGATAGAAAATCAGCAATGAGTGCGTCCTTTGATTCAAAATGCACATAGAAAGTGCCCTTTGATACTCCTGCAGCCTCCACAATCTCGTCTACTGTTACATCGTCAAAACCGTATTTCCCGAATAGATGACCGGCAACCTCATATAATTTTCTTTTCGTTTCAGCCGCTTGCTCTTGCCTTCGACCTGCCTTTTCTTTTATCATAATTCAAGCTCCCCTCCTTAATAATTACAAAATGTTACTACTTCTAAAATCAATCTATTCCATTTTTTGCACTATCAGTTAACTGCTGCGCTTTCAAGAAACCGCTGCAACATCGTAACAAACTCTGCACGGGTAGTAACGCCCTGCGGAAGCAGCTTGCCATCCGTATCTCCTTGGAGAATGCCGGCACCACAAGCCCATTGAAGTGCAGAAAATGCGTAATCCGAAATACATTGCGAGTCTTTGAAGGATAGAATGTAGGTATTATTTTCAAGAGAAACGTCGATACCTTTGAGTTTCGCATAGTTATACAACATGACGGACAGTTGCTGGCGTGTAATTCCTCCGGCAGGATTAAATCTGTTAGCACCAGTGCCGCTTGTGATTCCATTGGCTGAAGCCCATGCCACTGCGCTCTCGTACCATGCTCCAGATCCTACATCCGAAAACTCGTTGATATAACCGACGGTGTCGCCGCTGAGCCGATTGAGTACAACGACTGCCATAGCCCGCGTCATGACACCGTTGAGATTGAAGCTGCCGGTATCAGACCCGCGCATCAAGCCATTTTTGTAAACGTACATCACACCGTCATAAGACCAGTCGGTTAAAGCCACGTCGGTAAATGGATTGTCTGTTGACGGATTTTCTTTTTTTACATCCTCAACAGAAGAACTGCTTGATCTTCCGGAAGATGGAGCCCTTGTGGTTACGCTGGCCGTGGGTCCGTTTGAACTCCAGATTCCGTCCCCATTGCCGGCCTGCACCTGAAAGCTGTAGGTTGTATTAGAGGTAAGTCCGGTTATGTTATAAGAAAGGGTCAAGCTGTCCACGGTATCAACCAGCACCCCGTTCTGATAAATTTGATACCCCGTGACCGGAACTAAGCCGGCTGCCTCCGGCCAGATTAAGGCTGCGGTTGTCTGTGTCACCCCGGAGAATGCGAGACTGCTGTCTGTGGGCCATACAGGCGGCCCTGCTTCTACGGCGACTGAAATCGTTTTTTCGGTATCAGCCGTATCGTTAAAGGTTACGGTGATCACAGCCGTTCCGATCTCCAGAGCGGCAACAGTCACAGAATTGTTTTCCAGTAGAGAAACGGGATTAAGCTGGATGATGTCGATGTCATCGACTGAAATGTCAGCCAGAGTTGCCGCAGCGGTTCCCTGCCCTAGTGCCACGGAAAAGCTGGCTGTACCGCCTTTGCCGACAGTCAGGTTTTCCGGCGATACCGATGGGACTAGCGGCTCCAGCTCAGTAGTAAAGCCGTGGGAATACGCAGGCATGACGTTTCCGGCCGGATCCTGAAACCCCAAAATGTCCAGTGTATAGTCTGTGCCGTAAGCAAGACCACTGTAAGGCACTGTATAGATTGTGTCATCACACGACCATGTGCCGCCAGAGAGGATTCTATCATCCCCGTCAAAAGGCTTCAGCGCAATCGTACCCACAGACGTTCCCATTGCTTCACTGAAGCGAATAATAACGTTGCCGCTGATTTCAACTGAAACTGCATCAGCAGAAGGTGTCACGCCGGATAGGCTCGGTGCGCTGGAATCATAGGTGCAGGAGAATTGTGCGGCCGCTGTATTTCTGTTGCCCGCCTGATCCTGCGCAATATTCTCTGCAATATCAACTGTGACAAGCCCATCAGAAAATGGGATTACATCTGCAGTGTAGGTTGTTCCGCTGCCTGTAAAATCCCACACGGCACCGTTGCTAACCGTCAGAGCACTTGCGTCAAAGCCGGTCACACTCTCGCTGAATGTGAATGTAATAGGAATGGGACTCTCATTGGTTGCACCCGATATAGAAGAGCTAATTGTTATAGAAGGGGCAACGCCATCCACAAAAATGTTCTCCGTGCTGCCGACATCCTTCAGTGCTGGCGATACGGTATGGCCACTTGTTATTGTGCCGCCGTTTAATGTGATACTGCTGCCGACTGCTATGGCGTCCGAGCAATAGTCGGCTGTCCCGACCGTATAGAGAAACGTGAGACTGCTTGTTTCGCTGCCGGACTGATATAAGGCGTGCTTGGTCTCGCTTCCGACAATCAAAGGAATATATGGTACACCGCCGGAAGTATCCACCATGACGTTTTCATTAAAATGGACAATGAGATCAAGTTCTTCTCCCGCTTTATAGAAGCCGCTCGTCGGCACTGAAACCGAGGACACTACTACAATATAAAACATTTCGGAAGCCGAACCGTTATTGATTGTAGTAGCAGATCCATAATACGTGTAATGAGAGGTTGCGACTGCCGTGGTTTTCGTATCGGTGGGAAGGTAAAGATAAAGATTGCCGTCAACATCGGTATACATATCATTTATCCCATAGGAATAATCCGTAAGGCTTGTGGTTAAATTTTCTATCGCAGTTCTCCCCGCCACATCCGAAAGGGTTACGGTGGTGAGGTAAACGTTGTCACCCCTGCTGTTTTTTAGCGTCCCGGTTATTGCCTGATCGCTGTTACTCCCCGGTTTTGCCATAACACTGCCGCCGTTGATGGTAACCGTGCTGCCGCCAATGCCCGCACCGCCGCCGATGTTTGTGCCGCCGTAGATACAGGTTGCCGTAACCGTGCCGCCGTTGATGATGACTGTCCCGGCATCGTTGGAGCCGATGCCCGCTCCGCCGTAACCACTGGTTGCCGTAACCGTGCCGCCGTTAATCGTAATCGTTCCGCCACTGCCTCCATTGCCGCCGCCGATGCCCGCGCAGTAGTTAGAGGATTTTGCCGTAACCGTACCGCCGTTGATGGTAATGATACCGCCACTGCCTCCATTGCCGCCGCCGATGCCCGCGCCGTAGGTTCCGTCGTTTACCGTAACCGTGCCGCCGTTAATCGTAATCGTACCCCCGTTACCGTCCATGCCTCCGCCGATGCCTGCGCCGGAGGGTCCACCTCTTGCCGTGATCCTGCCGCCATTGATGATAATCGTACCACAATTACCGCCCTTGCTGCCGCCGATACCCGCGTAACCGCCAGCGCTGCATAATGCTGTTAATACACCTGAGTTTCCGCTCTGTCCGTAAATGGTCAGGCTATCTGCCTCCTGGACGAGAATTGCAGAGTTTAGTCCACTTGTCGCAGCCTTCAGGTTACAGCCATCAGCTAAAATCAAATGCACGTCTCCACTGACAATGACATTATTCAATTCAACATTGCCGGACACATAGTACCAGCCGGTACTCCAGTTGGTCATATCGCTTGTGACTGCTGTCGCGAGTACCGATTGCGTGTGTCCTTCTGCATCTAAATAGGGTATGGTTTCGGCTGCCGCCGCCGGTATGGATACCGCAGCCATCATCATTACCACCATGCTGAAGCGGAGCAAGATGAGTAATACTTGCTTTTTCATACTTCTTTTCCTCCTGCTTTTCTACAGTGAAACAATTTAAAATTTCATAAATAAAATTTTCCAATGACTAAGTTCACTGACTATAGTCATGTTTATTGTACCGATTATATCACCATAAAAGCTGGATTTCAAGAGTTCGATCCTCCCCCTGAATAAACCAAAAAAATATCCCTACCTAACGGTAAGGATATTTTTTTGTGGACCTAACGCAAGCTTCCGCTTGCTCCTCCGTGTGCTTCGCACACTACGCTGTCCCATTTTCCATTGCAGCTAAAGCTGCGGAAAAAGGACAATGCGGAACGACCTCCTGCCTGCCAGTCAGGCGCGCTGCCAGCTGAGCTAGAAACACAGCCCAATGTTAGGCTACTTTAAGCACATCCAAAAATAAATCAATTAGAATATCCGCATTATTTAATCCTTTTTCTGTTTCATCATGCCCTGCATATTTTAATTCAATAAGACCGTGGATAAATGAAAATGCAACTGCGGTGAGCTCTTTTGCCGATTTAGACGTAATCAGGTTTTGTTCCTGAGCTTTCACAATGCAAGTTGAAACAATCCCATAGATTTCAAATGCAGTGTTATAAACATCAGGATACTGCTCTTTGTTCCACTCATACCCGAACATTAAGCGATAGTGTTCCCGATTCCTGATGCCGAAATTGTAGTAATGCTTTAAAATGGCATCCAAAATTTTAACCGGCTCATCAATTTCATCAATTAAGCCATAAATGCTCTTTTTTAAAAACCTAAAGTTTTCTACAGCAATAGCTGCCAGCAAATCTTCTTTGTTATTAAAATGCCTATATACTGCACTTCTTGATAACTGAACTTTTTTACCGATTTCGCGCATACTTACTGAATCAATACCTGAACTATCAATCATTTGCCTTGTAGCATCGACCAATCTTTGCTTCGTATCATTATTACCTTTCATGGCTACCTCTTTTCGTTATTTATTTAAATAGTATAATAATTTGTTGACAGTGTCAACCTGCAGGCGGTATACTATTTGCGTTGACAGTGTCAACAATATTGCTTAAAATATCAGGAGGTTTGATATGGAAAAAAAAGATACTGTCCCAAATTATAAGAATGATGCCAATAAATTTATAGCAAATGAAACCGAGATTATGATTGAGTCGCCGATCAGGGAGGTTTATGAATGGGTTGTATATAAACCGCTTGAAATACAATTGAATGGGACTAAGAAAATACCCGGAGTTATCGCTACAAAAACAATAAATAGTATTCACCTGGGAGATATTGGTCATCGAAGAATTGTATGTCTTGCTGACGGAAACACGGCAACGGAGGAGCATACATTTATTGAAAAACAAGATGATTATGAATCTCAAAGATATTTTTCATATAGAGTAAGCAATTATACACTTAAGATTGCTCAGAATATAGAATACGCGTTAGGGGAGTGGTGGTTTACCCCAATTGCAGACAAAACATCTGTCAGATGGCGATACTCATTTAAACTAAGCAATCAAAGGCTATTAGGAAAGAGCGGATTTATCGGCCGTGCTTTATTTAAAATCATTTTTATAAAAGCAAGTTATAATGAGTTTATGGCTGAAACCTTAAAACAATTAAAAATTGATCTCGAAAAGTCCCGAAACGGCAATTCACATATCGCGTCAATTTAACACTGAACGTCAATTTGCAATATATACATAATTAATTGGGACCTAACGCAGACTGCGTCTGCTCCAGCGAATGCTTTGCATTCGCCGCTGTCCCATTTTCCACTGCAGCTTACGCACCTAACCAGATTTACCATGGGAATCTCTGGTAGGTGCCATACGGGAATTCCCTGGCTTCAGCCGATTGGAATTCTTCCGTGAAGCTGCGGAAAATGAGCAAGAGGATTCGCATCTGCTCCTCCGTCGCATCTGCCGCCCGACGCTGTCCCATTTTACATTGCGACTGAAGCCGCGTAAAATGGGCAATGAGGATCTCACCTTAATTTCCAGGAGTTCGATCCCTCAAAATTAACCATAAAAAAATACCTCTCAATTTGAGAGGTATTTTTTATGGCGAGTCTGTCCGAAAAGTAATTCTATGTATTTCCAAATAATCTAATTTATGGTATAATAAACGTGTAAAAATCAACGATTGGAGTGATACCATGCAGATAGGAACGAGGGCACTGATTGAGGGAATCCTGGCCGGGTAATCCCTTTTTTTATCTATATTGATCAAAAAAACCGAAAAGCACCGGTGTTCCGGTGCTTTTCGTGCCTGAAAT
>JAVBVR010000056.1:0-44655 GCA_036677845.1 Anaerovoracaceae bacterium | reverse complement strand
CTGTAATTTAAACACTGATTTAACTCAAATCAGTACAAAAGCAGGGCGGTTTGTGAAAACCGCCCTGCTGCGCGTCAGCAGGAGTTGTTTCGTCGCTGCTTCGTAGTAGTTCGATTGTAAATGCAGTCACAGATCTAAAGAGATCCGCCCATTTTTACAGACAACATCCGCAATCTTTTCTTTCTTCTCAATTTCAAAATATACAAAGCTGACCATATTAATTATGGAGGCAGAATACAGGGAGAGACCCCCGTTTCCGTTTTCTGAAATCATCATATCTTCATTTATGTGGACGTAATCAAAAGCGACAATCTGTTTCGTAGCCGGGTCAAAATAAGCGGCATGAGAGCGGCGAAGTCCGGAACCGAATGAAAAGGTAAAATATAGCTCCGGCTTTCCATCGCCGTTTAAATCGGCAAGAGCCATGCTGGTCAGCCCGGGACCGCCGAACCCTATGCCCAGCGGATATACTTTGTCCTCGTACAGCAGGAAGGAGGCACAGGAGGTACCATATTTGAAAATAGAATAATCGGAGTTATCTTTTATATCGTCCGGAGTGATGTTGTAACAGGTATCATCGTCATATCCGGACTGAAAACCCTTTTGCAGAGATAAAAAATGAACGGTTGCGTCTTGTGTTCCGGATATGACCGCCTTTAAAGGAATGTCTCCGTCAAACCTTGTGATCTTATAAATACTCCAGTGCATCTTGCTGCCGCGGTTCATCCGTGCCAGCCAGAGCTCGTCATCCAGCTGATAAATCCGATAAACCTCGGAACCGGAAGCATCCGTCAGCGTGTACAGATATCGCTCCCGGAACGAGGCAATATCAGGAACGCCTATGTTAATTTCAAAGCTGTTCTGAAACTCCTTCTCATTCAGTTCGGCCTGCTCAATGGCAACCTCAATTCTTTGCCTGCTGCCTGCTTCATCCGTCAGGACAAGCATATCGTTCGTAATCGTGTAATATTCCTGATACCCGTCAAAGGCGATAAAGGAGCTGAGCGGATTCATATAGATCTGCTTTTCAAATACGTAATTGCCGTTGGGCACATCGCCATCCGCAGCTGCGTCTTTGCTGACCGGGTTGGCGGCGCAGGCAGCGGCGGAAGCAGTACAGAGCATAACAGCCAGAGCAATCACCCACCTTTTCGGCGCCTTAAAACGGAGGATGTTCTTTACACGCTCCCGAATACCGGATTCCCCGAATGCAAGCGGGCTTGCTGCCGGAAAACGCCGGTTTGCTGCAAATGCCAGAAGGGATATCCGTGCCGGTTTCTGTAAGCACCTTTTCATCACAGCTCATTTCCATGTCTTTTGTCATGAGGAGAAAGGCAAGCCAGGCAAGGGGATTAAACCAGTGGAGGGCAAGGATGCAAAAACTTATCGGCTTGATCAGATGATCCATTCGCTTCAAATGATATCGCTCATGCCGGAGGATGTACGACTGCTCCCGCTCTTCCAAGCCGAAAGGGATGTAAATTCGAGGGTTGACCAAGCCGAGAATGAAAGGCGATCGAATTTTGTCGGATTCAAAAACATTGCCATCCAGCCGGACAGCGGTGGCCATGCTGCGTTTCAGGCGCACATAGGAGATGATGCTGCAGACGAGAAGGACGGCAAAACCGGTACACCAAAGTGACGTTCCGAGCAAAATCCATATTTGAAGAGGGTTGAAACTTGCATATGGAGCGGTTGCGGGCAGGCTTTCGCTGATGATGGAATTCATGGTTGGAATACCTACCGTTACGCTTGGTGCTTCCATATACCCGATATCGGCGGGGATAAAATTGAGCGCCGCGCCTCCGCTTCTTTGCGCTGTTGTCATATCAAAGGGTTTCCTTTGAAAAATGCTGAATATCGCTGAAAATGATACGGGACAAATCAGTCGAAACAACACGACGGACCATAACAGATATGAATATTTTTTCGGAGCCCGTCTCAGAAGGAAACGGACTAGAATAACTGCGGGTATGATATAGGCGGCCGTAATGCTCATGTTTACTACTTTTAAAAACAAAGTTTCCATACTCATCTCTCCTTGTGCGCATCGATCAGACGCTTCAGTTCGTCCGCCTGTTTTTCCGAGATGGTTTTGCCGCCGAGAAATGAGGCGAGAAACAGCGGAAGTGAGCCGTCGAAAGCTCTTTCCACAAAGCTTTCGCTCTCAAAAGCCTGCACCTGTTCCCTGGGAACGAGAGCATGAACAATGGTATTCTCGTTTTTCAGAAGACCTTTTTCACACATTTTACGCAGCACGGTATAAGTTGTGGGCTTTTTCCAGCCGAGTTTTTCAGCACACAGTGTTACAAGGCGACCCGACGCCACCGGCTCGTTGTCCCAGACCACCAGCATAAAACGGTAATCGCTTTCACATAGCTTCAGATTTTCCATTTATAAGCCTCCTCCCGGGTTTATGACCATAAACCACATGATTAGTTTATAATCATAAACCTGTTTTGTCAATATAGTTTTATTCTCCGGGAAGTGATACAATAAGATAATCGGGAGTTAGCCTGAGTTCCCGATCTGAGACCGGCTTTGCCTGAAAGTATGGAAACCGATCCAGTTCAATCTGCGCTGGCGTTTCAATTGGTTGGAGGAAATCGATATGGATACGAAAAACGTGATTTCTGTTTTGAAATATTCCAGGATATTCCAAGGGATAGATGACAAGAATCTGGCTTTCATTTGTACTGCGGCCAATCCAATTGAAAAGGAATATAAAAAGAATCAAATTATAATCAACCAGGGAGAACCGGTGCACAGGATAGGGATCCTGGAAAAGGGGAGCGCAATCAGTATCAAATACCACTTCAACGGGAATTCCCAAATACTCAGGATTTATAACCAGGGGGAAGCATTTTCGCTTGATGCGGTCAACACCGCTCTGCTGACAAGCCCGGTCACTCTGATCAGCCAGACGGACAGCAAGATCATCTTCCTTCGTTATGACAAATTGTTCGAGGCAGATTCTATAAGCCCGGAAATACAAAAAATAATCATGGCGAACAGCAGTGAAATACTCAGCAACGAAGTGGTCCGCCTCATGTACAAAATTGACGTTTTATCAAAGCGGACGCTCAGAGAGCGAGTCCTTACATATTTAAGCTTAATCAGAGAAAGAAGCGGAAGTGATACCTTTGATATCGGAATGAATCAGGACCAGTTCGCACAGTATTTATGCGTGAACCGGAGTGTTCTTTCTAATGAATTAAATCAAATGCGGAAATCAGGACTGATCGATTACAAAAGAAAACAATTTACCTTAGTTTATGATTCTAAAAACCAGAATGATTACCAAAATTTATAATAATTTTGGTATATGATTCAAAACTGTTGTATATGCAACAGTTTTTTTGATTGACATATGATAAGGTTAATTCATCGAATACCTTATGCTAAAACTTGCCTCTTTTAGATTATGATCAGATCTCTGAAATTCATGGACAAGTAGGAGCAAATCAAAAAAGACAGAGAATGTTGTATATCCTTAACAGATATGAAATCATTTCCATGTTAAGATATCTACAAACAACAAACATCTTTTTGCTGAGCATTTAAAGATTCTATTAAAAACAGGAGAATACACCATGATGAAGAAGTTTAGTATGATCTGTTTTTTTTTCATGATACTCGCACTTGCCCTGACCGGCTGCGGCGGACAGGCAAAGGAGGAGGCTCCGGCTGTCGAAGGTCCGACCGATGAAGCGGTGGAAGTCAATATTTCGGCTGCCGCCAGCCTGACGGACGCATTGACCGAGATCCAGGCAGAATACGCCAAAGAAAGCAATGCAATCCTGCAGTTTAATTTCGCCGCATCGGGAGCACTGCAGAAGCAGATCTCGGAAGGTGCGCCCTGTGACCTGTTTCTTTCGGCTTCAAAAGGTCACATGGACACATTGGAGGAAGCCGGCCTGATCCTGAGCGATTCCAGAAAAAATTTGCTGGGTAATGCAATGACATTGGTCGCAGCATCGGAGAAAGAGGGAGTAATTCAGGGGTATGAATCCCTGACTTCGGCAGATGTCACCAGTATCTCCATCGGAACGCCGGAATCGGTGCCTGCCGGAAAGAATGCGCAGCAGGCGCTTCAGAATCTGGGCATCTGGGATCAGATCCAGGATAAGGTCATATTTGCCAAGGATGTCAGACAGGTTCTGGAATATGTGGATGCCGGCAATGTAGACTGCGGGCTCGTCTATAAAACAGATACTATGGTTATGAAAACCGGCGTGCTTATTACGGATCTTCCGGGGGAAAGCCATGATCCCATCGTTTACCCTGCTGCATTGATCAAGGACTCCGCACAGGGAGAAGCCGCTGCCAAGTTTTACGAATTCCTGCAGACGGATTATGCAAAGGGTGTATTTGAAACGTATGGATTTACAGTCCTGTAAAAGCCGGGTTATAATGGAATTACAAAAAATTAACAGCTGAAATGCCAAAGGAGATATCCATGCTGTCACCGATTTTGCTGTCTTTGAAAATAGCAGCCATAGCAACAGTCTTTTCCTTTTTGCTCGGCGTTTTTTTCGCCTATATCCTGAACAAGAAGAAGGTGCCGGGAAAGAGCTTCTGGGAAACCCTTCTGATCCTGCCGATGGTATTGCCTCCGTCGGTAACGGGTTACCTGCTGCTGATTGCGTTAGGAAAGAGAGGCATCATCGGTGGCTTTTTACTGGAGCATTTCCAGATCCAGATCGTTTTTACCTGGGCGGCGGCGGTGATCGCATCCTGTATCGTATCGTTGCCTCTCATGTATCAGAACGCCAAGTCCGCTTTTATCAGTCTGGACCCCATTTATGAAAAGGCGGCCCGGACGCTGGGAAGCAGTGAGTGGAAGATCTTCGGGACTGTAATCTTTCCTCTGGCATGGCCGGGCATCATCAGCGGCATTGTTCTTTCCTTTGCGAGAGCGATCGGGGAATTCGGAGCAACGCTTATGGTTGCGGGAAATATTCCGGGAAAGACCCAGACCATACCGACAGCGATTTATTTTGCAGTTGAATCGGGTAAAACCGAACTGGCCAACCGGCTGGTACTGATCATGACGATATTCAGCTTTGTTATGATTTTCGCCTTGAATGCCTGGCTCAAGAAGAGAAACTATATCGGAAGGCAGGGGTGAGAGAGCATGAGCATGTATTTCAGAATCGGGAAAAAGCTGGATCATTTCGATCTGTGTCTGGAACATGAGTTGGATCATGGCGTTCTTGTCATCCAGGGAGAATCCGGCGCTGGAAAGACAACGATTCTCGACTGCATCTCCGGACTTACCAGGCCTGATAAGGGAAGGATCACCCTTGGAGAACGAGTTGTATTTGACAGCGCTTCAGGGATCGACGTCCCGACCAGGCAGAGAAATATCGGCTATCTGTTTCAAAACTATGCCTTGTTCCCCAATATGACGGTTCGGCAGAACATCATATACGGAATTAAAAACAAGCCGGAATACGGCGATAAGGTGAAAAGGGAAGATTTGCTGCAGTATGCTGAAAGCGTTATGGATACTTTCGGTATCGCTCATCTTTCGAAAAAGCATCCGGGCAGGATTTCAGGCGGCGAAAAACAGCGCGTTGCCCTTTCACGAGCCATTGTGACCAAACCCAGCCTTCTGCTGCTTGATGAACCGTTTTCCGCTTTGGATCAGCAGACGAAGGAAACTATTTACGAACAGTTTGCAGCTTTTAAAAAGCATTTTCAGATCCCGACGATCCTGATCACCCATGATCCCGCAGAAAGCGAAATGTTTGCAGACAGCAGGATTCTCATCAAGGATGGAGGAATTATATAATAGGAATATAAGAGAAGTTCATGTCTCACAGGCTGCTTCTCTATTTTCGTTTATTCATATTCTAATGTTTTTGATTCATAAGGAAAGGGGTTCGCTATGAGCAAGATCACTTATATCGGAAAAGACTTGATCGAACAGGGAGAGGACTTCGTCGTCGCCAAGGTGGTTGACACCCAGGGCTCGACTCCGAGAAAGAAGGGGGCGTGCCTTCTGATGAAACGGGACGGAACCAGATTCGGTACTGTCGGGGGAGGCAAGCTGGAAGCGGAAGTGGAGAAAATCTGTCTAAAGACATTTGATACCAGAGAATCAAAGATTTATCACTTCGGACTGAAGCCGGAGGACCAGCAGGGGATCGACATGCGGTGCGGCGGGGATGCGGATGTAAGCGTCGAGTATGTGGACGCAAGGAAGTCGGAAAGCTTTATTGCCGATTTTGATGAAAAGGCAACTGCTTTTATCTTCGGCGGCGGCCATGTGGGCCAGGCGCTGGAGCCGATCCTGAGGTATGTGAACTATGCGACGAAGGTGATCGACGATCGCCCGGATTTTGCCAACAGGGAGCGGTTTCCCGATGCCGATGAGGTTCTTGTCATCGACAGTTTTCTGGATGCATATCAGGGCATGGAAACGGATGAAAACAGCTACATCGTCATTGTCACCAGAGGCCACGGCTGGGATTACGATGTTCTGAAGCAGACTCTCAAACGGACAACCGCATATATCGGTATGATCGGAAGCAAAGGCAAGGTGGCTGAAATCTACCGCATGCTAAGGGAAGACGGTTTCACTCAGAATGAGCTTGACCGGGTTTATTCGCCCATTGGAACGAATATCTTTGCGGAGACTCCGGAAGAAATCGCAATCAGCATAACCGGGGAAATGATCAAGGTAAGGGCAGGACATGGTGAAAGATAGCAGGATCGTGGGACTGATACTCGCGGCGGGATATTCTTCCCGCATGGGAGCCTTCAAACCTTTATTGCCGATAGGCGATAAGACGGCGATGGAACGGGTGTCGGCTTCACTGAAGGCTGCCGGGATAAAGGATATGATCGGAGTCACCGGCTACCAAAGAGAACTGCTGAGTCCTGTTTTGGCGGAAGAAGGCGTTACGGAGGCCTACAATCCTGACTTCGCACAGGGGATGTTTACCTCCATACGGACGGGAATCAGAAGATCACTGGAAGGAGAGGCAGCGGTACCGGACGGATATTTTCTGATGCTTGTGGACTGCCCGCTGGTTCCCTCGGGAGTAATGAAACAGCTCCTGGCAAAGCATCGAGAAGAGCCGGAAGCTTTTATCGTACCCTGCTTCCGCGGGAAAAAAGGCCATCCGTTGTTTATTCCGGGTCAATATGCGGAGGAAATTCTGGCATATGAAGGAGAGGGAGGGCTGAAGGCGATCACAAAGCGACATGAGGACAAACTGATCCGGCTTGATGTGGAAACGGAAGCTGTGGTTCTTGATATGGACACGCCGGAATCCTACAAGGAGATCCTTGCGTATTACGCAAGACAGATGGAAATCGCGGGCCGACCCGGAGCTGTCAAAGCAGGAATGGACGATAGTGAAGCATCCGCTCTGGAAACGGAGCTTGAAGGAAAACGGCTTTTCCTT
The DNA here is from genome assembly GCA_036677845.1 of Anaerovoracaceae bacterium. Classification (GTDB taxonomy): domain Bacteria; phylum Bacillota; class Clostridia; order Peptostreptococcales; family Anaerovoracaceae; genus Anoxybacterium. Next base: position 37,237 of record JAVBVR010000056.1, on the reverse strand, counting down.
ATAAGGCATGGGCAAATCATGCAGCATCAGGAGAAGATTTTCATTGGACAAACGGATATTCCCCTTTCCGAGAAAGGCAGAGAGCAGGCCCAAAGCGCAGCGGAGGAGCTCATCCGGCACGGTGTTTCAGCCAGCCGGATTTATGCCAGCGACCTGTCGAGAGCTTTGGAAACGGCTGAAATCATCGGGGATCGCCTGGGAGGAACAGTTATTTCGGTGCCCAAACTCAGAGAAATGTCGCTGGGTGAATGGGACGGTAAATATATCAGCGAAATACGGGAGCGGTATCCGGAGGAGTATCGAAAACGCGGGGAGGATCTGACGACCTATAAATTCGGAAATGAAAGCGAGAACTTTTATGATTTGCGGTACCGGGTACTGAAAGGTCTTCTATCGATTCTGAAGATGGAAAGAAAGGCCGGAGTGCTGTGCAGGGACATCGTCGTCGTATCCCATTCCGGCGTGATCAATGTGATCATAAGCGAGCTGGAGCACAGGAAACTTCAGGAGCAAATCAGAAATCATATTCCAAACGGCGGCATGGTTTTGATGAATTATACTATTACAAAGGAGATGCGTTTATGAAAGAGGTTTCGGTATACGATGCGGTTGGAATGGTTTTGGGGCATGACTTAACCCAAATTATTCCGGGAGAATTCAAAGGAAGCAAATTCAAAAAGGGACATATTATTGCCCGGGAGGACATTGAGATTCTGCTGAGCATGGGAAAGAAGCATCTTTATGTCGTTGACAGAGAAGAGACAGATATTCACGAGGATGAGGCGGCTATGAGAATTGCTGCGGCGGCATCAGGCAGGGGGATCCGTCTTGTCGGTCCGGGAGAAGGGAAGATCGAGCTTGTAGCGGAGTATGACGGCCTCCTTAAGATCAATACCGCCATGCTGAATCAACTCATTGACCAGGATGAAATCATGTTTGCGTCGATTCATGAAAACCAGCTGGTGAAAAAAGGGCAGAAGGTCGCCGGCACCCGGGTAATCCCGCTGTTTGTCAATGAAAGCATCGTAACCGGAGCTGAGAAGGTATGTCAAAACGGCCGTTTGGTTGAGGTTCTTCCTTTAAGAAAACTGAAAATCGGCATTGTAACAACAGGCAGCGAAGTGTACACGGGCAAAATTCAGGATGCCTTCGGCCCGGTGCTGAAGAGGAAGTTCGGAGAACTGGGCAGCGAGGTGGTCAATCAGCTGTTTGCCGATGACAACGAAGATATGATAGCGGATTGTATCAAACAGCTCATTGAGGAGGGGGTGGATATGGTCGGAGTAACAGGAGGCATGTCTGTCGATCCTGACGACAAGACGCCAACAGGCATACGAAAAGCAGGCGGACACATTATAACCTACGGAGCACCTGTTTTGCCCGGAGCCATGTTTATGCTGGCGTACATAGGAAATGTCCCTGTGGTGGGCCTTCCCGGCTGTGTCATGTACAGCAGGGTCAGCATCTTTGATCTGATTGTGCCAAGAATCCTGGCAGGTGAAATCCCGACGAGAACCGATATTAAAAAGCTGGCCCACGGGGGTCTTTGCCGGAGCTGTGAGACCTGTACCTATCCCAACTGCGGTTTCGGAAAGGCATATTAAGAGGAAGCAAACCTGTGCTTGACAAAATGTTGCATAAGAAAGTGTAATTCGATTGAAAAAGTAAATTATTACAATAAAACAGTTTAATTTCTACAAAACTAGTTTTTTTATGTAAAAAATAGATATAATCAAAGCAGGTATTTGTCCATAACCGTCATTTATTCCAATCTGTGAAGGGAGTGTTAAGCATGATACTTTACGGCAGTCCGGTTGAACGGTATTATGATGGAGCAGAGAACCTGCTGTCCCAGGACCAGATCCTGGCGTTAAGAGAAAAGTATAATCTCTTATACATGTCATGTGAAGAGGAGGCGGGCCTGCTGAAGGATCTGAATAAACTGGGAGTGATCTCAAACGAAGACTTTGAATCCTATGCCGTATCGGGAGGCAATATCTACGAATCCCTGAATCGCCAAGTCAGTTCAGATATCAATCTCCTTTACCGGATGGCAATTGCCGGAAAATACTGCAACCGGCATATCGAGCATATCAGAAGTCAGCAGAAGCTCCTGACCGTGCTGGAACAGCTGGTCGTGGACTAACCCTGTGCTGCTCCGACGTATCATCGGCTAAAGCCGGGTTTGTTCCCGCTTCCATTTGTCGATCAGACCTTTTAACGCATGTTCCATTTTATCAACAGGAATCTGATTATAATAAAAAATTAAAGTTGCCGTAGATTCCGTCGGCGCCTCAGTGAAGGTGGCTATGGGGAGCGTACTGATGCCCAGCTCCTCTGCTTCCTTACACAGCAGTGCAGCCGGCTTTTTGCTTTTTACACTGATGAGCATGTTCACTCCCGAAGAACTGTTGACCGGCTTGATAAAACCGGCACCCCACTTTCCCAGCGCGGAAAGAGCCAGCTGGAGCTTCTGGGAATACAGCGTCCGGAGCTTTTTTATATTGGTCTGGTACATTCCTTTCGACATGTAGAGGGCAAGGGTGAGCTGTTCCGTCTTAGAACAGGTCTGGGTGTAATCTCCCCGGAACGAATCGAACACAGCTGCCATGTTGGGGGGCAATACCATGTAGCTGATCTTGATAGAAGGGAACAGTGTCGATGAAAAGGATCCGAGGTAAACGACCCGTTCGTAATGGTCCAACCCTTGAAGGGAAGGAATGGGCTTGCCGAAATACCGGAGTTCGCTGTCGTAATCGTCCTCTATTATGATACTGTCGTTTTTCATAGCCCAGTCCAGCAGCTCATACCGTTTGCCGATAGGCATGATGTAGCCGGTAGGGAATTGGTTGGACGGACTCACGTAGACTGCGGAGCGTATGTTGGCAGGAAGCCTGGAAATGGAGATCCCTTCCTTCCCGACGGGGACCGAGGTGATAGCAAAATCACGGTCACGGAAAATATTCCTTACCGGGAGATAACCCGGATCTTCTACTGTAACATGCTTCATTCCCATCCTGATCAGAATTGTGCAGAGATGACCCGTGATCTGCTGCGTTCCGGCGCCGATCACGATCTGATCCGGGGTACAGGTTACTCCTCGTGACTGATAAACGTATTTGGTAATTTCCTGCCTCAGCGCTTTTTCCCCTTTGGGATCCCCTTCTCTCAACAACAGGCGGGGATATTCGGTCAGCACCAGATTAATGCACTTTTTCCATTTTACAAAATCAAAACAGGAAAGATCGTAATAGCCGTGCTTTTCATAATCGGAAAGAAGATCTTCCCCGCGGAGCGGTGTGTTTTGCTCCAGTTCTGTGCCTTCTACCTTCCGTATACTTCCCATTCCTGCTGAAATTTGATTGACGTAATAACCTGACTGCGGTTTGCTGTAAATATAACCCTCCACCAGCAGCTGATTATAGGCCAGCTCGATTGTGGTCACACTAAGGCTGAGGTTTTTAGCCAGGCTCCTCAGTGACGGCAGCTTTTCCGCCGGTTCGATGCTTCCATGCAGGATTGCGGTCTTCATATAGTGATACAACTGCAGATACATCGGAACCGTAGAATCGCTTTTTAAATCGGGAATAATCGCTTTCATCGGGGCCTCCTTTATTACTGTATATATAGTATTTCGGGTTTTGTGGCAGCAGTATCCGGCAAATACAAGGAAAAACAAGGAAAACCGTGCAACTGTAAATACAAAAATAATTAAAATTGCATATTTATTTAATTACAATCTGATAGTATTATATTACAAGAAACAAACGGGGTCAACCGACCTGGACATAAGGAGTGTTTTATCATGACAGCAAACAGAGACAAAACGATAAAGATTATACTGGCAGGACTGATGATGGCGATGATCGTTGTGGCGACCATGATGATCGTTATTCCCAGCCCCGGAGGTTATATCCACCTTGGGGATGCTATGATTTTTCTTGCTGTACTGATCCTGGGGTGGAGATATGGTGCGGTGGCTGCGGGAGTTGGTTCTGCACTGGCCGACATTCTGGTCGGTTATGCGGCATGGGCGCCGTGGACATTGGTCATCAAGGGCATAATGGCTGCCGTTATGGGATTATTTATTCTAAAAGCCATGCAAAAGCCGGGGAAAACCATTCTGGGAGTTCCGGTATACCAGCTTTTGGGGATGATTCTGGCGGGCCTGTTTATGGTTGTCGGCTACTACATCGCACAGGGCATAATATACGGGAATTTTATCGCTGCAGCCGTGGGGATTCCGTTGAACATTGTTCAATTCTCTGTCGGTACAATGATCGCCACTGTGCTGGCGGCGGCGCTGTATAAAACGCCGGCCAGAAAGTATTTCACGTATCAGCCGATGACCGATCTTTCTGAGGCGGATTTAAACAGAGAGTGATGCTTTTTACTGGAAAGAACTGATCCATAGCCGAATAACCGAGGGGACGGTTATTCGGCTTTTTCAAAAAATAAAATTTTTTTTTTCAATCTGAGAAAAAAATGGCGGCTTATGGGAGAAAATATTAGCTTAATAAGAGAAAGTATGCTGTTGTAATAGTACAGAATATGGTATCTTAGTGATAGCAACATATTTGAAAATGATTAAGATTGAATCAAGCAGAAGGGGAGATTAAGATTATGAAAGCACTCATTTTGAGTATTTCAACCGGACAGGGACACCATGCAACGGGGCAGGCGGTGCAGAATGCATTTCGGGACAAAGGAGTCGTGTGTGAAACTCTTGATGCGTATGAATACATCGAGCCGATCCTTTCTCATCTGGTATCCAGGGGATACCTGCTTTCTACCGCTTATGCCCGAAAAATTTCGTCCAAGCTGTACGATATGGTGGTGAAAAAGAATAAACCTCTCAAAAAGTATTCCGTACCAAAACTCACCAATACGGTCTTGGCCAAGGATCTGAAAGAGTACATTGAGGGAAGCAATCCGGATGTAATCATCTGTACCCATGTCTTGTCGGCCATTCTCGTCCATATCATGAAAGAAAAGGAATGGCTGGATCCCCGTGTCGTTACGGTGGGAGTTGTTACAGATTTCACGCTTCATCCTCTGTGGGAGGAAGCAAGCCTGATTGATTATTATGTGACCCCGACAGATCTTCTGGAGCTCCAGATGAAAAAAAAGGGGTTGGATGCGGCAAAAATGCTGCCGATCGGAATTCCAATCAAGCCGAAGTTCTCCATGCGGACAGATCGTATAGAAGCAAGGGCCAAACTCGGTCTCGACCTGCATAAGACCACCATTCTGCTTATGAGCGGCAGTATGGGCTACGGCAGAATCGATGAGTCTATCGAACGGCTGGACCGTTTGGATTTCGATTTTCAGGTTATCGTGGTATGCGGCAATAATAAGAAAATGTACAACAAGGCGAAAGGACTCTCTACAAAAAAGAGATTTGATGTTTACGGATATGTGGACAATGTGGACCTGATGATGGATGCGGCGGACTGTATCATTACAAAGCCCGGCGGCATTACAACATCGGAGGCCATGGCAAAAGGTCTTCCAATGATCATGGTCAATCCGATACCCGGACATGAGATGAGAAATGCTGAATTCATGCTTAATAACGGGCTTGCACTGTATGCTACGAAATCCTTCCCCCTGGACGAAGCAGTTTTTTCCCTGCTGCAGCATCCTGAACGGATTGCTTTCCTGCGGTCAACCATCGAGATTTATGCAAGGCAGGATTCTGCTCAGCATTTGTGTGATTTTTTGATCGAGAAATACCGCCAGCAGAGCAGTCGCCCGAATAACTGATGTAATCTCTGCTTTGTGTATAATACGGAAAAACGGGAGTACTCATACCATTCCCTCTTTGACCAGATAGTTTGCGGCGATGATCTCATCCTTCAGCAGCTTCATTGCCGGTCTGGTCAGGAAGATATTTTTTGAGTCGCAGGTTTCTTTCAGGCTGCGGGCTATGATCACCGTCATTGTTTTCTGATTCAGTGCTGTTTTCACCTTTGAAAGGCTTTCCGCCAATCTGTCTCTCAGAGAGTCGGAATAGGAAAGCAAATCCCGTTCGGTAATCCGGATATGGGTATCCACTGCTCTTTTCAAATGAATGTTAAAGATGAATTTCTTATATATTATTTCAGGGTCAAGTCCGAAGATAAAGCCGGCCATGTCGGCACCTTTTGCCGTTCTCTTGTCAAACTCCCCTTTCGCAAAGCAATAGAATCCGCCTTCATAGATCTGAAAAGCCTTTAAAGTGTCCAGATAACCCAGCCTCATGATTCTCCGGGAGTTGGTTCTGTCAAAAAACAGAATGTTCCCCAGATCCCAGTTGGATTGAATGATTTTGAGATAACCTGCCTTGTCGATCCATTTCTTTCGCAACATTTCAATTGCAACCAAATCTACTGCAATGATATGTGTCGCACCGTGCTTTAAGGCCAATCCTACGGGAAGATTGTCGGTAAACCCGCCGTCAATGTATTTCATACTGTTGATTTCATGAGTTTTCATTGCAGGGAAAAGAGCGGAGCTGGCCAGGAGATAGTCCACCAGCATCCCCTGGGGAATCTGCTCTTTCATGAAAAACTTCGGCGTCATGGAAGATAGCTCCATGGTGACCAGTCCGTATTCCACGTGAGATTTTCTGACTGCATCCTCGTCGATATACCGGAGAAGCAGATTTTTCAATTTGCTGTTGTCAATGCCCCCGTTCGCCAGGATGTTTTTGATTTCCATGTCAAAGACCATGGGTGTTTCAATTTCCTTCCAGAGTTCCGCGGCGAGATCAAAGGCATCCTGAGCAATGAGAGCACCGTTGATGGCTCCTACCGAAGATCCCGTTACGATATCGACCGGGATTCCCAACTCTCTGACAGCCTGCCAGACGCCGATTTCATATGCCCCTCTCGCACCTCCGCCGCCCAGAACGAGTGCAGTTTTACGAACCTCCATGATGGTACCTCCCTAAAATAATATCGGCCCCAGAACAGGAGCGGTTTCCCGAAGCAAATTGACGGATAGAAAGAACAGATACAATACCAGCAGCCACAGCCCTCCGCGCTTGCTCAGCCTGCCCTTGCCGAATAGACCGAAGCAGATGATCGATATGACCATCAGAAGGAGGACGGGAAGCTGAAATAAAAGGATGCTTTTTTCTGCAGCTACCGGGATCGGATGCAGCAGAGCGGTAATGCCGATGACCTGAAGGATATTCAGAATGTTTGCGCCGATAATGTTTCCGATGCCCAGATTGGATACGCCTTTCCTGATGGAAGCGATCACAGTAATCAATTCCGGCAGAGAGGTTCCGACGGAAGTAAAGATTATGGATATCAGAAAGTTCGGTACCTTGAGGAGCAGTGCGATGTTTATCCCGTTGTCCACCAGCAGGCCGGAGCCCATGACCACAAAAAATACACCGAAGCAGAAGAAAAGGATTTTTTTGATGATTTGCTGTAGGGATACGTTGAAATCATTTTCCTTTTCATCATAGACGATACCTTCCGGCATGGAGGAGTAAGGGTCGATCAGGCTTCCCGCATCATCTTCATTGATAATATCGTATCTAATATCCAAATCCATCAGTTTCCTGGCAGAGATTACATTGTTCAGAATATAGACCACAAGGAGCAGGATAAGACCGACTCCCATAGGTCTGCTGATATCACCGTACAGAAACCCAGCGGCCCAGAGGGCCAGCAGCAGTAAAGCAAGAAAAAGACCGTTCTTCAAAAATTCCTTACGATTTTCAATTTCAGGTCTTGTGTACATGATCAGAACAGCAAGAATGAAACCTGCATTGACACCAATAGAGCCGAGAGAATTGCCGACTGCCATAACCATTTCTCCTTTTAATGCGGCGGTTGCGGACACGAAGGTTTCCGGCAGAGTCGTGCAGATGCTGACAATGGTCGCCCCGATAATGATGGGCGGAATCCGGAAAGCTTGTGCAGCCCAAACTGCAGAGCCGACAAACCAGTCGCTGCCCTTCACAACCATGAGAAGGCCAGCAGCAAACAGGATAAAATAAGCAATCTCAGTCATAGCAATCCTCCTTTTGCCGATCATAAAGGGGCGGTAATGAAGCACGTACTTGTAATAGTATTGGCTGTTCCGGATGAATTCCATCCGTAGAATTATTCCATAACTCCAAAAATTATAGCATAAATCAGTGTTATCGTAAACATTGTGCTTGAACATTTGTTTTGAATGGGGCATAATAAGAACATAAGTTCTTATTGCGGCTGCCGCATAAGACATCCATGACGGCAAAGGAGAACTTTGAATGGAGACTACCTTTGAAAAACTGAAGATATTAGCCGACGGTGCGAAGTATGACGTGTCCTGCTCGTCCAGCGGCGTGGAACGAAGAAACAGCGCAAAGATCGGAAGCTCGGCTGCGGCCGGGATCTGCCATTCCTGGTCCGCAGACGGGCGATGTATTTCGCTCCTTAAGATTTTGTTTACAAACAAATGTGTATACGACTGTGAGTATTGTGTAAACAGGCGCTCGGCAGATGTGCCAAGAGCGAGTTTTGAACCGAAGGAGCTGGCTCGGCTGACCATAGAATTTTATCGAAGGAATTATATTGAAGGACTGTTTTTAAGCTCTGCCGTGGAGGTTTCTCCGGATTACACAGCGGAACGGATCATGCACTGTATCAGACTGCTGAGGGACGAATACGGCTTCGGAGGATATATCCATGCCAAAATCATACCGGGGGTCTCTCATGAGATTCTTCACCAGATCGGCCTTCTGGCTGACCGTCTCAGCGTCAACATTGAACTCCCCACGAAAAAAAGCCTGAATCTGCTCGCCCCCCAGAAAGCGCCGAAAAACATTTTTACTCCAATGAAGCAGATCACCCAGACTCTGACAGAGCGGCGGCAATTGAAAGGCCCAGGAACCATGTTCAAAAATCAGGACATCTACAGTGCGGGAAACCTCAGCTATCTGGAGCCGGAGGGAGAAAACATCTCTCACGGGGACGGAAGCCTTGTGGATCTGGCCGGAAATCCTCTTGCTGTCCGCGAGACAAGGAAACGGAGCAAGGAGCGGTTCGCTCCTGCCGGACAGACCACCCAGATGATCATCGGCGCCTCTCCTGAAACAGACCGTCAAATCGTAAAAACGTCGGAAGATCTTTATCGCACCTTTAAAATGAAAAGAGTTTATTTCTCGGCCTATATTCCCGTGTCAAACTCACCGCTGCTGCCAACACCGCTGACGGCGCCGCCGCTGGCAAGAGAGCACAGGTTGTATCAGGCGGACTGGCTGCTGCGCTTTTACGGATTTACCGCAGACGAAATTCTGGACGAAAAAACTCCTTTTCTCGATCTGGAACTGGACCCTAAAATCAGCTGGGCTTTGAGAAATATTGACAAATTCCCCGTAGAACTGAATAAGGCCACATTGGAAGAGCTCCTTCGGGTTCCCGGTATCGGAACCACCTCCGCCCTGCGCATTGTCAGGCAGAGAAAGCTGAGTTCCATTCATTTTGAAGATCTGAAAAAAATCGGGGTGGTTGTGAAAAGAGCCCGCTATTTTATTACATGCCGCGGAAAATACTACGGCGGTCCTGAGATTGCTCCGGAGCAGATAAAAAATGAAGTGCTTGTTTCTGACCGGATTCGGGAAAGACTATTGCCGATAGACGATAATATTCAACTGTCCATGTTCAATCCCATTGTTCCCCAATGGGGGTCTGATACAGATGCCGGTACAGGAGGGATTCTCGAAGGGAGGACGGTTTCCCATGGTTGACTATCTTTATGACGGTACCTTCGAAGGATTTTTAACCTGTATTTATGCCCACTACTATGAAGGAAAAGCCTCGGGGATTTACCGGAAGGAGCATTACCAGTCCAGCCTTCTGCACGGCTGCCGTTTTGTAGAGACGGAGCAAAACAAAGCGGAGAAAGTATACAACGCGATACGATCCAAGATTTCCGGGGAGGACCTTCGGAGAATTTACCGTGTATTCCTGTCTTCTGACGAAGAGAAGGAAAACATGCTTCTTGCGTATATCCGGCTCGGGTTTCGAGAGGGTTCGGGAATCAGCCTGCTTCACAGCAATCCCGTTGTCTTCGCGGTTCAGAAGTGTGAACATAAAGTATCCATCGAAACACACAGGATCAAGGGGCTGGCAAGGTTTTCTGCATTGAGAAAGAGCGGTGCCGTCGGCAGCCAGCAGGAAGTCCTGTACTGCTGCTTTGAGCCCGACCACGACATTCTGGAGCTGGTGGCGGATCATTTTGCCGACAGACTGAAAAACGATCCTTTTATCATACATGATAAAAAAAGGGATAAGGCAGTGTTCGCACAGGGCGGCCACTGGTATATTTCTGATTTTTCGGAGAGGGATCTTCCCGCTCTCGGCACAGGCGAAAGAGAATATCGTGATCTCTGGAAAAAGTACTTTGAAACCATTGCGATCCGTGAGAGGGTCAATCCGAGCTGCCAAAAACGGTTTATGCCGGTCCGGTATTGGAAAAATTTAACGGAGTTGCTTTGATTTGTTCCTGAAGGTGTGGTAGAATAGAGTGTGCGCACAGGGAGAATGATTTTTGCGCTAAAGGCGGGTGGTTGATTTGGACAGCAGGCTTAAGGAATTGATCAAAAAAAGCAAACGTGTCGTTTTCTTCGGAGGCGCCGGCGTTTCAACGGAAAGCGGCATTCCCGACTTCCGATCGGAGAACGGGCTTTACCAAGCCAGAACAAAATACGGACATTCCCCGGAAGAAATGCTCAGCAATTCCTTTTTTATGAATAATACGGAAACGTTTTATGATTACTATAAGAGCAATATGCTCTATCCGGACGTGAAGCCGAATAAAGCCCACTATGCTTTAGCCGCTCTGGAGGAGAAGGGAAAGCTGAAAGCGGTCATTACGCAGAATATCGACGGACTGCATCAGCTGGCCGGCAGCAAAAAGGTGTTTGAACTCCATGGCTCCGTGCTTCGGAATCACTGCACCCGCTGCCATACTACCTACTGCAGAGAGTATATCATCAAGCCGGAAAGCAGCAACCCTGCCAAGTATCCCGGCAGCAGCATCCCGAGATGCATCAAATGCGGAGGCATTATTAAACCGGATGTTGTCCTCTATGAAGAACCGCTGGACCAGGATGTTATGGAACGTTCGATAGACGCCATTTCCAACGCGGACATGCTCATCGTCGGCGGAACTTCCCTGGTGGTTTATCCGGCAGCGGGCTTGATTCACTATTTCCACGGAAGCAATCTTGTTTTAATCAACAAATCAGAGACTCCCTACGACCAGCAGGCAAATCTGGTGATCCATGATGCGATCGGAGAAGTTTTGGGATGACATGATGACGGAATGATCTTAAGGCAGTATAACGCTGAACTGGACTCAGTCGTTATTCTTTTTTACATTCTCCAATTCATCCAGCAAGTGGACAATGCCGGCTACATCCGCGATGGGCAAGGCAAAAGCCAGTCCCTTGCCTTCCGTCTTGAGTCCTGCAGCTGCGACGATGGAATGCATAATGGCCTGTGTGTCCTCATGCTTTACCAGATTCAGAACGACCTCTTTCTCCGGCTGAATCGAGATGGCAAAGAACTTTTCCATTTCGTGGACGCCTGTGCCGCGGGCATAAAATACTGTTCCGCCATGGGCCCCCGCGGCTCTTGCCGCGTCCACCACCTGATCCGCGAATCCCCGGTTAACAATCGTCATGATTAAATCGTATTTTCTTTGATTGTCCATGAACCTCCACCTCTTTCGTTCATTACTCGCTGATACCGGAAATATAGCGCAGAGCCAGGGGCCCGCTGACACCGGTAATGGGTATGGTAAATGCAAATCCGTTGCCTGGTTCGTCAAGATCAAGCTTATATACCAGCTTATTTAATACGCCGGCAGTCTTTTCTTCCGTGACCACACTGATAATCATGTCGCGCTCTGGATTCGTCAGGCCGAGAATATCCATGATTTCAGAACCGGCAGCACAATAGGCCGGGGCTATCATATTGTAGGTCACACCGCTGTCCCGGAGGATTCCCACAACCTCGTTTCCCAGTCCGCGATCTACAATGGCAACAAGCAGCTTGATCCTCTTCATTGCTGTGTGTTTCATCTCTTCCATAAAAGTATCCTCTCTTATTATTGATCTATTTTACTGCTTTTTCTTAGGATAGTCAAAATCCTCGGGCAGTACCAGTTTTTCCAATTCTTCTAAATCAATATAATCATTATCCTCCGTGATCTCATTATACAGCCTTTTTTCACGAAGTTCACTCTCCCACTCGACATTTTCCGCAAATTCCTGGTCCCCGGGCCAATTATAGTAATCCGAGACATCGCAGGTCTGGCCGTGCCACCACTTCGGCAGTTCAATCTCTTCAATATCTTCGGCGATATCTCCTATGACGTCTGCCTCTTCTTCCGCAGTATACCGAACCTTGACGCTGTAGATGACGCCCATGATTTGGATGGTTATAAGCGGAGTCATGGCAACCATGGCAACGAGTCCGAAGGCATCCAGCATGATATTGCCGCCTGTGGCTTCGGCGGCTCCCATTGCAAAGGGCAGCAGAAAGGTGGCTGTCATGGGTCCGGATGCCACTCCGCCAGAGTCAAAGGCGATGGCGGTAAAGATTTTCGGTACAAAAAACATGAGGCCCAAGGCGATGGCATATCCGGGAATCAGGATTAACAGGATGTTTATATCATACAAGGTCCGCATCATGGCAAGACCGATGGAGACGGAAACGCCGATGGAGAGGCTCCAAAGCATGGCATTTCTTGAAATCGCTCCGCCGGTGATGTATTCGACTTCGTCGTTCAGAATATGGACTGCAGGCTCGGCTTTCACGATGAAAAATCCCATGGTCATGCCCAGAGGGATCAGAATCCAGCTGTATTCCATGTAGCCGATATATTTGCCTATGTAAGAGCCTGCGGGCAGGAAGCCCACGTTAACACCGGTCAGAAAAAGAACAAGACCGATATAGGTATAAACAATACCCACAGACATTTTTTTCAGTTGGCTTTTCGGAAGCTTCAGCGCAAAGATCTGGAAAAGCACGAATAAAATGACGATCGGAAGCAGTGCCATCGCCACCTCTTTGAAATAAACGGGCAAACTGCGCTGAAACAATTGAATCAGATCGATAACATTGTAAGCAGCGGGCATTACTTTAGACTCCTGATGATAGGAGGAGGTATCGTAGAAGATGCCCAGAATCATGATCGCCAGGATAGGACCGACAGAGCCGAATGCCACAAGGCCGAAGCTGTCATCGTGGGAACTCTTGCCGCCGCGCACGGAAGCCACACCGACTCCCAGAGCGATGATAAATGGTACGGTGATGGGACCGGTGGTCACGCCGCCGGAGTCAAAGGCAACCGCCAGAAAGTCATCGGGAATGAAAAATGCCAGAATAAAAACCGCCAGGTACATGCCGATGAGCAGATAAGAAAGACTCCACTGAAACAGGATCCGCAGCAGCGCGAACATCAAAAAAACGCCTACGCCGGCAGCAACCCAAAGAACGATAACCCGGTTGGGAACAGAGGGAACCTGTTCCGCCAGGACCTGAAGGTCCGGTTCGGCGATGGTAATCAAGAATCCCATTACGAGGGAGGTTCCGACCAGAAGAAAAAGCTTTCTCGATTTCATGAGTTCTCCGCCGACCTGCTCTCCCATGGGCATCATGGCAAGCTCGGCGCCCAACGTGAACAAACCCATACCCAGAATAAGCAAAAACGCGCCCATCAGAAAAAGACCGCGAATCGTAAACGGCATCGGGGTGATTGTAAAATTAAGTATTAAAACGATGATTGTGATCGGCAGAACGGAAGATAGCGATTCCCTTGTTTTCAGAATCAATTTTTTGTTCAAACGGCATGCCCCCTTTCTTAGTCAGATACAAATTGACATATCAATGCGGGGTAATTACTGTCTACATCAATACAATATCCATTATAGCAAAAATCATGCCCTTTTTCAAGGCGGGGTTGTCTTAACGGCTTTTATCCTTGCGATTATCCTTGCGATATGCTTTTAAAATTGAAAAACCGGTGGTATAATATCAAGGAATACGGAAATGGAGGTCATTTATGAATATACTGATAGCCAACGACGACGGGATTGGCGCGAAAGGAATTAAAGAACTTGCGAGAGCCTTGTCCCAGATTGCGAATATTTACGTATGTGCGCCGCACACGCAGCGCAGCGCCTGCGGACATGGCATCACCGTGGGGAAACCGATCAGCATGCGGGAAGTGGAATTCCCCAGTGCAAAAAGGGCCTGGGAAGTCACCGGAACACCCGCCGACTGCGTAAAGCTGGGCTTGAAAATGCTTTCCGGCCAGGGTATTAAGATCCATATGGTCTGCTCCGGGATTAATCACGGAGGGAACTATGGAACGGATACTCTTTATTCCGGAACGGTTTCCGCCGCTATTGAGGGCTGCATCTGCGGTCTCCCCAGCATTGCCGTGTCGGTGAACGATCATCATCCCATCACCTTTGAGGCGGCATGCGATCTTGCGGTAAGAACGGTCAGAGCGGCGGCGGGCAAAATTGATGCGAATACCGTACTGAATATTAATGTGCCGAACCTTCCGCCGGAAGAAATAAAAGGACTCAAAATCGCCAGACTCGGCGCAAGAGAATATGAGGAGTGGTTTGAACCGAGAACGAGCGAGAGCGGAGAAATGGAGTACTGGTATTCCGGTACGCCGGTTGTCTATGCAGATCTGCCGGAGGATATCGATGTTATTGCCATGCAGGACGGTTATGCCACCATCACGCCGCTGCACTATGATTTAACAAGCTACAAGCTGATTGAGGAGGTTAAGACATGGGGAATCAAGTACAAAGACTGATAAAAGCAGACGCCGTTCTGGTGGGAATTGATTTTCAGGAAAGGCTCATGCCGGCAATGAAAGGCGGGGAAGAATTGGAGACCTCTGCTGTAAAACTTGTGAAAGGCTGCAGGATCCTTGGGATTCCGGTTATCATGACACAGCAATATACAAAAGGCTTGGGTCCAACCGTTTCCGCCATTGCCGCTGCGGCGTCGGAACCGATCGGAGATGAAATCGGCACAGCCGTGTTTTCTCCTGTCGAAAAAACAAGCTTCAGCGCCATGGGCGAGCCGGCTTTTGTAGAAATACTGGAAAAGCTCGGAAGGAAAACCGTCATCATCTCAGGGATTGAAGCTCATGTCTGCGTGCAGCAAACAGTGATTGACCTCTTGGATAAGGGGTATACTGTTTTTGTTGCCCAGGACTGCATTTCATCAAGAAGCAACACGGATAAAAAATACGCCCAGCGAAGAATGGGCGATGCGGGCGCAGTGGGCACAACTTATGAATCCATTCTTTTTGAGTTGCTTGGGGGAGCCAAGGAACCCGGGTTCAAACAAATCTCAGCGCTGGTGAAATAAAATCGATAAGAGCATTATTTCGCATCGCTATGAACGAGAAAGGCACGAATTATGTTTATGCTCGAAAATCGAATCACCATCGAAGAACGGCCCGTTCTGGAGGAGTATCTGAGAGGCTTTGAATACGGCACCTCGGGATTATCCTACACCTCCCTCTATATGTGGAGAAATATCAATAACTTCAGCTGGCAGATCATTGGCGATTATTTATGCATCGCAGGCCTCAGCCACCTGGAACTTGATACAAAAGAACCCTTTCTGTTTCCTCCGCTGACCAGGACAGGAACCTATGATCCGAAATCTCTGAATTCCACCATCATGGAAGCGAAACGTATTTTTGAATCAAAAGGCTACAAATTCAGCATCAGGCTGATGCCGTTTCACATGATGGACATTCTGGAATCCGCCTGCCCGGGAGAACTCAGATTTTTCGACGACCGGCCCAACTACGACTATGTTTACAGAACGCAGGATCTGATTGATCTAAAGGGAAGAGATTACCACAGTAAAAAAAACCATCTGAATTATTTCCTGAACAACTATCAATACAAATATGTAACCCTGACTTCCGACATGGCAGGAAAGGCGATGCAGTTTATCAGGGAATTCAATGAAAGGAAGAACCTGCCGGAACACGAAATGGAGCTCCTGCGGATGGAGGAGCGCGCTATGGGGGATGTATTCAACAATCTTGAGGCGGTAGGTTACCTGACGGCCGCCATCATCATTGATGAAAAGATCGAGGCTCTGAGCATCGGCGGAAGAATCAACAGAAACACAGTTACGGTTCATGTTGAGAAAGCAAACACAGCCTACAGGGGACTTTATCAGCTGATTAACAACGAGTTTTGCAAACACGTGGCATCCAATGTCAAATATATCAACAGAGAAGAGGATATGGGGATTCCAGGTCTCAGAAAAGCAAAGCTTTCCTATAAGCCTGTCAAACTGGTGGAAAGCCATATAGCGATTTTCAGGAAAGATTTATAACCGGCAGGGAATTTTAAATTTTTTAAACAAAAAGTTCACAAGGCCGGTTCAGACTTTTTTTTAACAAACCGGGCGGGAAAACCATCTGCACGGACAAGAAAAAGTTAGAAATGCGTCCTGTTTTATACAGGACGCCTGTTGTTTACAAGGATTTTTCTTGTGAAAAAAATAACTAAAAAAGTGCAAAAAAAGGACTGTTTTATGGAATAATTATTCCGAAAAGGGGTTTTTGCTGAAAAATATTGCCTAAATTTGAATTTTGCGACTTTTTGTAGAGGTATTGTTTTTTCCCGAATTCATGATATGATTATAGAATCTGAGGGTAAAGGGCGGGTTGTGCCCTTTTGCCCTGTATACTGTATAATATTTTGCATAACAATTTGAATATGGTGAGAATGTTAGGAGGAGTACAATGAGAGAAGTAGTAATCGTCAGTGCCGTCAGAACGCCGATCGGCAGCTTCGGAGGAGCGCTCAAGGATTTGTCTGCGGTTGAACTGGGGGCCATAGCGGTAAAGGAAGCGATCAAAAGAGCGGGCATCGATCCCGGGATGATCGAGGAAGTCATCTTAGGTAACGTACTTCAGGGCGGGCTCGGTCAGAACGTCGCTAGACAGATCGCAATGGCTGCAGGAGTACCAAAGGAGATTCCCGCAATGACCCTGAACAAGGTTTGCGGTTCCGGCCTTAGAACGGTTGGTCTTGCTGCTCAGATTATCAAAGCAGGGGATGCGGACTGCATTCTGGCCGGCGGAGCGGAAAGCATGAGCCAAGCCGGTTACATCATGCCTGCTGCAAGATGGGGCGCAAGAATGGGCGATACAAAGATGATCGATATCATGGTGCATGACGGTCTTACGGATGCTTACAACAACTATCACATGGGGATCACAGCGGAAAACATCGTTGAGCAGTGGGGTCTCACCAGAGAGGAGCTGGATCAGTTTGCCGCCGCTTCCCAGAACAAAGCCGAAGCTGCAATTAAAGCGGGAAGATTCAAGGATGAAATCGTCCCTGTTGAAATTCCGCAGAGAAAGGGAGATCCGATCGTCTTTGACACGGATGAATTCCCGAAATTCGGAGTAACAGCAGAAGGCATCGCAAAATTGAAGCCCGCTTTCAAGAAGGACGGAGCTGTGACCGCTGCCAATGCGTCCGGAATCAATGACGGCGCGGCCGCACTGATCGTAATGTCGAAAGAGAAGGCCGATGAGCTTGGTCTTTCCTATCTCTGCAAAGTAACGTCCTATGCTTCCGCAGGTGTGGATCCTTCCATCATGGGGATCGGACCGGTTCCGGCATCAAAAAGTGCCTTGGAAAAGGCAGGCATGACGGTCAAAGATATGGATCTCATTGAGGCAAACGAAGCATTTGCGGCACAGTCCGTGGCGGTAGGAAAAGATCTTGGAATCGACGCCGAAAAACTGAACGTGAACGGGGGAGCCATCGCACTGGGTCATCCGATCGGAGCCTCCGGAGCGAGAATTCTGATCACACTGATTTACGAGATGCAGAAGAGAGATTCGAAGTACGGCCTGGCTACTCTTTGTATCGGCGGTGGAATGGGAACTTCCATGATCGTGGAGCGATAGGGAAACACAGCAGTTTTCGCATAGAAACGAATATAAAAAGAGGCTGTCTGATGACAGCCTTCTTCTTTTAATGCAGTTTTACCTATCCATTACCTTGGGTGACACACTGTACAGATGCTTCAAGCTGGAAAGCACCACGTTGGTCTGGGTTCTCTTGATACCGGGAATTGCCTTGATCCGGTTCATCAATGCCTCCAAAGTAGCAGTATTTTTTGTAGTGATTCTGAGGATGTAGTCGTATTCCCCGGTCACGTAATGGCATTCCAGAATCTCGCTTTCCTTGCCGACCATTTCAAAGAACTCACTTGTGTCTCTTGGATTTTCAAGGCTGAGATTCATAAGAACGGTCAATTCCTGCCCGAGGGCTTTCGGGTCCAGAATAACGGTATATCTCTCTATGATACTGGAAGCCTCCAGCTTCTTTAATCTCTCACTGACGGCAGACAAAGAAAGGTTAACCTGCTTGCTCAGATCGGAGATGGAGACTCTCGAATTTTCCTGTAAAACTTCTAAAATTTTGGAATCAATTGTGTCCATTTAAATCACCACCTTTTTTTTTCCTTAATTTTAGCAATTTGTTGTTAAAATATCAAGGGAATAAATAAAATTTTGCATATAATAACGAGACGCGGGGCAATTACTGGCTCGTGAATCGCGCAGATGCAAGAAAATTTACTCTGGTCGAAAATTTTCTGTTTATGCGGTATAGTATTCGGTGTTATAATGATTCCGATGATTTGATTGCGGCGAAGCCGCAGATGCGGCGTAGCCTTTTTGCCCCAAGCTCGCTTGGACTGGCAAAACGGACAGCAGGGAGCAAAGCGACCAGGAGGCGGAGCCGTTGCCGTAAGGAAGAATCAATATATCATGCTTCGACGCAGCTCGCATGATAGAATGATTCCGATGATTTAATTGCAAGGAGGAAATAGCACATGGCCGAAATCGGGCGAAATGAGCGGGTGGAAGAAGCCAATGAACAGACATCATCAAATTTTATTCATAATATAATAGATCGGGACTTAGAAAACCAGACCTACGGAGGAAGGGTTTATACCAGATTTCCTCCGGAACCAAACGGATACCTTCACATCGGACATGCCAAATCAATCTGCCTGAATTTCACTACGGCGCAGAAGTATAACGGCAAATGCAACCTGCGATTTGACGACACCAACCCGGTAAAGGAGGACACGGAATATGTGGAATCCATCGAGGCGGATGTAAGGTGGCTTGGATTCCAATGGGCGAAGCTGCTGTTCGCATCCGACTACTTTGATAAAATGTATGAATGTGCCGTAACCCTGATTCAAAAGGGCAAGGCTTTTGTCTGCGATTTGTCAGCAGAAGAGATCAAGCAGCACAGGGGTACGCTGACACAACCGGGAAAGGAAAGCCCGTATCGTGACAGGCCGGTTGAAGAAAACCTTGAACTGTTTGAAAACATGAGAAAAGGCTTGTACAAGGACGGGGAAAAAGTGCTCCGCGCGAAGATCGACATGTCCTCCCCCAACATCAATATGCGTGATCCTGTGATTTACCGTATCGCTCATGCCGAGCACCATAACACAGGGGACAAATGGTGCATCTATCCGATGTACGATTATGCCCATCCCATCGAAGACGCCATCGAAGGCGTCACCCATTCCATCTGTACGCTGGAGTTTGAAGACCACAGACCGCTTTATGACTGGGTGCTTCGCGAGCTTGCGTGGAACGAGCCGCCGCAGCAGATTGAGTTTGCGAGGTTGAACCTGACCAATACTGTCATGAGTAAGCGTTATTTAAAGGCGCTGGTGGACAACGGCAGCGTGGATGGCTGGGACGATCCGAGAATGCCTACTATCGCAGGTCTTCGCAGGAGAGGCTACACCCCTGAGGCGATCCGTGACTTCTGTGAAAGAATCGGTGTGTCCAAGGCGAACAGCACAGTTGATATCTCATTGCTGGAGCACTGCATCCGGGAAGACCTGAAGGAAAAGGTGGAAACCCGCATGGTGGTCATGAACCCGCTCAAGGTCGTGATAACCAATTACCCGGAAGAGCAGAGTGAAATGGTGGAAATCGAGAACAGCAAGGAAGATGAATCAAAGGGAACCCGTATGGTCAGTTTTTCAAGGGAACTGTACGTAGACCGTGACGATTTTATGGAAATCCCCGAAAAAAAATATTTCCGGCTCTTTCCGGGCAATGAGGTCCGGTTCAAAGGCGCCTACTTCATCACCTGCCGGGAGGCGATCAAGGACGAGGACGGTAATGTGACGGAATTGAGATGCACCTACGACCCTGAGACAAGAAGCGGCAGCGGATTCGACGGGAGGAAGGTAAAGGGAACGATTCACTGGGTCGATGCGAAATCAGCGGTCAAGGTCAAAATCAGAGCGTACGGTTATCTTATGATCGATGATGAGAACGGGGAAAGCATACTGAACCCCCACTCCCTGCGTGCCTTTGAAGCATTTGCAGAACCTGCGCTGATGGATGCGGAGCCGGGGGCGCGGTACCAGTTTTTCCGCCAAGGATACTATATCGCAGACGAGCACCTCGCCAGTGAAAAAGAGAAGGTTTTCAACCAGATCGTGGATTTGAAAAGCTCCTGGAAAAAATAACATCTGAATAGAAAGGTGCCGCACTGATCGATCTGTGCGGCACTTATCGGTTACGCGGAGGATATATGGACTATTATAAAGAATCGTTATTGCTTCACGAAAAACATCGGGGCAAGCTGGCCGTGGTCAGCAAGGTCCCGCTGGAAAACAAAGATGATCTCAGCACAGCCTACACACCAGGTGTCGCGGAGCCCTGCAGGGAAATTCACAGAGATCCGGATAAGGTGTATCAATATACGGCAAAGGGCAATACCGTTGCAGTCATCAGCGACGGTTCGGCTGTTCTGGGCCTTGGAAATATCGGCGGCAAGGCCGCCATACCGGTTATGGAAGGAAAAGCTGTCCTGTTTAAAGCTTTTGCGGATATCGATGCCATTCCCATCTGTCTGGAGACCCAGGATACGGAGGAAATCATTCTCATTGCCAGGAATATCGCGCCGACACTGGGAGGCATCAATCTGGAAGACATATCAGCCCCGCGCTGCTTCGAAATTGAAAACAGACTGCAGGAACTGGTGGATATCCCTGTTTTCCACGATGATCAGCACGGAACCGCTATCGTTGTTTCCGCAGCTGCCATCAATGCACTGAAGCTCACCGGAAAGCAATTCAAGGATATCAAGGTTGTTATAAACGGAGCCGGCGCAGCCGGGATGGCTATAGTAAAAATGCTCATGGCCCTGGGAGTACAGGACATCGTGATCTGCGACACCCGGGGTATTATATCAAAATCGACGAAAGGGCTTGCACCCAGCAAGCAGGAACTGGCAGAGCTGACAAACCGCGAAGCACTGACGGGAACGCTTACCGATGCTGTACGCGGCAGAGATATGTTCATCGGTGTTTCCGGTCCTCAAATGCTGACTGCGGAAATGGTGAGGACAATGAAGTCTGACCCGGTCATTTTCGCCATGGCCAATCCGGAACCGGAGATCATGCCGGAACTGGCCAGAGAGGCAGGGGCAAGGATTATCGGCACAGGACGATCGGACTTTCCGAACCAGATCAACAATGTGCTGGCCTTTCCGGGAATATTCAAGGGTGCACTGGCGGTTAGGGCGTCCAGAATCACGGAGGAAATGAAGGTGGCCGCTGCTTATGCCATTGCGGAAACCATCCCCGATCAGGAATTGCGGGATGAATACATCATACCAAGCGTTTTTTATCCCGGTGTAGCCGATGCGGTGGCAAAGGCCGCCGGTGAAGCTTGGCTGAACCGAAGAAAGGATTGATTATGAGTCAAGGTGATTTAAAAAGCTACCGGATTGAACACGACTCCATGGGGGAAATAAAGGTTGAGACTGACAAGCTTTGGGGAGCGCAAACACAGAGAAGCCTGGAAAATTTCAGGATTGGTACGGAGAAGATGCCTGTGGAGATCGTTCGGGCCTTTGCTGTACTAAAGAAGGCTTCCGCTTTTGTGAACATGGAACTGGGCCAGCTGGAACCTCCCGTCGCAGACGCCATTGCAGCAGTCTGTGATGAAATCCTGGAAGGCAGGTGGGACGATCAGTTTCCCCTTGCAGTATGGCAGACGGGCAGCGGAACCCAATCCAATATGAATGTCAACGAAGTCATCGCAAATCGCGGAAATCAAATTCTGGGTAAAAAGATCATCCATCCCAATGATCATGTAAATAAGGCACAAAGCTCCAACGATACCTTCCCGACAGCCATGCACATCGCAGCAGTAACGGAAATCGAAAATAGACTGTTTCCGGCACTGTATCTTCTGGAGGAAACCTTCCGGGAATTGTGCGAAAAATATCAGGACATCATTAAAATCGGCCGGACCCACCTTCAGGATGCGACGCCTCTGACCATGGGACAGGAGATCAGCGGCTGGCTTGCCATGCTGGAGCAGTCAGAGGACATGATCCGGACAAGTCTGGATTACGTCAGAGAGATCGCATTAGGCGGAACCGCCGTAGGGACAGGCTTGAACACCCATCCTCAATTCGGAGCAAGGGCAGCGGATAAAATCTCTGCCCTGACAGGGACGGAATTTGTCACAGCGGCGAATAAATTTCACGCCCTGACAAGCAAGGACGCGCTGGTGCACGTCCACGGCGCGCTGAAGGCGCTGGCCGCCGATCTGATGAAGATCGCCAATGATGTGCGCTGGCTTGCCAGCGGACCCAGATGCGGCATCGGAGAACTGTCCATACCAGAGAATGAGCCCGGGAGCTCCATCATGCCAGGAAAGGTCAATCCCACCCAGTGTGAGGCGTTGACCATGGTCTGCTGTCAGGTAATGGCTAACGACACTGCGGTAGGCCTTGCCGCATCTCAGGGAAACTTTCAGTTGAACGTTTATATGCCGGTGTTGATCTACAACATGCTTCAGTCAATTCGTCTTCTGGCGGATGCCATGGAGTCATTTCGTGAGCATTGCGCATCGGGTATTGTACCAAATAAAGAAAAAATAAAGGAAAATCTGGAATCTTCTCTGATGCTGGTAACGGCTTTGAATCCACATATCGGTTACGAAAAGGCGGCTGAAATCGCAAAAACAGCCTACAGGCAGAAGCTGACATTGAAACAGGCTGCAGTCTTGCTCGGAATTCTGACAGAGGAGGAGTTTGACCGGTTTGTTGATCCGGCGAAAATGGTATAATCGTCGTTTCGCGCTCGGCAGCGGGCCGGAATATATATCGAAATGAAGATTGACGGGTTATTGTACGAGGAGGAAACAAGAATGGAAATGGACAGCAGGGTATATATCGATGGGTTTATCGAGAGGGCCAGAAAAGCACAGAAAGAATACGAGAAGTTCTCACAGGAGGAGATCGATGAGATCGTCATGACCATAGCCAAGGTCGTTCATGACAACGCGGAATATCTGGCTGAGATGGCTGTGGAAGAAACGGGGATGGGAGTTGTCGCTGACAAAGCGGCCAAGAACAGGGGAAAGGCCCGTATCATCTGGAACAGCCTGAAGGGAAAGAAATCAAAAGGAATCATCGAGCGGGACGAGGTAACCGGCATCACCAAAATCGCAAAGCCCATTGGGGTGGTTGCTGCCATAACTCCCTGTACGAATCCAATCGTAACTCCCATGAGCAATGCCATGTTTGCATTAAAAGGCGGAAATGCCATTATTATTACCCCCCATCATAAAGCAGTTCGCTGCAGCGGAAAAACCATGGAACTTATCAATGAATCTTTGGATCGGCTTGGCGCGCCAAAGCACTTGATTCAGATCCTCGATCAGCAGTCCAGGGAAAACACACAGAACCTGATCTCGAGCGCCGATATCGTAATTGCAACCGGCGGAATGGGAATGGTGAAAGCGGCCTACAGCAGCGGGAAACCCGCTCTCGGTGTGGGAGCAGGAAATGTCCAGTGCATCATTGACACCGATGCGGATATCGAGACTGCGGCGCCGCAAATCATCGCTGGCAGAATCTTTGACAACGGAATTATCTGTTCCGGTGAGCAGTCCATCATCATGCCCGAATCCAGATATGATGAAATGATGAAAGTGTTTGAAAAGAACGGCGCCTTCGTGATAAGTAGGCCGGAGGACAAGGAGGCGATCAGAGGCGCTATGTTTGTCGACGGAGCCATGAGCCGGCATGCGGTGGGACAGTCCGTTCAAGCTATTGCAAAATTGGCCAAACTGTCAATTCCGGAGGACACCAGGGTAATCATCGTCGAGGCGGACGGATGGGGTGAAAATGATATTCTGTCGAAAGAAAAAATGTGCCCTGTTCTGGCAGCATTTCGATACAAGACCTTTGAGGAGGGAGTTGAAATTGCCAGGGCCAATCTGGAGGAGGAAGGCAAAGGCCACAGTGTATCCATCCACTCCAACAGCAGGGAGCATATTGAATATGCGGGACGGGAGCTAAGCGTCAGCCGGTTCGTGATCAACCAGACCTGTGCCACCAGCGCGGGCGGAAGCTTTTTCAACGGCCTGGCCCCCACCAATACGCTTGGCTGCGGCTCCTGGGGAAACAACAGCATTTCGGAGAATCTGGACTACAAGCATCTCATCAATATTTCCCGAATCGCATATTATATGAAGGACAATAAAGTACCGACGGACGAAGAACTCTGGAGCCTTTAGCAAAAAGCGCCTGACATCAAGGCACCGGACATGGGGATTCCCATAGAAAACCGTGAAACCGATTACCGAGTTTGATGCGAAGCATCTTAAACGAGGCGGTTTTCGGAGGGAATGCCCATGTTTTTAATTTGCGGTGATGGCAGCTTTTAATTCCTTTTCAAAGTTTTCCAGCTCTACCGTCAGATCGTAGCTCTGGCCTTTCAGGATGGCCTTTTCCAGTTCGGCGCTGGATTCCATGACGTCCAGCATCCCCAAGGTGCCGCCGAGTCCCTTGATGGAATGGGCCAGCCTTCTTGCTTCTTCATAGTTTTTTTCAGACAGGAGCAGCGAGATATGCTCTGCCGAGTTGGCATAATTCACTTTAAATTTCTCCACATGCTTAAAGTAAATGGATTCCAGACCCCCCATATTTTTAATGGCTTCTTCACGCCCCGCAAAGGGATCTCTATGTTCCGGATCACTTTGCTTGCAGACCGTAGTGAGCTGTTTGCTTACATCCTTGCTTGGGAAATAGGGGGAAATTGATTTGTAAAAGGCGGCTGCCTTGAACGGCTTCAGAAGAAAATTCTCGATTGTGTCCGCATGCTCAATACGGATCTGATCGTTGATGTCGGATGCGGTGAGGGCAATGATGGGAGATGTGACTCCCAGTTCCTTTCTCAGTATGGAGGCAGCGGTATAACCGTCCATGTTGGGCATATGAATGTCCATCAGAATTACATTATAGTAACCGGAAGGCTTATTTCTGCACATCTCGACGGCTGCCGCCCCATCTGCCGCGGTATCGCAGTCGATATTTACGTCTTTCAGCAGCTTGACTGCAACTTCCGCATTGATCTCCGTATCCTCTACGACCAGTGCTTTTCCGCCCTTTCCGTCCAGAGAAACGGAATAGGTTACACTTGCTGCTCCGTTTTGCTTTGGCTCCAGAGCTTTTTGTGCCGGAATAGAAAAGTAGAACTTGCTTCCGTGACCTTTCGTACTCTTGACCCACATACGGCCGTCCATGCTTTCGATGATATTCTTGCAGATGTAAAGGCCCAGGCCGGTACCCTGGTGCTGCTTTGTCAGGTGGTTTTCAAGCTGTTCGAACTCGCGGAACAGTTTAGAAATATCTTTCTCGGCAATACCGATCCCGGTGTCCTCCACACAGAATTGGAGCAGAACCATCTCCTCATTTTCTGACAGGGCTTCCACGGAGAGCTTGATATACCCGGATTCAGTAAATTTGCATGCATTATTGATCAGGTTGACCAAAACTTGAACAAACCTGGTTTTATCTAAGTGAAGACATAAATTTCGATTGAATTCATATTCGGTACGCCATTCGATCCGTTTACGTGCCAGCTGATTCGAAAACATATCTTCTATGTTTGCAATGACTTTTTCCAGCGGGAAATCCGTGGGATAAAGGCTGAGAGAATTGTTTTTGATTTTAGATAGATCCAGTACGTCGCTGATGATGGTCAGAAGGATATCCGATGAGGTCTCGATTTTACGGACCAGATCCTTCTGATTCTGGGAGAGACGTGTGCTTTTCAGAAAATGAACCATCCCCAGAATTGCATTGATTGGGGTCTTGATCTCATGAGAAATATTCGCGATAAAGGAGTCCTTCGCCTGAGAATAGAAGTTGATTTCCTTAAGCTGTTTTCTCAGCTGGGCCTGCAGCTCTTCGGTCTTCGTGTTGTCGCGTATCAGATGGACGTATTTTTCGTTTTTATGTTCATCGTCTATGGTAAAATAGCTGTACAGGATATTTTTCTTTTTATTGCCGATGAGCACTTCCACGTTTCCCCCGCCGCTTGGGTCTTGCAAGGTAGCGTCTTCAATGATTTCCGTGATCCTTTGATCGAAAGTTTCGGGAATTGTTTTGCCCGTCGGGTCCATGGAGGCAATCCCCAGGATTTCCTTATACTTTGAATTCGCATACTCAAACCGGCAATCCCGGTCCAATATGGCAATTCCGCCGTCAATATTCTCCACCACCGTATTATAGAGCTTGCGGAAATAGGAGTTGAAGGCGTTCTCCTTCAAGATCAGATAAAAAGTTGCAGTGGAGAACCCCAGCAGCAGCAGTGAGACGGCGATCATGGTATATTCAAGAATGCTCAGGTGTTTCAGCGCGGTGTCTTCGCTCTCATTCAGGCGGTCAATATAGTTTTGGGTAAGGCGGCTCATGATCTGCGACTGTTTATCGTAAGCATTGTCAAATTCGGCAGATATGATGCCGGCAGAGCTGCGGGTATTTACCGCGGTTGTCAGAATATCGACAAGCTCCGTTAAGCTTTTTAAATAATTCATGTAAAGACGCTGCTCAGTGCTGTTGAACTGAATATAGTCCGCCTGGGAAGAAATGGTGTATTCCGTGTCCCGAAGAATCTCTTTCAGGCTCCTCGTCGCCTGCTCCTCTGTGAAGATCCGGTAGCCCAGGGAGATGCTGTCATTCTTCTCGTAGTCTTTCAGCAAATTGTAGTATTCTGATCTGTACTTATCGTCGTTCGTCAGCAGATACTGCTTTGCTTTTGAGTAGAGGCCTTCCAGCAGTCGAGAGTATTTGATATTGAAAGTCAGCATATTATCCTTGCGGTATTCAAAGGAAATCACCTCATCGCGGTAAGCAAAGACAGCCATTGTGTTGATAATAAGAATAATGACCAGACTTATGATCATTACAGCCATGAAACTCAAATTTACTTTCTTCATAATGCTAGGCTCCTTTATATCGTCCGTTTAAACGGAAACTCCGGCACAAACTGCTGCATGAAAAGGATACTCTCGTGACGATATGAAATTTAAGAACTGGAGTAATGTAACGAAATAACGCGGCAAACTGCCATTATTTGGAATAAAATACCTGCATTTGATATATTATGACCTTTATTTTACAGCGCTATGCATAAAAAGTAAATTATTAATCAAAAAATAAAAGAAAAAGGCTCTTGAATATTATCGATAAAATTCGATAAAAATTGTCGTTTTCCATCGTTTTTGTTAGAATAATATAGAACCTTCAACGAGGAGGGGAACCTTGAATCTGTCGAGAGGTAAACCATGGATATCATGATCATTCTGATTCGCATTATATTTTCCGTAGCAGCGGGTATTCTTTCCGGATTCACCGCCGTCTTCGTGTTTAACCGGATACCGGCAAAATGGCTCTGCGACTATGATCAGGAGCCCAGTCGTGAAATGTGGGACGAAAGAATCAAGAAAAGGCCCTGGACGATTGTATTTACTCTTGTTTTTATCACATCATCGCTGAAGCTTTCGGAAGCGGGCTTCCTGTATGCGATTCCCGGAATCGTTGCCCTTTGGCTTCTGCTGCAAATCGGAATGGCTGACCGAAAGTATATGATCATACCGGATCAGTTTGTGGCTGCATTGGCCGTTACGGCCTTCGGCTTTATTCCGTTTCATTCGTCCTGGCAGTCAATGCTGTTTGGTGCGCTGGCCGGAGGGGGAAGCCTTCTGCTTATGGGGATCGTCGGAAAACTGGTGTTCCGCAAGGAGGCAATGGGATTCGGCGATGTGAAGCTTTTTACAGCAATCGGATTGCTGTTTGGATTGAGGGGTGTCGTCATCGTGCTGATTCTGACGGTCTTTTCCAGTGCCTTTGTGTTTGGAATCGGTTTGATTACCGGAAGAATCAAGCCGGGTGAAGCGCAGCCTCTCGGTCCTTTTATCGCAGCCTCGGCGGCGTTGTACATTCTCTTTCAGGCCGAATTATCCGCAATGGCGGATCTTTATATGAGCATGTGATCCCTGCGTCGTCAGCGCAGTCTTCTGCACGGCCTTCCATAAGTTTTTCTGCTCTATACGGGTTCAAAGGCCCGTATTTTTATTAGAATAATGCAGAATATAATGATAGTAGTCGTTTTATTTAGAAAAGGGAGAATTACTATGGATTATTTTATGAAGGACAGCAGCAGTTTTTTAGATTACTGCAGAAACAACAGAAGGCTGACGGAAAACACCATAAGAGGTTACCAATATGATCTGCAGCATTTCGGGCGTTTTATCGGCCGCGAAATACCGCCGCTCAATGGCTGCCATGAGGTGACCAGGGATACGCTGGAGCGCTACCTTGCGTCACTTCAAAACTATTCCGTTAAAACGATAAAAAGAAAATTTGCATGCATCAGATCCTTATTTCATTACCTCGAATATGAGGAGAAGATCGGTCGGAACCCTTTTGCACGTTTCCAGTTGAATATGAGGGAGCCTCGCCAGCTGAGGACCACAATGAATCTGGAGGAAGTGGAAAAAATGCTTTCCGCGGCGTATGAGGAAAAACCGGATTCCTTGCCGGAGAAGCCTGGAGTGCTTACTGCAAGACCCCTGAAGATTACATCGGAAGAGTTTCTCTGGATCAGGGATATTGCGATTCTGGAGCTGTTGTTTGTCGGGGGCCTGAGGGTAAGCGAGTTATGCGGCTTGAAATTTCAGGATGTCAACCTGAACCATTCTGCGATAATGATTCACGGCAAAGGCAATAAAGAAAGACTGGTTTATCTGGAAAACGAGGAAGTGATTCTAGCGCTCGACAGCTATCTGTATCACAGAAGGAACGCGGGAATCGATCTCCCCTATCTGTTTATTACAAAGTTCGGACAGATGTTATCCACACAAGCGGTAAGAAACCTTGTGACGAAATATGCAAAACTGGCTGGGATCAGAAAAAAGATAACCCCTCATGTTTTCCGTCATACCTTTGCGACGCTGCTCCTGGAGGAGGGCGTTGATATTAAATACATTCAGGACTTTCTGGGACATAGCTCCATCTCTACCACGCAGATCTACCTCCATACTACCAACCGGCAGAAACGAAGTATCATCGCAACCAGGCATCCGCGGCAAAAGCTGTACTTTTCTGAAACTCCTTCTATGGATAATGTCAAATTAACTTCATGGAGGGGAGAAGCGGTTTGATGAGAAAAAAATGAAAGAAATCCCCTCCGGAAGAAAAACTCTAAAGGAGGAATTTTAATGAGAAAAGTACTATCCTTTGTACTGGTGCTTTCACTGGTACTGAGCAGCTTCTCAATGGCATTCGCTGCCGATGCAAAAGCGGGCAGTCTGACAGACATCAGCGGAAATGCCAATGAAGATGCGATCCAGGTTGGTTACGACCTCGGAATCGTAACAGGAAATCCCGACGGAACATTCCTGCCCGACAAGGCCGTAAACAGAGCAGAATTCGCTGCTATGCTTACGAGAGCCCTTTCGATTCCGGACAGTGCGCTTTCCGGATACACCACGACAAGCTTCAAGGATACTGCAGGATACGGCTGGGCTGTTCCTTACCTGGCCTTCTGCCAGTCCAAAGGCATCCTGCTGGGTGACGGACAAGGAAACGTAATGCCGGGAAGAACGGTATCTGTGAATGAAGCGATGACCATGGCCCTTCGCGCCATAGGCTACACGGCAAACTCTTCTCTGCTGGTCGGCGTATGGCCTTCCAACTATGTTTCCATCGCGCAGAATGAAGATCTGTATGACGATGTTGCAAAAACAACGACTGTCAACAAGGCGAGCGCCGCACAGATCATCTATAACCTGCTGACAGTACAGAAGGTAGCCGTAAACACAGACGGCACGACGGATTATCTCTGGAAAAACAAGAGCAAGGATATCGAAGCAAACCTTCTGAACACCAATCTTGGCTGTGAAGAAATCGAGGATGCGATTCTCGGTTACACTGCTGGCTGCACTTATGATGACGCCATCATCAATATCTCGAAAAACCTCGGAGCCTACGGCACCGCCTATATCAACGATGATGATGAGCTGATTGCCTTCACCAAGGACAGCACAGCACTGACAGGCAAGCTCAATGACAAGAAGGATAAATTTGAAGTCGGAGACATTGAGTACAACATCAAGGACAAGGACAACACCTTTGCAACGGACGCGGCGATGTTTGTAAACGGGGATTCTTATAGAGCCTCCGGCGGCGGCATCGAGATCGATGAAATTGAATCCTGGGCTTTGTCGAATTCCGATGATGAAGAAACTGTAACGATCAATGTGGACCTGTCCGGAAAGACTATCAAGGACATTTATTCTGTAGTGGCCTGGACTGCATCCGACTCTGATCTGGCGGATTCCGACGTGCAGGAAGATATCGGAGACAATGAACTGCTCGGCTTCGATTTTGTCGAAGACGATAACGACAATATTGATCCGGCTTCCTTCGAACTGATCGGCGTCACATCTCTTGACAAAATAATAGAAGACCATGTTGTTTATGTCTACGCTGATAAAGATGAAAACATCAGAAGAGTCGCAGTCGGTACGGAAACCGTGGAAGGCGTCGTCGATGAAATCGAGTATGACGGCACCGAGATCGATACGATCACCATCGGAGATAAGGAATACGGTCTATCAGCAATCGCTACCGATGACGCAAAGGATCTGGATGTGGATTCTGAAGGAACCTATTATCTTGACGCATTCGGCGATATCTACGATTTTGACGGGACTTCCGGCAAAGCAGATACCTACGGTGTTGTTGTAGCATGGAAGCCGAATGCAGGCGATGATTTCGACAATCCGAAAGTAAGGCTCTATCTATCCGACGATTCTGAAAAGACGTTCGACTTCTCAGAGAAGAACAAAGATGTGGCGGATATGGAATGGGTGCTGAAATCTGATCTGACCAGTGTGGCCTCGATCAATGCGGCTATGACTACCAGCATCACAAAGAGTGCTTTGATCGGATACTCTCTCGACAAGAACGGGGAGATCGACACCATTGATGTCACTTCAAAAGTTTTCGCGGGTTCGGATGTCACTTTCCAGAGCTCCAAGGTTCTGAAGATCAACAGCAAGTCCTTTAGCATTGATTCTCAGTGTGTCGTATTCACGTATAAAGAAATTATGAGTGATACAGGTGATTATGATGTGGCTTCGCTGAAGGATGTGGAAAACGGTACGTTTACAAGTCCGGTAGCCGTAATTCTGAACGATGACGGTGATGTGGCAGCACTCTTCGTTGAAGAGACCAACACATCAGGCGACGACTATGTCTACGCTGTAATCAATACCAAGACGACTGCCAAGGATTCGGGCGGTGACAAGGTCTCCAAGTTCACCGGCTATATTGATGGCAGCAAGGTTACCTATCTGGCAGACGACGAGTACGGCGCGAAAGCGGGAGCCTTCGATGTCTACAGGATCAAGCTTGATTCCAGCAATATCATCACCAAGATTGAATCCCTGACCGACCCGGATAATGACGGAAACCAGACAGACGGCAAGTATAAAAAAGACGAGAAGAGCGGCTGGATCAACGGCTCTGTCCAATTGATCGTCGGACTGGGATCCAACAAGACCGTCATTACGGTTGACAGCAATGGTGACGGCAAAGACAGCAGTGGAGACGAGAAATTCACTGTCGCTGACGACGCGGTGATCTACAAGTATGACCGCAGCGATAAGGAGTTTGAACCAGTTAAGCTCTCCGCCCTTAAGGATAACGGCAAGATGTACGTAAGACTGTACGATACGAAGGGTAAAGATGCCGACGGTATCGCAACCGTAGTAGTCTTCTACGAACTGTAATCAACAGATTCTGACAGGATAGAATAAGAACCAGTATTTCCGGCGGAGGGCCCAAAAGCCCCCGCCGGTTTTTTGGTATTACGAGTTGGCGTCAATCTGTGGTTAAAGACCACAAGGGGCGTAGTCACCAAAAAAAATAGAAAAAAATGGCAAAAGGGTATTGACAAAGTGGACGCAGGAATTTATGATGATTATGCGAGTAAGTACTCACTCACAAGGAGGTTTATTATGACAGGCGAAATTCATCCCACAAAACTGGCCATTATGCAGGCAGCAGTGGAAGTCTTTATTCAAAAAGGATTCAGCGGAGCAACTACGAAGGAAATTGCCCAGGCGGCGGGGATTGCAGAGGGAACTGTATTCAGGCATTTTACCAGCAAGGTAGAAATACTTTACAGCATCGTGGAAGGTTTTCTCCCTATGATCGGGGTAGGCAGCTTGAAACAGGCCATTCGAGAATGTGAGGAACTGGACGGCAAAGATGCGATCCGGCATATTATTGAGAACAGGCTCAATCTGATGCGGAACTCCACACCATTTGTCCGGGTCATATTGATTGAAAGCAATTATGACCCGAAGCTGAGACAGCTTTATTATGACCAGGTTTACCAGCCGATCCAGCAGCTGCTTCGGGATTTTATAGCAAATGGGGTCAAAAGGGGCAAATTTAGAGATGTCGATCCCGTTTTGGCTGCCAATACGATTGTTTCCTTTATTACGTATGAAGTTTTTTCTCATGAATTCTTAGCGCTGGATCAAAATCAGGATCAAAGCTTCACAGCGGCAGGTTTGTCAGATATCCTGCTGGATGGAATTGCAAAAAGGAGCTGAGAACATGAAAAAGCTGAAATATTTGATCATGACCCTTTGCGTGCTGGCCGTTTTTTTTCTTGGCGGGTGCGGCGCAAGAGAAGAAGCAAGAGTCGTATCCGCCGAAGAGAACGGAGAGACAGACTCAGCAATGGAAGACTCATTCAGCGGACGTGCGGAAGCATACGATACTGTAGCAATCGTCAGCAAGCAGATCGGAAAAGTTGCAGAAGTCAACGTGGATATTGGATCCGAAGTAGAAAAAGGTCAGGTGCTGCTTCGGCTTGACGCAAGAGAGCTGACCGCCAATGTGGACGCTGCCCGGGCGAATCTCAGTACCGCAGAGATCGCATATGCGGCGGCCTTGGAAAACGAATCAAGGGCAAAAACCCTTTATGAAAACGGAGCGATCGGGGCGGCAGATTACGAAAATAATTTTTTGAATGTACTGAAAAAAGCCGGTGCTGCAGTCGATCTGGCGCGTGCCAACCTTGACAAAGCGGTGATTGCCCGCGAAGACTGCAGCCTTACTGCACCGATCAAGGGAACGGTTACGGAGGTAAACGCGGTGCCGGGAGAAATGGCAAGCTCACAAAAACCGTGTGTAGTTCTGATTAATCTTGACGAAATGAATATCAAGCTTTATGTGAATGAAAAGAAAATCAATGCGCTGAAGATCGGCCAAAACTATAAGGTTGCGTTCACGGCCATACCTGATCAGGCCTTTGAGGGAAAAATCAGCAGTATATCGGGAGCGATGGATGCGGCTTCCAAAGGGTATCTGGTAAACGTAACGGTAGAGAATCCCAGCCATGAAATTAAAGACGGCATGTTTGCAAGAGTATACCTGTAGAGGAGCCGTACGATTCAGTAGCCAAGAAACAGTTAAGGGGTGTTTTTATATGGAAGACAGCAAAGAAATAAACCGCATGGGAAGAAAAAAGGTGATCGTGATACTGGGAACAATGATAATTGTGCTGGCAGCGGTGTGGATCTATTTTGCCTATCAGAACAGTCATTACATCGTGACCGAAGATGCAAAGGTGGATGCCATGATCGTAAAAGCAAGCCCTCAGATCAGCGGCCGGATTATTGAACTGGACTTTGAAGAAAATCAGACTGTGGAAGCGGGCGAAATTCTTGGCCGCCAGTCCGACGAAACGCTTTCGGCTTCAGCAAATGTAGATTTGGCGGTCATCCGTGCGCCCTTAAGCGGGAAGGTCATTAAAAAACTGGCCAGCCCCGGCGAGATGGGGAGTCCCTCAAATCCGGTGGCGTTAATGGTAGATCCCGGTGATATTTACATAACCGCA
The DNA here is from genome assembly GCA_036677845.1 of Anaerovoracaceae bacterium. Classification (GTDB taxonomy): domain Bacteria; phylum Bacillota; class Clostridia; order Peptostreptococcales; family Anaerovoracaceae; genus Anoxybacterium. The sequence goes on along the minus strand of JAVBVR010000056.1, from coordinate 2,900 downwards.
AACATTGAAGAGGAAAAAATAAAGTATGTCAAAACGGGGCAGGAAGTCCGGCTGACGGTAGAGTCCTATCCGAAGGTTTGGTTCAGGGGAACGGTGGACTCGATTGGAAGCGCTTCTACATCTATATTTTCTCTTCTCCCTGCCCAGAGCAGCGGCACCTTCATCAAAGTGACACAGCGGATCCCGGTCAAGATCCGATTTCAGGAGAAATATGAAGAGGCGCTGCTTCCCGGAATGAACGCAGTTGTCAAAATTTATCTTTAGGTGGTCAGGGTTATGTCAGAATCAATAACGCAAAGCAAAGCGGCCAGGCTTCCCGTTCTCTCCATGCTGGTTGTGGTAATCGGAGCCTTCATGTCTTTTCTGGACGGAAGTATTGTCAATGTTGCACTGTCCAATATGATGGCAGTGCTGGGCGTATCTACCGAAGATATCCAGTGGGTTCTTACTGCCTATATGCTGACCTGCGGGATTGTCATACCGGCCAGCGCGTTTCTGTGCAAGCGGTTTGGCCATCGCCGCATTTATATCATATCCCTGGCGATTTTTACGGCCGGATCTGCATTGTGCGGATTGTCCTGGAACCTGAACATGATGATCGGCGCCCGAATCATTCAAGCCGTCGGGGGCGGGCTCGTTATTCCTGTCAGCATGGCTTATGTCTATTACCTGGTACCTCGTGAAAAAATGGGAATTGCCATGGGCTTCTGGGGGCTTGCTGCCGTTCTCGGTCCTTCGGTTGGTCCGACGCTCGGTGGGTATATCGTAGACGCTATGAGCTGGGAATGGATTTTCTACATCAATGTGCCCATCGGACTGATCGCTATCTTCCTATGCCCTTTTTATCTCCGGGAAACTCCGGTCAGCAGAGAGATCAGGCTTGACGTTGCCGGTGCATTACTGGTTGCCGTATCCTGTTTTTCCCTTCTTCTCGCATTGAGCAAGGGAACCGATTGGGGATGGAAATCACAAAGCATCCTATCTTTGCTTCTGATATCAGCATTTACCTTGCTTGCCTTTGTCATATGGGAAAAATCCATACCCAATCCACTTATTGACATCAGAATATTTCGGAACAGAGCTGTCGTAGCCAGCTTGCTGGCTATGTCTCTTGTTACGATAGGAATGCTTGGGATTATATTCATCATACCGATTTATGCCCAGAATCTGCTGGGATACAGCCCTCTCCAAACCGGGCTGCTGTTAATGCCCATGGCGCTTGTTTCTGCAGTTTTAATGCCTGTGAGCGGCAGAATCTATGATAAATACGGAGCGTTTCATGCAGGCCTGATCGGTGTAACCATTGCCGCTCTTACGACCTGGTCGCTGAAATCCCTCAGTTTGGAATCCTCCTATGGAAATATTCAGTTCATGCTGGCTCTGCGGTCTTTTGGCTTTGGTCTGGCAATGATGCCGATTGCGAATGCTGCGATGAGTGCAGTTCCCGAGAACTTGGCTGCAACCGCATCAGCCGTTGTCAACACAGTCCGACAGATTGCCAGCTCCATTGGAATCGCTGTCGTAAGCTATGTCGTAGTGACAAAACAAGCCTATCATCGGGATACTCTGGATGATCTGATCAATTATGACTCTTTTCCGGTCACAGAGGCGATCAACCGCATCCAGATGATTGCATACAATATGGGGATGAGCGGGGGTGTTGGCAAGACTCAGCAACTGGCTATTCTGAGCCAGTATGTCAGCCGCCAGGCGTCAATGGATGCGATGATAGACAGTGTTGTTCTTCTGGTTGGATTTCTTGTGCTGACGCTGCCGCTGATCTTCTTTCTGACTCCGAAGAGGGTGGAGGCTGCCCGCAGCCTGCAGGAAAGGCACCACATTTCAAAAATATAGACACAATATGGAAAAAGTATCGATCAAAGGAAAGAAGTGATTAGAGATGAGTGAAATGGGGATGGATACGCAAAGGTTTTTAAAGTACTGTAAAAGCCAGAGAAGGCTTTCGCCGGATACAGTAAAGGCTTACGGGCTGGATCTGAAGATCTTCGAAGAGTTTCTCCGGGCAATGGAGACGCCCGTCGACTACATGAACGTGTCGAAGCAGATCTTGCAGGAATACGTTGACTACCTGAACGGAGGGTTTGCCGTCAAGACGGTGCGGAGAAGGATTGCATCCCTCCGGTCCTTTTACAACTATCTGGAGGGAGAAGACCTTGTGTCGGAGAATCCTTTTGAACGGTTTCATCTGCATATGAGAGAGCCCTTCCGTATCCCGCAGACCATGTCCCTGGAGGAGATCAACCGAATTCTGGCCTGTGCCTACGGTGATTCTCCCACGCTGATTCCTGCTGCGCCGGGATCGGATGCGGGGAATGGAATATGGAAAAATGCCGCTGTGAATCCCAATTCCAGAGAGTTTATCTGGCTTAGGGACATCGCAGTCCTTGAACTGCTCTTTGCGGGAGGCTTCCGGGTAAGCGAACTCTGCAGGCTGAAATTCGAGGATCTGAGCCCGGACCGACTGGCGATCCGGATCAATGGAAAAGGCAACAAGGAACGAACGATCTACCTGGAGAATATCGAAGTGGTCAGGGCGCTGAACCGGTATCTGAAATACCGGGAAGCGATAGAAGACGGCAACGGATATTTGTTTATCACAAAGTTTGACCAGCCTCTTTCAACACAGGCGGTCAGAAATCTGGTCCGGAAATATACCGGGATGGCGGGCATCCAAAAAAACATCACGCCCCACGTGTTTCGGCATTCCTTCGCATCTCTGCTTTTGGAGGAAGGCGTCGACATCAAGTACATACAGGACTTCCTGGGCCACAGTTCCATCGCGACGACTCAGATCTACCTTCATACCACAAGCAGCCAGAAAAGGAGAATCCTCTCGGCGAAGCATCCAAGACAGAAGCTGATTCTGTCGGAGATTGCCC
>JAVBVR010000055.1:0-5712 GCA_036677845.1 Anaerovoracaceae bacterium | reverse complement strand
TTGACCAGCTTTCCTTCACTCATGTTGAAGCCAAGCTTCGGCATAATGATTACTTCCGCCATGGTTTCCTCCTGTTCTAAATCAATAGCTCGATAGGATTTTCGAGCAGTCTCTTTACATCCGTAACAAACTGCGCCGCCAGAAGACCGTCGATTACCCGATGGTCAACCGTCAGTGTGATATTCATCATCGGTTTGATTTCCACCGCCTTGTTCCCATTTTCATCCTGAACAACGAAGGGTTCGTCCTTCGTCGCGCTGACAGCAAGAATTCCAACCTCCGGCGGATTGATGATCGCCGTGAAGTTCTCGATGCCAAACATTCCGAGATTGGATATGGTGAACGTGCCTCCGGTATATTCATCCGGTGTCAGTCTTCCACCTCTTGCCTTGTCAAAGAGAATGCCCGCCTCCCTGGAAATCTCCAGAACTGTTTTCTCATTGGCATTCTTAATGACCGGAACAATAAGGCCGGAAGGAGCCGCCACCGCGATCCCAAGATTGATCGACTTGTATTTGATAATCTGGTCTCCGATGAGAGATTCATTCATATCCGGATATTTCTTAAGACATTTGATGACTGCCTTGGCGATATAATCTGTTACAGAGGTCTTCTTTTCCTGCACCGCGTTGATCTGCTTTCTGAGATCAAGCAATTTCTCCAGATTTACCTTCTGTGTGAAATACAGGTGAGGTGCAGTAAACTTGCTTTGTGCAAGCCGTTCCCCGATGATTTTTCTCACGCCGCTGTAGGGAACGATTTCCAGAATCTCTTTTCCGCCCTCGGCGACACGAATGTTGCCCGCTGCCGGTTCTGTCTCCGCCACAGGCGCAGATGGAACTGTCCCGGATTTTGATGCTGCCAATGCTTCAACATCGCTCCTGACAATCTTTCCATGGATTCCGGAACCTTGGATCCCGACGAGAGAAAGGTTCTGCTCCTCCGCCATATTCCGGGCAACAGGAGACACTCTGGTCCTTTTTGAAGCGATATAGTCTAAAACATCTTTCTCACAGATTCCACCGTCATATCCGGTACCGGTGACGCCGCCAAGGGATTCCGGGTCAAGCCCGTTTTCCTTTGCCGCTCTTTTCGCCCTCGGAGTGATTTTCAATCTTCCCGCCTGACTGGTCCCTGACGATTGGAGGGCAACCTGCCGCGAAGGATCTTCCTGCGCCTTATGTCGGGCGGCCGGATCGTCAGCCGCTGAAGACGGGGAATCTTCCCTGTTAAGCTGACGATTGATTTCTGTGATCAGTTCATCGATGTTTTCTTCTTCGGCGGCTACGATGGCAATTGGAAGAGTGACTCCGACGGAATCCCCCTCTTCGATGAATTTTCTGCGGAATACACCTTCCTGGGTCGCCTCTATGTCGATGGACGTTTTGTCTGTCTCAATTGCGAAAACAGGTTCTCCTTTTGATACAGGATCGCCTTCGCTCTTGTACCATTTGACCAGCTTCCCTGCAGACATATTGAAACCCAGCTTGGGCATGATTATGATTTCTGCCATGTCGCCACCTCTATTTCATCATTTTTTTGACTTTTGCTACTGTCTTTTCCACCGACGGAATGATCGGAAACTCCAATGCAGGACTAAAAGGTATGGATACATTGGGGGTTCCGATCCTTCCGATGGGAGCGTCAAGATAGTAGAATACATCGTCCATAACATCTGCACTGATTTCGGCGCCGATGCCGCATCTTTCGTAGGCTTCATCCACGATGAGAAGCCGTCCGGTTTTCTTGACCGATTCAATAATAGTTTCCCTGTCCATGGGAACAATGGTTCTGAGATCGATGACCTCTGCAAAGATACCATCCTTTTCAAGCTCTTCCGCTGCTTTTACCGATTTCATGACCTGAGACGATGTGGCAACGATGGTGATATCCGTCCCCTGCTTCACGATGTTGGCTTTGCCGAAAGGAATCGGTTCGACGCTGTCGTCGATCATATATTTGTTGGTGTACTCCATTTTGTGTTCAAAGAAGATAACAGGGTTATTGTCCCTGATAGCGGTTTTCAAAAGCCCCTTTGCTTCCTGGGCTGTAGAGGGTACGACTACCTTCATGCCCGGAAAATGTGCAACCATCGCCTGCATGCTCTGAGAATGCTGTGCTGCGGAAGAACGTCCCGCGCCGATGGGCGTACGGATGACCATGGGTACATCCACCTGTCCCCCCGACATGTATCGGATCTTTGCGGCGTTATTTATGATCTGGTCCGCTGCAACCAGCAGAAAATCAGAAAACATGAGCTCAATTACCGGCCTTAATCCGGTAAGCGCCATTCCGGTGCCCATTCCCACAAAACCCGCTTCGGAAATCGGAGTATCCTTTACACGAAGATCTCCGTATTTTTCAAACAGTCCGACGGATGTCTTAAAGTTGCCTCCGATAAAGGCGACGTCCTCCCCCAGCAGTAAAACGCTGTCGTCCCGTTCCATCTCCTCATCCAATGCTTCACAGATCGCGTCTCTGTATAATATCTCTCTCATATTCGTATAACCTCCTAACCAACTCTACAGATCCGAAAACAGATCGGTATATGCTTCCGACGGATCGGGATACGGGCTGTCAACAGCAAACCGTACAGCAGCCTGCACTTCCGCTTCCACAGCTTCCTCGATTTTCACTATTTCTTTTTCGGTCACCTTCAAAGACAGAATTTTGTCTCTGAAACAGCGAACCGGACAGCGTTCCATCCAGGAGGCTTTTTCATTGGGGTCTTTTCTTTCTCTGTAATCACCGGGGTCTCCTACGTGATGACCCTGCCAACGGTAAGTTTTGCATTCGATGAGAGTCGGGCCGTTACCGCTTCTGGCTCTTTTAACCGCCTCCTCCGTAACCTGATGAACCGCCATTACATCCATTCCGTCCGCAACAATGCCGGGAATTCCGTATCCTACCGCTCTGTCGGCAAGATTGAGAGTATTGGTCACATCCCTGATATCCACAGAAATTCCGTACAGGTTGTTTTCGATCACATAGATAATCGGAAGATTCCACGCTGCCGCCATGTTGATGCTCTCATGGAAGGTTCCTTCATTACAGGCGGAATCACCAAAGAAAGAAACTGCAACCTGATCGGTGCCGCGGTATTTTGCAGAGTAAGCTGCTCCAGTTGCGATGGGGATTTCTCCCCCTACAATGCCGTTTGCTCCGAGAATCCCCTTATCCATGGCCATAATGTGCATGGATCCTCCTTTCCCCTTCGAATAGCCGCCTTCTTTTCCCAATATCTCGGCCATCATCTTATTCAGCTCGGCACCCCGCGCGACCAGATGCCCGTGTCCCCTGTGTGTACTGCCGATGTAGTCATCCTCTTTCAAAGCAGCGCATACTCCGGTTGCAACCGCTTCCTCTCCCATATACAGATGCGCCAGTCCAGGCATCATCCCTTTTTTATAAAATTCGAAAACTTCTTCTTCGAATCTTCTCATTTTATACATCGTTTCATAAAAGGCGAGCAATTGTTTCTTGCTGTAATCCATTTCCATTTTGACCTCCCTGCGTTTTAGATTAATCATCTGCATACAATAAGAGCAAATAACATGCCAAAACTACCGATATCCCTCATCAATTTCTGCAATTATTCAAATTTCAATCTTTTCAGCATAAAATATAAATACCGTTTGATTCCAGTCTGCTTCAGTGATATAATTTGTGACAGAATGGCACATGTGTCAATGTGTCAATGTGTGACTCTGACATGTCCGCACACCGGGTACCGTACTCTTTTCCGGGAGGTAACAAAATGAAATATAATCAGGAATATCAGGATAAGCTGCAGATCGCATGGGAGCATTTTATTGCTGATGACGATCAAGGAATTGACTACTCCTTCATTCGTCCGGTCATCTACGAATCCTGGCTTCGTTCAAGACATTACAAGGTGAATCCCTTCGAAAAAAAGACAGCTCTGCTGACTGCTGAAGAAATCGCCCGGCGTTCGAAAGAGAACAGCCGTCTGATTCGGACCGTAAGGCCCTATATGGAGCGTCTTTACTCCATTGTTGAGGGTTCCGGCTTTTTTCTCCTGCTAAGCGACAACGCAGGGTATGTGCTGGATCTCATCGGGGATGAGGAGATGATCGAACAGGCGAAAGAAAGTCTGCTGGTGGTGGGGGCCAACCGGGCGGAACACATCGCCGGGACCAATGCCATCGGGACCTGCCTGGCAATCCAGGCTCCCATACAAATCTGGAACGGGGAGCATTATGTAACAAGCCACAGGCACTACTCCTGCAGCAGCGGGCCGATCTTTGACGAATGCGGAAATCTGCTGGGCTGTTTGAACATCACGGGCAGGCACACGGAAATCCATACCCATACGCTGGGTATGGTTCTCAGCGCCGTGGACGGGATCACGAAAGAAATGAAAATAAGGAAAGCCTATGACGAAATCAAATCAATGAGTGCTCAGAGAAAAAGCATACTGGAATCTGTCAGCTCCGGTCTGATCCTCTTAAACGAAGAAGATGAGATTATTCAGATGAACGGGAATGCGCAGCGTATGCTGCATATCAATGCACCTGACGCGGCGGGTAAAAATATCAACCATATTATACGCATCGACGAGCCGGATCATATTTATAATTTCTATGATTTAAAAGCGGCTTTTACCGACAAGGAGGTCAATGTTTTTTTCCCCGACAAGCAATATACGCCGGTCAAATTCCGCATCAGTGTCAATTTTGTAGGGGAAGACCGCTTGCATGACAGAGGCACCGTAATCCGCCTGGAAGAATCGAAATATATCAACAAGCTGGTAAACAAGGTGGGAGGCTTCAAGGCATCCTATACCTTTGAGAGCATCATCGGAAGCTCTCCCGCCGCCAAAGGACTGATTGCAGACTGCCAACGGGCGGCCAGCAGCTCCTCCAATGTTCTGATCCTGGGGGAAAGCGGAACAGGCAAGGAACTTGTAGCACAGTCGATCCACAATGGCAGCAGCTATTCTGACGGTCCCTTTGTGGCCATCAACTGTGCCGCCTTGCCGAAAAGCCTTATTGAAAGCGAGCTCTTCGGATATGAAAAAGGCGCCTTTACCGGGGCCAGCAAGGAAGGCAACCCCGGAAAATTCGAGCTGGCCGACGGCGGCACCATTTTCCTGGATGAAATCGGCGATATGCCGCTGGATGTTCAGAGTTCTCTTCTGCGTGTGATACAGACAAAGGAGATCGTTCGAATCGGCGCCAAGCATCCGAAAAAGGTCAACGTGCGAATCGTTGCCGCCACAAACCGGAATCTGATTGACGAGGTGGAAGCCAGAACCTTCCGTCAGGATCTGTATTACCGGCTCAATGTTTTGGCGATCCATATCCCGCCTTTACGCGACCGTGACAACGATGTCTGCGAACTTGCGGAATACTTTGCGCAGACATTGAATAATCGCAGGGGGGGAATCATAGAGATCGCTTCCGAAGTCTATCCTGTTTTAAAACAGTATTCCTGGCCGGGCAATGTCCGTGAACTGGAAAATGCCATCGAACGGGCGATTAACGTGACTGACAGCAATGAAATCCGGATCGGGCACTTTCCGGCCCACATCACCCAGAAGACACCCGTTCATGACGGGAGGGCCGCCTCCAGCCAGAGAGCGGATGCGGCACCGCCTTCCCTTGATTACAGGTCACACGGGTATCATTTGATTAAATCCAGTCTGGAAGAAACAGGCGGAAACATTAAGCTTGCAGCCGAATTGCTGGG
>JAVBVR010000054.1:0-14231 GCA_036677845.1 Anaerovoracaceae bacterium | reverse complement strand
TGTCGGGGCTGTAAATCCCCGACAGCATATTCATTAAAGTGCTTTTTCCGGCTCCGTTCTCTCCAAGGAGAGCATGCACCTCGCCGTTATATACAGTTAAGTTCACATCTTCATTAGCTTTTATCACTCCAAAGGTCTTTGAGATATTTTGCATTTGTATTGCAGCGATTGGTTGCATGAAAAGCCCTCCAGATGTTTTGACCTCAAATTACTTTTATATGATTATTCCGTCGCTCCGGTAGCGCCTTCCACCAGGTAGTTTATGCTCCAGATGCCGGCCCTGTCAAGAGTCGTTCCTTCAGGGACAACCACATTGCCCTTGTTATCCTTGATCGGCCCCACGAAAATCGGAAATTCTCCTGCAATAATTTTAGCTTCTACGTCCTTTACTTTTGCCTGTACGTCAGCCGGAACCAGATCTGTCATTTCTGCAAGGCTTACATAACCGTCCGCCATGGTTCCGTAGTAGCTTTCCGGTTTCCATGTCCCGTCCATAATTTCCTGTACGGCTTTAATATAATAAGCTTCATGATGCCATAACGGTGCGGTGAGGAATGCACCCGGAGCCGCGTCTCTGCTGTCCAGATTATATCCGATGGCATAAGCGCCTGCTGCTTCCGCTGCGATCTGAGGACCGGTTGTGTCGCAGTGCTGTTCCAGAACGTCACAGCCCTGAGCCAGTAAAGCTTCTGCAGCAGCCTTTTCGTTCGCTGCGTCAACCCAGGCATTTGTATAAACTACCTTAACCTCAGCATTCGGATTAACTGATCTTGCACCAAGAGTGAATGCATTGATTCCGATCAGCAATTCAGTGTATGGGAATGCCGCTATATATCCGATTTTATTGGTTTTTGTCATCATGCCCGCAACCATACCGGCAAGATATCTTGGTTCTTCCATGGCTCCAAAGAAGTTTCCGTAGTTGGTATCATTCATTTTGTTTCCGGAGAAGTGAATGAAGTTGACATCCGGATACTGGGCTGCAAGGGATTCCAGAGTATCCATGTATCCGAAGCTTGTCCCTATGATAACAGTCGCACCCTGATCGATCATGGTGATAGCCGCGCTTTCAACCGCCTGCTTATCTTCAGCAACATTCTCGGCTGTCAGGGTTTTCACTTTCCCGCCGAAATAATCTACCATAGCCTGTCTGCCTCTGTCATGGGCTTCAGAGAAACCACCATCAGTAGCAGGTCCGATATAAATGAATCCAACGGTCATTACGGGTTCATCCGTTCCCTGAGCGTCATCGTTTCCTTCTTTTGCGCCGCCGCAGCCGGCCAGGGATGACATTACGAGAGCAAGTACAAGAATTACTGCCAAAAACTTTTTCATAACTTTCATTCTCCTTCATTTTAATAAAATCAGCCGTCGTTCGCCGTCGTTTTGCCGCGCAAGCCGGGCGAGCGATCCATCGAAATAATCGATACCATATTATACCCTTGCCCCTTTCCTATAGTAAATAGAAAAACGGCAAATATCTTTATTATTTTCAAAATAAAAACCATATAGTTCGTGTTATTGCGTATAATTTACTGATGTTCCTGTTTCAAAGTTCGTTTTATTTAAAATTGATCTTTCCGTCCCGAATAGACTCGATCACCGCAAGGGATTCCACGCGCACGCCTTTTTCTCTGAGACGATTTGCACCGCCCTGAAACTGTTTTTCAATCACCGCACCTACGCCGGCCAGATCCGCTCCTGCCTGCGTCACCAGCTCCGCCATACCGACGGCGGCTTCTCCATGGGCGAGAAAATCATCAAGGATCAGAACACGGTCGCCTGGATTCAAGAATTTCTTGGATACCCTCACTACCGATGAGGTTCCTTTCGTAAAGGATTTTACTTCCGCTCCGTAGAACTCTTCTGTCATTGTGCTCGGAGACGTTTTTTTCGCAAATACAACCGGAATATTCCCGAAATGCCGTGCCGCCATACAGGCAACAGCGATGCCGGATGCCTCTACGGTCAGAATCTTCGATATTCCGCAGCCTTCAAATCTTTTCGCAAATTCCCTGCCGATCTCGTCCAGCAATACGACATCGATCTGATGATTTAAAAAAGAATCCACCTTTACGATCTCTGTCCCGATTGCAACACCGTCTGCTACAATTCTTTCCTTTAATGCCTCCATTTATTCCTCCTTGCGTTTCCCAGCTTCCATTTCCTGCAGCATGCCCAATAACAACAGATACATTCTACAAAAAACGGCATTGAAAAGCAAGGATAATGATCACTGCCGGAGGCCAATTCCTCTGCCAATGCAAACCGCGGCCACACATGCTGTGTATGCCGCGGTCTCCCCTTTAACATTCGTTTTTTATCAGACTATATATAGTACATGTTCTGCTGCTTGAACTTCTCCAAAAACTTCTTCGTTCTTTCCTGCTGCGGGTTCGCAAAAAACGCAGCCGCATCATTCTGCTCCACAATCTTTCCGTCATCCATGAAAATAACACGATCTGCCACGTCCCGGGCAAAATCCAGTTCGTGGGTTACAATTACCATGGTAATATGTTCCCGGGCCGCATTGCGGATGACCTGCAGCACCTCCTGGACCAGTTCGGGATCCAATGCGGAGGTTGGCTCGTCGAACAGAACAACCTTGGGATTCAACACCAGAGCTCTGCCAATTGCAACGCGCTGCTGCTGTCCGCCGGACAACCCGGAGGGATAGTATCTGGCTTTCTCTTCCAGGCCCACTTTTTTCAGCATTTGCTGCGCCAGCTCCATTGCTTGTGCCTTTCCCGTCTGCCGGACGGTAATCAGCGCTTCGGCAATGTTCTCAGCAGCTGTCTTATTTGCGAACAGGTTGTAATTCTGGAATACCATGGCGGTGTTTCTCCTTATGCTCAAAAGGTCTCCCTTTGAAATATGCCGTGCATGGATTGACAGGTCACCCAGCCTTATTTCTCCGAAAGTGGGTGTTTCCAGTAAATTCATGCATCTCAGCAATGTGGATTTTCCCGAGCCGCTGGGTCCGATCACCGCTACCGTCTCCCCTTGATTCACCGTCATGTCGATGCCCTTCAGCACATGGTGATTTTTAAAATATTTATGAAGGTCTTTGATCTCAATCATGTTTTACTCCCATTTCGTTTCTCCTGAACCTTCGTTCCAAAAGGGCAAGCACCCGTTCCAAAAGGATGCAGATCAACCAGTAAAGCAGCGCTGCCACGATGTAAACTTCGAAAAAGCGCGAGGTTCTCCCCGCAATAATCTTGGCCATGCCCATGATTTCAGGAACCGAAGCGGCAAAGGCCAGTGAAGTGTCCTTCAGCATTGCAATGAAATGGTTGCCGATGTTTGGCAGACCCACCTTCAACGCTTGTGGGAGAATAATCCGCTTCATGCTCTGGCAGGTCGTCATTCCAACTGAATAGGACGCTTCCAGCTGTCCCCGGTCTACTGCCATGATGGCAGACCGAATCGTTTCTGTAAGGTATGCCCCGGCGTTCAGTGCAAATGCTACATAAATAAAATAAATTGCGGGGATGAAGGAAATATTCCATTGGGTACCGAACTGTTCGTTCACATACCGGATTACCAGAGGAATTCCGTAATAGGACAGAAAGATCTGAACCAGCAGAGGCGTTCCCCGGATAAAGGAGACATATACATTGATGATTTCTCTTAGAAATGGAATCCGATAGATCTTTGCCAGGGCTCCCAGCAAACCGATTGCAAGGCCGAATCCGAAAGCAATGACAGCAATACCAAGGGATATGGGTATTCCTTTCGCAATCGTCGGTACAGATGCAATCATATAGGAAATGTCAAAGATCATTTCGTATAATCCTCGCCGAACCATTCAATGGAGAGTTCAGACAGTCTTCCGCTTTCGATAAGCTTTGCGAGAGCTGCATCCACCCTGTCCCTCAGTTCCTTTCCCTTTTCATCCTTTTTGAAGATAAAATAGGTAGGATCCGCTGCGATGCGCTCTCCTGTCACATCAATCTGCAGATTCTGAACCTCGGCTTTGTCCCTTGCCATGATAGGATCGTTAACGGTTGCATCGATTCGTCCGTTTTCAATATCCTGCAGAATTGTAACGACATCCTCTTCGTAGTATTTAATATTCAGGATGTTGCCGTTAGAGGCATTCCAGTCTTCAACGAGACGGGTAAAGGAATCTCCTACCGTCAATCCGATGGTTTTTCCCTTCAGGTCTTCCAGGGATTGAATATCGGTGCGCCCTTTCTTTACAATAATCTGGGAGACGCAGGTAAAATACTGTTTTTCCGTCAGGTAATAATTTGCTTCCCTGTCCGGATTGGACGTGATCTGGTTTGCAAGCATCTGAAATTTATCGGCGTCCAGTCCCACGAAAAGGCTGTCCCAGGGGCCTGCGACAAAATTGAACTTCAGGCTGCCGTCAACCTTTTCAATTTCTCTCAGAACCTCCAGGTCATACCCCGTAAGGGTTCCGTCCTCTGCTGCATAGCTGAAAGGATTATAGGTTCCCATCGTACCTACGTTGATCACTTCCTCCTGACTTGTGTCTGTTCCGCTCTCCGGAGCAGTTCCTTTGGCACCGCAGGCTGCGGCACCCAAAGTCAGTGTCAAAACCAATAAGACTAAAATTCCCTTTTTCCAATTCTTCTTCATTTCTTTTACCTTTCTACCCTCTCAGGGGGTTGGAATCTTTTTGTTGTTCCTTATTCTTGTCTTGTTTATTGTTCCGGCTATTATCTGACCTCACCTGGTCAGAAGCCCGGCATCCAGTACGAACTGGCTGCCTGTAACAAACCTTGCCTTCTCGCTTGCCAGGAAGATTACGGCATTTGCCACATCCTCTGTCTCCACCCAGGGTACCGGCAGCAGGTTCCCGGCAGAACGCTCCGCGATCTCCCTCGGTGTCATGCCTTCCAATTCGGCAAGCCCATCGTTCATCGGCGTATTAACTCCGGTGGGATGAATGCTGATTACCCGAATCCGGTAGGGCGCCAGCTCAATTGCCTGAGATTTTGCCAATCCTACCAGGCCATGCTTCGACGCTGCGTAGTGGGAAATTCGGTTCATACCTCTGAGTCCGGCAACGGATGAGTTATAAAGAATCACACCGCTTCCCTGCTCAATCATATAAGGGATCACATATTTTGAGGCAAGCCAGCTGCCTTTGAGGTTGATGTCTAGCATTGCGTCCCATTCTTCCTCTGTAAGCTCATGAGTTAAGCCATAGGCGCATATTCCGGCGTTGCTGAACAAAACATCGATGGCACCGTAGGTTTTAATACCATTTTGAACTGCATTCTCCAGATCCTCTGCTTTCCTTACATCTCCCGCAAAGATCTCGATCCGGCCTCCGGCTGCCTCAACATCCTGTCTGAGCTGCTCCAAATCCTGGCCGGAAGAGCGGTTGTAACTGGGATAGCTGATCTTTTCTCCAAGGTCAAAGGCGATGATGTTCGCTCCCTGCCCGGCAAAAGCCAGCGCCGCACTTCTGCCCTGCCCCTTGGCTGCTCCCGTTATCATGATAGTCTTGTTTTCAAATTCTCTCGTCACGTGTTTCTTCTCCTTCCTGTGTCCTCATCTTTTCGAATAGGGGATCAGCTCCTCGTCCAGTTCCACCTTAAGCGCCGTATTGATGAGATTCGTTGCGATCATCATCGAGCCAAAGGCTGTTAAAGCAATAATCTGCTCTTCGTTATAAAACTGCTTCAATCTCCCGAATAGTTCATCAGGGATATCATGAGGGCTGGACACCAATGCCCTTCCAAAGTCGATGACAGCGGTTTCCTCCTCTGTGAAGTGAAAGGCTTCAAAATCGATGTTCCATTCGTCCAGAATCTGTGCAAAGAAAGTGGAACAGATCAGGCAGTCATTTTCCGATGATATTGCGTAACAGTAAAAGTTGACCCCCCTGCTTCCGAGAAAAAGCTCCACCTCGTCTCTCAGCGTATACCACTCCATCAAAGCCCTGTATGCGGGCAGGGAATGGAGAAGTGTCTTTTTCATGTTGGTAATCCGACCGTTTTTCCGGATTTGTTCATCAATTAGCTCCTTCACTTTCGGAGATGCCTCTTCATAGGTCATTTGTGAGATATGCGCCATACTACTCTCCTTTTTAATTCATAGTATTCCTATGGGTTATGTACATTACTGAATTATACGGCCACCTTTGTCTCCTGTCAACCTTTTTTTAGCCTGCCGAAACCTCAGTCTCTGACCTGGTATGCTGAATCCTGGGAAAAGAAAGCTTTAAAAGGCTCTTCCCGGTCATATTGACCGACAACGGAAGCGAGTTTTCCAATCCCAAGGCGATCGAATTCGGTCCTGACGGATCTCGTCAGGCATACCTGTTTTACTGTGATCCAAGCAGCCCGTATCAGAAAGGCTCCATCGAAGTAAACCATGAATTGATCCGCAGAGTGCTGCCAAAAGGAAGCTCCTTTGACGATCTGACACAGCAGGATTTTTCTATTCGTTCTTTTTTATTTCTAAAAAACACTTGACACATTACCTATTATTACCTATACTGGCATTACAAAGATCAATAAGGAGTGTTTATTATGCTTAACAAGTATTATTCCGTGGATGAAATCGCAGAGCTTCTTAAGATTCATCCGAAAACAATACAAAGATATATTCGAGAGGGAAGGCTGAAAGCCAACAAGATTGGTAAGAGCTGGAGGGTATCCGGACATGATCTGAGCAGCTTCACAGAGAGCGGCAGTAAGTCTTTATCCGATCCGGTGCTTCCTGACAAGTCTGATGAAGGAAGCGAGATTAGAATATCTGCAGTGATCGATATACCCGTCTTCACTACGGATGCAGCCGTGCGGATTGCAAATACTTTGACCGCCCTTTCGAATTCAAAGCCACCCGGATACAGCGCCTCCTCCGTTCAGACCCAGTTTCTTATGACGGAAAAGCTGATGCGAGTCATGGTTTGGGGCAGCTTAAGTTTTGCACAGGTCATCCTGGACTCAATCGACACACTGAAGAATAGAGAAGAATAAAGGTATTCTCAAAAAAGTGGTTAACGGAATGGATTATATGTGGTGGATTATGTAGGCAACGTCAATTTAAGGGGGTTAAAATATGAAAAAGGATTTTAAAGTTTTTAAAACAGAGGAAGGAAGGCGAAAGATCTTGGGCTATTACGGCAAGCTGCTTGATGCGGTTCCTTTTGACTATCGCGAAAGATATGTGAACACCGGCTTCGGCAAGACATATGTCTTGGAAGCCGGGACACCAGGAACGCCTCCTGTTGTCTTGATCCACGGCTCCTGCAGCAGCAGTGCCGCATGGTTCGGGGACATTCCCGTTATGGCGGAACAGTATCATGTCTTTTCCATCGATATTGTGGGAGACGCGGGTAACAGTGAAGAAAACCGTCTGGATCCCAAGACAGATGAATTCGAGCGCTGGCTGAAAGATGTCTTTGACGGGCTTGCCATCGATCAGGCAATCCTGATCGGCAACTCGCTGGGAGGATGGATTTCGCTTAGATTTGCGGTCTCCAACCCGGATCGTGTGACGAAGCTTGTGCTCATCGCACCCGGCGGCATTGTTCCAACCAAGGCCTCCTTTGTGTTCCGCACCATCTTCTATATGATGCTGGGAGAACGGGGACGAAGGGCGATGAACCGAATGATTTTCGGAAACGATTCAATCCCGGAAGAAGTTTCTGTGTTTACAAAAATGATCGGCGAAAACTTCAATCCGCTTACCGGTGCCCTTCCGCATCTAACTGACGATGAGCTGGGAAAGCTTTCCCTTCCGCTTTTTTATATCGCAGGAGAAAACGATGCCACTGCAGATGTGGGAAAGGCGGTGAAGCGGTTGAAAAAAACTGTGCCCGGGGCTGATATCCGGGTCATTGAGAATAACGGCCATGTCGTCTACGATACAATGAAATGGGTGATGCCCCTTATCAAGGAATGAGCCTGTATTATTTTGTTCTCAGTTGCAGTTTGATAAGAACGTCACCGATTGAGGTATTTATATTGGAAGAAAAGACATACATTGTCTCATCGTCTTCGGACAAAGTTCCGTCATCCAGTGTTTCAGGCGGCAGAATATCGCAGATGATATCATTTTGAGACAAGCCGCTTACCGCATTGCCGCTAATAATGTTTGCAATCTCGCCCAGTGCCGATAGAACAAATTCATCGATCTCCGCAATCTCCATTCCGCTCATGGTTTTAACGATCTCCAAGGTGGAATCAGCAGAAAAACGATAAATTACTTCACCTGTAATATCCCCGGTAATTCCGATGGCTACATCGACCCGACGCTGGCCTGCCGAAGCCTTATCCGTGTCATGCACGGATTCTGCAAGGGCATCCAAATCCATAAGAAGCTTGAACGTCTGGCAGGCAGCGTTGGTGAAAGGAGTAAGAATATCCGTTTTCATTATTTCTCCTCTCTTTTCCGTGCAAAATCTGCGATCTTCTGGTCATCTGCAACAACATGATTTACAAGCCAGGTTACGAGCTTTCCGGCAAACTGCTGCATCGTAATTTCTTTGTATCCGTTTTGTTCACATTGATCTGACAGCATTGCTATATATTCTACCATATCACGATGTATCTTTTTATGCTCCGGGAAACCGGGATAGCCTATTTCCTGCTGATACGCCTCTTCCTCTTTAAAATGAATTTCTACATAATCCTTCATAAATGTCATCGTATCATTAACAGAATTTATTTTATTCTTCCAATCAATGTCGGATCGAATCGTTTCAACAAAAGAGGTTACGCGGGCAAAAAGCTCTTCATGCTGTTCATCGATCCGAGGAACGCCTATTGTGTATTTTTCTTTCCAAATCATAATGCAGGTCCTTTCTTGATCATAAATAATAAGCGGCTTGATTAATCGATCAGGTGATAATAGGATGTCTGCTTTTTTATACACCGTTGTCGGGTGCTTTAAACATATTGAATCAGTTTAATTCTGAATACGGAATAACACTTGTCTTCATCCACGCTTTGTTATTCCCGTTCAAAAACCCCGTACTTCAGGATGTCTACATATTTGGCATAGAGCTCCGCAAACCCCTCGATATCCTTCTCTATCTCGTCCTGCCAGTTCCCTTCAAAGCTGTATTTGCTGACAATTTCATGCCCCACAAAGTGAGACACCATATGGAGCATATTGACCACCATCCGAAGATCGATCCCTTTCCGGAAACCTACTGTACTCAGGTTTTCCAGTATGACATCGTGGGCCTTGTTGTGCCTTTCTTCAACATCTCGTTTTATTTCATCCGCCGGATTCATATAAGCGTCCAGTAATAACAGAAAAAATTCGGGTTTCATCCGTATCAGCCTATTGTAGTACTCACCCAGATTGTCAAAGATGTCTATGGAGAGTCCATCGGCCTGCAGCGGGTAAAGCAGAAAGAAATCATCAATCAATATTTTCGTGAGATACTCGACGAGATAGAGATACAAGTACTTTTTATTTCCGAAATAGAGAAACAGCGCCCCCTTTGAGATGCCTAAACGCTTCACAATGGCATTGGTCGAAGTATTTCGATAGCCATTTTTGGCAAACTCCTCAATACTGACCCGGATGATCTGCTCTTTTTTGCTTTCCGGCAGCTTCTCAAAGGTTTCATACATAGTGGTTTCATCCTTTCTACATTATCCTGATTGTAGCTTCTTTTTGTCGATTTGATTATACCACTCTTTTACAATCCTGCAATCGGTTTTATCCGCATCCCTTCCTCAATGCTGTTGTCGGGGTAGGACAAGACTTGTTCTCCTTCCCTCAATCCGTCTGTGATTTCTATAAAGGATTCATTACGGATCCCCCTCTTCACCGCACGAATGACTGCTTTTCCCGACTCCACCACGAATACGCAGCTCTCACTCCGGTAATCGAATACGGCTCCTGCAGGAACGATAATCACATCCTTCTTTATTTCCGTGATCACTTTTACATCTGCCTCAGACCCGATTTTCAACGAAAATCCGGAGGATACCGGCCTGATGGTTACAGCCACTTTTTTCTGCTTGACGCCCAGAGAAGAGGTTTCTTCCATAGCGGTAGGCGCGATCTTAGTAACAATTCCGTCTATTGTTTGTTTCTCCTCGTTCCGTGTGATGATTTCCGCCGGATCTCCGACTTTAATCATTGATGCATCGTCAGCCAGAATTCTGGATATAACCTCAATGTTGTCTATGTTTCCTATGACAAAAGCAGCTGTTCCCGGAACGCCAAGTTCATTGAGTTCTACATTTTTTTCCAGCACGATTCCGTCAACGGGAGACAAGAGCTGTTGCTTGTCGAGGGAAATGGCGCTGTCCTGCAGATTGATCTCCGCCTGCTCCAATTCGGCCAGGTATGCCGACCGGACAGCTTCCGCACTCTTCAGTGCCGCTTCCTTTTGGGTCAGTTCCCACTGGCTTGCCGCACCTTCCATGGCAAGATACTTTGTATTGTTGTAATCCTTCCGTGCCGTCTGATACGCTTCTTCTCCGGCTGCGAACCGGGCTCTGGCACTTCGAAGTGTTTCTCCGGCATTTTTCACGGCAAGATTCATCTGATCCAGATCCATTCTTAACAGCAGGTCTCCCGTTTTCACAGACTGCTCCTCATCCACCGCGATTTCCCGGATCAGGCCGCTGCCTTCCAGATAAACGACTGTGGAATCCTTGCACTTCACCTCTCCGACTTCCTCAACATACCTGCTGATTTCTCCGCGAACCACCTCTGCCGTATTTGCTTCAACTCCTTGCCTGGAGAGAGACCACCCTAACGATGCAATCAGAACAATGATGACTCCCAGGCCCCATATCAGCTTTTTGTTTCCTTTTTTCATTTTGATCTTCTTCAGCATCGTGTTTGTTTTCATCATTCCAACCTCCACTATTCGGCACTTTTTAAGGCTTCAACCATATTGATCGAAGTAATTTTGTTTCTGAGTAAAAAATTGGCTATTGTTGTAAAAGCAAGAATCATCAGCGCTGCAAGCAGATAACCGGAAGGGTCTAGTATCATCGGCATATGCATATTGTCATTGGACTGGGTTTCAATGACCAGTCCGGCAAGGAATCTGCCCAGGGGCATACCTCCCAGGATGCCAAAGCTGCTGATAAAAAAATTCTCATTGAAGATGAGACTCTTCAATTCCGCCGTTGTAAACCCCAGCACTGACAACGTTGCGATTTCTCTGCGGCGCTCAAAGATATTGATATTCGTGATGTTGTAGATCACCGCAATAGCCAGAATACTGGCACCGCCTTGCATAAACAGGATAATGGTATTAATCGATTTTAACATTTTATTTGTATTTGTGACGATTTCAGCTTTGGATTGTATCGTATTCACCGTCAGAATATCCTTCAGCCGGTCCGTGACCTCTTTTTCATATGTTGCGTCCTCCAGCCTGATATGCGCTGAGTTAATGATCATTCCCTCATCCATCAGATGATCCATATAATCGATGCTGCAGACCGCGCTCTGACCGATGTACTGCGTGGTTGCTCCTTTCACGGTGACTGTTTTCCGGTCCTTATCTTCATTTTTTCCAGGATAGTAGGAACGCAGTGTAACCTGCTTCCCCGATTGAAGACCAAGGAGATGGATCAGCCGCTCCGGGAGAAGGATGCCGTCGTAGGGCAGGATTGCCGGGTTCCCTTTCGGATCATAAACTCCGTACAGCTCCGACTGATGGTCCAGAGCGATGACTCCAATGTCCTTTTTTCTCCAGCCATTCACGATTTCCATGCCTGTTTCGAATACCGGCTCCACCGTCTCCACATGATCGATACTTCGAATATAGTTGAGCTCGTCAGCATTCAGAGTTTGGGCAAAGCTGATTTTCAGATCAAACCTCTGAATGTCCTCAAACTGCATTTCCATGAGATTGTTCATGGAGCTGCGGGTTCCAAATGCGGTAAGGAGCAGCGCCATCGAAAAAATGATTCCCAGTGACGTCATGGCGGAACGCCTTTTATAGCGGAAAAGATTTCTGAATATAATTTTCCAGCTGAAATTAATGCGGTTCCAGAATCCCTTGAGGTACTCCAGCAGAGTTTTTTTCCCGGAGGCGGGCGGTTTCGGCCGCATGGATACTGCCGGTACCTGGCGCAGCTCCTTCCGGCAAGCATTATATCCGGCAAAGACACAGAAAAACAATGCCATCAGAGAAGCGGGGATTGCCAGCTTCAGGTTTGCCGCAGGGTTGCCTGTCGGGATGTTGTATAAGGCATTGAACATGTTGAGCAGTCCTTTTCCGGCAAAAAAAACTCCGATCAAGGATCCAAACACACTTCCGAGAATACCGACCAGCAACGGATAATTCTGGTAGTGCAGCATAATCTGCCAGTTGCTGTACCCCAGTGCTTTCAGGACTCCCATCTGCGTCCGCTGGTTTTCTATCATTCTTGTCATTGTAATGTAGATAATTACTGCAGACACAATAAAGAAGAGCATGGGGAAAATGGCTGCCATGGATTTCAGTCCTACCTCATCCGAATGAAACATGGCATAGCTGGTCTGATCCTTGCGCTCAATGTTGTCGATCAAACCGTACTGATTCAGAATCTTTTTCATCTCGGCCTTAACCTTAGTCACATCCCCGTCCCGATCCAGAAGAATGCTGATGTCGTTGACCGAACCTTTGAAATCCAGGATTGTCTGAAGATAGGTTTTTTTCACATACACCACACCGAATTTCTCATGATCCGGTATCAGTTCGGTGGCATCCCGGATTTCATATGTAAATTCCGGGCTTTTGGCAGTGCCAATGACGGACAGCTTCACGCGTTCTCCGTTAATGATGGGTTCAATGGTCTGTCCGATGGTCATATGATTTGCTTTGAAAAAATCTTCGGATACGATGCATTGGTTTCCTGCATTGGGTGAAAAATAGCTTCCCGATTTCATCATAATATCGTTGACCACATCTCGTTTTTTATCGGGAAGTGAAATGAGACGAACCATAGCGTTGCGGTCTTTCATAAAAATCCTTACATCCTGTACGATTCTTCCCTCCGCCATTTTTACTCCTCGTATGGCCTCAATCCGGTCTACAACACCCTCAGGGGCACGGTATACGGTGCCCCATATGTCCGCCAGCCTGTATTGCCTGAAATACTCCTGCCCCGCTCCTGAAATCCCCTCCAAAGCGGAATACATTCCTGTATAAAACATTACCCCTATGATCACAACCGCAAGAACAGACACAAATTGACCTTTGGACTCATTCAGATCTCGGAGGAATTTTTTCAAAAAAATAAGCATCACCATTCAATCCTTTCGATGGGAATAGGATTTTTATTGATTTCGATCCCTTCTACCCTGCCGTTCTTGATTTTCACCACTTTGTCGGCCATCTGGGCGATGGGGCTGTTGTGTGTGATGATCATGACTGTTTTATTGTATTCCCGGTTTACATCCCGGAGCAGCTTCAGAATGGATTTTCCGGTAACGTAATCCAGTGCTCCCGTCGGTTCGTCACATAAGAGCAGCGTAGGGTTTTTTGCCACTGCTCTTGCGATGGATACCCGCTGCTGCTCTCCTCCGGACAGCTGAGCCGGAAAATTGTCCAGCCTTTCCCCCAGTCCGACTTTTTCCAAAACTGCCGCTGCATTGAGCGGATCGTCGCAGATCTGTGCTGCAATTTCAACATTTTCAAGGACGGTGAGATTCGGCATCAGATTATAGAACTGAAATACAAAACCAATGTGCTTTCTCCGGTACAGTGTCAGCTCATTCCGCTGAAACGTTGTGATGTCCTTCCCGTTTACCAGAACCTGGCCCGAGGTGGCGTCATCCATACCTCCCAGTATATTCAGCACAGTGCTTTTACCGGCGCCGCTTGGACCGAGAACCACCACCAGTTCCCCCTGACCGACCTCGAAAGAGATTCCGTTCGCTGCTCTGATGGTGATTTCGCCCATGATGTATTCCTTTATCACATCCTTGAGTATAATAATCGGTTTCAATCCAAAGCCCTCCCTCAGCTGAATCAAATCAGCCTTTTACTTCGTCCGGTTCCTCCAACCGGACGATTTCGGCAACAATGACCACACGGTCATTATATGATGCTTTGTCGCAATTGTCAATGACCATATGGTCATTATTATAATTTTTTAAAAGCAGGTTTGCGTGACACCTGCTTGACATATCATGTTTTTCTAATAAAAATCAACGGAATGGGCAATCTCCGACAGAATCAGCTTCTGTCTTGGATGCTTCGCCGAGAGGATTCTCCTTTTCTGGCTGCTTGTGGTATGAAGGTAGATCTGAGTCGTCGCGATGGAACTGTGGCC
>JAVBVR010000053.1:0-31041 GCA_036677845.1 Anaerovoracaceae bacterium | reverse complement strand
ATGACCGAGAGGCTCTCCCAGATACTCATCGTACAGCTTGATGATGTCAGGATTTTTATGAGACTTTCTCAGCGGCAGGTCTTCATCGATATGATAGATCGCTTCCATGCGCTTTTTCTTCACATCCATGGTCGACTTGATCGGCTGGCCTCCGCCTCCGATGCAGCCTCCCGGACAAGCCATGATCTCGATGAAGTGGTAGGGAGATTCGCCCTTTTCAATCTGCTTCAGAAGCATCTTGGCGTTGGACAGCCCATGGGCCACAGCAACCTTCAGATCCAGACCATCGATATGGATGGTGCTTTCTTTGAGGCCTTCCAGTCCTCTCACTTGGGTGAAGTTCAGGGAAGGAAGTCCCTTACCTGTGAGAACTTCATATGCGGTTCTCAAGGCTGCTTCCATTACGCCGCCCGTTGCACCGAAGATGGCGCCTGCGCCGGTTCCGATACCGAATGGATTGTCGAACTGGTCTTCTTCCAGGCCCACGAAATCAATACCGGCGGAAGATATCATGCGTGCCAGTTCTCTTGTGGTAAGAACTGCGTCGACCTCCGGCACTCCGTTCGTAACCATTTCCGGCCGGGTTGCCTCATACTTCTTTGCGGTACAAGGCATGATGGATACGGTGTAAATATTCTTCGGGTCGAGACCCATCTTTTCGGCATAATAGGACTTGGACAGGGCGCCGAACATCTGCTGCGGCGATTTGCAGGTGGAAAGATGATCCAGAAGATGATCGTAACGGCCTTCGATGAAGTTGATCCAGCCAGGTGAGCAGGAGGTGATCATAGGAAGCGTCCCGCCTCCGGTCACTCTCTTGATCAGCTCGTTGGCTTCCTCCATAATGGTCAGGTCGGCAGTAAAATTGGTGTCGAATATCTTATCAAAGCCAAGTCTTCTCAAGGCTGCTACCATCTGCCCTGTGACGACGGAACCCTTCGGAAGGTTGAAGGCGTCTCCCAGCGCGACCCTTACGGCCGGTGCCACTTGAACGATGACGTGTTTTTTTGTGTCATAAATAGCATCCCATACCTTGGCGGTATCGTCCTTTTCCACGATAGCGCCAACCGGACATACGGCGGCACACTGGCCGCAGAATACACAGAAGGTCTTTTCCAGAGGCATTTCATAAGCAGGGGTGATGTTGTAGTGAACAGACCTGTGGGAGTGGGTCAATACGTGGACCTCCTGTACCTTCTGGCAGGCTTCTACGCAACGGTTGCATTTCACACATTTCGCCGAATCTCTGATCAGGGACGGATTGGTGTCGTCCAGCGGCAGAGCGTCGACGGTATCCTCCAGGTTTGTTTTTGAAATATTAAATCTCTGACAGAGCGACTGCAGCTCGCAGTTTCCGTTTCGCAGGCACTTGAGGCAGTCCTGATCGTGGTTTGCCAGGATCAGCTCCAGAATACCCTTTTGCATGTCGCGGACTTTCTTTGTGTTGGTCTGAACTTCCATACCCTCAAAAACATAGGAAGAGCAAGCCGCGGTCAGCTTTTTGCTGCCGGCCACTTCCACTACGCAGAGTCTGCAGTTTGCTTTGATAGCCTGGTCGGGATGATAGCAGAGATGAGGGATATTGATGTTGACTTTCTTGGCAGCTTCCAATATTGTGGTCCCCTCCGGAACTACCAGTTCAATATTATCTATTTTTATCTTAATATTCTTCACTTTGAAGCCACCTCCGTTAAACCAAATTCTTCAGGGAAATGATCAATAGCGGATAATAAGGAACTTTGCGCAGTTTCACCCAAACCGCAGAACGCGCAGTTTTTCATAATATTCGCAAAGCGCATAGCAGTTTCCAGATCATCCGGACGCTGCGTTCCTTCTATAAAACGATCGATAATCTTTGCGATCTGCCGGTTGCCTTCCCTGCACGGAGTACATTTACCGCAGCTTTCGTGGATAAAGAAATCCTGAATGGACTTGATAAACTCAATGACTCTTGTTCTGTCGTCGACCACCAGAATTCCTCCGGAACCGATTACCAGATTTTCCTTATGAAGATCGTCATATGTATAACGGGTGTCAACCAGCGCCGCAGAACCGGTTCTGCCGGAGGCACCGCCCAATTGGAAAATCTTCAGTTCATGACCGTCTGGAATTCCCCCGCCGATGTCATATATGATTTCCCGGAGTGTAAGGCCGAAGGGGATTTCATAAGCGCCCGGATTTTTTACATTACCGGCAAGGCTGACGATCTTGGTACCCGGACATTCGGGAGTTCCGTATTTCAGGTATTCTTCCACTCCGTTCTGAATCACGGCAGTTGCGATTGCCAGCGTTTCTACGTTGTTGACCAGCGTCGGCAGCTGGAATAAACCGCATTCCTTGATAAAGGGCGGTTTGATTCTCGGTCTTCCGCTCTTCCCCTCAATGGACTCGATCAGAGTGGAGCCTTCTCCGCAGACGTATGCACCGGCTCCGGAATAAAGGTGGATATGGAACGAAAAACCGGAACCCAGAATATTATCCCCCAGGAAGCCCTTGTCTATGGATTCCTGAATTGCGTTTTTGATTAATGGTTTGAGATGGCGGTATTCTTCACGAAGATAGATATATCCGTTTTTGGCACCAACGGTATATCCCGCTATGATCATGCCTTCCAGCAGACGGAAGGGATCCTTTGACAGGATGTTTCTGTCCTTGAAGGTACATGGTTCGCCTTCATCTGCGTTGCAAATGACTACTTTGTCAGCTCCGGGTACGGCTGCAGCCTGCGCCCACTTTCTTCCTGTATCATAGGCAGCGCCGCCTCGTCCGCGGACAGAAGCTTTTTTTGCGATGTCGATGATCTCGCTGGAGGACATTGCCAATGCCTTTTTTGTCGCTGTAAATCCGCCGATGGACAAATAAGAATCGATGGAGTTCGGATCGTATTTCCCGAAATTCTCCGTGATAAAACTCACTGTTTTTGACATCACAATTCCTCCCTCTACTTATACTGGTCCAGGACAGCTTTTATACTGTCGGACGTATTCAGATGACCATACACTCTGCCGTTGATTCTCATTGCGGGAGAAATATCGCATGCTCCGAAGCATGGGGTATACTCCAGCCAGTACTTTCCGTCGGCGGTTGCCTCTTGTTCTTTAATTCCCAGCAGTTCGGTGATGGTGTCGCGGAGATTTGTGTTGCCGGTGACTTTACAAACGACGCTGTCACATAACTGGATGACATAGTCAGCTCTCGGCACATCAGACAGGGCGGCATAGAATGAAATGACGTCGTAGACCTTGCTCAGCGGAATGTTCATTCTTTCACTGACATATGAGGCTACTTCCCTTGGGATATACTGCTTTGGGACGATATCCTGAATATCAAGCAGGATACCAACCAATCTCGTTGAGTTGCTTTGATAGGCCGCAATGATTTCATCGATCTTCAAAGCGAGTTCACTAGTCAAGACCCCAAAGCTTTTCGTTTTGGTGCTGTTCATTGGTTTACTCCTTTCAGTCCTTCGCATTTCTACTTTAATGCAAATATTCAGACTTAAACTCATAGAGTAATTTTATACTATTGCAGGGCCCTTTGTCTATTAAATTGTTACACATTTAACGGAATTTTGTTATGTTTTTCACTTATAATTCACCAATTTAACCATGCAGTAACCAGTTACATCCTTTAAAATTCAAGGATTTTTGAGTCGGATTCAAAGGGATTCCAGGAGCTCGCAAGCATACGTCTCGTTGTATTCTCCGTACTGAGGAGAAAGATACCCCTCTTCCTGGTGAGATAAGGATTTTCGGTATTCGGACGGAGTCATATGAAACCAGCTTTTAAAATAGGAGGCGAGATGTTTTCTGTTTGAGAAACCCACTTCAAGAGCAATTTCGTCCACTGTCTTGCCTGTGGAGCCAAGAAGGCGTTCTGCTTCCTCGCAGCGCGCAATGTTGACCAGTTCGGAAAAGGACAGCCCGCAGGCGTTCTTGATGTAGCGGGACAGATAATAAATGCTTAGAAATTCACGTTTTGCAATGGTTTCAAGCCGAAGCTTTTTTTGGAAATTCTCATAGATATAGTCGATGATATCGTAGATTCTGTTAAAGTATGGATCATCGGCCTTGATCTCCTGCCGGCGTACGATATCATAGCTGTTCTCCTGTGACTTGCTGTAGGTATAGTAACGGAACCGGTCTGTCAGAAAGTTCAGCAGCTCTCTGGTCAGAGTTTCCAGGCGGAGTCCGCTGACACCCCCGAAACGGTACTCCTTGTGAATCTGAGCCAGAAGGAACCGTAAATAACGAAGTTCTCCGGCAAGCTTTTCCCTGTTGATAAAGGAATCGCAAATGAAGTAGGTCGTATCAAGACGTTTTAAGTATCTTTTGTAATGCCCGATATCAATCTGCACAGTCAGGATGATATTCTTTTCACTAACAGTGATGATCTTATGTGGATCCTTGGCGTTAAAAACGTAGATATCCCCGGTGGAAAGCTTGTGGTTCAGAGCGGAATCGGAAATGCTGACCACGCCGTCCAGCACACAGATGATTTCAATCGAGTCTGTATGCATATGAACGGGATAATGCAGGATGCATTCCAGAGAAGCTTTTACCTTTGCATTCAGTTTATATCCTATATTTTCACGAAACATATTCAATCCCTCCACGAATAGAATACAGCAAAATATTACCCTTTGTACAGCAAAATATTACCCGTAATTCTGAAGTACGGATGATATGATGAAAGGAGATATTTCACGAAAAGAAAGGAAACGCGTAATAAGCCTAATCCAGAGTTATTTATTACGGATATCAATTGTGAACTCGAAGGAGGAATCCATATGAAATCAGAACTGTATGAGGCCATGAGGGCTTCAGTCCTCGACGGTGATGAAGAGCAGGCGGAGGAACTGGCCCGCCGGGCGCTGCAGGAAAACCTGGACTTGACAGAGGCCATGAATGAAGGTTTTCTGAGGGCAATCCAGGAGGTGGGTGATCTGTATCAGGCGGGGGAGTATTTTCTCCCGGAGCTGGTTTGCTCTGCCGACGCCATGAAAGCTGCCCTTGAAATCCTGACGCCGGCTCTTAAAAAAGCCGCCGGCGACACGGCTGTGACCAAAGGTCTTGTCGCGTTGGCAACAGTGGAAGGCGATGTTCATGACATCGGTAAAAAAATAGTGGCCGCCATGCTGACTGCGGCCGGATATGAGATTTATGATATGGGAACAGATATACCGGCAGAACAGATTATAAAAGAAGCAACAGAGAGGAAAGCAGATGTCTTAGGCCTGTCGGCTATGCTGACCACGACCATGCAGGAGCAGAAAAATACCATCGCATTGCTCGAGAAGGAAGCACTGAGAGACCGCTTCAAGGTTATCGTCGGAGGAGCGCCGGTCAACGGGAACTGGGCCGAGGCCATCCGTGCAGACGGCTATTCGGACAATGCCATGAGTGCGGTAAAGCTGGTGAATAGACTTCTCGGTACGAGGGAATAGGAGGAAGCTATGAGAATGCAGGGAAGAGTTCTCCATGAAGAAGAGATTTTGAGAATTCACGGGGACAGTATCCGAATACTTGAGGAAATCGGGGTGCGGTTTCCAAGCATTGAGGCTTTGGCGCTCCTGGAATCCAAAGGAGCCAGAGTGAACTGGGACCGTCAGATTGCTTATATTTCCAAGGAGATGGTCGATTGTGCGCTTTCTGATTGTCCGAAGCAGTTTGTGATGGGAGCAAGGAATCCTGAAATGAATCTGGAATTGCCATCCTCGTGCTCCGTATTCAACATGGATGGCTGCGGAGTCAATACACTTGATTTTTCAACGGGCGCCAGACGGCCCTCCGTGTTGCGGGACGTTGAGGATTCGGCAAAAATATTCGAAGAGTTGGATATCTGCAATATTTTCTGGGTACCGGTTTCTCCCGGAGACATTCCCTACGGAGCAAGAAGTATAGCCGCAACAGGGGCTTCCTTTTTGAACACGTCCAAGCATGTAATGGATGAGGTGAAGACGAAAGCGGAGGTTCCTTACGTTATTGAAATGTGCAAATGCATGGTTGGGGATGAGGAACAGGTCAAATCAGGAAAAATTTACTCGGCAACCTACTGCACTGTAGCTCCTTTGTGCCATGATAAAGACATGCTTGAGGCCACGATGGATCTGACCCGGTTTATGGCTCCGATCCTGGTTTACCCCATGCCGGCCTGCGGAACGACCGGACCGGCAAGCCTGTACTCCAATATTGCATTGGCCAATGCGGAAGCCCTTTCTTCCATCGTATTGTTCCAGCTCGTTTCTCCGGGAGTACCGATTCTATACGGCGCAGCCCTGGGAGTTGTCAACGTTAGAAGCGGTATGTTTCTCGAAGGAGCAGTGGAAACTGCGCTGCAGATGACCGCTCTGGGAGAAATCGGAAAATTCTACGGACTCCCTGTGATGAATGCAGGCTGTCTCACCGACGCAAAGGTGCCCGGAATGCAGGCGGCGATGGAAAAAGTGCTGACGACTCTTCCGCTGGTTCTATGCGAAATCGACGTGATCCAGGGGATCGGACTGCTTGAAAGCAGCATGACGCTTTCATTTGAGCAGATGATGATTGATTACGAGATCGCTCATCTATGCAGACGGATGAAGGAGGGAGTCATAGTGAGCGACGAACTGGACTTCTATGAGGACATTAAAACCGTAGGTCAGGGCGGTCATTTCCTGAAGCAGAAAAATACAAGGGCCGCCTTCCGAGCGGGGCAATTTTATCAGGCTGAACTGAGTGACAGAAATTCCTACGACAGCTGGGTGGATCTGGGAAAACCGGAAATGATCGATCATGCGCGGCGCAAGATCCAATCGATCCTTGAGACAGAAAGAAAGAATCCTTTGCCGGAGCATACTGAAAAGCAGCTGACGGAGATTGTGGAAGAGGCGAAGAGGAAGCTGAGCGAATAACTTATTCTCTTGCGTGCCTGTCAGGTGTATTCTCTTGAGAAATCGCTCCCTTTGGTCGGACGGTTTCCTGCGAGAACGCACCGACGCGGCACGAAGCCGCATCATATTGCCGTCGCGCCGCGATCTTTATTTGCCATTCGCTAATGCTTGCAGCCTTTTATGCAGGGTGATAAAATAGAGAAAATTGCAGGAAAGAGTCTGCGGCTGAAATTGAAACGAAAGCATAGAGAGATAGCATGTTCGACATACAGGAAAATTTAAAAAAGCTTCCGGATAAGCCGGGGGTCTATCTTCATAAGGATAAACTGGGCCAGGTCATTTACGTGGGGAAAGCGGTTTCGTTGAAGAACAGGGTCCGCCAATACTTCCAATCGTCCAGAAGCATGGATCCCAAAGTGAGGGCGATGGTCTCCCATATTGAGGAGTTCGAATACATCACCACCGGCACGGAGATGGAAGCCCTGATTCTGGAAAACAACCTGATTAAAAAATATATGCCCCGGTACAATGTTCTGCTGCGGGACGATAAGACGTATCCGTATATTAAAATTACAACAAACGAAACCTACCCGAGAATTCTCAAGACGAGAAAGATCCAGCATGACGGCTGCAAGTATTTCGGCCCGTATACAGATGCCACAGCTGTCAACCAGCTCATCGATCTTTTGAACGGTATTTTTTCACTGAAACGGTGTTCTGCGCAGAAATTCCCCGAAGGATTCAAACCCTGCCTCAATTACCATATCCATCAGTGCAAGGGGATCTGTACCGGACTGGTTTCAAGAGAGGAATACCTGGAAGGCATCGACCAGGTGATCGAACTGCTTAACGGCAAGAACAAGAAGGTTCGGGATTTTCTTAATAGGAAAATGACTGCCGAAGCCGAAGCCATGAACTTTGAGAAGGCGGCGGAATACAGGGATTACATCAACGCGGTCCATGCCGTTGCGGAAAAGCAGAGAGTGGTACTCCTGTCTGCAGGGGATATGGACGTGATCCTCGGCGCAAGAGGAGAGAACGATGCCCACATCATTCTGTTCTTTGTACGTCAGGGCCGGCTTTCCGGGCGGGAAAGCTACCACCTCCAGACCATGGAGGAAGATAAGCCGGAGGAGGTTGTCTCGGCTTTCATCAAACAGTATTATTCTGACAACACCATGATCCCCAAGGAGATTCTGGTGGAGGGTCAGCCGGCTGAGGCTGTTCTGCTGGAAGACTGGCTGTCGAAGACGCGGGGCAGTCAGGTCAAGATCACCGTTCCGCAGAAAGGGGATAAAAAGGCTCTGCTTGATATGGCAAAGCGCGACGTCATTGAGATGATGAAGACTCTTGACGAACGGGCAAACAGCCAGAGAGAAAAGAATACTGCGATCAGCTCGGCACTGAAAGACTTTATCACCGGCCTTGCGGAGAATCAGCAGAACCGCCGGGACGGCGGAGATCTTGCAGAACAATCCGGAACCGGGAAAGCTCCCTTACGCGTGGAAGCCTACGATATTTCCAATACCAACGGAATTGATTCGGTTGGCGCCATGGTGGTATTTGAGGGAAGCCACCCCATTCGCAAGGATTACCGGCGATTTAAAATCCGCACCGTGGAAGGCCCAAACGATTACGGCAGTCTGCAGGAGGTTCTTTACAGAAGAATGAAACGCGGTCTGCAGGGTGACGGCCGCTTTGGAGTGATGCCGGATCTGCTTCTGATCGACGGAGGAAAACCCCAGGTGTCAGCAGCAGAACAGGTATTGAGAGCATTAAAGGCGGAAATACCCGTCGCCGGCATGGTCAAGGATGACAAACACCGCACAAGAGGACTGGTTTATCAGGATAAGGAGCTGGATTTAAAAGAAAATCCGGTTTTATTCCGCTATATCGCATCCATCCAGGAGGAGGTCCACCGTTTTGCTGTCGAGTACCATCGGGGACTTCGGAAAAAGTCGCTGCAGAAATCGGCGCTGGATACCATTGAGGGGATCGGAGAAAAGCGAAGAAATGCGCTTTTGTCGCATTTCGGAAGCATCGACAGAATCAGAGCGGCGACGGAGGAGGAACTCTGCCGGGTACCGGGAATCACAAAGCCGGCTGCCCGGAAGGTGCTGGAATGGGCGTCTAAAAAATGAATAATTTCAATTGATTCTAACAAAATATAATGATATAGTAGACATACTAAGTTAATTAAGAAAATTATGGAGGACGATTATGGGAGATAAAGAGAAGTGTATGCCTGGCGGATGCAGCGAGAATTGCAGCTGCTCGGAAGACGACGCGGATTTTCTTACACTGGAATTTGACGACGGTCAGGAAGTGGAATGCGAAATCATGGGCGTTTTCGAATTCGAAGGCAAGGAATACATTGCTTTGATACCGGATGACGGTACCGATGATGTTTACATCTATGGATACAAGGAAACCAGTGAAGAAGAATTCGAACTGATCGATATTGAAGACGATGAAGAGTTTAAAAAAGTCGTGGAAGAATTCGAGAAATTAACGGTCGAAGAATAAATCAAAATAAGATCCTAAGAGCCTCTGCACCCGCAGAGGCTTTTCTGATTCCGTCCGCCCCTTGCGCCGCCTTTTTGCAAATTTCCGCATATATTGCCCGTTTGCGGTATATACTGGTAAAGCTGCAGTTTCCCGGCCTAAAAGTATACAGTATAAATAAAACGTCAAACAATAAAAAAACTGGATTTATATAGAAAAATTTTATATAATGATTTCGACCGTTAACCGGTACTTATTATACAGAAAGGAAACAAATACCTATGGAAGCAATTAATAACTTCTTTACATGGATTAACGGCTACCTCTGGGGGCCGCCATTTTTGATTTTACTATTTGGAACGCACTTATTCATGACTTTCAGAACAGGATTTATTCAAAAAAAGATCGGATTGGGAATCAAGCTTTCCGTAACAAAGGATCAGGACGGTGTGGGAGACGTCTCCCAGTTCGCCGCGCTGACAACGGCACTGGCAGCAACAATTGGAACGGGGAATATCGTCGGAGTAGGAACGGCAATCGCCTTGGGAGGACCGGGAGCGGTTCTTTGGATGTGGCTCACCGGTGTTTTCGGTATTGCAACAAAATATGCAGAGTCACTGGTTGCCGTTAAGTACAGAGTACAGACTTCGGACGGGACCATGCTGGGCGGAGCGATGTATGCGCTGGAACGCGGCCTGAAAATGAAATGGCTTGGCATTCTGTTCGCGCTGTTTGCAGGACTGTCCGCTTTTGGCATCGGCGCTTCCGTTCAGGCAAATGCCGTATCGAAGGTCGTTTACCAGAACTTCGGAGTGCCGCTTTGGATTTCCGGAGTTGTCATGGCTGTTTTGGTTGCCGTGGTTATTCTCGGCGGCGTAAAGTGGATTACAAGAACGTGTGAGGCACTGGTACCCTTTATGGCGATTTTCTACGTGATCGGCTGCCTGATTATTATGGTAATGAACAGAGCTTTTATCGGTGAGGCGATTGCATTGATCTGTTCTTCTGCATTTACACCTCATGCGGCAGGAGGAGGCTTTATCGGAGCAAGCGTTATGATGGCGGCTAGATACGGCGTGGCAAGAGGACTTTTCTCCAATGAATCAGGAATGGGATCTGCTCCTATCGTAGCAGCGGCTGCCCAGACCAGAAACCCGGTCAGACAGGCGCTGGTTTCCGCTACAGGTACCTTTTGGGATACCGTTGTCGTCTGTGCTTTAACAGGAATCGTTCTGGTCAGCACAATTATAGCCAATCCGGACGTAACGGCTGAGAGCGGAGGCGCAATCGACGGAGCAGTTCTTACCAGCGCTGCATTCGGACAGATCCCGTTCATCGGACCCTTGGTACTGACCTTCGGCCTGATTACCTTTGCATTTTCCACCATCCTCGGTTGGTCTTACTATGGAGAGCGAGGTGCGGAATACCTGCTTGGGAAGCCGGTTATCCTCCCTTATAAGCTGGTTTATGTGGCGGTAACCTTCATCGGCGCAGTGATGAGCCTCGGTACTGTCTGGAATATTGCGGATGCCTTGAATGCTCTGATGGCAATACCGAACCTGATCTGCATCCTGCTTTTAAGCGGTCTTATCGCAAAAGAGACGAAATTCTATCTGTCGGACGGCAATATTGAGAAGGTTGACAATACGCCGATTCCATTTATTGATAATAAACATAAAAAATAAGTTGATTATTATGCCGCATCATTGGTATAATAATACTGGTTATAGAAAATATTGATAGATATTAAAAAAATGAATAAGAACTGGATGAAAGCTGCGGGAGAGATTGTATTACGCAACACCGAAGGAGTAAGCATGGATTAGCCGTAACCCATGTAATGATCTCAGGTAAAGAGGACCGTAGCCGGACAGATCTCTGGAAAGCGAAGGCACCGAAGGGGCAACTCCTGAACTGACAGGAAGAAACTCTCAGGTTAATAACAGAGCGGAAGGCGTTAATTCTTTCTGCTCTGTTTTTGTTTTTTGCAGACACGATTTGCGGATTTGATTGGAGTGAATTTGATGAAAGTATATGATTTAATCATTATCGGTGCAGGACCGGCGGGATTGTCGGCCGGGATTTACGCAGGAAGAGCAGTTCTGGATACCTTGATGATCGAGCAGGCACAGGACGGCGGACAAATTATACAGACGGCTGAAATTGAAAATTATCCCGGGTCGGAGATGGAAGAAAGCGGTCCGACGCTCATTGACAGAATGTCCGCCCAGGTGAAAAAATTCGGGATTGAAAGAGTGTACGATACGGTGAGAGAAGTTTCCGCCGAAGGAAAGATCAAGACGGTCATATGTGACAGGGGAACCTATCAGGCGAAGACGCTCATCATTGCCGGCGGCGCAGCAACGAAACCCATCGGCTGTGCCGGCGAAGAAGAGTTTCGGGGCAGAGGAATTTCTTATTGCGGTACATGTGACGCACCTTTCTTCAAAGGCCTCCATGTTTACGTAGTCGGGGGAGGGGATGCGGCGCTGGAAGAAGCCATTTATCTCACGAAATTTGCAAAAAAAGTAACCATAATTCACCGCAGAAGAGTACTCAGGGCTGCCAAATCGATTCAGGACAAGGCACTTAAAAATGAAAAAATCGAGTTCATGTACGATACGGTGATCAAGGAGGTCAGAGGGGACGGAATTCTTGAGTCCATGATCGTGGAAAACTTAAAAGACGGAACCCTCACGGAGATCAAGGCAGATCCCGCCGATGGAACTTTTGGAATCTTTGTATTCATCGGCTACACGCCTGCAACGGAAATCTACCGTGAAAAGCTGAATCTGAACGAAGCCGGATACATTAAGACTGACGAAGACATGAGAACCAACGTGGAAGGCGTATTTGCAGCCGGCGACATCAGAGAAAAAAGTCTCAGACAGGTTGTAACCGCAGCGGCGGACGGAGCCATAGCCGCGGTGCAGGCCGGTAAATATATTGAGGAATCGGAAGAGACTGTTTAGAGAGGGAGAGGAGAATAGCTATGGATTTCAAACAGATTGAAGCATTTGTATCGGTGGTGGACAACAAGAGCTTTTCAAAAGCGGCGGATGTTTGCTTTTTAACACAGCCGACCATCAGTGCAAGGATTTCTTCACTGGAAAAGGAGCTGGGTGTAAGACTCATTGATCGAACGGGCAGAGAGGCATTTTTGACCGATTATGGCAAGGTGTTCTATAAATATGCGGCAGAAATGCTTGACACAAGAAACAAGGCTGCAGATTCCATTCAGGATCTTTCCAGAGAAATCAACGGTATGATTGCAACACAGATTGCCTAGGCAGATCGCCGGGCAGGATGAAGAGGCTATAAGCATGATTTATCAGCAGAGAAAGAGGCGGCGCCTCTTTCTCTTTTTGTGGCCGGGCCGAATAGAAGGCGGACAGGTATTCGCGCAATTCTCATACTCGCGCAATTTTCATATTCGCGCAAATTCCTGTTGCCAGTATTTGCGGTACGGCTTATAATATTTCTGTCGCAGATTTGACTGTCTTGGAAGCAAGCAGAAGAACAAAGATATGAGAAAGTGGGAATAACATGAAAAAGTATGATATTATAATCGTCGGTGCCGGAGCCAGCGGAGTGTTCCTGTCCCATGAGCTGACAAGGATCCCAAATAAGGCCAAGGTGCTTATGATCGACAAGGGGGCCAGACTGGAAAGAAGGACCTGCCCGATCAACAGCGGCAAAGTGCAGAACTGCATTCGCTGTGCACCCTGCCATATTATGAACGGCTACGGCGGCGCCGGGACTCTTTCGGATGGGAAGTACAATATTACCACCGAGTTCGGCGGAGATCTTCATAATTATGTCGGCAGGGAAAAGGCTTTGGAACTGATGGAATACGTGGACCAGGTGCTCTGCAGCATGGGAGGGGAAGATGCGAAGCTGTACTCCACAGCCAATTCGGAGCTGAAAACCCTTGCGCTGAGAAACAATCTTCACCTGCTGGACGCCAAGGTCAGACATCTGGGTACAGACAGAAATGTAAGGATACTGGAAAAGATATTTGACTATACGAAAGACAGAATTGAAACCGAGTTCAATACCCAGGTAATGGATGTGGAGAAGACAGAAAACGGCTTCCGCATCGTCACGGACAAAAACGAAGAGTATGAATGCAATGAGCTGGTTCTTGCCACGGGTCGTTCCGGCTCCAAATGGATCTCCAGCGTCTGTGATAAGTTTGGCATCGAGCAGAAGAAAAACCGGGTGGACATCGGTGTTCGCGTGGAGCTGCCGGCCGAGATTTTCAAGCATATCACCGATGACGTATATGAGAGTAAGATCGTATATAAGACGGACAAATACAATGATATGGTAAGAACCTTCTGCATGAATCCCTATGGGGAAGTGGTTGCGGAAAACACAAACGGAATTGTAACGGTCAACGGACACAGCTATGCTGACCCAAAACTGCGAACAGAGAATACAAACTTTGCATTGCTGGTATCCAATCAATTTACCGAGCCCTTCAAGGACAGCAATGAGTACGGAGAATCCATCGCGAGGCTCAGCAATATGCTGGGCGGCGGCGTACTGCTCCAGCGGTTCGGAGATCTGGTCAAGGGAAGGCGAAGCAGCACGCGGCGTATGGAAAAATGCTTTACCAGACCGACACTGAAGGCAACCCCCGGAGACCTGAGTCTGGTCATTCCCAAGAGGCAGCTGGACAATATTATTGAGATGATCTATGCCCTCGACAAAATTGCCCCGGGAACCGCCAATGAAGATACCCTGCTCTACGGAGTGGAAGTCAAGTTCTACAATTCCAAGGTTCAGGTTGATGACAAGCTGGAAACGAAGGTAAAGGGACTCTATGCGCTCGGAGACGGCTCCGGAGTGACCCACTCCCTTTCCCAGGCTTCGGCAAGCGGCGTGCTGGCAGCCAGAAACCTTGCGGAAAAGTATAAATAAAGAAAATAGCATAAAATCATTAAGGCAGCCTCTCGGTGATGGAACCTATCGCGGGAAGGCTGCTTTCTCTTTAATTTGTTGAAATTACCCCGGTTTTTTGTTGAAAATAAAAGAAACTATTAGAAATGGCTAAATTTGGACAAAAAACAACCGATAGATCTTCCAATTCTTAATCAGTGAGATCATAATCGGTCATTTAGAGAAGGAAGACACAAAGTATTTTGTTTTATTTAAGCATATTTAAGGTTCGGTTTTCTGTTAGGAGGACAACTTGGGTTTCACGAGAAATGCTGCGATTTTAGCAGTTTTGACAGCTTCATATTTTCTGGCGGTAGTCTATAACCCACCTTATTTGGGGTATTTTTTATCGCCTCTTAGCGCCTATGCGGCAGCCGGAATGCTATTGTTCGCTTATCTGAAATCGGATCATAGCAGTAAGGCG
Organism: Anaerovoracaceae bacterium; assembly: GCA_036677845.1. Lineage (GTDB taxonomy): Bacteria > Bacillota > Clostridia > Peptostreptococcales > Anaerovoracaceae > Anoxybacterium. Next base: position 16,297 of record JAVBVR010000053.1, on the reverse strand, counting down.
AGTATTACTTTCCTGCTGTACTCCTTTGCCTGTTTTTCCTGGGCGATTGCTGATACATCCTGGGGCATTCTCTTTGCGCTGGGGAAGGATCCTTTCGACAATACCATTGTTGTTACAGTATACCTATTGACCAACTTCTTTATTTTGCTGGCAATATTGGTCTTTGCAGTGCTGCAGTTCAGCAAATGGAATAACGTACTTCTCCTGGTTGATTCTTTTATCATTTCCACCATTATGATCATGATTATCTGGATTGATTATCTTCAAAAAGATGCGGAAATACTGAGGACTCTGGTTCTTTCAGATTATTCGAGTATATTTTGCATTCCTGCCGATATTGTGATTTTAATCAGCGTTATATTGTGGCTGATCTCGGTTCGCATGGATAAAATGCCCCGATTCATGCTTTTTATTTCATCGGGGGTTATTCTTTTTGCAGTTTCTGATATGATGTACTACTATGCTTATTTTGAAAACAGCTATATCCCAAATTCAATGATTGATTTTCTTTATGTCTTTGCTCTCAATATTATTGCTTTCGGCGGCCTGTGCAAGGTTTACAAGGAACAGTCGGATTACGATATGGTATTTGTCTCCAATACCGGTACAGCCGGGAAATGGCATTATTTGTTCATTTTTTTACTGGCAATCGTATTTCTGAAGGTAACAAAACTTGTTGATATCAAATTCAATTTTGGTGAAATAGCCTTCCTCATATTGCTGATCTTTCTTTATAAGGTGACCCGTCAATATGTAATGGTGTCTTTAGAAAATGAAAGGCTTTTGATGAAGGAAAAGGATCAGAACAGGCTGCTTGAGGAGAGGGTGGCCGAGCAGGTAAAAGAACTTGCGTACCTGGCAAATCAGGATCCCTTGACTTCCCTGATCAACCGACGTTATTTTATGAAGCTTCTCGCTGAGAGCATCAAAACCTTAAGAACGAAAGAAACCCTTGCATTGCTGATGCTGGACCTTGATCGTTTCAAACTGATCAATGACAGGTTCGGACACGATACGGGGGACAGGATTCTGATAGAAATATCCAAAAGAATGATTGGCTGGAAAAAGGATGAAGCAACCTGTGCGAGACTCGGCGGAGATGAATTTGCGGTACTTTTTGCCGGAGAATATACCCAGAATGATATTGAAGGATTCTGCAGAGAGCTTGTTGATTTGTGCAGCAAACCGATCGGAATCGATGATGAGGTTTTTCACATTACGCAAAGCATCGGAATCTCCATGACAGGTGCAGAAGATCTGGATATCAAGACGCTTTTGGGGAATGCCGACCTGGCGATGTATCATGCCAAATCACAAGGCTACAACAAGTATCATTTTTTTGACCCCCTCCTGAGCAGCGATATTACAAGGAAAAGTGAGATTGAATTCCTTTTGAAGCGCGCTGATCTCGACAAGGAATTTGAATTGTTTTTCCAACCTCAGTTTTCTCTGCCGGACCAAACGCTGACAGGAGCCGAAGCCCTGATTCGCTGGAACAGTCCGCAGCATGGTTACATTCCGCCGAGTGTTTTTATTCCTGTGGCCGAAGAGATCGATTATATCTTTCCTTTGGGGAAGTGGGCCATACAGGCAGCAATCCGACAGGCCGCGGATTGGAACCGCAGATATCCGTTGCCTTTGAAAATCAGTTTTAACATATCGCCAAGGCAGCTGAATGATACGGACTTTCTGGATTTCTTAAAAGCAGCTGTGTCCGGCTCGGACATTGATCCCTCAAATATCGGGGCTGAGATAACGGAGAACATTATGCTGAACGATATCAGCAGAGTGGAGGCCTTCTTCAATACTCTAGAGGAGCTCGGAATTTCTGTTTCTCTTGACGATTTCGGATCGGGCTATTCCTCTCTGGGGTATTTAAGTAAATATAAATTCGATAAGATAAAAATAGACAAGACTTTAATTGACAATGTATCTTCCCGGAATATCAGCGGGCAGAACGTGGTAAAAGCGGCAATTGAAATGGCGAAAGCCAACGAGTTGAAAACGGTCGCGGAAGGGGTTGAATCTTACGAGCAGTTAGAAATCCTCGTAGAATTAGGGTGCAGCCAGGTGCAGGGGTATCTGCTTGGAAGACCTGTGCCGCCTAAAATTTTTGAGGAGAAATTCCTTATTAAAAATATCTGACCCGTTTATCGGATCAGATATTTTTTAATAAAATGAGTCAGATATTATTTAGCTTATTCCTCATTGATACCCAACTCTGAGTTCTTCCGTTCCAAAAAAGGACGCAGCTGTTCGTCTTCTTCCTCGGTAGCGGGGCGTATCCGTTTCTTCCCGCAGTAGGGGCACTCTCCTATTTCCCCCGTCCGACAGAAGACAAAACCGCATTCTTTGCAGAAGTAAATCATCCGATTCGCCACCCCGTTCTCCCTGTTGTTTTCAGCCATGCGAAAGCCCATTAATAATCCGGGGAGAAGATACAGGGGCTTTTTTAACGTTTCGCGATAGCTTTTTTCTATCTGTAGATAAATCTTCTTGCTTGTTTCAAGCATTCTGGCAGCCGTCTTCTCATTAGGGCTTCCGCGCATCTGTGAACATCCCTCCCGGTGAAGCCTGACATGATCTTGCGCTCGCAGTATATCTTCCTTTTTTCGGGAAAGGACTTTATGGACATTGAGAAACCAAAGAATAAGAAGCGTAACGATGCTGATGGCCGCTACAAAATAGGATATAACAGCTGTCACTGACATCCCCCCTTTCTTTCCGGCATTCTTCCTAAGGCCGTTTTTCCTGTCCATCATAACAGGAACGAAGGTTCAAATACTATTTCTTCTCCGAAATGTCGTTTATTCGACCTGAAATGTAAATCCGTCTATGATTAGCGCTAAACCGGCAATCATCGCCATAAAACAGCAAAAAAAACATGCGTTCATTGAAATCGGAGCTTCTATGTGGTAGAATATGGACTAACTGACGATTGTAGGAGGACGCGATATGCTAAAAATTGCAGCTTGTGATGACGACCTGCTGGAACTTTCCCGAATCTCAAGCCTGCTGAATCAATACCAGACGGAGAAACAGCCGGCTTTTCAATATGATATCTTTACCAATGCCATAGACCTTCTTGAAGAAATGAAGAGAAATGCTTACCATATCCTGCTTCTGGACGTGCTCATGCCAGGACTGAACGGAATCGAAGCCGCTCGTGAAATACGCGTTTTTGATGAGGAGATCAAGATTATTTTTCTAACATCTTCTAAAGAGTTCGCAGTGGAAAGCTATGCTGTTGACGCCCATTACTATATGCTTAAGCCCGGAACGGCGCAGAAGCTTTTTCCGATTTTGGACAGAATCTTTCTGGAGGAGCAGAGGGAGCAGGATGCGCTGTATCTGAAAACTCCGTCCGGGATAACGCGGATGCCTTTTAATCGAATTGAAGTTCTGGAGGTATTCAGTAAAAAACTGCGGTTTCATCTTGCTGACGGAACAGTAAAAGAAATCAGCGGCTCTCTCACCGATTTTGAAGTGGAATTGCTTCACCGGGAGGAATTTATAAAGGTGCACCGTTCCTATCTTGTGAATATGAAATCCATCCTGTCTTTCAACGCTAAGGAGCTTGCTACCTGTGCCGGTCAGGCGGTACCCATATCGAGACTTCTCTACAGCCAGGTGAGAGAGGCGTATATGCAGTACCTGTTTAAGGAAAAAGGAGTGAAGTAGTTGGCGTACATTCTTGGTTTGGTAAACTACACCCTGATTCTGATTTATGGCGCGGTGATTTCGTTAAACTTTTCCGGATATGAAAAGACGAGGAAAAACCGAATTGCAATCGTGCTCATGATCTTTCTGATTCTGCTGCTTCAGATGGTTGTTTTTATTATTACGGACTATATCGTTACAAGCAAGCTATATCCGCTGATCGTTCATCTTCCGCTGATCTTATTTATTGAGCGGTACATGAAAAGGCCCTGTTCTATCGCCATCGTAAGCGTCCTGACTGCTTATCTTTGCTGCCAGCCTCCTAACTGGCTGGGTATTGCAATGCATTTTTTACTAAAGAGCGAGGAAGCTTTTTTTCTGGGCAACAGTCTGGGAATCCTGATCATGCTGTATCTGATCAGGAGATTTGTTGCGCCTTCCGTTAATCAGGTCATGTCATATTCCAAAAGATCTCTTTATATTTTTGGGTCCTTTCCGTTTTTATATTATTTATTTGACTACTCGACGACAGTATACACGGAATTCCTATATTCCGGCGTGCAGATTGTTGCCGAGTTTTTCCCCTCGATCCTTTCCATGTTCTATATCGTTTTTGTCATGGTTTACAGTCACGAGATGCGGGAACGGAATCAGCTGGAGCTTAACAACGCGATGCTGGAGGCCCAGTCAGAGCGTGCCATGAATGAAATTTTCGCTTTACAGCAGGTGCAAAAGCAAACGGCGATCTACCGACATGATATGCGGCATCATTTGTCTCTGCTCTACAGCTATCTTGAAGCGGGAGATGGCAGAAAGGCGATGGAGTATATCTGTCAGGCCCAGGACAGTATCGACAGGATCGTTCCCGCCCGTTATTGTGAAAACAATACAGTGAATCTGATATTATCCTTCTTCGTCGCGAAAGCGGAGCAGAGCGGTGTTTCCCTTGATATTGAAGTCGAACTGCCCAATCATCTCCCGTTCCCCGATACTGAGCTTTGTACCCTTCTGTCTAACGGACTGGAAAATGCCGTAACAGCTGCGGCAAAGGATTCGGATTCCAATCCGGGAGCTGTGCGGCTGAACTGCGGAATTCATAAGGGAAACCTGCTGATTCTCATCGAGAATGCTTTCGGAGGAAAAGTGGTAATGAAAAACGGTCTGCCTCAAACTCACGAAGAAGGCCACGGCTACGGGGCGAAAAGCATCGCTATGCTTGCGGAAAAATACAGCGGCTACTATTCCTTTGCCTTGGAGGAAGGACTCTTCACTTTGAAGGTTGTGCTGCCGATGAAATCCTGACAGTCGTCCTGTATCTTGGCAACCTCCTAACCCACGGCGGAACGTATCCCGGACGTTTACAGTCATTGAAAGGTATTGATCCAGGTATTGACAGGTTGAAAAAAATAAAAAAATGATTTGACAAAGCGGCTCAAACGCAGTAAAATAAATCTTGTTCAGTCGCAAAGAGTTTGATCTTGTCGCTGGATGATAATCGTGTCATGCAGGCATGGCGGAATTGGCAGACGCGCACGGTTCAGGTCCGTGTGAAGGTTCCTTCATGGAGGTTCGAGTCCTCTTGCCTGCACCATAATGTGTATGTAAAATAGATATCCTGCGTGAGAAACGCAGGATTTCTGCCGTTTTTGAGACTTTTTACCCTCGAAAAAGCTGTTTTTTAGAACATCAATTTTGATGATGTCATATAGGGAATTTCAGTAGTTTAGGGGAGTCGAACTCTTATCTCACGAATTATAACCCCGAATTTCAGAGTAAAAGCGGCATCAATCTTATTAAAAATAAAGATGAGGGTTTGTAGACTTGAATAGAAATGGGGCATCTTTTGAAATGGTAGAAAAGCCGCGTTTAAAGTCAGCGCTCTTTTATATAATATAGAAATCCACTAATCTTACTTGCATTTTCTGATGTAAAAACTCACATATTGATCTTCATTAGTTCGTCAAAAGATATATATATGAATATTTGGCCGAGACTCCTTTTTTATGGAGGTTATTTATTTGTTTAATAACTACTCGAATAAGGCTTATTGACACGATCATAAGTATTATGATAAATTGAATTCGAGGTGATGGACTATGTCTAATATAAATAAAAGTCTAATAGATGCTAAAGCTAAGTGTTCCTGTAGGGGATATAATCTGGATAAATTGCTACAACCCAATATTCTGATTCTGCTTGCAAAGCAGAATTTACATGGTTACTCAATTATTCAGGAGCTTGAAAATAAAAACCTCTTTAATGGGGAAAAAGCCGATAATACAGGGATCTATCGGACTCTCAATAATTTAGAGGAAAAAGGCTTGATTCAATTTGAATGGGAGCTGGAAAGCACTGGCCCTGCCAAGAAAGTATATCATATTACGGAAGCTGGCCTTGAATGCCTTTCTAATTGGATTGAAACATTGGAAAACTACCGGAAGACAATTGACATAATGATTGGAGAAGCAAAATCACTATTAAATAACTAACCATAGTATTAAGGAAGGATGATTGTCATGAAGCCACGGGTTATTATGGTCGGAGGTTTTTTAGGCGCTGGCAAGACTACGTTGTTATGCGAAAGCTCGCGCCAACTAAGTAAAAGTAATCGTATAGGTCTTATTACAAATGATCAGGCATCTGAACTTGTTGATACGACATTTTTGGAACAGGCTAACGGAACTGTTTTAGAAGTAAGCGGAAGCTGTTTCTGCTGTAATTTCAACGGCCTTGTCGATGCTCTTTCAAACGCAGTTAAAGAAAACGGCTGTGAAATTGTGATTGCAGAGCCGGTGGGAAGCTGTACCGATTTGTCCGCGACAATTATTCAGCCGTTGAAGGAAAAATTCCAGGATACATTCACTATAGCTCCATTGACCGTGCTTGCCGATCCTGGAAAGCTGGCAGACATATTAGATTATGGTACTGCCGGTTTACACGAAAGCGCGGCATATATTTATCGCAAACAGCTAGAGGAAGCGGATGTCATCCTTATTAACAAGACTGATCTGCTATCGCCTGCAGAATTGGAATCATTGGTATTAAAAGCGAAAAAGCAGTGGCCGCTGGCACATATATCTTCGATCAGCGCTAAGACAGGCTCCGGCCTTAGTGAATGGCTAAATTACGTCATGACACATACAGAATCGGGAACTCATTTAGCCGAGGTTGATTATGATACCTATGCCGAAGGAGAAGCAGTATTAGGATGGCTTAATGCTTCGATAGAGCTCAATGGAAATAGCTCTAACTGGGATTCGTTCCTACACGGCTATATGAATGCGCTGAGCCTTCAGTTTGAACGTTTGAACTCTTCGGTTGGCCATGTTAAATTATTGATCAAAACGGATGAGCGTTACGCAATCTGCAACCTCACTGGAAAGGCAGATACAATTCGAGTGAGGGGCTGTGCCGGTTCGGGAGATGAGGCGCGGCTTACGGTTAATGCCAGAGTTCAGATGCCGCCTGAAGAATTGGAATCGATCATTTTAAATGAATTGAAAAATAGCTCCAAGCTAGGTATTCAATTCGAAATTCTAGCCTTAAACTGCCTTAGCCCGGGAAGGCCGAATCCAACCTATCGATACAATCATACTTTGTGATATACCATATTGACTTGGTAAATCAAGGTATGATATATTTGTACCATACTATTAGACATACGCAAATAGTTGACAAGGTCATTAAGGGGAAATAGTCTTGCTATATTACATTACATATGGGGATGCCACTTTATGAATGTTATTTTTGATTGTGATAATACCTTCGGAGTTCCAGGCTGCGATGTGGATGACGGACTGGCACTTCTCTATCTACTCGGCAGTGAAAAGACAAATTTGCTTGGAATCACGAATACTTACGGGAACAGCGACATTGAAACGGTATATCAGGCTACAAACCAAATGCTTTCGGAGATCGGGAAAACCGATATCCCGCACCTGAAAGGCTGTGCCAAAGTTGGTGAAACCCAAAGTGATGCAGTTGATTTTCTGATCGATACCGTCAATCGTTACTGTGGAGACATCTCCATCCTTGCCACCGGATCACTCACGAATCTTTATGCGGCTTATCAGCAGGATAATGATTTTTTTAGTAAAGTTAATCGCATCAGTCTTATGGGAGGATTAACGGAAACCTTGTTCTTAAATGGAACAATACTTGACGAACTGAACTTCTCCTGTGATCCTGCAGCTTCTTTTCACGTTTTAGCCAAGGCGGCGGCAATCGGGATTGCGACCGGAAACAATTGCCTTGATGCTTTTTTCTCGTATAAAGGTTTTGATCAACGATTCAAAACTTCATCAGAACCGATTGCGCGTTATCTCTATGAAAAAACTGCCTATTGGTATGAATATAACAAGAAGAGCTATGGACTTAACGGTTTCTATAACTGGGATGTTACGGCAGCGGCTTATTTGATTGATCCAGAGCTATTCATAAGCAATAAGACGGAAATTACACCAGAGACGGTCTCGTTAGGCACGGGTTTTCTTTACGGAGGCGGCAGTCGTATCGATGCTGAACTGCCAAAAATTCGAGATAAAGGAATATTTGAAGAACACGTATATAGCACCTATTTAAAAGTAGAATTAAACGTCTGAAAGACAAGGAGGAGCATCATGAACATTGCACCTGAGCTCAATAAAATACTAGAAAAAGCATGGGGTAATATTCCACTTGACCGGCAGGATTGCAGATATCTTTTGACAGTCGACGAGAGAAGCTTTGAGTCAGGACTGCTCAGGGTCGCCGCTTCCAGCATTATCAGAAGTAAGAACGATAATTCTGCTATTATTTTGGGCCAGATCGGAGTCGATGTAACACCGTGCCCCGGCGGATGCAGATTCTGCACCTTCGGCGAAGACCACACGGAATTTCAGGCAACCCATCTCAGTGATGAGGAACTGGAAGAGAAAATTGCCGGATTCTGCAAATACGACGACTTATACGGCTTATATCTCATGACAATGCATACATATGATCTGGACCGATACTTAAAACATATCAATAAAGCGAAAGCATTAGCGCCAAAGACTACCCAGATATGGGCCAATGTGGGAGACAGCAGCCTCGATGCTTTCAAGGAAATGAAGAAAGCCGGAGTTACGGGAGTATATCATGTTTGCCGGCTCGGAGAGGGTATCGATACAAAACTTGATCCAAATAATCGGCTTCAGACAATGCAGAACGCACTTGACGCTGGTCTTGAACTATATACCTGCTGTGAGCCCATCGGACCGGAGCACACAGTTGATGACCTCGTGAAAAATATCTTTATCGGTATCGAGATGGGAATAACCCAGCACGCGGCGATGCGAAGAGTGGCAGTTCCAGGTTCACCCCTTGCGAAGTACGGGCAGATTAGCGAGCTAAGGCTGGCACATATCGTTGCAACCATTTCCCTTTGCTCCCTGACGGTACCTACCATGGCATATATGGGAGTTCACGAACCGAATGAATTGAGTTATGCATCAGGAGCTAACATTATTACTGCGGAGAGTGGAGCGAACCCTCGGGATAGTCAGGCTGATACATCGAAAAGCCGTGGAATGGATATGGCACGCTGCAGAAAGATGCTGTTCGAATGCGGATTTAGTAATATCCGCAGAGGAGATGAAAGCAAAATTCCTTTGGATTTAGATTATCTGATTAAGACGGATTCTTTGATATAGCGTTAGTTTACGAATAACTATTTAATTTTCAAATTGAAAGGATGTTTATTATGAAGAAGTTCAAAGTAGTCTTATTATTAATGATGGTATTTTCTTTGCTTGTATTTCCGGCATGTTCCGGTAATCAGAACAAGGCTGCCGATGCAAGCAAGAAGTTTGACATTAATGCAGATTATACAGATATTTTGGAGCAGGCAAAAGGAACGACAGTTAATTTCTACGGCTGGGGCGGAGATGAGCAGCGGAATAAGTGGCTCGACAATGTAGTAGCTCCGGCTTTAAAGGATAAATACGATATCACGTTGGAACGTGTTCCAATGGATATTGATCAGATTCTTGCAAAGCTTTCGGGAGAAAAACAGGCCGGGAATGAGGAAGGCTCCATTGATATGATCTGGATCAACGGTGAAAACTTCTATTCTGCAAAGGAAAACGGCCTCTTGTTCGGGCCTTTTGCAGATAAGCTGCCGAATTACCAGAAATATATTGATGCGGACGCTGCAGAAAATCAGAAGGATTTCGGATATCCAATCGAAGGATATGAAGCTCCATATGGCAAAGCTCAGATGGTTCTGATCAACGACGGTGCAGTTACTCCGGAAACGCCGAAAAATACAGCTGAGCTCCTTGACTATGTTAAGAAATATCCGGGAAAAGTTACCTATCCTGCTTTACCGGACTTTACCGGAAGCGCTTTTATCAGAAATGTAATCTACGATATCGTCGGATATGAACAGTTTATGGATATGAAAGCGGATAAAGTAACTGTAAAAGCTGCGATCGAGCCTGCTCTCGAATATCTGAGAAGCCTTAATCCATATCTCTGGAACCAGGGAAAGAGCTTTCCGGCATCTTCCGCCGAGGTAAACAATATGTTTGCCGACGGTGAATTGTATCTAACCATGAGCTATGAACCCTATTCGCTTACAGTCGATATTGCGCAAGGGACTTTTCCTGAAACCGCCTGTTCTTTCCTTTTTGACAGCGGAACGATCGGGAATACAAACTATATCGCCATTGCGGGAAACTCCCCACACAAAGCGGCAGCCATGGTGGCAATCAATGAGATTATTTCTGCCGAGATGCAGGCAAGCCAGTTCTCTGAGATGAAAATCCTGCCGGTTGTTGATTACGATAAGCTCTCTGCTGATGAGAAAGCGCTCTTTGACAGCGTGGAGATCGGCAAGGGCGCGCTCTCTCAGGATGAGCTTCTGAGCAAGCGCGTTCCGGAAATGCCGGGAAATCTGATCCCTATCATTGAGGAAATTTGGCAGGAAGAAGTTGTAGGCAAATAACAAATTATAAGATAATATAAATAGACGTCCATCGTTTTTGCCTTGCGGATTCGATGGGCGACCTTTTTAATCTACGGTGAAAAAATGAAAAAGATGAAACCTTACCTGCTTTTATCTCCGCTGCTTCTTCTGGGAATCCTTTTTCTAATGGGTGTGGGAAATGCCTTGATCCAGAGCTTGGGATACATCCCCGCGTTTGGAATGACGGATATCACATTAAAATATTATAAACAGGTATTTTGTGATCCTACTTTGATTTCATCGGTTAAAGTAAGCTTGGTTATTGCTATCGTATCTTCCATTTTAGCCGCAATATTTGGGGTTCTGCTTTGTGTTGCGCTAGTAATGAATGGTAACGTGAGAGCAAGAATCCTTCAGGTGATCAAAATTCCGATCCTTGTTCCGCATACAATCGTTGCGCTGTTTATTATCATGTTCTTTTCCCAAAACGGCCTCCTTGCGCGCATTCTTTTTCATATGGGGTTGATTACGGCGCAGGACGGTTTTCCTATGATTCTATATGACACGAATAATATTGGAATCATCCTAGCCTATCTTTGGAAAGAAATTCCGTTTGTAGCCTATTTTGTACTGGCTCTGATGGCCAGCATCAATTCGACGTTAGGGGAAGCAGCTGAAAACCTGGGAGCGTCAGGTATCAGATCGTTTCTTCATATAACGCTGCCTTTGTGTATACCGGCAGTCAACAAGGCATTGCTGATTATCTTTGCATTCTCATTTGGAGCATATGAACTTCCTTTCCTCCTGGGAGCGACAATACCAAAAGCACTTCCGGTACAGGCTTATGTGGAATATATCAATCCAGATCTAAGGCATCGTGCCTATGCAATGGCGATGAATGGAGTTATGCTGTTAATTACACTGGGAATATCCGGTATTTATTATTTGTTGTCCCGGAAAACAGAACGGATGAATGGTGAGCAGCGTGGATAAAAGAAAAAGTATAATCCTGAATATAATCGCATATTCTGTGGCTTTTTCTATAATAGTGGCACTTCTTGTCCTGACCGTATGGAGCTTCGCCGGTCGCTGGCCATGGCCTGGGCTTCTGCCGAAAGGTTTTACTTTGCGGGGTATGGAAGAACTGTTCTCAAAGTCATCGGATATATTATCTGTAATCGCTTCCAGCGTCTTGCTGTCTCTTACAGTTGCTTTTCTGGCAACAGTGATTGCTACGATGACGGCAAGAGCACTTGTGTTCTATGATTTCAAAGGCAAGGAACTGGTTTCTTTTGCAACGATATTACCGATTATCATACCTGGAACGGCCTTCGCTATGGGCGTCCACGTTGTATTTATCTATATGGGGCTTGCTGATACATTCATAGGCGTTGTTTTAGTGCATTTGATTTATGCGCTACCCTATACAGTTAACATCATGATAGATGTCACTGCAATAACTGGTAACGGTTTGGAAATACAGAGCCAGGTCCTCGGAATCTCTCCGTTCAGATCCTTTTACCACATTACATTGCCGCTGATTATGCCTGGAATCATCTCTTCAGTCAGTATGGCCTATATTATATCATTCAGCCAGTACTTCATTACGTTAATGATCGGTGGAGGCAATGTTAAGACACTTTCTATAGTCATGGTTCCGTTTATTCAGAGCGGTGACCGCACGATTGCCTCGTCATATGCCCTTCTGTTTGTGCTATCGACCTTCATTGTTTTTGTATTGCTGGAAATTACAATCAAAAGAATTGCAGCCCGACTAAGCGGGATTTAAGTATGGAGGATTGAAATGGAACTTTCATTGAAAAAAATATCAGTTGCTCTATCAGGAGAAAATATTCTTGATTCGATCAGCTTAACAGTTGATGATGGTGCTTTTATCTCTCTTTTAGGCGCATCGGGATGTGGGAAAAGCACATTGCTGAAAACAATTGCAGGAATTATAACTCCTTCAAGCGGATCGGTATTCCTGAATGGAGTATGCGCAGATCACTTGCCGACATATAAACGCGGAACAGTTATCGTTTTTCAGGATCTTCGCCTTTTTCCACATATGACGGTTTCTGAGAATATCGCTTTCCCAATGAAAATGCGTGGCGTAGCAAAAGAAGAGTACTTGAGAACAACAAGTGAGTTGCTTGCGAAAGTTCAATTGGAAGGATTTGAAGGACGAAAAATCCGGGAAATGTCCGGCGGTCAGCTTCAAAGGGTGGCGCTTGCAAGGGCTCTAGCAGCCAATCCCAACGTGCTGCTACTGGACGAACCCTTTTCTAGTTTAGATGAAAACCTAAGGCAGGATATGAGACAATTGGTGCTCAAACTGCAGAAGGATTATAAGATCACAACGATACTCGTAACTCATGACAGGCAGGAAGCTTTGAGTATGTCGGATAAGATCGCTTTGATGATGGACGGTCGGATTCTTCAGTATGATACACCGGAAACTATTTATAATGCTCCACTAAATCGCGACATCGCCGACTTCTTTGAAAGCGCCCCTTATTTTGAGGGAACCGTGAGAAACCACATTTTTAAGTGCGAAATTGCGGAATTCAAAATTCAAAAGCCAGATGGTGTTTATCAAGTTATGTTCCGTTCCGGAGCGATTTATATTGATGAAAAGGAATTAAAAAAGGAGTTTCATGTATCGGAGATACAATACAGGGGTGAGGACTATAAAATAACACTTGTAAAGGAGGATTCAGCTTTTCAATTGAATGCCTTTGTTCCATCTCCCTGTAAATTTGAAATTGGAGATGTAGTTTCACTTGGGATCAATATTGATAAAATACTTTTATTTCCGAGTAATCATCTTTCACAAATTAATTAAATTATATCACTATAACAAACAAGAAGAATTTGGTATAATTCATATTTGAGTGATATGAGAAAATGAGTAGCACTTTTCATAAAGACATAAAGGACTATATAACAGCATAATGCTGCGATATGGTCTTTTTTATTGAAACAACTAGCTTTAAAGGAGGTTTTTACGTTGAACAGTGATCGATATTTTCAAGAAATCTGTCGCAGGGTCAAGCCATATAACATAGTGGCAGAAGGGCTGAAGGAAAGCGAATCCATGTATTTTTCCTATGCCGGTGAACCGCTATGCCGTGTTGTCCCCGATGGAATAACTTATCACTTTTCAGAGCATCTGGATACAGAAGAGAAAAAAGGGCTCTGCAGTTTAGTAACAGAAATTTCTGAGGAGACGAGAGTATACATGCAGGCAGTGGAAAATGCCTCACCACTAAAAGCTGCCGATCTGCGAGACGGATATAAGTTGCTATGCGAACATGAGAATATCATCTTGGCAGGAACAGATCTGGGAGAGCACGGTTATCAGTTTGTAACCTGGCGATATACCTATGACAGGAAAGGTGTTACCCTTGGCCACTACTACCATAATGATTATTCCGGAGCCAAAGAGGATTTCGCAGTTCGCTCCGGACTCATAAATGAGCACAAGCTGTTTGACAAGGAAGAATTGATAGAAGTCTATCGTGCTTTAGACCAGGGCCAGAAATATATTCCCTATCTTACATTTGACCAGGAACAAAAGATACTTGAGTTAAAAAAGAAAATTGAACATGTCTCACCAAAAGCGGTTGAAGCCTATAAGACAGAGCGAGAGGCACAAATGGAGAAGCCCATCTTCCACATCCAAATTGTGGTTGGTGATCTGGAAGAAGATCTTCTGAGGGTTCAAAAAGACACTGAAGGCGTTGTTCTTATGCATGAACTGAAGCTGCCTGCAACTCCTGCAGAACTACAAGATACCTATGATTTTCAAACTAAAAACAAAACCTTCTATCAAACCATACAGTGTATCCGTTATCCAGAAATGATCAACGATCTGTCAGCGATTGATTTGGATTGCTTGAATGAAGCGGCAAAGAAAATTGACCAAATGGATGACTTGCAAATTGCCGAGTTACAGCTATCGATGAGAGGTCATCCTCCGGAAAATGAAGCGCAACTAAAAAAACTGTGCGATGGTATTCATGGGTCTTTAAATTTTCATACAAAACACACTGAGTATGTAAAGATTATATAATGGCAGTTTTTTAAATGAGCTGCTATTTTCGTTTTTTGAAGAAAAGGTCGAGCACCTTGGACGAGAGTAACCTTAACGGACATGACGAATATAAGGAGGAAACCATATGAAACGCATAGAAACCGCCCGATGGAAGCCCTCACCAAATCAGCCAAGCAAGCTGGAGTACGACGGTCAACGCACGGCGCAGGAGATTTTTGAAGAGCTCTCCTACCGCCTTGAAAACACAGGGTATCTTCCGGATGAATATTTTTTATTGGACAGCGAGTGGTTGGATGGAAAGGAATTCCCCAAAGAAGCTGATATCTTCTGCACCACCGATTATGGTGGCAGCGAGGGGATATATACTGATGTTTATCTTCGGATTTATGATGAGGGTAACGGTGCCACAAAGAAATTCGCCACAGGAAAGACCCTGGGAGAAAGCGAGAGCGATCTCGACCGCATGAATCTCATCGCCTCGGCTATTACAAAAGCCTTTCATTCGGACGGCGTACATGCCCGGTACATTCGGTTGGGGAAAGCTGAAAAATCCGAAAGCATTATCGTTCATTTGAACGAAGAGGAACGCCTGCTTGTCGCTGACAGTCTCATAGAGATGAGAACGCGGCTTCAGGATAAAACCATGGCGGTAGAGAATCTCCTGCGTCGGGTTGCCGGAAGCATTACTGAATATATCAGCATGGTCGGCGCCCGACCGCTTGGGATCAGCGATACGGATCATGCAATACTGGCAATCCGAGACGGCAACATAGAGGCGTTTCGCAAGGCTTTCCCAAAAGCGGAAAAACAGGATACCGTGTTGATGCACGCAGCCGGACGTCCGGGCAGGATCGGAACCCTTATGACTTTAGAAATCCTTCAAAAAGCACAGAACAGCATCCCGAATGACATATATCTTAGCGCCTGTAAAAAAGCTGTCAGCATTGGGGATACAGACAGGGCGGTGCTGATGATGCGGAAAGCGGACTCCTCTGTAAAAGATCAGGATATGAGGCTATTCGGTGAGATCCTCCGCTGTTCTCTTGAATTCCATAATGAAAACAGCCGCAACCGCAGGATGGCGCATATCCTTTTACAGGAGTGCACCCCTGAACAAATCCAGGCTGCTGACCCTTTTCTTTTGCTGAGCGCCCAGCGTCGGGAGGATTGGCAGATCGTATTCCGGCTTATCGAGCAGGGAATCGATGTTAATCAATACGCTGCAGAACTGTTCGACCAGCTATCCAGGCAAGGAAATGCCTGGATGATATACAGTTGTGTCGACCGCGGTATGAAGATTGATAATAATAATTTCGCCGCGCTTCATGCCTGCATTCTGTCTGAGTCAATGGACGCTGCAAAGAGGCTGATTGAGCTGGGAATGAGTTTTGACGGTTATTTGGAGTGGGCGGAAAAGCATCATTCCGGAGAGAAGGATGAAAACCTGATCGATACTCTTAAGGAGTATTGGGAAAATGATGTTAAGTCAAAGCGGGAATTGAAACAAGGCGAAACGATTGATCCTGGCAACCATGCGCAACCGCAGCCTGACATCCCCGATGATAGAGAATATATTTTTAAACTTCAAGTCTATCCGTCCTATCTTCCCGAGGCAAGGGAAAGACCATTTACACTGAAGCTTCCAATACCGG
>JAVBVR010000052.1:0-10875 GCA_036677845.1 Anaerovoracaceae bacterium | reverse complement strand
CGTCCCGCCCATCAAAGCCGCTTGCCAAGGTGAAGAAATCTTATGAAAACATGGACAACAAAAAACGGATATGAGGTCATCCGGCTTCTGAGCGGAAGATGCAATGCTTTTCTTGTTACAAACCGGGAAAAGTATATTCTTGTGGACACCGGAAGAACCAATCAATGGAACAGGCTTTATGGCATGCTTGAAACGTTCGCTAACGGTGGAGGATATGGGGACTTTGCAGCACTGGTTCTTACCCACACCCATTTTGACCACGCCGAAAACGCTGCGGACGTCAAAGCGAAGTTCAATCTCCCTGTTGTCGTTAACAACAGGGAAGAAGATTTATTAAGACAGGGAGAATCGCCGCCCATATGCGGCGCGGTACCGGGTGTCAGACTTGCAACGAATTACATTTTCAGGGAGGACCGAAACCATTATAAATACAAACCTGTCCACCCCGGTATTCTGGTCGATGAGGAGTTAGAGCTGAGCACGTTCGGACTTCCTCACATCAGAGTAATTCATACCCCCGGGCATACTTCAGGGTCGCAGAGTTTGATTGTAGACGATGAGATCGCCCTTGTCGGCGATGCAATGTTCGGTATTTTTCCCCGTTCTGTTTTTCCCCCTTTTGCCGAGGATAGAATACTTCTCGTGAAAAGCTGGGGAAGACTGCTGGAAACAGAATGCCGGGTATTTATACCTGCACATGGAACGGAAAACAGCAGAGAGCTGTTGATGAAAGAATATAGAAAATACAAGCAGGATGAACGCGGGTAAGATTAAAGTCTTCAGGTATAAGTTAAATTAAAATCCTTCGTACATTAACCTTATGCGATGGGGGTGCGAGTGTATTGCGGAATTACAGGGGAATTGAATTGGAGGGATTACAATGAGGTTGTCAGAAAACGTATATATGCTTGAATCAGCAAAAGGGAGCTACGCGTATCTGATCAAAGGGGAAGAATGCATGCTCATCGACACCGGAATGCCATTCCGGCGCAATGGAATCATAAAAGAAATTGAAATGATTGGGGTGCCTTTTCAGGACATCAGGCATATCCTGATCACGCATCACGACTTCGACCATATCGGAAATTTATACGTCCTGCAGCAGATGACGGGAGCGCAGGTCTGGGCTTCCCGGGAGGATATTCCGTATATCCGGGGTGAGCTGGATCGTCACAGTTTCAAGAAATATCTCAAGTATGTTTTTAAAACGAAGATACCCGATACTATCAGCCCTTACGTCCCGGAAGAAACGATCAACGGAGTTGAAGTTATCCCTACTCCGGGACATACGCCGGGCCATGTTTGTCTGCTCTATGACGGGATCCTGTTTGCGGGTGACCTGCTGGAAAACAAGAACGGAACGCTGAGGCCCTATCCCCGGGCCTGGAACTGGAATCAGGAAATGATGCAGGAATCGGCAAAAAAAGCAGCGGGATTGCCGGTCCGAATGGTATGTCCCGCCCATGGAGAACCCGTTTCTGTGGATCCGGCGAAAAATTCCGGTTCCCAGTTAAGGTGATCAATCCTTCTATGACTTGGGTATGTCGCTGTATGTCATGATGTGTCTGTCATGCTCTTCACCCATCAGATGGGAAGTCAGCAGATAATCCGCCGTCGACTGGTTCATTGCCACAGGAATGTCATACAGCACGGCTATTCTCAGCAGAGCCTTAACGTCGGGATCATGAGGCTGGGATGCCAGCGGATCCCAGAAAAAAACCATCATCTCAACTTTACCTTCGGCGATCATCGCCCCGATCTGCTGATCACCGCCAAGAGGACCGCTTTTATACGGCCTTACGGGAAGGCCTGTTTTTTGGGAAATCAAAGCTGCTGTGGTGCCTGTTCCGCAAAGGAAATGGCCGCTCAGCAGTTCCTTATTCTTCAAAGCCCAGGCGACCAGGTCTTTTTTTCTGTGATCATGGGCAATCAGCGCAATATTTTTCTGTTTTCCAAGCTTGTTAATTGTCATGGCAATCTCCCTGTGTGGTTTTAATATTGATATTGTTATAGTTGTTGATGCTGATATTGATATTGATATAGTTATTAATGCTGATATTGATATTGATAATAACATCATACAAGGGAGGCGAGGGGTTTTCAAGCGTTACTGTGTTAAATCTGTGTAAGGAAATCAATGCTATTCCAAAAAATATATAAATATGTCGATTCTGTTTTGTAATAGTGTTATAATTTGGGGAATAGAAGGATTGGGAGAAAACAAGTCGGATAATACAAAGCTGCTCTATTGAAAAGAGGTGCGTTTTCATGGAAAGATACGATTCAAACGACCGGGAAAACAGGCAAGCACAGGAAAAAATCAATGAACTCCTTGATGAATTAAAAAAGGACGGAGATCAGAATGCGGAAATTGTTACGGTGTTTCAGAAGCAGTTTTCCGACATTAACGAAACCTTTGACAGCATCCTCTCGAATATTGAAAGCCTGCACGGCAAATCAAAACGGATTAAAGATATCGTCGATGTAATCAGTAATATCGCACGGCAGACAAACCTTTTAGCGATCAATGCGACCATTGAGGCGGCACGGGCGGGCGTGAACGGGAAAGCGTTCAGCGTTGTCGCGGAAGAGGTTAAGAGATTGTCCATGCAGACTTCGGCTTCTTCCGTGACGATTCAGGAGATCGTGGAGGAAATCAGAAAAGAGATTGATCTTGCCAAAAACAATGTCGACGGCATTGCCGGATCTTTCGGGAATCTTACGTTTGAAAATATCAGCATCGACCAGGATTCCGGCGCGGACAAATCGGCCATTGAAGATTTGGTTGCAAATATGCTGGACTCCCTGAAAAGCAAGGCAGACCTTGGCCGAATGTCATCCAATCCAAAACAATTCTTTGATGACTTTCAGCAATCAATCGAAAAGATTGTAGAAAGCTCGTCCAAAGCAAGCAGGAATGTTACCTCAATGTATTTCTGGGTCGACCCTGAATTGCTGCGGTTTCTGAAGCCCGAAGAAATTTCCTATGGAATAACGTCTGTTATCGAGCAGAAAAAAGTCCGCCTGGACAGAGATATGGTCCTTCGCGATTTCAAACCGGGAAACCGGATGATGGACTGGTACTATGACACAACCAGAGCTAAAAAAGGAATCTGGAACAGCCTCTCTTATGACGTTCATTTGAAAAAGGAAGTGATCAGCTTCACTATGCCGCTTTCGGTCAATGAAAGATTGATCGGCGTCGGCGGGGCAGATATCGATTTCGAGGAATATCGCAGAATCAAACAGGCCTCTGTCTTCCGGAAAATCAATCAGTCGATTGCGGAGATTACCGGGTCATAGATAAATGTTCTTTTTGGACCAATACAAAATTTACTTGTATTTGGTCTTTTTTTATATTCTGAACACATAAAATGGACAAGGAGGAATTGTTATGGAAGCTAAGAAGATCGAGATTCCAATTGCGGATTTTATCAAATGCAATTACGAGACGCTGCTTAAAATCCTGAACTGTGTCAATGTCGGGATTTATATTACCGACAAGAATGGTACAACCTTGTTTGTTAATGATGAATCGGTTAAAACCGGAGGTTTGGGGCGGGATGAACTTGTAGGCAGGAATATGACGGAACTGGTTCGGGAGGGTTATGTGACCGAATCGGCATCACTTAAGGCAATTGAAAGCCGCTCGGAGGAAAGTATCGTGCAGCAGCTCAGGGAGGACGGACAGGTCTTCATTACCGGCGTTCCTCTTATCATTGAAGACGAACTGGAGATCGTGGTTTGCACCGAACGGGACATTACGGAAACCATGAAGCTGAAAGAGATTCTGGAAGAAAAGGACAGAATGAACAGAATGTATGAACAGGAGTTGGAATACCTTAGAAAGCAAAACCTGCTCGCAGGGCAGGGGATCATCTTTAAAAGCAAGACAATGCATGATGTGATCGATATGGCTCTGCGTATCGCTAAGTGGGAGACGACGGTTTTAATAACGGGAGAATCGGGAACGGGCAAGGAGGTTATGGCCAGCTTTATCTATCAGAACAGTTTAAGAAGCAATAAGGCATTTATAAAAGTCAACTGCTCCGCGATTCCCGAAAACCTGATGGAATCGGAGTTCTTCGGTTATGAGGGAGGAGCGTTTACAGGGGCAAGCCAAAAGGGCAAACCGGGAATCTTCGAACTTGCCAACGATGGAACTTTGTTTCTGGATGAAATCGGAGAACTTCCGCTGCCCATGCAGTCCAAGCTGCTGCGCGTAATCCAGGAACGTGAGATCATGCGAGTCGGCGGTAAGGAAACGATTCCCATCAATGTCAGGATCATTGCAGCAACTAATACAAATCTGAGAAAAGCTATCATGGAAGGAAAGTTCCGGGAAGATCTATATTATCGTATTAACATCATCCCCATCGAAATTCCTCCCCTGAGAAACCGAAAGGACGACATTCTTCCACTTGCCATTGATTTCATCAACCGATTCAATACGAAATATACCCAGAAAAGAAGAATTCGAAAAGAAGCCATCCATGTGCTGATGAATTATGACTGGCCTGGCAACGTAAGGGAACTAAAAAACATCATAGAACGAATTATGCTTACAACCGATGAAGAAGAGATCACTGCTGCCCATGTCGGCAATCAGATTTTCCATGAGCTGTGCCCCTGTTCCGCAACCGTGACGAATACTGACCTTTCTCTGCAGGAGCATGTCGAACGTTTTGAAAAAAGTCTTCTGGAAAATATGCTTTCCCAATGCCGATCAGCTTATGAGGTCTCAAAGCTTCTGCATGTGAACAGATCTACCATCTCAAAAAAAATTAAAAAATATAAAATTGATTATCCCGGATTAAAGTTCTGATGACTTAGAATTTTTGCAAAACCGGCGCCGTAAAGAACCGGTGCTTTGGCAGAGCCCGGCGCTTCGACACGCCGAAGAGCCGGGCTCTGTTGCTGTTCGGCAACGGGCGTTTGCATTCGGCAACATTGTATGTTTTTTGCTCCGAACCATCAGATATCACGAAAGAGGAAGTCAGTACAGGAAGCATCCGGAAAAATAAATGTTGCCCGCGGGCAACATTATATATATTCGAACAAAAAGCCTGGCGCTGGTAAATATTGAATTATCGATGATTTTTATACTTGGCACAGCAATTGCTCTTATTAGTGCAAGAATAATATTTAACCACAAAGGAGTGATTCATATGAAGATTGCTGTATTAGGCGGAGCCGGGCAGATGAGCAGTCTTACGGTAAGAGACCTTGCTCAGAGCAGCGATGTAAAAGAAATATTAATAGCAGATTATAATTATGAGAAAGCGAGAGCGACAGCGGCTGAGAACGGTCCCAAATGCAAGGCGGCATTCTGTGACGCCTACAATGTGGAACAGGTTAGAGAAACGATACGAGGCTATGACTGCGTTATCAACGGCTGTACGTATAAAGTCAATCTGTTCGTCATGGAGGCTTGCTTGAAAGAACGGATACACTACACGGATCTGGGAGGGTTATTCTATGTAACGTTGGAACAGATGAAGCTGGATCAGGTATTTCAGGATGCTGGATTGACGGCAGTGCTCAGCATGGGAGGTACGCCGGGGACCATTAACATTCTTGCCAGGTATGCGGTGGAACGGCTTGACACAGTAGAAACCATCAGAGTTCTAAATGGCTGCGGGGATTGGTCGAGGACAAAGGAGGTTTTCAGCGTACCCTATTCCATCAAGACCATCATGGAAGAGTTCACCATCAGGCCGGTTGAGTATATTGACGGAAACCATATAGATGTGGACCCCAGATCCGGCCTGGAGCTGATTAATTTTCCCCCACCTCTTGGGCCTTCGTATGCGCATCATACGATCCACTCCGAGCCTGCGACCATGCCTGCTGCCTGGAAAGAAAAAGGCTTGAAAAATGTCCTGTTTAAGCTTGCGTTGCCTCGGGATTTCCATGACAAGGTGACTTTTTTGGCAGACATCGGCTTTGCCTCACAGAATGAGATTGAGGTAAAGGATGGGATCAGATTAAAGCCGGCAGATATGCTAGATGCGGTGATCAGGAATATCCCGAAGGATCCCGATGCTGTGGTCATAGACTGTGATATCCTCAGGGCTGAAGTCATCGGAACAAAAGACGGAAAAGCAGTGAAATATACTGTGGATTCCATTGCCCGCCAGAACGAAAGGTTGAAATGTTCATCCACCGAGCTGAATACTGGAGCACCGCCGTCCATAGTCGCGCAGATGATTGTGAGGGGAGACATTACCGAAAGAGGCGCATACGGATCGGAGCGGGGAGTCGATCCTGAAATCTATTTTGCAGAATTGGCAAAACGGGACATGTATGTTTATGCAAGTATGGAGTACCCCGTTTCAGTTCAAAGCTTTGAGAAGATTGATGAACAGAAAACCGTATGATAGAGACAGAAGATCACAATATTATTATAAATAAAGAATGATAGAAAGGAGTAAAAAAATGTCAAAAGAAAAATTATCTACCGGCAAAGTCTGGGGATTTTCCATGGGAACCCTGGGCGAATACTTTGTTTACTACTTATTCTACACCTATTTTCTTTACTATCTGACGGATTACGTACTCATACCTGCAGCAATCGCAGGAACAATCATGTCGATCGCGATGATCTGGGATGCCTTCACGGATCCCGTCGTCGGGTATATCAACGACGTCAGCAAGAATCCGAAAGGGAGAAGAAGACCGATGATGCTCAAGGCGTATTTTCCGTTTTTTATCACCTTCGCCCTTTGCTTCATCCGGCCCGGTCTTGAGGGGATGGCGCTTTATGTCTATTTCAGTGTCGTTTGCCTTACCTTTTGGCTGTGCTTTACCATGGAACAGGTACCGTTTTATGGACTGCTGCCGGAAATTGCACAGGACGATGATGATAGAATGAGGCTCAGAGCAGCCATGGGCTTTATCGGAAACGCAGGAAACCTGGCGGTCTCCATCGTACCCATCGCGTTGTCCGCAGTAATTGCACTGGGCCTAAGCGAAATGAAGGCATGGTCCGTCGTTATGGGCATACTCGGTGTTATCGGAGGCTGCGGTTTCCTCGTCACCTACTTTGTCACGAAAGGTATGGAGACTCCCCTTGAGAAGGTGGTCAGACCATCAGAAAACCTGATTAAAACCTATTACAAAATCATCAGGCTGAAGGGCTATCTGCCGGTTGTCATCGTATATATCCTGTGCACCATTGACCTTTGCCTGATGTTTGCTTCCATTTTGTATGTTGCTGATGGAAAACTAGGGCTAAGCGCCGGGATGCAGTCCATCGTCGTAGCCTGCTATACGTTCTCGGGTGCATTATTCGTTCCGCTGATTACTCCTATGAACAGAAAATGGGGCTCCTACCTCTCGCTTCAGGTCGTAATGGCCATAGGTGCAGTGCTGTTCCTAGTGTGCGGATTCATCGGACTCAACAGTGCAGGGTTGATGGTTTTCCATGGTCTGGTTACGGGAGGAACCTTTGCTCTGGCAACTGCGTTTACATACGGACTGCTCTATCAAATCATTGACGTGGCCTGCCTGAAGACGGAAGAGCAGGTGGAAGGTTCTGTTATCAGCTTTGCAACATTGGGATACAAGCTGGGTGCTGCAATCTCGGCTGCCACGCTTGGATTTGCCCTCTCGATCATCGGATACGACGGAGCGTCGGATATGAATGCAGAAGTTCTGGGAAGGATCGACAGCCTTCTGACTTATATGCCTGCATTGCTTTTAATCCTCTGCGTCGGGATTCTGAAGTTCTTCTATCCGATTCGAGAAGCTTTGTACCGGACGATCGTGGCTGCGAAAGAGAAAAAGGCATCGGGTGAATCCTATTCCGTTGAGGAGTTCCGGCATCTAATGTGAGAAAATAAAGACAGCCGCAGGAAGGCGAAGAGAAATCAGTTATGAAAACTGTCAGCTTAAAATAAGAAAGGAGAGAACGCGATGACAGAGAAATTTCAGATGTATATTGACGGTGAATGGTGTGACAGCAGAAGCGGAGAAGTGATCGAAGTCACAAATCCGGCTACGGGTGAGTTGATCGGAACCGTTCCGAAAGCGACGCAAGAAGATGTAGAAAGAGCCATCAAGGCTGCGGACAGGGTCAAGGAAGAATTCAAGCATTGGGGTATCGAAGAGCGGGGAGAGCTGATGTGCAGAATTGCAGATGAGCTGGAAAAGGAGACAGAGAAGATAGCAAGATATATGACGATGGAGCAGGGAAAACCCATCGCCACCGAATCCCGGGGAGAAGTCACCGAATCTGCCGAGAATCTTAGAAATGCAAACGAAGACATCAAAAGAATGAACGGGGAGATTCTTTATTCCAAGGATCCGAACAGAAAAATCATGACAGTGAGAGAGCCCAACGGTGTGTATGCCGCAATATCGCCCTGGAATTTTCCTATGGTAATGCCGGCGGAACATATCGCTCCGATTCTGGTTGCAGGAAATACCATGGTCATGAAGCCTGCAAGCTATACGCCGATTTCAGCAGTCTTTTTTGCGGAGGCCATCGAACGGGCAGGCTGTCCGAAGGGTGCCTTCAATCTTGTTATGGGGCCGGGGCCGACAGTCGGAGAACAGATGTGTTCCCATCCGCTGGTCAATGCCATCGCATTCACGGGAGAAAACGTCACCGGCAAAAGAATCGCACAAATTGCGGGCCTAAAGCGGATGCTGCTTGGAATGGGCGGATCCGGCCCTGAGATCGTATGCGCAGACGCCGATATCCAGGCGGCAGCTGAAGGAGCAGCCTATGGTGCCTGGATGAATGCGGGCCAGGTGTGCTGTTCGACCCAGAGAGTTCTGGTACATAAAAGTATTAAAAAGCAGTTTGTGGAGTATTTGATGAAGACGGTGGACGATATTGTTCTTGGAGATCCGATGGATGAAAAGACGACCATGGGGCCTTTGAACAATGAGCCGGTAGCGGCGAAAGTCGAGTCTCATGTCAATGAGGGTATCGCAAAAGGAGCCCGGATTCTATGCGGCGGGAGCAGGGCGAAGGGCTTTGACACAAACCTGTTTTTCCAGCCCACCATCGCAGATAATGTTACGCCCGGCATGCTGCTGCATGACGAAGAGACCTTTGGCCCTGTCATTCCGATCATCGAATTTGAAACCGATGAGGAGGCAATCAAAATGGCCAACAGCACCCCTTACGGGCTTCAGATGTCGGTTTACACCAGCAGCATGAAGAAAGCGTTCTACTACCACAGCAGACTGAATGCCGGGAATGTGTGCATCAACGAATCAGCCGGATTCTGGGAGCCCCATCAGCCTTTCGGCGGAGCGCCGGGGACGGAAACGGGCTACGGAAGGATCGGCGGCAAGTATACCATAGAAGAGACGACATTCCTTAAGACGATTACAGTTAATTTTGACAAATGCTATTAATTGGTGGCCTCGCGGCCGGATCCACCAAAGATCCGGCCAGTGGGGCTACTTTTGCCGGATCATGGGGGCAACTGCCTCCCTCTTTGTTAGGGTAATATATGGCTGAGCGTGTAAAAATCCTTGGTGTTATCGGATTGACTACCGCTTCCTTTTTTTGGGGAGCGGAGTTTGTCGTGGAAAAAGATGTCCTTTCTATTATGGGTGCAAATTATTCTAATGCGATCCGGTTTTTTCTCGCAAGTATGATTTGCACTCTAGCTATGGCTCCACGCCTTCGGGCGATCAGGAAGAAGGATACCGCAAATGGTATCGTTTCGGGAATCTTTATGGGCTTCGGATTTGCATTCCAGACCATGGGACTCAGCTTTATAAATGCCGGAGAAAACGCCCTGCTTTGTTCTGCTTATATCCTGATCATTCCTTTGGTGGAGTGGCTTTTATTTAAAAAAAATCCAGGATATCGGGCTTTTGTCTATGCTTTGATTGCAATGGGGGGTATCGCGATGATTTCTTATGACCCCGCCATGAAAATCTGGAGCTTCTCAACTGGAGAATTTTTAACTCTGGGCGGATCTATATTCTACGCGGGTGCTATCATATCCATTGACCGATTCTCTGCTGAAACCGACTCCAGAATTCTCTCCTTGATTCAGTTTTATGTCATTGCGGTAATTTCCATATTGTTTGCCCTGCTGCTGGAGGAACCCCCGGCTCAGGTTACAGGGATAACCGTCATCGAGTTTCTCTATCTTATTTTCTTTGCAACCATCGGCGCCCAGCTTCTAATGAACTACTGCATCAGATTCGTCTCGTCCTCCGCCGCAGGAATCATTTTCTCTACAGAAGCAGTTTTTGCCGCAATTCTCGGAATTGTATTCTTACACGAGCCTTCGACCATCTTCCTCTGGTTCGGAATGGCTTTGATCGTCGGCGCCATTACACTTTATCAGGCCAGGATGTCGAAAAAATTAACAAAAAAACAATCCGCTTTTGTGGCAGTACCTGTTGAAAAAAATGGAAAACGGGGGTAAAATAAATCATATTATGCTCAGCATTGTCCAGCCGAAAAAGTTCATTGATTTACGATAAGCCGGATACGCCTATTCAGCAGATTGCGAGGAAATATTTTTATGGAAAGAACCAAAGAGGAGCTGCTGCTTTACATATCCCGACTGGAATCTGCCATCGATAATCTGCCATATGAAGTCTGGTATAAGGACAAAAACGGAAAATACCGAGTAGTCAATAAAAAGCTTCAGGAATTTTTTGCAAAGCCCCGAGAAGGGATTTTAGGAAAAGATGACTTTGAACTTTTACCCAGGGAAAAAGCGGAAACCTTCACTGGAAGTGACCGTGCCGCAGCCGAGGGAGCAATCGACTATTACGAACTGCATATGGACAATGAGATCTACGAGGATTACAAGCGCCCGGTCTTTGATTCCTCCGGCGAATTGGCCGGAGTCACAGGGTTCTCCAGGAGAATCACTCAAAGTAAAAAAGAAA
>JAVBVR010000051.1:0-312066 GCA_036677845.1 Anaerovoracaceae bacterium | reverse complement strand
GGAATCCTGGCCGGGTAATCCCTTTTTTTATCTATATTGATCAAAAAAACCGAAAAGCACCGGTGTTCCGGTGCTTTTCGTGCCTGAAATTTCAACGTTTTCAGACATATTGTGGTGGACCTAAGGAGGATCGAACTCCTGACCTCCTGACTGCCAGTCAGGCGCGCTCCCAGCTGCGCTATAAGCCCATACTCATTATGAATCCCAATTTCTATATGCAGGCATATGTTTTCGGTACTTATTATTATCTGAGATTTTGGTTGTTTTGTCAATGCCTTTTCTTGAAAACTTGCTTCGAAATAAGCACATTCTGACCAATTTATGGTACGATATGGTAGATCAGATTTAATTAAGGACGACGCAAAGGAGGTCTGATTTAATGGAGATCAGAGAAATAACGGGAACTCAACTGCCTGAGGCCATGGGACTGGTATGGAAGGTGTTTCTAGAGTTTGAAGCGCCTGAATACTCGCAGGAAGGGGTAGACGAATTTAAAGCATTCATTGACAGCCAAATTGCCGAAATGACGATCGAAATACATGGCGCTTTCGAGGGCAATGCTCTGCTTGGCGTCATCGCGACAAGAAATGAAGGCAGCCATATCGCCCTGTTTTTTGTGAAGAAGGAGCATCACAACAAGGGTATCGGCAGAAAACTGTTCGAATCCATCCTTCCGATTACGAAAAGCCGCATCATTACGGTTAATTCCTCTCCTTATGCCGCAAGCATTTATAGAAAGCTGGGCTTTATCGATACTGACACAGAGCAGCTGACTAACGGAATCCGCTATGTTCCGATGCAATACCTTAAGGGCGACACGGAAAGGGCTACATAAAAAAGGCCATAAAAAAAGCAGGGGTTAACCTGCTTTTTAGATTTGTTTCATAAAACAGTGATTAGTAATTGTTTCTCTGTCTTTTTCTTGCTGCTCTGCATTCAGGGCATCTCTGAGGTTCATTGTCAAAACCTTTTTCTTTGTAGAATTCCTGTTCGCCTGCTGTAAATGTAAATTCACATCCGCAGTCTTTGCAAGTTATTTTCTTGTCTTCCATATTATTTTCCTCCTTAACCAGATTGGACATATTTTACACAATTCTTCTCCAAACGAATTAAAGAGAGTATGTTTTAAAATAGTGACCCACTGCAATTTGTTATTGCAACTTATTTAGTATATTACACCTGGCTGAATATAGCAAGCTTTATTTTTTTAATTAATCGATGTGGTGTCTGTATTTTTAATCGATGGTTGTTTCTTTCTAATCAATCGATATTGATTTGCTCAGACTGTTCCAGGCGAGTCCGTATTCAAAGCCTTCAAGAACGTCCCGGATGGGAACCAGCTTCTGATTGCCGGATTGAATCACATTCAGATTCAACGTTTTGCCGTTCTTCGTCATAGCCAGCTCAAAGCTGCCCTCTCTGTAATCCACCGTCACTCCCAGCTTATCCGCAAGTGCCGCAGCTTCCACATAAAGCCTTCCGTCTCTCATAACCGGCGCAACCGAAAAACTGATCGGCATACCCTCCCAGATCACGGAGATCGCAGCATTGTCCTTCTGATATACCACCTCGCCGCCGAGAACAGTGGTTAAAGCTTGAATATCCTTGATTTCATTGGCGGGACATTTCATGTAATCTCTGTCTATTACCACGAAATCCGCAAGTTTTCCAGCCTTCAGGGAACCTTTCAGGTTCTCTTCAAACTGCCCGTAGGCAGTCCAGATGGTAAAGGCTTTCAATGCCTCTTCCCTCGTCATGGCTTCTCCGATATACCAGCCGCCTTCCGGCTGCCCGCCCCTGTCCATTCTGGTAACTGCTGCGTAAAGTCCGTGGTACGGATTCACCAGCTCTACCGGTGCATCGGAGCCTCCGACGATGATGCTGCCGGAATCGATGACCTTTCTCCAGGCGTAGGCGCCTGCCATCCTGTCTTTTCCGATTCTGTCCTCCGCCATGGTCTTATCTGAGGTGGCATGAGTCGGCTGCATCGCCGGAAGAATCTTAAGGTCGACAATCCTATTGATATCGGAAACCTGGGCTACCTGAAAATGTTCGATGCGGAGCCGAGTGTCATTTCTCGGATTTTCTTTCATGAGCTTTTCATAGGTGTTAATCACCTGGCTGATCGCTCCGTCGCCGATGGCATGAGTGGCAATCTGATATCCTCTGTTGTAGGCATCCTTCATTTCATCGTAAATCTGCTGATCTGTGAATTTGTAATTTCCTTTGTGGCCCGGCCTGTCGCTGTAATCCGCAAGCAGCGCCGCGCTTCTGGAGCCCAGAGATCCATCGGCAAAGAATTTCACCGCATTGATGCTGAGACGATTGTCATAAAGTCCTGTCTTCGGAGGATTGTTTGCGATATAATCTCTTTCCGCTTGCCCGATGGTTCCGCCCCAGTCACCGCCGATGAGTGAATAGAGCCGGATCTTGAGCTTTCCTTCTTTGTACAGGTCATGGAACAGATTGATCATATCCAGGTTGGAGCCTGCGTCCATAATACTGGTAAAGCCATAGGAAAGAAGCTGGGACTGGGCTTTCAGAATCGCTTCCTTCTCCCGTTCCGCACTCAGGGCCGGAATGATTTTCTGTACCGGCTCCCCTGCTGTATCGGTAAGACACCCCGTGGGATTTCCGGCTGCATCCCGCAGGATTTCGCCGCCCTGGGGGTCTTTTGAGGCTTTTGTGATACCCGCAAGCTCCAGTGCCTTCGAATTGACCCAAATCATGTGGCCGTCGGTTCTCTCCAGAACAACCGGGTTATTCGGCGCCACAGCGTCCAAATCTTCCTTTGTCGGATAGGATTTATCTTCCCAGATGGTATTGTTCCATCCGAAGCCGGTAATCCACTCGCCCGGCTTTACCTTGCCCGCCTCGGCTTTCACAGCTGCTATAATCTCCGCCTTTGGTTTCCAGAATGCGTCGACCTTCAGCAGATTCTCGCCGAGCATCGGCAGATGCATATGGCCTTCCATCAAGCCGGGAATCACGGTTTTCCCCTTTAGATCCGTAACCTTGGTATTGTTTCCTATGTAACTTTTCGCGTTTTCACTGCTGCCTACATAAATCAGCTTTTGACCCTTGACTGCCAGAGCTTCCGCTTTGGGCTGCTCTTCATCCATGGTGCAGATATTACCGTTCAGGTAGACACTGTCCGCAATTTCCGCCGTTGCCGAGGAAGACACCGGAACAGTGCTGAAAATAAAGGTAAACACTACAATCCAGGTAAATACTTTCTTCCATTGTCCTTTTATCATGGTTACACCCCCCTGCCACAATTATATGTCAGATTGTCCCATGATTTCAGTCTTTTTCCTAGACAAGTTCTGTCAGCAATCGCAGTTTTCAGGCAATGGCTCTATCTGTAAGGGATGACCTCCAGCCAGTACCCGTCGGGATCATTGATGAAATAGATTCCCATATCGTGGTTCTCATAGCAGATGCAGCCCATCGCTTTATGTTTTTCATAGGCTGCATCGAAATCATCAACCCGAAACCCGATATGGATTTCATTGTCGCCGAGGTTGTAAGGCTCCTTCCTGTCACGAAGCCAGGTCAGCTCGATTTGATGTTCTGCGTTTTCATTGGCGATGAATACGATGACAAAGGAGCCGTCGGAGGCTTCCTTCCTTCTGACCTCCTTTAACCCCAGCGCCTCTTCATAGAAATTCAATGATTTCTCCAGGTCAAGAACATTGAGATTATTGTGCACAAGTTTAAAATTCATTCTTATCCCACCTTTTCTGATTATTGATAATATTTGTATTATAACACAGCTGCACGGGTTCAAACGAAAAAAGCACGAAACAGCTGCAGGATTTCAAACAAAAAACGCACGAAACAGCTGCATTATGCAGCTGTTTCGCGCTTCGGGTTTCATAAAGCAGGAGGGTTGGTCCTGTGGAAGCATTCAACTATAACGGACTTGTACCAGATGGACCTTGTCATCGTCTTCCAGCCTTACTTCATTGCTTTCCAGATGAATTCCGTCCAGTGTGAGTGCCGGCGCATCAGAGCTTCCCGCCGGGTTCCGCTCGACCCTGATCTGATACTCGGAGGTTCCGTATCTGTAATAGATCGTGTAATCACCAAAAATCGTCGGGCTTGTAGGATTGATAATCAGTTGCCTGCCTTTCCTGCTGATTCCGAGGAACCAGCTGACAAGTCCCTGATACATCCACCCCGCGGAGCCCGTATACCAACTCCAGCCGCCTCTCCCCGCATAGGGAGCGCTTGAGGAGATATCCGCCGTAATAACATAGGGTTCTTTCTGATATTTCATCGCATCCTTTCGTTTTGAGGCGATGTGAATAGGATTGAGCATGGTAAACAGAGTATGGGCCATTTGCTTTTTCCCGGCAGCAGCGGCCGCAATAGCAAGCCAGACAGCCGCATGGGTGTATTGCCCTCCGTTTTCTCGTACTCCCGGATAGTAGTTTTTGATATATCCCGGGTTTTTGTCGGTATGATTGAAGGGCGGATCAAGAAGCAGGGACAATCCCTCTTCTTCTCTCACCAGATGCCTCCAGGCCGACTGCATGGCGCTCTCGGCTCTTTCTTCAGGCGCCGCTTTAGAAATCACACTCCAGGACTGGCTGATGGAGTCGATCCTGCACTCGTCATTTTCTTTGGAGCCGATCTTGGTGCCGTCGTCATAGAAGGCTCTCAGATACCATTCTCCGTCCCAGGCGTTTTCTTCAAGAGAGATATGCAGCGCATTGCGGATGGTTTCAAGTTCCCGGGCAAATCCGAGATCATCCTGATGATGGCAAAGGGGGATAAAATCACCGAGAAGCGCGTACAGGAACCATCCCAGCCAGACGCTCTCACCTCTGCCTTCGATACCCACCCGGCTCATTCCGTCGTTCCAGTCTCCTCCTCCCATGAGAGGAAGTCCGTGCACCCCGAATTCCGTTCGGAGTATGGCTTTTTTACAGTGCTCATAAATGCTTTCCTCCTGGTCGGATATTGCCGGAGTAAACATCGTTTCATGCTGGCCCTTCTCCAATTCAGGGCCTTTGATATATGAAACGGTCTCGTTGAGAATGGAATAATCATCCGTGCAGCTGATATATGCAGCCGTGGTATAAGGCAGCCACAGGAGGTCGTCAGAGATCTTTGTCCGCACACCGACTCCCGTTGGAGGATGCCACCAATGCTGAACGTCTCCCTCTTCAAACTGCCTGCCCGCTGCAGTTTTTATCTGCTCCCTGAGGATGTCCGGCCTGGTAAAAAGCAGCGCCAGGCCGTCCTGAAGCTGATCCCGGAAGCCGTAGGCGCCGCCGCACTGGTAAAATGCAGCACGCGCATTGATCCTGCAGGAAAGGGTCTGATACAGCAGCCATCCGTTTACCAGAATATCAATCGCCCTGTCCTGGGTTTCCGCACGTACTGTTCCCAAAATCTCTTCCCAGTACGCGAAAATCTTCTTCCGCTCCTCCAGCGCTTTCTCCGGATCACGGTATTTACTGCGGATCGCGTCTATCTCTTTCAGGTCATCGCTTTCTCCCAGCACAAACAGAATGGTTCTGCTTTCCCCCGGAGGGATGGAAACAGAGGTGCGGATGGCTCCGCAGGAATCATAGCAGGCTCCGGTCGTGCAGTTGAGCTTGCTTTCAAGCCCCTTGGGATTTAACACGGATCCCTTTGGACCGAGAAATTCCTGCCGGTCTGCTGTATATTCCAGAATCCGTTCACTGGTAAAAACAAATGCCTGGTGTCTTCGATAGTCATAATTATAAATGCTCGCTGCGGTCAATGTCTCATACTCGTTACTGTAGGCTGTTAAAATATAGGGGCCCGTCAAGTCACGGTCGACACCGAGTACCCATTCCACATAATAGGTCAGGGTCAGGAAGCGTTCCTGGGAGGATGTATTGCAAAGCTTCAGCTCCCAGATTTTAACTGGTTCATCCAGAGGGGTAAACACTCTGAGCTCCTGCTCAATCTTCTGTTCTTCGTGGAAGAATGCCGTGTACCCGAAACCGTGCCGCACCCGATATCGGCCGCTGTCTTTTCTTCCGAGTGACATGGGCGTCATGATTTTTTCGGTAGCTTCATCTCTGATATAGATCGCTTCGGATGCTCTATCGCAAACGGGGTCGTTGGACCACGGCGTCAGCTTGTTTTCTCTGCTGTTGCAGGACCATGTGTAACCCGCGCCGGATTCCGAAATATGAAAACCGAATCTCGGGTTTGAGATAACATTGATCCAGGGCGCCGGGGGACCTTGATTTCCGTCCACGAGGACTTCATATTCACGCCCGTTCTCCGCAAATCCTCCGAAACCATTGTAGAATTCCAAATTTAATTCTTTTTTTCGTTTTTTTCTGACCGGCAGCTTCTCCCGGTCCAGGATTTCCTGATTCATGCCATTCCCTCCCGTTCTTTATTCGTCATCGGTTTCTTTCAGGGAGTCCTTGATATTTCTGAAGTATACGCCGGTCTGTTCTGTAAAGACGATCCTGGCCACAGTGAACAGCAGATCCACCTCTGCCGGAACCATCTGGTAGGAATGCAGGACGAACAGGCTCGGCCGATCCTTATCCTCATCATATATTCTAAGAGAACTGATCATATCATTGAGCAGATCAGTAAGCTCCTGCATATACCCATGCTTGGCTTCGTTCAAAATAATGAGGTCCGCTTTTACCTGATTGAACCTCAGATACTCGTAGGCTTTGAGCACATCTTTGATAATGCCCGCCTCCTCGATGGATTTTATCCGCAGGAGCATCACCGGATTGTCGCCGGAAACACCGAAGCGCCATAGGAAGCTCTGGTTTTTCCAGTTTCGCCGTATGTTTTCCGCAGGTCCTCTGTAATGCCGGCAGGGATAGAAAATAGGGCTGATCAAATCCTGAAATGCATTGATCTGCCGTTTGGTAATATTCAGATATTTCAGCTCCATTTCACTCTGCATTCTGGCTTTTTCAAACAAATCGTCGATACGGTAGGGA
This sequence comes from Anaerovoracaceae bacterium, assembly GCA_036677845.1. Taxonomy (GTDB): domain Bacteria; phylum Bacillota; class Clostridia; order Peptostreptococcales; family Anaerovoracaceae; genus Anoxybacterium. The sequence continues at coordinate 305,107 of JAVBVR010000051.1, read as the reverse complement.
ATGCTCAGTTCCCCGCTGATTCTGACGGCCTCCTCCCTGCTGTCGCACACGCCGGTAATAAAGGAGACAGAAGCAGTCTCCTCTGGGCCCAGTTTCAGCTCAACCCGCAGGCTCATAACGGGATCGCCCGAGAACCCCGCATGGTTGGAGAGCGATCGGTTCTCAGTAATGGCGGATGGAGACTGCAGCGTGTTGTTTCTGCCGATAAATCTCAGCCGGTCAGTCTCGTATTCGAACCGGCAGAATGGCTTGTTCCCGCTTTTAACCGTATTCATGACATACGGATTTGCCTCTCCCCCCCCGCTCCTTCTTCTTGCAAGCAGGACACAACCCTCAGGTAGAAATTCACTTTCAACAAATAGTTTATTGAAAGCAGGATGACTCAGCTCGGCAAGGTAACGGTCGCCGACCACTTCAAAATAGCTGGTGACTTCCAGTTGCTTTTCCGTTTTTCCATGATTCGTGAAGGTGACTTTTCTGATCTCCATATTATGGTCCGGCGATACGGTGACCCGGGTGTGCGTTGATATTTCTCCGTCCCTTCTTCTGAACTCCGCCTCATGGGGCGAGAAGATCGCCTGGTATTCATCGGGTTCCGCTTTTGTCGGGTGGTAAGCGGCGCTCCAGAGTTTTCCTTCCCCGAGCTCGCGAATATAGATATAGCTGCCGGTTTCGGCGTATACGTCTGCGCGCCACCGGTTGATCAGTATTCCCATATGGTCGCTGAAACCGTCACCGTCAGAGGTAATCATCAAGGAGTATTTATTATTGGAAAGGTAGCAGACGGCCGGTATGGCCGGAGTAACCTTCCTGATGTACCGTCTTCCAAGAACATCCTCCTCCTGACTGCCCGGTCTCTTCAAGCTGACCGTGTAGCCTTTCTTCGTAATGGAAATAAAATAAGTGCTGCGTTTTTCCTCCAGCAGGACTTCCGCTGCCTTGATCATTGGTTCGGAATGAAACCGTCTTCGCATGATTCCCTGGTTCAAGTAATTATTGATTGCCACCAGATTCATGCCTTGATGATGGGCCATGAAAGACTTCACGATACAGTAAGGCTTCATCGCTACGGCATCCGGACTGTTGAAATCAATCGATTCATAAAAGCCGTATTCGCCGTAAGCGCCGAGATCCTTCATATATTTCAGGTTATCCATAGCGATCTCCCCCGCATACTCAAGGGCCAGCATGGAAGCGTACGGCGCAGTTACCAGGGAATTACTGACGGAAGGCTGAAGCCGCAGCTCCGGAACACCAAACGCTTTATACTGATAGTTGGCGTCCAGGTCAAAACGGTAATACTGCGACTCTGAAATACCCCAGGGGATTCCCGCCTTCTTCGCATATTTTATCTGCTGCCGTACGGCAGCTGCAGCACTTTCTGCAAAAACGGAGCTCTCGTATTCCTTCAGAATCAGATTGGGCATAAGATATTCAAACATCGTTCCGCTCCAGGATACGAAAGCGGGAATGCCATCCACCACAGTCAGGGGACGTGCAAGCTTATACCAGTGCTTGACCGGAACCTCGCCTCTGGCAACGGCCAGGAAGCTGGCAAGCAGAGATTCGGACGCGATGAGATCGTAGCACCCCGCATCGGGGGTCTTTGAGGAAACGTGATAGCCGATATGAAACAGCATTCTCTTCTTGGAATACAAAGCGCTGAAATCGACAGCCTCCAGCATATTATCGACAATATCGCACAGACAGTCGATTCGTTCATTCACCTCCGCAGCATAGCCTTGGTTTTCCGACACAAGCTCCTGCAGGGACTGTGCGGAAGAAGGGTTTCGGTCTCTCATGCCGAAATCCTCTAGCTCCTGAAGGATCCCCGCTATCATGACCAACAGTTCTTCCTTCACGCAGTGCTCTCCCGGTAAGAGTGGCGGCCCGCTCTGTATTTTTTCCTTTATCTGATTTAATTCCTCTCCTAGCTGACCATAGGTATGAAAGCTTTCGACGGGCTTAAACTCAATCCCGCAGCATTTCAGCCTGTATTCCAGCTCCGCAAGCAGGCTGTCGGGAAGAACGGGGTGCTGCTTTTGTTCCAGCAGTCCGTTTTTCAAGGCAATGGCGTGACCCAGAAAGTTTCCGCTGTCCACCGTTGAAATATACTGCGGTGGCAGAATTTCAAGGGTCTGAATGTTGTACCAGTTGTATAAATGCCCATTCCATTTGGGCAGGGTGATCACAGTATAAAGAATGTTTTCAATATGATCCAAGGTTGCGCTTAGAGTCTCAAAGCCGAAATCCCTTGCAGAAAGGACGGAAAGAAGCTGCAGTCCGATATTGGTAGGAGAAGTTTTCCGTGTAACCTTACGTTTGTTTGTAATTTGATAATTGTCGGGGCAGAGCCAGTTATTCTCCTTCGTGGAGTAGTTCCGAAAGAACCGCCATGTCCTTCTGGCGGTTTCACGGAGAAGATCCTCGCCCACGGATTCGGGCGGTTTTTCCTCCGGCTGGCTGATTTTCCATGCAAACAGGAAGGACAGCGCCCAGGAGATCATGAGAACTCCCCATAAAAGAATTCCCGGAAGCGGTACGTTCTTTACGAAAAGAAGAACAGCCAGCACTGCCGACGGAATCAGGGAGACCCACATATGCAAAAAATATCCCATTACTGTATTAGATATTGACTTTTCAACAATTTCCGACGGATTCCACATCAGAAGACTTTTTTTACTGACTATGATCCGGTACAGGGTTCGCAGTATTGCATCCGCAGCCACGAAGGCCTTGTATGGCGTCAGCACGATGTCCACAAGGCTTCTGAGTATCATATCTTTCATGTCTCTACAAAGCTTCCGGTATACGATGGCAAGCCTGGGCCGCCTGATTTTATGAAGGAGCACCTCCATCACCAAAACCGCGGGATGAAACAAATCCGAAAAGAAAACAACCGGCAGCCACAAAAACCATAAGGCCGGTGCAAAGGCAAGGTTGAGTATGATAAACAGAACCTTGCAAAGCGGCAGCAGGCTGCGGCGAAGATTGTCGAAGAGCTTCCACCTGGACAATCTGCTGATGGCGTCTCCGTTCACAAGCCAGGGAAGCAGCTGCCAGTCTCCCCGGATCCAGCGGTGTTCGCGCTTGGCAAAGGAAAGAACGCTTCCCGGAAAATCGTCCATAATATTTGCTGCGCCGGTAAAAGCTGTTTTCACATAGCAGCTTTCCAGCAGATCGTGGCTCAGCACACGGTTTTCGGGAATTTGCCCGTGAAGGACCCGATGAAACACTTCGATGTTATAGATTCCTTTTCCTATGTAAGAACCCTCGCGGAAAATATCGTGGTAAATATCTGATATGACCGATGAGTAATGAACCAGGCCGTCCTGTCCGCCGGCAATTCTGGAAAAGGTGCTCCCGCCATGCCCGTTGATATGGTTTCTGACAGCAGGCTGAATAATGGCGTAGCCTTCCTTTACCGTCGTCTGATCTGCATCCAGGACGGCACGGTTCAGTGGGTGGTCAATCATTCCTACCAGTTTTGCAGCATTGTCCCGGACAAGGCAGGAATCGGCATCCAGAGTAATCACATACCGGAACGTGCCGATCATGCTATGATCAGAGAGGATCAGCGAAAAACTGGTTTCTTCCTGAGGGGTTCCCGTAAGCCAGGCATTGAACTCTTCCAGCTTTCCCCGCTTTCTTTCCCAGCACATGTAGCAGCCTTCGGATGCATTCCACTTCCTGTACCGGAGGAAGAGGGAGAATTGTTGGTGTTCGCCGGGATAGCGGGTGTTGAGTTCGTGGATGCGGTTGACAAGCACCTTGGTAATCCGCTCATCGTCCGGCATGACGAATTCCGGAGCATCGGCGTAATCTGCAAGGAGTGCGAAGCAGAGATTCGGCTGGCGGTTGGCCAGATAGTGCGTATGCAGGCGTTCCAGGTATTTCAGCCCCTGTTCCGCGTTTGATATGATAACCGGCATGATCACGAAAGTCCTGGCTTCATCCGGTATCTCGAGAAGATAGTTCATGGAAGGTATTTTGCTGACGGGAACAAACCGGGTAAAAAAATAATTGACAATCTCCGTGGTGATCCCGATCAGAATGGGCAGGGCCGCTGCGAAGAGCAGGACGCTCTGGGAAAGCTTCTGGTCTCCGGCTTCAAACAGCCGCAACAGAAGCCAGCAGGATGTAAAGAGAACCGCAGCGGCAAATACGATATAACAGAGGCATCTACAGTTTTTATACTGAACCGTTTCCGGTAATTTTCTTTTTCGCAGCTTTGCCTTCAGAACGGGATATCCCTTCCCGATCAGGTATGTTCCGACATGATGGGAGCAATGCAGATCTTCCCGTCCCTCTTCGGCAAGCTCCAGGCAGACCTCCCCCACAGCAATGTCCTCAACCCTGTATTTCAAGGCAAGTTTTTCAGCTGCCTGACGGTATATTCCTCTGCTTTCCGCATCCATTCCCGGATAAATGCCGGACGGATCGCCGGAGAGGACATGTTCCAGCTTGGACAGATCTTCAAAAAGCTTTTCCTCATCCATCTGGTTGATTTCTCTCAGGCTGACGATCAGCGTACGGATCTTGGACTCAAGAACCGACTCCTGCCGCCCCTCTTCCTTAAAAATATCCGATGGATTGACGGATCTCCCTTCCCGATTGCAATGAAAATCAATATAGCTTTGAATGGCGTCTTCCTCTGCCGACATATTCTTTAAAAGGTAGATCACATGACAGTGAAAAGAGAAATGATCGCTCCAGTTTCCGCTTAATCGGTGGAGCAAAGGTGTGATATCCAATATGCCCGATTTATATTTGAGCCTGTCCTTAACTAAGGTGTCCGCCTTCTGTTTTGTATTGATGTTACGCACGATATCTTCCGACACTTCAATGATCCGTTTCAGCAGGCACAGACCGAGCATCTCAGGCAGACTCCAAAGCTCCTTGTCCGAAAGAGGCAGATTTTTCTGATACGCTTTCATCATCAGAGATAGATTCTCTTCGTTCAGATAGCCGCCGGTGAGCGCAATCATTTCTCTTGCCACAACATAAATCCTCGGAAATCCACGGTCTTCTCCGGACAGGAGAATCGGCAGCTTCTGATAGCTCGTTCCTGTCGTCTTAACCTTCTTGATCTCACGATACATCATCTGAAAATTGTCAAAAAGCCAGCGGGCAGACGGAATCAGGGCGATAATGTCGGAGGATACCTCGGAGATGCTGTAGCGGATCATATTGAGCTTCCGGTAGGCGGCCTGATTGTAGTTGCCCACGATCAGGTTTCGTCTTTTCCACTTGACATTCCTATGGGCATAAGACAGTATCGTCATCTGCTCTTCCCAATCCTTCGGGCCGAGGGGTTCCCCGTATTCTTTTGAGGTTTCGAGAAATCGGCTTTTCCTGCCTTTGGACTGCATACCCGGCAGCATACCATTCACCTCCGAAGCGAAGCGCGAGGGCGACATCGGGTTGTAACGAAAAAAAGCAGAACCTGGGTGAAAATATGTCAGAACGGATTGCCGGCAAACAGGCTGTTATGAGAAGTCCAGTGATTTTGAAAGCACCGGCAATCCCTTTTTGAATGCCGTGAACCATGAAAGATGAGTTTAACTGGATGCTGCCGGCATTTTACAATGCCGGCGCATCAGCTGTAAAGCTAAAGGGTATAACCCGTGCCGCATAGGGAGTTTCGACATGATCGGGTTTATGCAAATCATACCCTCTCTTTTTTTCTTTAAACGGTAATATTTCAGCCTTTTAATTTGTCATATTACCAGAAGGCATTGCTTCATTCTCCATTGCTTTTATGGATTCCCCATAACAGGAACCCCCCAGCCGCTTTTGTCGTCCTTGCCCGGTGCAAGGATATCCTCGCAATGTTTTTTAAAATAATCATATACCTCGCCTTGTGTGATCCCCGGATACTTACAGCGGAGCAGGCCGGCCATTCCAAGCAAAAATGGACTGGAAAAACTTGTCCCGCTTGTGAACCCGTAGAACATCGCAAAATCGATATTACTTCCTTCCGCCCTGAGGCCGTATACAGGCTTACCGTTTTCCATTTTTACCGATGTAACCATAATGCAGGCGCCATTGTATTTCTGTTCTGTCGGCCGGCCATACCCGTTGCCTGCGGCTCCGCAGAGGATAAGATTGTGCTGTTTTATCTTCTCTCTCATATAGAGCGCCTGCGGCAGCACCTTTTCACCGTCCCCGCCGTCCGTGGAATTGTTGATCAGGCCGACATTGTATTTCCGGATAAAATCATCGAACGGGAGTATTTCACCGGTTTCTGTACATCTTACCGCACAATCTTTGATCTCTCCATTTTTGATAACATACCCTATGGCTCCTGATAAAACAACTGCATCCGGCAGGATAACCTGTACGATATCTTTAACCAGCTCGGCATGGCTGTTTTTCAACACATCATCACAAAATACAGTCAGCTCTCTCCCTGTGCAGCCTGCCTTGTGCCACACCGGGATATTGACATAGTCCCGCTGTTTTATGCAATCCGGATCACTGAAAAATTTACCCAACGTCATTCCTCCTGTGGATCAAATAAAACAAAACCCCCAAATTGTAACAATCCGAGGGTTTTTGCTGGTGATTTTCTTAACGTTTTGAGAACTGGGAAGCCCTTCTTGCTTTCTTCAGTCCGTATTTCTTTCTTTCCTTCATTCTCGGGTCTCTCGTCAGGAAGCCTGCTGCTTTCAAAGGAGCTCTGAATGCTTCTCTGTCGGCGCCCGCGAGGGCTCTTGAAATACCGTGTCTTAACGCTCCGGCCTGACCAGTGCAGCCGCCGCCTTTGACAGTAGCAACCACGTCAAACTTGCCTTCCACTCCGGCTACTTCAAAAGGTCTTCTGACCTCTCTCTTCAGGATTTCCATGCCGAAATAATCGTCAAGGGACTTTTTGTTTACTGTTATATTGCCTTTACCAGGGATTAATCTGACTCTGGCGACGGAAGATTTTCTTCTCCCTGTTCCTGTATATTGCATCTTTGCCATTTATGATTCCTCCCTTTCTTAATAATTCCAAACTTCGGGTTTCTGAGCCGCATGCTTGTGTTCCGGACCTGCGTAAACCTTCAGTTTTTTATACATCTGTCTGCCTAATTTTCCGTCAGGCATCATGCCTTTTACAGCATGTCTGATAATTTCTTCGGGCTTCTTCGCCTGCAGCTTTTCGAATGTAATCTCGCGGAGTCCGCCCGGATAGCCGGTATGTCTCTTATAGATTTTTTCTTTTCTCTTGTTGCCGGTTACTTCAACCTTCTCGGCGTTTATGATAATTACGTAGTCACCGGTATCAACATGCGGTGTAAAAATTGGTTTTCTCTTACCTCTTAATATGGAAGCTGCTTCGGTAGCCAATCTGCCAAGCGTCTTGCCCTCAGCGTCGATGATATACCATTTTCTTTCAACTTCATGAGGCTTTGCGATAAATGATTTCATCTTAAAACTCTCCTCATCATCTTATTCGATTGCCGATGCGTTTCACCCCACAGCGGCCGTAATTTCGTACTTTATTCATACTGTATTCATAAAATCCGGGGCTAATGGATTTTTGCACAGAATGCACGAATATTATAATATTTCACATAACCCTTTGTCAACCAGAATATTGGAGGCGGCCGAAATTCTTCTCGGATTCCTGCCGGTTTCTTGCCGGATTCCTGCCGGTTTCTTCCCGAAAATCCTCTTCCCGCGGCAAAACTGTCTTGAAAAAGCTGTTCTTTTATCAAGGTTCCTTCCATAGACTCTAATACAGGGTTCTTTTTTCATTCCCTATTATTTCCCGGTATGAATAAAAATAAAGCAACCTGTCTACAATCGGAATATCAAAATCGATCACCATACGAAAGCAGCGAACCCCTCTGTCACGATAGCAGAATCCTTGGATAAATGGTGAAAGTTTGGGGGTAATAAGAAATGACAAAGGATAAAAAGATTGAATTGGCCAGGTGGACAGTGTGTATTCTGGCAGCACTGGCTTTCGGAGCGTATTTAGGGTCTCCGGTGCCGAAGGTTTGGGCCCAGCCCGTTTCTGAAGTGATGTCGGTGGTATCGGAACAAATGACCGAGCTATCGGAGCAGATCAAAGAAAGAGAAAACTTACATAAGCAAACCGGGGATGACAGGGAAGAGTCAAAAGCGGAAAAACCCAACAACCGGACAACGGAAACCGATATCCGGACAACAAAATCCAGTGTCGAGACAACAGAATCCGCCATCCGGTCAGCGGGATCCGGCATCCAGCCGACACAATCCGGCATCCGGGCAGCGGAATCCGGCATCCAAATCATCGTATCCGAACCTCCGGCAGAAGCTCAGCCGGACTACATTCTATCAAACGCCAACCGGGGCGGCGCAGTGGACCGAAAGGAAAAAGACGTACTGATCCGGCTTATTAATGCCGAGGCCTACGGATTATCCTATAAAGCGAAGGTGGCGGTGGGCCAGGTTGTCATGAATCGCTGGAAAGGGCCTTATTACGGGGACGATCTGATGGCCATCATGACAGCTCCTCACCAGTTTACTCCGATCTATAACGGTTCAGCCTACAAAAAGGAAATCGAAGCCGATTCCATCAAGGCGGCCAATGCTGTGCTAAACGGCGCAGGAGTAAAAGAACTGACAAGGGACACCTATTATTTTGTAAATCCGGATTTTACGGAAGACAAAACCATTGAACAAAAAATGAAATTCGTTTGTGAGATTGAAGGGATCCACTTCTTTAAACCTCCGGCCAAATAATCGGTCATGGCAGAGCAAGAAATTCCTCCTTAATCATTTATTTTGAAAAAGCAGCCTTCACGATTAGCGAAATCGTAAGGCTGCTTTTGTCTTGTTCTGCCGGTCTCCGATTGAAGGCTGTGACTTCTTAACTCTCCTGCAAAGCCTTCGGGTTTTCAAAGTTTAGCGGCGTCGGCGCATCTTTTTTCTGCGTCGCCAGCGATACGACAACCATTACAGCCAGGGAGATGATTGGTGCAAAAACGGTGTAGTAGTACCAGGTCAGCGGGTAGGTAATGGATTCAAAGGTGAATCCCTCTACAATCCCAGGCGCTATAATCCGATAAGCCGCTCCCACTACCATGGCGGCGAGGGCCCCCGTCGCATTGGCTTTTTTCCACCACAGACCCATGGTCAGCGGAATAAACAGGCAGGCCAGAATCAGGTCGAAGGAAAAAGCCGTCAGCAGATAAACCTCCGGATAAACGACGCCTACAACCAGCGAAACCACTGTCACTGCCAGGATCATCCACCGGGTAACCTTCAATACACTCTTGTCTGATGCTTCCGGTTTCAGGAAGTCCTTGTATATATTCTTCGATACGATGCTGGCTACGGACAGAAGCGCCGCATCCGCCGCAGACATAATCCCTGCGATCATGCCCAGCGTAAAGATGACTCCCATCGTGGTCGGCATGTACTGCTTTACCATGATCGGGATTACCAGCTCCGCATCGCTTTCCAGCACTGCACCGTCCATGATCCCCTGATTGACGAGGGACAGCCCGATGATACCGAGAAATACGGGAACCAGTCCGACAATCCAATACAAGAGTCCTGCGGTTACCGCCGAATACTTTGCGGTCTTCTCATCCTTGGACGCCATGGCTCTCTGGGCAAGGTCGGGCGTACAGATGGAACCCAGCCCGATGATCATCCATGCGCCGACCCAGGGAAGATAGGCCGTAAAAGAAGCATCCCGGGGAAAGAAGCTGAAAGAATCCTCAGGAACTGACGCCACCACCGCATCCCAGCCTCCGGCTGCGTTCAGGGCAAAAGGTACCAGCAGTATGATTCCCGCTACGATGATAAAGGTCTGCCAGAAATCAGTGAGGGATACGGCCCAAAGGCCTCCCAGTATGGTAAATGCGACCATAACGACCAGTGAGATCATGATTCCCAGAAGATAATCGATCCCGATCATGGATTCAAATATTTTGCCGAAGGATATCACCTGAACCGCCGTCCAGAAAATAAAAGTAATAGCGATGGCAATGCTAACTATCATGGCCGTTTTTTTGTTGTAGCGGACCATAAAGAAATCAGCCAGAGTCAAACCACCCATTTTTCGTAAAATCGGCATATAGAACAGCCCTGCCAGCACCAGGCACAGGCCTGCGCCGAAGGGATCGGGAATTACGCCCCAAGCGTTTTCATCGCTCCAGACCCCGTTTTGATATGCCGCGCCGCTGGCTCCCAGAACTAGCCCTCCGCCGAGCCAGGTTGCAAAGAGTACAGGCGTGGCAAGCCAGAAGGGAAGCCCTCTTCCGGCAACCATAAAATCTTCCGAATTTTTGACTTTTTTGGATGCATAAACGCCAATCCCAAGCATCGCTACGCAGAAAGCGGCCATCCAAATACCGTAGGTTACTTCTACACTCATAACGATTTATTCCTTTCATGAAAGATTGCATAACGGAATCTATCGGTTCAGACACCCGAAGACCTCATAGATGATCTTTAATGCCAGCCAGGATGTTATATCGTTTTGCTGATCAAGGGGCGGGGATACCTCAACTATATCCATAGCCTTGACCGGCAGATTTCCTATCAGAAGCTTGGTCAGTTCGAGGATCTCCCGGCTCGTCAGCCCGCCTGCCTCGGGAGTTCCCGTGCCGGGGGCAAAGGCCGGATCAACAACATCAATATCCAGGGTGAAGTACACCGCATCATAATCCCGATACCGCTCCTCCAATTTTTTATAGCACGCCAGATAGCCCTCTTTGAAGACATCGAAAGCCTTGATCACCAGCACCTCCGGATGTGCTTCAAAATACTCCAACTCCTCGATTTCATAGCTTCGCAATCCCAGAAACGCCAGATCCTCCGGCCTGATCACATCCTCCACGGCTCTTCTTTCCGTACATGCATGGGACCACTTGTGACTGTCATAGGTGTCGCAGATATCCGCATGGGAATCAAAGTGGATCACACCGATTCTGCCGAGACCCTTCTCTCTGGAGTGCCTGCCAAAGGCTCTATGTAACGGGATTGTCACGGAATGGTCGCCGCCTAGAAACAGAGTGAATTTTTCCGTTTTCATCAGGTCATAGGCCTGATCCTCCACCGCCTTATAATATCTGGGCCAGTCGAGATCCATAGCCACATCTCCCGCATCGTAGGCCTTTAGATTTTTAATGATCTTTCCGGTTTCCGTCGTCGCCGGGAGATACCGGGACAGCGCTCTGATTTTTTCAGGAGCCAGCGCCGATCCTTTTCCGCAGCTTACGGCTCCGTCAAAGGGAACTCCCATAATACATACCCCGGCTTCCTCTTTATTCGCTGTGTTTAAATCTCCCCAGGGCTTCAAATCAATCATGCCTGCATCCTCCAATCCTTGTTTTACGTCCTCATCATCAGGGCTTACTTTACGAGCAGCCCCTGATTGCCATTCGGACGTTTCTGACATGATCAGTTTAGATTAATTGTCAGAATATTAAAACATTCATAGGTGGTATTTTTCAATTGAAAACTACTACTAAAGTAGTAGTTTTAGCTGCTCGCAGATCATTCTTTCCGCGTAATCCATATAATTACCGCTGAATCCAAGGGTGCCGTTTACAATCAGCAGGGTCAAGCCTTGAATTTGACTCCATAATGCAAGGAAATCCTGCACCCAGCCGCTTTCGTTTTCGTGAAACCGGCTGAAATACTCCCGGGCATGTTTTCTTCCGATGCTGAAAGGATGGTTCTCGTCCTCCAGAAGGATGTCATCCCCTGTGACCACGATTTGTCTGGCATGGCCTGTCATAAAGATATATCGGAAATAATCAGGGTTTTCAACCATAAAAGAAAGATAGCGCTTGCACATTTCGAGCATCCGGGTTCCCGGATCATCCCGATAATGTTCGAGATCCTTTAATAATGCTTCTTTAAGGCGAATTGAAATTTCGAGGTTGATCGCTTGAAAAAGCTCGTCCTTGCTCCTGAAATGACGATAAGGCGCGGCATGGCTGACATTACATGCAGCGGCAACCTTACGGAGCGAAAAGCCTTCGTAGCCTTCCTTGTACAGCAGTTGAATCCCTTTTCGGATCATTTCCTGCTTCAGATCCCCATGATGATACATCGTCCCGCTCATCTCGTTTTTTGTATGATGAATTTCCTTCCTCTCCATTCATACATTCCTTTCTAAAATTTTGAGCCCTAAGAAACTTCTAATTATTTATAGCATATAATGTTGACGGTGTAAACATTATATGCTATCTTATTCTTATGTTTACACTGTAAACATAATGATGTTTCAGGAGGAAATGAGAACAATGAAAAACAAAATCTACTATTTCTCAGGCAGGGGAAATTCACTGAAAACCGCCCTGGATATTTCAAAGAGGCTGGCTAGCCCGGAGTTAATACCGATTAAAAGGACCTCCGAATCCGTCTCGGTGGAAAATGCAGACTCAATCGGATTTTTCACTCCGGTTATCGACCTGGGGATTCCCGCCTGTGTGCTGAGCTTTATCGACCGGCTGCAGATTGACAACAGGAACGCCTATCTTTATGCAGTCATTACCAATGGCGGTATGCCTTGCGCATCGGCGGAACAGATTCGGAAACAGCTGAAGAAGAAAGGGCTGGAACTCTCTGCGGAGTTTCTGCTGACCTTTGGGATAAACTGGTCTGACTCGGAGGAATGGCAAACAAAAACAGAACAAATCTCTGAGTTGATTCGGAACAGGCAAATGAAACGAACGGTTTTGACGATGAGGGACAGACTCCTGACCTCAGCCAATCCGCTGGCAAAGCTTCTGATTCCTTCAGAGGACAAAAAATTTACGGTTAATAAGAACTGTACCGGATGCGGGACCTGTGAGAAGATCTGTCCGGCCGGAAACATCCGGATCGTTGACGGAAAGCCGGTATGGCTGCATTCCTGTGAGCAATGCGCAGCCTGCTTCAGCTGGTGTCCGTCAGCCGCGATTACAGGAACAAATCTCGCAGCAAGAACCCGTTACAGAAATTCTGAAGTAACATTGAACCAAATGCTTGCTCACACGGAAAAACATTGACCTAAATGCTTGTTCACACCCAAAAGCATTGATCCAGATGCCTGCTCACACCAAAAGCCGGGGGCTATTCCGCCTCCAGTATTTCCTTGTCGTTCTTGATAACAAAGTGGATCAGTTGGGTGCGGCTGTCCACATTCAGCTTGCCGTAAATATTGCTGATGTGTTTCTTGACGGTATGGACGCTGATGGAAAGCATCCTGCTGATTTCATTGTTGTTTTTCCCATCGCAAAGGAGCCTCAGTATCTGGATTTCCCGGCGGGAGAGGTTGAATTCATGTGCGAGATAGTATGAGCTATTTTTACTTTGTTCTACGTTATGCTCCACCGCTTCCGTCTCAATCATGAGCTTGTTCTGAAGGTGGGGAACGAGCTGATTCAGTATGTAAAGGTCCTTATCTGTGAAATCACCGTACCGGTCGGTGCGGTAAAGGGTGATTGCACCAACGCAGACACCCCCGTCAGCGATACTGACACCGGCCACGTTGACAAAACCGGCCGGCTTCAAATAATCCAGATAAAACGCACTTTTCGTCCTCAGTTCAGAATTGATCAGATCCGATTCCCGATAGACAACAGATTCATGGCTGGAAAAAACCCACCTCACATAATCGAGCTGACCGTAATACCGGTCGTACTCCAGCATGAATTTTTCGTTGAATTTCTGGGAAAATCTGCTCACCACAACCGGGTCGACCAGCTTTACCTTGTTCGGGGATTTGGAATCGTTGAGATAAAAATCCGCCAGATCAAAAGCTACGAAACGGCAGAGCTTTGTCAAAAACTCTCTTCTGAATTTTGTGATATCCCTGATCCGGTTCATACCGCTGGCCATCAGGTTGATCTGTTCCCATTCGTTCTGCTGGAGCAACCAAAACACCTCCGCAACTATAATAGACTGATCCGCAGTTCATAAATACCCGCCACGCCTGGAAGGTTTCATAAAGATCCGCCGCATGATAGATTTATTATGACGAACAAATACAATCGAGTCAATATACATATTGTCCGCCCCCCTCTCTGCATTTTTTCAATTAAAGGACAGAAATTCCGCTACAACTGACCTTTTACAGGCTTTTTACAGTCATATGTTCATAATATGAGATCTTTTATAAATAATTCCGTCCTCTAATTGATATTTTGCACACGAAGTGACCGATTTTTATAAAACCCGAAAAACTCCTCCGTTAGTTTCCATATTAGTGTCGTATAATGTGCGTTAAATAATGCATAAGAAAAATAACACGCAAAATAATACATTAAAGAAAATTAACGCTAAAAAATAATAGATAGAACGTACACATAATACCGTGCAGTCTATCTATTATCATGGTTAAGTTTACTTCAGAGCCTGTCATTTATAAGAGGTCTTGCGGCAGCTCCCCCGTTTATGCGGCAGCTCCCCCGTTTATTTAGCACGCTGCTATTTCAGCTTTCCTTCCAGTACGGCCAGGGTTTCTTCTGTACTAAGGACCTGGCAATAAATTTGATTCATGATCTTCAGCTCCGCATCGTGCAGCGCCATATCCGGCGCGGCGCAGGCGTCCTCAACACAGATTACACGAAATCCCTCATCAGCAAGGCTGCGCACCGTACCCGCAACACACTGGTCCGTAACAATACCCGTAACGACCACCGTATCGATTCCGATATTTCTGATGAGCTGCGAATAATTCGTTCCAAGGGTGACACTGTCCGTCGTTTTATTTACTACGATCTCCTCGGGCAGCGGAGTCAGTTCGTCGATCATTTCTGCTTCCCTACTATTTACATAGACGTAGATGCCGTTCCAGCCTTCCGATTTCTGAACAGGCGCCCTGTCCTCCCCGTCAGGCCGCAGACAGGCAATCCTTCCAAAGGTAACGAGCATGCCTTTTTCCCGGAAGTAGTCCAATAATTTTACGTTATTTGGAATTACAATGTCGTCCAGTCTGTCATGGAATGGAATCCAGCGTTCCCACTCGCCTGCCTCTTTGAATTTCAGAGCATCCCCGAAATCCCGCAGCACGAACTCCTTCTGCATATCGACGATGAGCAGAGCGGTTTTCTTTGGATCTACGATAAAATCGGGGAAGTCTGTCATGGTTTCATAATAAAATGATAAATATTTCGGATTTGGTTTCATTTTCAGTTCCTCCAGTATGATCAGCAGTATGATTTGAAATTCTTCTGTTTTGTCCTGTAGATACAAAATGATTTAAGTATTCTTCTGTTTTGTCTTGTAGATACAAAATGTTTTAAGTATTCTTCTGTTTTGTCCTGCAGATACAAATCGCTATTCGGACAGAATCGGCGGTTTCGTTTTGAAGCCTTTCGTAGTGATTGCCGCATAAACCACTCCCACTGCAAGCCAGCTTCCGCCCACCATTAATGCGGTTCCGGACAAATGGATCCACAGGTAGAAGCAAATGATGAAGCCGAGGGCAGGGAGGATCAGATAGGTCACTACATTGCGCTTTTTCTGCTTGAAGAAATAGTAAACAATAACGGAAAGGTTTACGCACATAAATCCAAACAGCCCCCCAAAGTTGAGCAGCTCGGTGACAAGGGCAATGTTCATGGTCAAAGCGCCGACAATTCCGATCACGCACATGATGATGATATTGTAAACCGGAGTTTTATATTTGGGATGCAGATGAGTAAAGAATTTCTTCGGCAGTACCTCGTCACGTCCCATTCCGAACAGAAGTCTTGCAGCGCTTGACTGGCCTGTCAATCCGGCAGTCAGGGTCGAAATGATGACTGCAAAGGTATACAATCCCGCTAATACTGCGCCTCCGGCCAACTGGGCCACCTCAAACAGGGCCGTATCGGCGGATTCAAATGTGGCATAGTCAGGCCAGACCAGCTGAGCAACGTAAGCTTGAAGGATGAAGATTCCGCCGCCTAAGAAACAAGCCAGTATGGCTGCACGTCCGATATCTCTTTTCGGGTTCACAGCTTCTTCCGCCATTGTTGTAATGGAGTCAAAGCCGAGGAAAGAGAAGCATGCGATCGCTCCGCCGGCAATCAGCATGCTGGAGGAGAAGCCGTCCGGATTGAAAAAGGGTCTTGCGGAAATCAGGGTACCTTCACCGGTTCCCTGTGTCAGAGCATAGGCACATACTACGATAAATATGACGACAATTGCCCCCATGATCCCCACAAGGATCAGGTTGGTTCTTGCTGCAATCTGGACACCGAAGTAGTTTACCACGGTTACTACTGCCGCAATAATAAACACCCATGCCACATATGGTACGGAGGGAACCGCAGCATTGGCATAGGAAGCGCCTACCATGAAAACGATCAGCGGGACCAGCACATAGTCCAGAAACATCGCCCAGCCGGCGAAGAACCCCAGGTTATGATTGATGGCTCGCTGCGTGTAGGAATAGGTAGATCCGGCGATGGGAAACGCTGCCGCCATGTGACCGTAGCTGTAAGCAGTGAAAAGCATGGCAACCATTGCAATAATGTATGCAAGGGCCAGCGTACCGCCTGTAATACCCGAAGCGGCCCCGTAAATGTAAGCCGGTGCGATGGGCGTCATAAAAGCGATCCCGTAAATCACCAGATCTTTCAGAGTCAGGACACGCTTGAGCTGCTGTTCATAACCCATGTTTTCAGTTAGATTTGTCATAATTACTCACCTTCCATTCTTTTTTCGCATATACGAATTCCGGCCCGGAATTCCGTATTGCGGCAAATAATAATTTCATTCATGGATAGAGCAATCTTTATGCCAAATCACTAAAGCTCCAAATTTGAACGTTTTCTCCCGAAGACCCCTGTCAAAACGCTACCTTTTTGTGACACTCAACTGATTTCTTTGAAGTCCAGGCTGCAATGCAGGCGGTTTTTTCTTTGAAGTCCAGGCTGCAATGCAGGCGGTTTTCAGGAGGGTACCCGGCAGGAACAAAAGAAAAGTTGTCTCGATATGAAGTGAACCCCAAATGTTAGATTCATGTCTAACATTTGGGGTTCACTTCAATGATTAGAAACAGCCGTATAACGCCTTTCCGTTCTTCATAACGATTATGTAGCAGGGGTGTAACATTTTCGTAACACATTTTTGCGAAAAAGATCCTCAGCCGCAGTTACGTGAGACCGCAGACTGAGGCTCTATGAATACTAGTCTTTTTTGATATTCAGCTGTTTTATTTTCAGCTGCAGGTTCTTGCGGGCAATCCTGATTTCCTCTGCTGTTGCAGAGATATTCCACTGGTTCTTTTTCAGCATCTTCATAAGATACTCCCTCTCAAAGGTCCTTTTTGCTTCCTGAAAATCCATGCGGCCGAGGTCTTTGCCCCAGTTCTTCTGACCTATGATTTCTTCCGGCAGCATACCGGCATGAATCATAGGACCTTCTGCAAATACCACCAGTCTCTCACACAAATTTTTCAGTTCCCGTACATTCCCTTTCCATTGATATCCGGTAAGGATTTCAACGGCTTCATCCATAAGCCGCACCTTCGGCTTCTTCATTTCTTTACAGTAGTAATCCAGATAATGTGAAAGAAGCTCCGGGATATCCTCCGTCCGATCCCGAAGAGGAGCGCAGTACAGCGGTACCACATTGATCCGGTAATACAAATCTTCACGAAAAGCCCCTTTCTCCACTTCTTTTTTCAAATCCTTATTGGTAGCGGAAATCAGCCGAAAATCTACTTTAATGGTTCGGGTGCCGCCTACGCGCTCGAATTCTTTTTCCTGGAGCACCCTGAGCAGCTTGCTCTGAAGCTTGAAAGAGAGCTCACCGATTTCATCCAGAAACAGAGTTCCTCCTCTCGCCATTTCAAACCTGCCCGGCTTCGACGCCACAGCTCCCGTAAAGGCTCCCTTCTCATGCCCGAAAATTTCACTTTCCAGTACAGATTCGGCCAACGCCGCACAATTGACCTTGATCAGAGGTCCTTCGTGGTTCAGGCTGTTAACATGCAGCAAATCGGCCAGAATTTCCTTTCCCGTCCCGCTTTCTCCTGTAATTAAAACACTGGAATTGGTCGGTGCAATTTTCTTGATCTGATCCTTCAGATCTGTGATCACTTTACTGTTTCCCACCAGTTGCTCACTGTGAGTCATTTCGGTAAGGCGGTTCCTCAGCTGCAGATTTTCCGAATTGAGCTCAATGAACTCCAGCGCCCGCTTGATGTTCATGAGCAGCTGATCGATTTCCAGCGGTTTGATGAGATAGGTATAAGCACCTTCCTCCATCGCCTCAACGGCTCCGGAAATGGAACCTTCCCCTGTCAGCATGATGACCAGCTGCTCCGGATAATCCGTTTTGATCCTTTTCAAGATTTCTATACCGTTCATCTCCGGCATTACAACGTCGGAAATGACGATATCATAATACTCTTTCCCAAGCTTTTCCAAGGCCTGAGTCCCATTCTCCGCCGTATCCGTTTGATAGTCTTTGCCGCGAAGGATCTCCGAATAGACTTTAAGGAAGCTGGAGTCATCGTCAATCATGAGTATTTTCTTCATCCTTCGTTTCCTTTCCCGGGAATACGACCCTGATCCGGGTCATTCCGCGATTGTCGGCCTCGA
Organism: Anaerovoracaceae bacterium; assembly: GCA_036677845.1. GTDB lineage: Bacteria > Bacillota > Clostridia > Peptostreptococcales > Anaerovoracaceae > Anoxybacterium. Next base: position 286,592 of record JAVBVR010000051.1, on the reverse strand, counting down.
TAGACCCGCCGTTTCGCGCTACCTCCTTCGACACAATCCAAAGGCCGAGACCTGTTCCTTTTTCTTTCGTGGTGAAAAAAGGCTGAAATATTTTGTCCAGATTTTCATCGGGGATCGGTTCTCCTGTATTGGAGAATATGATCTCCGTCGTATCGCCTACGATTTTATTAATACTGATTACCAATTCACCGCCGGACGGCATGGCATCGATTGCGTTGGTAATGATATTCAAAAAAATATGCTTGAAGGAGTCCCCGTTTCCATAGAGCCAGGCCGTTTCTTCCTCTGCATGGATTTTGGCATTGATCTTCCGTTTCACCATGTCCTGACGGACCAGAAGCAAAATCTGTTCCAGAAGAGGCCGTACATTGATCAGCTCCTTCTCCTGCCATGACGTCCGGGAGAAATCCAGCATGTTATAGATGATCTTTTCAGCCCGCAGTACGCTTGCACTGATCTCGTCGATGGCCTCCTCCTGCTTTTCCGCATGATCCCGATTGGTCTTCCAGAGATAAATTGCCCCCTTGATGACGGTAAGCGGATTTTTCAATTCATGGGTGACACCTGCAACCATCTGCCCCACACCTGCCATCTTTTCTGATTGAAACAGCTCCCGCTCCATCATGACCTGTTCCGTAATCCTTCTTCTATGTACGACGATTTCCTTGATTTCATTTTGCTCATCGAATACAGGGTAGCTGGAGATTTCATAAATATTCTGGTCAAAGATGCTCTCGCAGCTGCCGGCCTTACGGCTCACTTCGGTCTTTTTAACGGGACAGTTCCAGCATGGCCGATCACTTCCATGGAACAGCTCGTAGCACTTCCTTCCGCTGACCTGCGTCCCGTCGGCAAGCTTCAGCGACTTAAGACCGTCCTGATTCATCATCATAACGGTATAATCGGGCTTCAGGATCATCATAACCCCTCCGATGCTGTTGATTACAGTTTCCAGCTGATTTTTCCCGTGAAGCAGCGATGCTGTGTAATCACGAATCTCACTGCTCATCTTATTAAAAGCATGCCCCAGAAGGCCGATCTCATCCTTCGATGCTACATGAACCTGCCGGAATTCGCCGTCGGCAATTCTCTGTACATCGGACGTCAGCCGTTTAATGGGCAGGGTAATCTTTCTGGAAAGTATGTATGTCATGATCAGGCAGGCCAGCAGCAATGCCGCCACAAGCCCCCAAAAACCGATGGTCAGATAATCGGAACCGACAGAATACTCCGACTTTCCGACTTGAATGCCAATGCTCCAATTCAGCGCCTGTATCGGAGTATATGCGATGATATCATATTTATATTTCTCGCTTAAGTAGGTCCTTACTCCTTTTCCCCCTGCCGTCATTTCCTCAATAATCAACCGGTACCCCTCGGGAACGTCTCTCCCGTCGGTCAGGTTTGTATTGAGCCGGTTGCCGCTTTCGCTGATCATATCCATCATCTCGGGGTGATAAATCACATCTCCGCTGTCTGTGATCACAAATGCAAAGCCGCTGCTCCCAATTCGAAAATCCGCCACAGAGGCGGCGAGCGTCTTTAATGACACATCGACGCAGACGACTCCTCCAAGTTCCCCCTCCACATAAAAAGGACAGGAACAGGTTATGATCCACCCATTCCCTCCATAATCATAATATGGATTGGTCCATACCGCCTTTTGACCCGGATTTTCTTCGACGGCCCTGGTGTAAAAATAATCGCTTCTCTGATCATGATCCGGCGTAAAAGCATCGTTGCTCAGATAAGGAAATACCCGCAGCAAACCGTTGGCCGTAACCAGATAGGTATAGGTCACGTCGGGAGTCTGTTTTCGAATATCGGCCATAGGGCCTTCCAGTTTCTCTGAGTTCAGGATCTCGCGTTCCAATCCCGGACTCAGCTCAATATTATTCGGAAGGAATATGCTGGACTTCCCCGCCGCAAGTTTGTGATCTCTTCCCAGTACATCATGTTCGTCTCTGTAGTATTCCTCTGTAAGCGCAGCCGCCGCATGATCCCTGCTCATGATATCGGCGGCCCACCTGGCCAGATTAACGGTTTCGTTCTCAATGTTTTTTAAATCCTTCTGCAAGGCAGACGCCTTTTCCTGAACAATAGCAGAAAGACTGTCTTCCACCCGTTCCCTTTCAATCTCACCCGTCTTATTGAGAAAGATCGCGGTAAAAATCAGAAAAGGCACCAGGCAGATGGCGATAAAAAAGAACATGGTTTTTCTTACAAAGGATTTCTTCACTATTCATTCCTCAAACTTTCCAGTGCGGAAAGACGCATGGCCCTTCTTGCGGGAGAGTATCCCGCCACAATCCCGATGGCAGTGGAAAACACGAGAGAGCCGGCCGCAACCCACCAGGGAATGATGGAGACTGTCGATCCGCCCCCGCCTATAGTTCCAAGCATCATTGACATAATACCACTCAAAACGGTATTCATCAATAAGGAAAGAATATAACTGAAGATCAGACCGATTGTTCCGCCCAGGAACCCGATCATTCCGGCTTCCAGCAGGAACAGTTTCTTAATATCGCTGAGGTTTGCACCGATGACCTTCATGATTCCGATCTCTTTGGTTCTTTCATAAATTGACATGATCATGGTATTGGTGATTCCGAGGGCTGCCACCAGAAGAGATATTGCGCCGATTCCTCCCAGGATTCCCTGAATCATCCTTGCCGTTTCCTGCATGGATTTGAGCCAGTCGTTGAGACTGCTGGTATAAAAACCCATTTCCCGGATGGCGTTGCTCACGTTCTCAACGTCGTCGATATCCCCCACATATACCATGGCTGCGTCATATTCGTTTTTATTATTGACGGGCTCTTTTCGCGCCCTCGCCGCTTCCTTTTTTATGATTTCCAGCCCCTCGAGGCTCATGTAGACATTGTATGCCGATTCGTCGCTGGGATTGGCAAGAATACCGACTCCCTTTGCCTTATATTCCTTGTAGATGATCTTCTCCTCGTCGGGACTGCGCTGCCGTTTCTGTCCATAGCTTTCATCGGCGGTAATGATCATCTTGTTGGTGATAACGTCAACCAGAGGCTCCCCGCCCCAGCTGCTGCCCCAGGTCTTCTTTGGATTGTAAAACCAGGTCGGCACCTGGTTTCCGAACACCAGGGCAAACTTGTCGCCGGGCTCCAGAAGTCTTCCCTCCTGCAGGTCATAGCCGAATTTCTGCATTACCTCAGGCCGCATGCCGATGACCGAAGCCTGGGCGATATATTTGCCCACGCCAAAGGACAGGTAGATCTGCTCCTTGGGAGACACGGCGTCCACGCCTTTTATTTTTTCCATCTTTGCGATGGCCTTGTCGTTCAGTGCACCATCTTTTTCGCCGCCGTCGCTTGCCGCTCCCCCTCCGCGATAGACCCTCATACCGCCGCCACCGCCATAAACATCCACCAGGTGCAGGTTTCCATAGCTTTCGATCTGCTCCTGAAAGTTTACGGACAGCCCGAAGCCGATGGAAAGCATGACGATGATGGCACTGGTGCCGACTACAACTCCGACGATGGCCAGAATGGTTCTGGTCTTCCTCCGCAGCAGGTTGCGGAAGGCCAGACTGATCAGATCCCGGTTACTCATCGATTTCCATCTCCCGATGCAGTTTCTTTTTTCTGATCCTTCTCCACAGGAACACTCCTCCGGCTGTCAGGAGAATCAAAATTCCGAGGACAATATATGCTTTTTTGCTTCCTCCCGCAGCCTTTTCCTCCGGCGGAAACCCTTCATCAAATACGGGCATATCGGCCATTACCTCGAAAGAAAAGGGCCGTTCCAGGATCTGGACGTCTCCCGAGGCGTCCTCATAGGTGAAAATTATCTTGCCCTCCATGGTGCCACCATTCCTCGGAATAAAACTGAAATCATAGGTGTCGCTTTTGCCGCTTTCCATATTTCCGACAAAATAGCTTGTGGATTCCGGCGTATCAAAGTCGCCCTCCGCCGTTATTCTGAGATTGTTGAGGATGGTCTTCCCCATGTTGTAAAACTGGACTGACATACCGCTCTGCATTCCCGCATAGAGCTCCGGCGGCGCAATGATGTCATCCACCTCGAGCCTGGTTTCCTGCATGACCGGAATCGATATGATATCTTTTGACGTAAAGGCATTTCCCGATCCGTCCTCATAAGACATGTCAACGGACAACGGGGTGGTCTTCTGCTCCGCATTGGGCTTTACAGAAAGAAACATGACCTGTTTGGTCCGTTCCCGCTTTCCGAGCCTGTCGATAAAAAAGGAATTGCTGCTGTTGACAGGAATGATTGACCCATCCTCCGAGCTGATTGTGATCTTGATATTTGAAACGGCATGGGAACCGCTGGTGTTGTAAAGTCCCAGCTCCAGCAGAAACTGATCTCCCGCCTGTACAAAGGTGCCGCCGTAGCTGTAGTTATCCACCATGAGCTGCGGCGTCTTTTCGCCGGAACCGCCGCTGACATAAACGCTCGCATACTGGGTGACTGCGGCATTATCATCCTTTGAGGCGCTGGAAGAAAGAGTCAGCTTAATGGTATAGACCTTTTCCTTTGCCCCGTCCGCCGCGAACATCCTTACGGAATAGTTTTTGCTGCTTCCTCCGGGAATGGAAGTTTCCACAAAAGCACTTCTCGTTTTATTCAGAAGGCCGTCCGGAACCTCGACATTGATCTTGACATTTTTTAATGCAGCACTGTTCCGGTTCAACACATCGAAGGAAAGGGTAAATTCATCCTCCCCGCTTACCTGATCCGGTATGCTGATATTGGTTATTTCTGCGTTTTTAACGGAAGTTCCCGATCCGTTGACCGGGATATAAAAGGTCTTCTCTGTGCTGACGGCTTCATTTGTATAATTCAGTCCTGTCAGCTTCGCGGTAATGGCGTAGTTCTTCGATTCCGCACTGTCGTCAACAGTGATGGGAAAGCTCACTTCCCGGCTGCTCCCGCTGGATATGTATCCCAGATTTGCCGAATTGCTGGAATTGTAAATAGATAAGCCATCCGGCAGAGTAAGGCTGAGCACAGCGTTTTTCACAATTGTATTTCCGACATTTTTCAAGCCGATTTTAAGCATATTATCCGTCCCGGAAGAAAAACCGCCATCCGGGCTGATGGAATGAAAGAAGTCAAGGGACGCGACGTAACTCCCTGTACCGCCCTTGGGCGTCGCGACTTTTTCATAGATCCGGAATATTCCCAAAGGCTGTTCGAATATGTTTGTCCCTGATGCATTTTTTAAAATGATGCTGGCATCCCGTGACCCCGTATCGGCAAATCTTCCGACAGTTACATAAAAAGTGATGTTGATCGAATTCCCGCCGTTCAGAGTAACTTCTCCAGTCGATCCTCCCGACACGGAAATATTATCAGATGAATCCAGTTTCAAAACAGCGCTGTTAAAAGTAATGTCGCCGCTCGTGCTTTCCACTTTGACTGTCACTTCAACATTCTCATCTCCCTGCGTCGCCGACCGATTTCCAACCAGACTTGCATCTATGCTTGCGGCGTACACCTGATTGCCGACGCCAAACAGGCTTACACCCGGCATCGCCTGACCCCCCAAAGCCAGGGCAGCCGCAAGAAATACGAGTAGTGCTTTCCTTCTTTTGCTCTTCATATTCAATTCCTCACACCTTCTGCTTCTTTTTTTTCACACTTGTTAGATTGTATATTGAAACTCCCTTTTGATTTTATCCCATGATCGATGTTTCTGCAGTGATTTTCGTTGATGACCCGGCGTTGTTTGGCCTTACGTGCTTCCGGCCCGGTTCTCCTCAACAGAAAGTATGTTCCCGTCCTGTATGGTCACGACCCGATCCGCATAGTCGGCGACCTTTTTATCGTGGGTGACGATGATCAGCGTCCTTCCATGCTCTCGGACCTTTGACATCATGATCTCCATGACTTCCCTGGAGGTATGGGTATCCAGATTACCGGTGGGCTCATCGGCAAATATGATCTTCGGGTTTCCGACCAGCGCTCTGGCAATCCCTACCCGCTGCTGCTGTCCGCCGCTCATCTGGGTCGGTTTTCGGTTTTCATATCCTGCCAGACCCACCGCAGCCAGCGTTTCCCTTGCCATTCTCTCCCGTTTCTTTTTTTCCATTCCACGAAAGATCAATGGGAGACTCACATTTTCCGAAGCGGTAAGCATGGGCAGCAAGTGATAGGCCTGAAAAATAAACCCGATGTTTTTCTGCCGGAAAAGCGTGACATTCTCCTCATTGAGCTTGTGGATTGGAATTCCCCCTATGTAAATTTCCCCTTTTGTCGGTTTTTCCAGTCCGGCTACCATATTTAAAAACGTCGATTTTCCAGAGCCCGAGGCTCCGAGGAAACAGATGATTTCCCCTTTATAGATCTCAAGGCTCACATCATCCAGGGCAATGACCTTCTCCTCCCCCATCCGGTAAACCTTGCGAATATTTTTAACTGCAATCAGTGGCTCCATAAAATCCCTTCACATTCTTTTTAAATTCAGCCTGGCACACTAATCAAATTTGTCTTATACAATAAATAAAGTTAGCTTTCACAATAATCAAAGTTTAGCTTACACAATAATCAAATTCAGCTTAGCACACTAAGAGATTAGACGGAAGATTTATCCAAATGTTTCATAAAAAAACCTTTCTTAATAAAATCGTAAGAAATTTCTTTTCTTGATGCAGTTGCTGCCTGCATATGACGTATACCGAAGATTTGCTGCCTGGATGTGACGTGGCTTACCGCGCGGTTGGTCGATTATATAAGCCTTGCCTGGTTCAGTGTTTTGATTGGGCGATACATGGGTAAAAAATAAGGTAACAATAATGCGCGGTAAAAAATATAACGCGCGGTAAAAAGCGTTGAAATTAAAAAAAACCGGGAATATTCGTTTAAGAATACACATATAATAATAGATTAAAGAGAATAGGGAGGAAATTGAAAATGGTCAAGATAGGAATTATCATTGGGAGCACGAGACCGGGACGGCTCGGAGAAGCCGTGGCAAAATGGACGTTCGAACTGTCAAAAAAACGCAGCGACGCGGAATTTGAACTGGTGGATATCATGGATTACGATTTGCCCCTGCTGGACGAGCCGAAGCCTGCCTCAGTACAGGAATACAGCAAAGAGCATACAAAAAAATGGTCGGCGAAAATCGCCGAATTCGACGGTTATATTTTCGTAACCCCGGAATACAATCACTCCACTTCGGCAGCATTGAAAAACGCACTCGATTTTCTGTACAAGGAGTGGACCGACAAGGCAGCCGGCTTTGTCAGCTATGGCTCCATCGGAGGAGCACGGGCCGTGGAAGCGCTCCGTACCATCATGGCTCAATTCAAAATAGCGGACGTGCGCGAGCAGGTCATGTTCTTTCTTGCAGACGATTTTGAAGGCGGCGCACTAAAGCCGAAACCCCGCCATGAAAAATCTCTGAATACGCTGTTTAATCAGGTGATTGCGTGGAGCACCGCGATGAAAACACTGCGATAAGAGCAGAACTCTGTCGACGGTTCTAAAAGACCGTGCAGAGGGTTAAGATATTTATTCCGGCTCGGCACATTGATTTAAAATGTGCGAGCCGGAACTGAATCGTTCCATATTCATCATCCCATCGAAACACTTTCCAAACAGCTGTTGTCAGCCATCTCAACCATTTCCCATTCCATAATATAACGGTTATGCCCTTTCCCGTACTCATTTTTGCTGTATTCTACAGGCTTGAAGCCAATTCTCTTATAGAGACGGATCGCCGGTTCGTTCTCAACATCTACCGTCAGACTCATTCTTTGAAAACCCTGTTCCATCAGGTGATCTGAAATAATCGACAAAAACTGTTTCCCGAGGCCGTATCCCTGAAACTCTTCGGCGATGGCAAAATCAAACAGATATGCTTTCTCCGGGTCTTCCCAGTCCCTCATAAGAATAGCCAGACCGATAATCCGTGTTTCATTGTCGCTTTTCAGGATGTATACATTTCCATGACGAATTTGAGGTACCAGTCCCCATTCATCCATGCCCAATTCTCCGAAAATATTCAGTCCGAAGCTTACCATACGATCCAGCAGGGACAGATCGAAATCCTGAACCTGGTACACTTTATACCGGCTGATATCCACACCCATATCCTTAATGAATATGTGTGGCATTCGGTTGATTTCCTCTAACATTTTGTTTAACATGATGATACTCCTTTCATTGTGACATACGAAATTCGCGTATTCTATGGGTATCAATCCACCGTATCCGTTCCCGTAACCGTTCCCGTATCCGATCCCGGCTCATGCGTAATATCCCGTTTCATTTAAATCGAAACGGTTGTCTCATTCAATAAAAAAGCTACGGTTTGATCCGCAGCATTGGCAATAAACACGACAAAAACAAGTCGATGAACTTTTCCTTCCAACGCTTACGAAATTAGCTGACGGGTTCGGGTTGAAAGATACCCTACACGAAAATCGTGATTCACCCCAATATTGGTTCTCCCGCTCCATAAATGGATTCAGCGATTCTATATTTATTTTATTTAATAATTATTATATAATATTACTCTAATATTTGCAATGTTAACAGGTTTTTTATGTAAAAAACAGACACATACCCATTGGGCATGTGTCTTTATTCATTCTGTCAACCGGGCTGCAGTGTTCCGGTTTTATCACTAAATCAGTTCCACAAGGTGGAAGGTCTTCTTTCCCTTTTTAATCAGAATCTTACCGTCCTTGAACATGTCCTTGGTTAACATAAGCTTTGTGTCGGTCACCTTGACATCGTCGATGGTAAGGCCACCCTGTTCAATTGTTCGGAAGCCGTCGCCTTTGCTGGAAACCAGCTTGAGTTCGGCGATGAGGCTCACAACGCCCATTCCTTCTCCTTCAAACGCTGAGGCAGGCATTTGCGTCTTCGGCACGTCTTCCATATTCCCGCCGCCTGCAAACAGTGCTCTTGCAGCATCCTGCGCCTTCTGTGCTTCCTCTTCCCCGTGAACCAGATTGGTCACTTCAAAGGCAAGGATTTCCTTGGCCTTGTTGATTTCAGCATCCTTCAGGGAAGAAAGCCTCTCGACCTCATCCATAGGCAGGAAGGTCAGCATGGAAAGGCAGGTCCTCACGTCGGCATCCTCAACATTTCTCCAGTATTGATAAAATTCATAGGGAGAAGTTTTTTCCGGATCGAGCCAAAGGGCGCCCTTCTGAGTCTTACCCATTTTCTTCCCTTCACTTGTAAGGAGCAGGGCAAAAGTCATTCCGTAAACCTGATCTCCCATTTCCCGTCTTACAAGATCAACCCCCTGGATGATATTGGACCACTGATCATCGCCGCCGAACTGCATCTTGCAGTTGTATCTGCGATGGAGTTCCAGGAAGTCATAGGACTGCATCAGCATGTAGTTGAATTCCAGGAAGGAAAGACCGGTTTCCAGTCTCTGTTTGAAGCACTCCGCCGTGAGCATTCTGTTCACCGAAAAGTGTCTCCCGATGGTTCGGATAAAATCTACGTAGTTTAAATCAAGAAGCCAGTCCGCGTTGTTGTCGATGATTGCTTTTCCATCCGAAAAATCGATGAATTTTCCGAAGGTTTCTTTGAATTTATCACAGTACTGCATAATGACTTCTTTGGTCATCATCTGGCGCATATCCGATCGGCCGGAAGGGTCGCCTACCATGGCCGTTCCTCCCCCCACCAGTACGATGGGCTTGTGACCGTATTTCTGCATATACATCATCACGATAATCTGCATGAAGTGCCCTACATGAAGGCTGTCGGCAGTCGGGTCAAAGCCGATGTAGAAGGTTACCTTCTCCTTTCCCAGCAGGTCCCGGATCTCCTCTTCATGCGTCGTCTGCTTGATTAACCCTCTTTCCTTCAAAACATCAAATACGTTTCTGTCAGTGTCAAGTTCTGCTATTCTGCTATTTGGTGCTAATCCTTTCATATCAGTTTCCTTCTTCTTTCATTTTGTTCCGTACAGTCTGTCTCCCGCATCTCCAAGACCCGGTACTATGTACTTATGGTCGTTGAGATGGCTGTCTTTGGCTGCAATATAGATATCCACTTCCGGATGATTTTTATGAAGCACTTCGATTCCTTCGGGTGCGGCGATGAGGCACATGAACGCGACCTTTTTCGCTCCCTTTTCTTTGATGAAATCAATTGCCGCTGCGGCGGATCCTCCCGTTGCCAGCATCGGGTCAACGACGATGACCTGTCTGTTTTCAATGTCCGCAGGCAATTTGCAGTAATATTCCACAGGCAGATGGGTATCGGGGTCCCGATAAAGTCCGATATGACCAACCTTGGCGTTCGGAATCAGCTCAAGCATTCCGTCGACCATTCCCAGCCCGGCTCTCAGGATCGGAACAATTGCCAGATCCTCGCCCTTCAGCATTTTCATGGTAGCCTTGCAGAGCGGAGTCTCAATTTCCACATCTTCCAAAGGAAGATTTCTTGTCACCTCATAAGCCATGAGCATGGAAATCTCTCTGACAAGTTCCCTGAAGTCCTTTACGCTGGTATTCTTGTCCCGAATCATTGCGGTTTTGTGCTGAATGAGCGGATGATCAAAAACGTAAACTTTTCCCATTTCATACCTCCATACTGCTTGAATGGAATCAAGCCTTCTTAAAGTTATTGTTATTGTTATTATTTATATATATATTTTACATGCAATCAAGCAGATCGGTTCTTGTCTTGTGCCGGCCGCCTTCAAACTCCGTGGTCAGCCAGACGTCCACAATATCCAGTGCAAGCCCTGGCTCCAGGATTCTTCCGCCCAGGGCAAGCATATTGGCGTCGTTGTGCTTTCTAGACATTTCAGCCATGAAAAGGCTTGTACATAAAGCGCACCGGATGCCTTTCACCTTGTTTGCCGCAATGGAAATCCCGATTCCCGTACCACACACTACGATGCCTCGCTCCGCGTCTCCCCGCATTACGGCTTCTCCGCAGACCCTGCCATAATCCGGATAGTTCACTGATTCCTCCTTATAACAGCCCAGGTCCAAAACCTCGATACCCTTCTGCTCCATGTGTACCTTCACTTTTTCCTTCAGTTCAAAGCCGCCATGGTCTGCAGCCAAAGCTATTTTCATACCGCACCTCCTGTTTTGGTTTTATCTCATATAGTTACTGCTATACTTTTGCAATATTATACCCGGCTGATTTCAGCATCCGGTTCATCACCGCAAAACCGACTCCATCCTGCTCGCTCAGGGCGCCTGCGAGAATCAGATCAACCCCTTCGTTATCCAGATCTCTCAGCTTGGCAAAAAATTCATGGGCCGCCTCAATGAAAGCCTTTTCTTCAAACAGAATCACTCCGACCTTAAGCCCCAGCCTTTCGTTGAGTCCTTTCAGGCGTTCGATTTCCGCCTTAACCTTATCTCTTTGCCCTTCGATTATGGTCATTTCCGCCTTGGGCGCATAATGGGTGTATTTCATTCCGGGAGCCTTCGCCACAAATGAGTCCTCATCGGACACATCACGCGGACGGTTGATGAATAAAGCCGGATCCATCTCTACCTTTCCGCCGATGGCCGCCTCGATATTTTCTGCGGTCAGGATACCGGGACGCAGTATCGTCGGCACGTCCCCCGTCATATCCAGCACGGTGGACTCGATTCCTACCCTGCAGTCGTTTCCCATCAGGATCGCATCGATCTTTCCGTCGAGATCAGCAACCACATGCTCTCCTTTAGTCGGGCTCGGCTTGCCGGAGATATTGGCGCTTGGCGCCGCAACCGGACAGCCCGCCTTCTTGATCAGCTCCAGTGCGACGGGATCGTCGGGCATCCGTATGGCTACCGTGTCCAATCCTCCGGTTGTAATATCCGGCACTGTGGTTTTTTTCTTCAGTACGATGGTAAGGGGCCCCGGCCAGAAATGATCGATGAGCCGGATAATCTTCGGCGTCAGGGCAGGGGTCAACTCTCCGATATTGCTCGCTCTTGCGATATGAACAATCAGAGGATTGTCACCGGGCCGCCCCTTGGCTTCGTAGATCTTCGCCACCGCTTCGGGATCCATGGCATTGGCGCCGAGTCCGTATACCGTCTCGGTGGGAAAAGCCACAAGACCGCCTTTCACGAGAATTTCAGCCGCTTCATCTATCATCCCCAGAGCCTCGTCCACCTTGGCGTTTGCCTCTGCCTCGTCATAGATAATGCTCTGCTCCAGGTTGTGTTTATTCAAGTTTCTTACATCAAAAATCTTTGTTTTCATCCTCTGTTCCTTATCGGGATTTTTTAATTTTCGCATCTCAAACGAGGCGGTTTTCGGGAGAACCCTCGGGAATTTTTATTGCATGGTGCCGCGCCATGGCGTGTGTGTTCTTATAGAAAACCGTGAAACCTCTTACCGAGTTTGATGCGAAGCATCTCAAACGAGGCGGTTTTCGGGAGAACACACACGCCTGGCGCTCTATTCATCAACTAAAAATTCTTCATTTTCTCCGCCTGATCCGACGTAATCAATCCGTCGATGATCTCATCCAGGTCACCGTCAAGGAAGTAATCGAGCTTATATAGTGTTAACCCGATTCTGTGATCCGATACGCGGCCCTGCGGGAAATTGTAGGTCCTGATCCGCTCGCTCCTGTCTCCCGTGCCGACCTGGCTCTTTCTCGCCTCGGAAATTTCCTTGTTCTGCTCCTGAAGCTTTGCATCATACAGTTTGGCTCTAAGAACCTTGAAGGCTTTTTCTTTATTTTTAATCTGTGATTTTTCATCCTGACATGTGACTACGATTCCCGTCGGCGCATGAGTGAGTCGAACCGCCGAGTCTGTGGTGTTGACGCTCTGTCCGCCGTTTCCGGAAGATCGGTAGACGTCCACCCGGACGTCGCTGAGATTGAGTTCCACTTCCACATCGTCGATTTCAGGAAGTACGGCAACCGTTGCGGCGGAAGTGTGAATTCTGCCGCTGGACTCGGTTTCCGGCACTCTTTGTACTCTGTGAACACCGCTTTCATATTTCAGTCTGGAATAAGCGCCTTTTCCCTTGATCAGGATGACCGCCTCCTTGATGCCGCCGATGCCTGTATCGTTGAGGTCCATCATTTCAGTCTTCCAGCCTCTTCGCTCTGCATATCTCATGTACATGCGCAAAAGATCACTGCCGAAAAGACCGGCCTCTTCTCCTCCGGTTCCCGCTCTGATTTCCAGAATAACATTTTTGTCATCGTTGGGGTCTTTGGGAAGCAGCAAGATCTTCAGTTCCTTGCTCAAGTCTTCCTGTTTTTCTTCCAGCTCGGCAAGCTCCATCTTTGCCAGCTCTCTGAGCTCTTCATCCATGCCGCTGTCATTGAGCATTTCCTTTGTATTTTTCAGATCGTCCGTGGTTTTTTTATACTCCCTGTACTTGCTTACGATGGGTTCCATCTCGGCCATGTCCTTCATGGATTTCTGCCAGACGGTCTGTTCGTTGATTACGTCCGGATCCGAAACCTTCAGGGAAAGCTCCTCGTACTTCTCCAGGATGAAATCTAATTTATCGTACATCTATCTTCAACTCCTAATCTCCTGTTTGAGGGAACCGCTGTAAAGCCGTCATTCATCCCTCTAAATTTTAATCCCAATAATTATAGCACGAATTTTGCCTAAAAAAAACTGGAAATAAGAATTTCCAGTTAATTTTGCTGTTATTCGATATTGAACTTTTTCTTGAACTTTTCGACACGTCCGCCGCGATTGATGAACTTCTGCTGTCCCGTAAAAAACGGATGGCAGGCAGAGCATACATCCAATCTGAGCTCATCTTTTGTCGATTTCGTAACAAATGAGTTTCCACACGCACATGTAACCGTACATTCTTTGTAATCTGGGTGGATACCTTCCTTCATGCTTTTCACCTCTTTCCGAATCTATATCCCGCTGCCGATTTTTGTATCACAAACCGGACAAGCAAATATTTCAATACTTTATTCCAAACGCTATTATATAGTAGCACAGGTTGACTTTTTAGGCAAGTACTTTTTGTTTCTATTTTGCACGGTGCGGATTGCATATTTTACCGCATCTCCGGTTCCGTCCCCAGCTCAGGGATGCTTTTTCATTCAACCATTCCCGGCTCCGTCCTCAGCGCATCATCAGCATCATCAGCGCCGGCTTTTTTCTTCGGTTGATAAACACGCCTTCTTCGGAGCTCAGCCTGATCATAGTCATCTGATAATTCGTCAGACCGCCCGGCTTAATTTTATCCAAAACCCTCAGAGGTTTCAGCCCCCGGGCATATTCCACTGCGTTGATGCCGATCTCTTTAAAAAGAGAATAGCTTGAAAACGGCATCTGGAAGGAAACTTCAAGACTGTCTTCCGCCGAGTGCTCCGCGTGGTTGATTCGAACCATGCCCTTAGACTGGATGCCGATTCCGATGCCTGTGCTGCTGAACCCGGCGCTGAGCTTGGCAATTTCAGCCAGATCGTCGGTGTGGAAAATCTTTACAACCGCAGCGCTCATACCGGCCTCCCGGATTCCCTCCACGATTTTTTCCAGGATCAGGAAATGGTTTCCATATATTTCCGCCGCGGTGCTCTTGTTTGCAAAGGCCGGTGATATGCCCACCACGATATCGGCCTCGAAGGGCTCTGCGCTTTTCACCTCTGTCAGATTGTAGAAGCCTTTTTTTCGATCCGGGATCTCCTGTTCATTCAGAATATTCTCCGGAACCAGCGCCGTCGTCTTTTTCTTCAGCTTTTCCCAGCGTTCTCCCTCAAGCCGGTAACCGGTACCCGGCCCCATATAGTCGTTGGGGTCGTTGAGGCCGCTGACGGTTTTCAGATCCCTGTCAAAAATAGTCGCAACCTGCAGATAATCTCCGCAAACGCGTTCCTTCAGCATTTCCAGCACGTTGCAGCCCACCTTGCCAAAGCCGCCGCGATACAGCGCCTTTACGATATCGATGGCATTCAGACCCTTGTTGAAAAAGTCCTGTGCCGCCACCAGATCGGCGGACATGTTTCGCGCAGGCATTTCTTCGTTGGAGTACGCATAGGTTGCCGCCTCCACCTCATCGTCGGTAATCGGCGGCAGTCCAAGTCCTTTGAATACCGCCTGACACGCTTTCGCCGCCCGATTTCTCACCGCGATGGCGTCCTCCTCCAAAATGGGCTCGATCCCGCCGTCAATCTGCATGTCTCTTTGTATCATATAATAATCGTCGTAGTCATCGCAGTCCGTATTAGAGCCTGCAAAAAGATCATCAAAATTTGGTGTGGCGCTGTAGCCTGAGGTGATAAAGTCTGTACCCGGCAGCATCTGCATCAGCAGTTTTGCCGTTCTCCTCATGTCAGAATGGGAAAAGGTCTGATCGTTACCAGAGGCCACCTCCATGTCCAGCAAAGATACCACAAGGTTTTCCGCTGCAATGGCCAGAAAGCCCTCCGGTACCGCCGTTGTGATCCCGATGCAGCTGATGGAACCGTTCTGAACACCCTGAGCGCCGCAAGACCGGGCCAGATATACGCATAAAATCTCCAGATACAGCATGGATTTTCGGTTGCTGTGGCCGAGGAGAACCTCGGCCCCCGTGCCGGAGGTAAATCTCATTTTCATTCCGCGGGATGCATAAACCGAAGCAAGAAACGCCTTGGACCAAATCGTATCGTCGCCGTCGTCCATTGCAGCTTCTGTTCCGTAAAGGGATACCGTTTCCGCATAGCTGGTCAGTCCCAGCATTCCCATCCGTACTTCAAGAGACTCCTCCATGGAGCACTGGGTCAGAACCCCTCCCCTGCAGGACATCCCTCCCACAAGAATGGACAATGCATTCAGCGGAGCATATCTGGATACGGCGCAGGTCGTCTCCAGCTCGGAAAACCCGCGGAGCGCCGCCTCCGCCGCATCGGCGGCCAGCAGCGCAGGATTGTCTTTTATATTCGTAACGATGGCCTGGTTCGCAGGCGTCCTTCTGACCCGCATTTTCATCTGGCCCATCATGATTTCCACAGCATTCAGACAGCGAACCACCTGCAGCATCTTGGCCGGAGTGATGGCTGTTGTTATTTTTATGACGTCCTCCCGTCTCACGTTGATATCCACGATCATTTTTGCTATCTGGGCAGACGAAAGAGACATGGCGTATTCCGCCGCTTCCAGGTTGATCCCGTTTTCCGCAATAAAAAGCTCCAGGGAATCAAAGTCTTCACAGGCCTTTCCATCCATTTCAACGATCCTGCCTCCCTCTATCCGGATACCCGGAACGGGATCATAGGGCGAATTCATTGCGGAAAGCCCGCCTTCGGGCCATTCCGTAAAGAAGCTGTCCCTGTTGACAGGTCTTTTTTCCAGTTTTTCAAACCGTTTCGATCTCTTCAAAGCGATCCTTCTCCCTTGTCTTTATTTATCTCCCTTTAACTTCTTTCGCTTTTCGTAGACTTCGCTTGCCTGCCGGACAAAGGCGGCATTGAGAACCGCGCCCTTCTCCTCGAGCTCATCGGCGATCCTTAAAAGCTCATCCTTTGTGGAGCGGAACGGACGCAGAGCGCCATAGAGTTCCAGGACCCTTTCATCGGAAAAAGCGGTGAGCTCGGCGGCCCTTCTAAGGTTTGCCGCCATCTGGCGGTTTCCTGCCGATTCTGCAATCTGGGCCTGATACTCAAGTGTCTGGCTGCTGATCCTGCAGTCCTCGATCCTGACATTGTCCTCCAAAACCTGTTCCATGGTAATCTCATCGATTTTCTTGCCAGTAGGGGTCAGAATCAACTCGGGACGTTTATCCGCCAGGGGATAGTCCTTTTTCACATGCAATCGTTCCATTTACTCCGCTACCTCCTTTATTTGAAGTTCCAGATCGACCGGCGGCTTCTTGCTGACAACAAGCTCCGTCTCTTTAATGTGGAGAAGCGCCGCTTTGATCTGGTATTTGGCCAGCGCCATCTGATCATTCAGCGTCGGCACCGGCTCAGGTGTGATTCCCTTGCCGTATCGGGCGGCATTCTTGCCGATCTGCCTGTAAATTTCCGCATCATACAGGGGAGCCTGGGGGAAAATCTCAAGATTGTCCAGCTGCTGCAGGTCTCTTTGATGGATCATGATCGTGCCCTTTGACTGGATGCCGATGCTGATTCCCGAACCTGAAAGCTTTGCCGCCTCATTGGCGAAGGAGCACAGGTCCGAGCTGTTGTAGTATTTCACAAACCGGGGCCGGAAGCCTTCCTCTTCCACTCCGGCGGCCAGTTCCCTCACCACAACCGCGTGGGGCAGACCGACAATCGTCTGCCGCTGCTGTACACCAAAGGAGGGAGATACCGCTATAATAATCTCCTCCGGGTCACCGCTCGGCTCTGCAATATTTAGTTCTTTCATTTCCAGTACTAATTTCTTTTCTGTATTCGTCATTTAATTCACCTTAGAAGTCCTTCGGCCCCAATATGTTCTCTTTTTGTATGATTTTATTCCAGCGCTCTTCGGATATCCGGTATCCCGTCCCCGGTCCCTCATAAAGGTTCGGGGCGTTCAGCGCGCTCTCCAGATTGAATTCCTCGTCAAAGATTGCAGCGGTGTGAAGATAGTCTCCCGTGATCCGCTGCTTCAGCATATCCAGAACATGTTCCGACACATCATGAAATCCCTTTTCCCATAAGGCTCTTGCGACGTCAAAGCCCGTACTGTTTGCCAGAAACCGTTCCGCTGCCTTCAGATCCTCCACCATATTCCGCTTGGGCATGTCATAGCTGGAGTATGCATAGGTTGCAGCCTCTACCTCTTCATCGCTGATTTCGGGAAGGTCAAAATATTGAAATACTGCCTGCAGCGCTTTCGCTGCCCGGTTGCGTACTCTTACGGCATCCTCTTCCCGGATGGGATGGATCCCGCCGTCTACCCGCATATCCCGCTGCAGGACGTACCAGTCGTCGTAATCGTCGCAGTCCGTGTTGGAGCCTGCGAACATGTCGTCATAATTCGGCATGGCGCTGAAGCCCGAGCTGATGAAGTCAGTCCCCGGAAGCAGCTGCATAAAGACCTTGGACATTCTCCGCATGTCGGAATGGGTAAAGGTCTGGTCGTTCCCCGAAGCGACCTCAAGGTTCAGCATTGAGGCCATGAGGTTTTCCGCCGCAATAACCCGGAAGCCTCCGGGAACCGCACCGGGAATGCCGATACAGCTGACCGAGCCGTTCTGGGTTCCCTGAACGCCGCAGGCCTTGGTCAAAAAGAGACATCTTGCTTCCAGATACAGCATGGACTTCTTTTCCGTGCTTCCCATCAGCACCTCGGCGCCCGTGCCCGAAGTAAATCGCATTTTGATCCCTCTGGAAGCGTAGATAGCTGCCAGGAAGCCCTTGGACCAGGGCGTGTCGTCCCCGTCGGTCATGACGGCCTCCGTACCGTAAACCGATACGGTTTCTGCGTAGGAAGTCAACCCTTTCATACCCATTTTCAGCTCCATGGCTTCCTCCAGGGAGCACTGGGACAAGATCCTCTTCTTCCCGCAAAGTCCGCCCACCAGCAGCGCCAGTGCGTTGAAGGGCGCATAACGGGATACGGCGGTGGTGGTTTCTATCTCTGAGAAGCCGCGAAGGGCAGCCTCAGCGGCATCTGCCGCCATCAGAATCGGATTGTCCTCCAGGTTTGTAATGTGCGCCTGGTTTGACGGCCGTCTCCTGCACCGCATTTTCATCTGTCCCATCATGATTTCCACCACATTGAGATGGCTCATGACCTTCGTGATCTTGGCCGGCGTGATGGCCGTCGTTATTTTTAATATCTCTTCTCTGGAAACATTGACGTCAACCAGCATCCTCGCGATTTCAAGTGTGTCGGTTTTCATGGCTTCTTCCGCATAATCCAGATTGATGCCGTAGTCTGCGATGAACAGATCGATGGAGTCAAACTCTTCTCTTCGCTTTCCGTCCATTTCTGCGACAACTCCGTTTTCCACAGTGATACCCGGTTCCGGATCATATTGGGATTCCATGGCGATCAGCCCCACTTCCGCCCACTCTTCGGAGAAACCATCCAGGTTGATCGGCTTTTTTTCAAGTATTTCAAATCTCTTTGAACGTTTCACGCTAGCCCTCCTTTGATGAGGAGGGTCCAACTTCCCCCTCGCACAGTATGGTCATGCAGGACATATTGTTTTCCAGCGAGAAATCAACAAAATAGCAGGTGATCTTCTGAGACAGAATTAATTCCAGATTCTGCTTCAGGACGGGAAAAAACTTTTCTACCAGTTTTCTTCTCGTGTGGGCGACCGCCTGCTTGCTGTATTCATCGTCAATGATGGACTGCTCCACGAAGGTCAAAAATTCCACGCCAATAATCACTACGAGATTCCCCGTAATGATCACCCTTGCGTCTCTCAAGCCCTTCTGGAAGTTCTTGTGGACCCAGGATTTGTAAAAATCCTCGATCTCTTTCCGCATCCTGTTCATCATTTTAACGTCATAGTTGTTCATCCGTAAGTTCCTTTTAAAACCGCTTCCGCCAGAATATGTCCTTCCATGGCGCGGAGGAGCTCGTTGTAATAAAAGCCCGGTTTCATTTCCAGCACGGTATCCAAGGCGTAAATCCGGGTCTCGTATTCGTGTCTGCGTTCCGGGGCCGGTCCTCCGTAATGGAGCGTCAGGTCCCCGTCGATATCAGCATAAGGGCCGTAGGGAACGGACCAGCTGTTGACCCCCTGAGTCAGGCTGCCGAGGGTTCTGCTTGCGTTTTCATCAAGAGAGGTCACCTCCGCGGGAATATCCGCCGCAAGCCAGTGGATCCAGCTGAAACCCTCGTCGGGAACGTTGTCATAGTCCTGAAAAACAATGGCGTAGGATTTCGTTTTCTCCGGCATGCCTTCCCATTGGTAAGGCAAAGATCGCTGGGGCACGCCCTGGATCACTTCATCGGATTTGATCCCGAAACGGTCCTCAATGACACCCTCAACGATGCCTTTGCTGCTTAAGCGGAACATGTCTCATCTCCTCCTGATATCTTTTACTGTATGTTTTCTCTCTTCGTTGCGGATTTTATTCCGGTTACTGTTCCGGTTGTCATTCTATTTCAATAAAAGGTTTATTTTTTACAATTCTCGCCGCGTTTTTCCCAACGATACCCGCTGCTTTCCTGTCCGCGGCGGTTAGATCAAAAATGGGCTCCGCACTTTTGAGCTGGCGGGCATAGACGGAGGCTCGCCCGTCCGATACCAGAATCACAACCCCGAGACCGGGACGCTTTGTCAGTTCACAGGCCTCTTCCCGGCTGATGGCCCTTCCTATCATTTCACAGGGCAGCCCTTCCTCCTCGATTCCATAACCGATGGCTCTGGCCAGGGCTTCTGTATCAAGGCCGCCGGCTTCAGGTTTTCCGGTCTTAGATCCGGCTTCAGGATCGTAATAAATTTCTATGTTGGGCAAATTTGCGTTTTTAACAGCTTCCATGATTCAGATCCTCCAGGTATGAAAGCAGAAGACCCGTCGCTACGGCGTTTCTCGGCCCTTCCGTTTTTCTCACATTGGCCTTGCCGCTGACGATACCGTAATAAGAGAGCACATCGGTGACCATGTTTCCCAGCTCGAAGTCCAGGGAAGAGCCCCCCACCAGGACTACGTGCTCGAATTCACTGATGTTTCCGGTTATAGAGACCTTTTTCAACGCTCGCAGTATGTTTTGTATCAGTACTTTTTCTTTCGCTTCCCTTCGCACCTGCCTGAGCTTTTCCATGGGCTTTTTCGATTTAACGGCCTTCCAGCCTCCCGGTCTGAGGATGATCGTGCGGGCAAACAGCTTGCTGTCGACTGCTTCTTCAAAGAATTCCACGCTGCCGTCCTCATGCCGGATATGGTAAAGAGACTCCACCTTTGCAAGGGGATACTTTTTGATGTCCTCGGCCAGGCGGAAATCGTCCAGTCCCAATTCAGCGCTGATAAGCATGGTGACCATATTTCCCGCGCCGGCAAGATGGACCGGCCTGGTTTCTCCGTTATCATTCATCAGACAGGCATCGGTGGATCCGGCGCCGATATCCAGCACCAGCAGCGGTTTGTCGGTGCCCGGAGTCGTCAAAGCGCCCCGCACCGCCATACTTCCTTCCACTCCGCCAAGCTCCACGGGTATGCTCAGCTCCGCCGAAAGGGCCTCCGCCAGGCGTTCCATGTGAAGCCTTTGTGTTTTCACCATCGCTGCGATTCCCACGGCCTTTTCCATGGAGAACTCGTTGGCCAGGTTGCCCTGAACCTCTTTGGGAACGATGGTGTCCACGGCCATGATATCCCGGATAAAGACTTCCTTGCTTTCCTGCTCTGTCAGTGCCGCCATTTCCCGACGGACCTTTTCCAGCATGCCGCCGACATTGGTGCCTGTGGTTCCCGTAACGTTCCTGATCTCGTGTACCCGGTCCGCTACCGCCATGATTTCACGGGCGCCGCGGTCCACGGAAGCTTTGTAGGTCTTGTGACTCCCGTGAAGGAAAATGTCCCCCGCCGGGATACGCCGTTCCTTGATTTCACCGGAGGGCGTTTTGATGACGACGGCGGAGCGGTTCCCGATCAAAGCCTTTGCAATGGGAACGATCTGCTTGGTCTGACCGGCGTCCAGGCCGAATACGGTCGCAATGCCGTAGGGATTTGCCAGCAGGTCAATACAGCCCCCCAAAGGAGCAACCTCCACTGCACTGAGCATGCCCAGAGGCACTCTGCCGATCATTTCCACCTCGTCAACAATAGGGATTTTCCGATCCAGCCGGTTGTTCACCAAAACACCGTCATCCTTCTTGAGGATGGCTCCTTCGATCCGGATCCCTTCCTTTGATTTATCATTGATTATCCTTGCCGCATCTTCAAAGTCGACTTCTTCCGGTACGACAACGATATATTTCTCATTTTTATCCGCTTCTCCAAGCTGCCCGATCGGTATGGTTTTTCCGATTCCCAGGCCGATTCCGCCGGGCGTGTCCGGATTGTGTCCGATCAGAGTGGATTCTGTGATCACGGTTTCCGTGATCGTTTCCATTGCGAAATCGCCGATGACCGGCGTCGCTTCATTAATCCGAATAATACGGAGGTCTTTCAGGTCGATGTCCATTTTTTCGGCTGCATCTTTTAAAGAAAGCTTGATCCCTTGTATGTTTTCCTTTGTGCCTTTGATCCCGGTGGTCGGAGAAATACCGCTGACGCATTGAACCAGTTTTCCGTTTTCAATTTTCCCCAATGCGGTCTCTGTTGTGGCATTTCCGATATCAACTCCGGCTGCATAATGAATCATCTGTCTCCTCCTAGCATTGTACAGGAAGCATCCCGGCAAGAAATATTGTACACCGGCAAGAAATACTGTACGCCTGCCAGGGATGCTCTCCCGGAAACCGCCGTCTTTATATGCCTCGTACTGAGACGGCAATCTGCTTCATGGTTTCTTTGAGAACATCCGCGGCACGGCGCAGTTACTTTTTTACTATCTGTACGTAATCAGTCTATCATATCTGATATTTTCAGTCTACACGAAACATCTTTCTGTCTTCGTAGACCTCGGCGGTCTCCCGAAGCAGCGCCGCATTGAGCGTTGCATCGTATACCGACTCCAGTTCCTCGGCAATTTCCAGCAGCTCCTCCTTTGTGGAGACGTGCGGTCTCATCCGGTTGTAGATCTGCAGAATTCTGTCATCCGGGATACGGGTCATTTCAGCAGCTCTTCTGAAGTTGGCGCCGATCTGCGGGTTCCCGAAGGATTCCTGGATCTCCGCCTGGTAAATCAGGGTCTGGGCACTGATCCTGCAATCCTCGGGAGTTACTTGCCCGGAAAGAATGTTTTCCATATTGATTTCGTCTACGGATTTCCCCGTCTGGGTTGTGATCAGTTCCGGATGTTTTTCATATAGGGGATAATCCCGATTCGCATCTAATTTTTCCATGTTTCCACCTCCTTGCGGTTCGGTTCCGAAGATTCATCAGTCTAAATTAAACTCCTCTTCGATCGGTCTCAGGTACTTCTTGCCATAGAGCATGTAGTAGACAATGGCAACTGCGTAAACTAACAGTACCCATTTCAGAACTGCAATATTATAGGCAAGGACACAGACGAAAAGAATAATTACTGTGATCAGAGCCACTACCGGTACGATGGGGTACGCAACCTTGAAGGGGCGATCCATATTCGGTTCGTTCTTTCTCAGTACAAACGTGGTGATGATAACGATTGTATACATGATCAGAGCAGCAAATACGGAAATCGTTACCATTACGGCGGTCTGTCCGGTCATAGCCAGAGCCAGAGCGACTGCAGCAGGAGCGACGAGTCCTACGGTCGGGCAGCCAAAACGGTTCAGTCTTGCAAAGGCCGGAGGCAGGTATCCGGTACGGCCCATGGCGAAGGACTGCCTGGAGAAAGCAAGTACGATAGCAGAGAAGGAAGCCACCATGGAGAACAGAGCGACAAATGCAATGATCTTCGGCCATACACTGCCTACTCCAAGAGCCAGTTCCAGGGATTTGGCCAGTGGGTAGTCATACTGTGATACTTCCATATAGTCCGCAATTCCGGCGGGAAGGAAAATGGCGATCAAAGAACCGCAGAACAATGTGATGATGGCAGGAATATAACCCTTCGGAATGTCTCTTCTGGGATTTTCCATTTCCTCGGCCTGCATTGCTGCGCCGTCGATTGCGAAGTAGAACCACATGGCGTAAGTCATGGCGCCGGCGACTCCGGCAAATCCGTTGGTAAAGGCGGGAGTTGTAAAGAAATTGGATGGTTCAAAGTGCGGAATAGCAACTGCCGCGTAAACAACCAGGCCGACCAGGGAGACCAATGTTACCACCAGCTCCAGCGTGGAGGATGACTTTACACCGAACAGATTGATCAGTACAAAGAAACAGAAGAAGCCTACGGTTGCCCACAGAGCCGGAATGGCCGGGAACAGGTAGTTCACCAGCGCACCTGTAGTTATCGCTACGGCACAGGGGGATACCAGAAATGCAATCAGCACGGAAAAGCCTGTGATAAAGCCCACAAACGGCCCCATTGCTTTTCTTGCATAGGCTGACGGACCTCCGGCATGGGGGATGCTGGTTGCCAGCTCAGTATAGCAGAACAGGAAAGTAACATACATAATCGTAACAGGGATAAAGGATACCAAGAAAGATACGGGACCGCCTGTCGCAAATCCATAGCTGAACCCGTAATACTGCCCTGAAATAACAAGTCCAACGGCAATAGCCCATAAATGAATCGGTTTGAGAACCTTTTTCAATTCGCCTGTTTCATGAGGCGTAATGTTTTTATTTGTCATTCCTATTTCCTCCTTTTCAAAGAACATTAAAAAATAATTTCAGCATCGACAGCCTTCTTTGATTTGTCCATCATCTCCCCTTCCTTAAAGTGAAGCAATGTCGACTTAACCAGATATTTGGAAGGCACCATGTAGTCGTTGAGAATTTCAACGGGTTCAGGGTTTTCTCCCTTTGCGTATTTTGCTGCGTTCTTTCCGATTTTACGATATATTCTTTCATCGTAAAGAGGGGATTGGGGGAACAGTTCCAGATTATCCAGCGGAACCAGATCCCTCTGGTGGATCACCGTTGTGCCCCGGGACTGGAGGCCTACACAGATGCCGGAACCGGAAAGCTTTGATCCCTGGCTGGCTATGATAGCGAGATCCGTGGAGTTATACACTTTGACAAACCGGTATTTCATCCCTTCCTCTTCAATGCCGGCACACAGCTCTTTCAGTATTTTATCCAGCCCGATGTCAATGATCGACTTTTTAATTTTGGTTCCGAAGGCCGGTGAAACTGCAATGACAACTTCATCTGCGCTGGTACCCTGCTGAGCCGTCCCCAACTCGGTGACCGTGATGTTGTTTTCGTTTTCGCTTGTCATGTCCGCACCCTCCTTTCTATACATCCTGGGGCTTCAGCGCGCTGAATTTTTCCTTCAGCTCCGCCCATCGCTCATCGCTGACCCGGTAGCCCGTTCCGGGTCCCATGTAATCATTTCGGTCGTTGATCGCACTCATGACCCTGTAGTTTTCATCCAAAACCGAAGAGGTATGGAGGTAATCGCCGATGACACGCTGCTTCAGCATGTTCATAACCCGTTCTGCAATATCTTCATAGCCGTTTTCATAAAGGCCTTTCACGATGTCGAAACCGGTAATTCCGCGTTCCATCATATCGGTTGCAGCCTTCATATCCTCCGCCTTGTTTCTCGGCGGCATATCCTTGTAGCAGTAGGCATAGGTAGCGGCTTCCACCTCTTCGTCGGTGATTTCCGGAAGTCCGAGATGGCGGAATACGATCTGGCAAACTTTTGCCGCCTTGTTTCTCACTGCGATGGCTTCCTCTTCCTTGATGGGTTTGATACCGCCGTCTATCTTCATGTCCCGCTGCAGAACGTACCAGTCGTCGTAATCGTCGCAGTCTTCGTTGGAACCCGCAAAGACGTTGTCCAGATTCGGGATTCCGCCGTAGCCTGAAGTGATATAGTCGGTTCCCGGCATAAACTGCATTGCCAGCTTGACGCCTCTCCTGAAATCGGAATGAGTGAAGGCCGTGTCATTGCCCGCGGCCACTTCGATATTCAGCATGGAAGCGATCAGGTTTTCCGCAGCCATGGCACGGAATCCGTTGGGCAGCGCCGCTACCAAAGGTATGGCGTTGATAGAGCCGTTCTGAATGCCCTGCACACCGCATGCCTTGGTCAGATACAGACAGCGGACCTCAAGGTAGAGCATGCTCTTCTGTTCCGCATTTCCCATGAGAACTTCCGAACCGGTTCCCGAAGTGAATCGGATCTTGATTCCTCTGGAAGCATAGGCAGATGCCAGAAATGCTTTGGAATACGCAGTGTCGCCGCCGTCGATCAGCACGGTTTCCGTCCCGTAGACCGACAGGGTTTCCGCATAGGAGGTAAATCCTCTCATGCCGAGTTCCAGCTCGGTGGCCTCTTCCATGGAGCACTGGTTGAGCACGCCGGCTTTTCCGGTCTGGGCTCCCAGCATCAGGGCGATGGCATTGAACGGGGCGTATCTGGCAAGGGCACAGGTGGTTTCCACCTCTGCAAAGCCTCGCAGCGCTTCCTCCGCGGCATCCGCCGCAATCAGAACCGGATTGTCGTCCAAGTTGGTTGCGTGAGCCTGGTTTGCGGGAGTTTTTCTCGCCCTCATCTTCATCTGGGCCATCATCATCTCCACCACATTGAGGTGGTTGATGACCTCCACCAGCTTTGCCGGTGTACAGCCGCTGCAGATCCTTACGATCTCCTGCCTTGATACATGAATGTCAACAAGCATCCTTGCAATTTCCAAAGAGTCAATGCTCATGGAATTCGCAGCCTCGGAAACGTTGATTCCATAATCCGCTATAAATTTGTCCAGCGAATCGAAATCTTTTCTTTCCTTGCCGTCCATTTCGGCAATTCGTCCGTTTTCGATACGGATGCTCGGTTTGGGGTCGTTCGGAGATTCCATGGTAATCAGACCGACGTCGACCCACTCGTAGGAAAAGCCGTCTTTGTTGATTGGCATCTGATCCAGCTTTTCAAATCGTTTTGATCGTTTCATCCTTACCCTCCTTCTTGTTTGTTAATAGAGGCGGCCGGAGCCGCTCTGCCAACAGGCTTTGCTCTGCCAACAGGCTTTGCTCTGCCAACAGGCTTTGCGAGTCCTGTGAATGGGTGTATAAAATAAAAAAAACCGCAAATGACGGTATTAACACAAAAGCCTGTTGCATCACCTGACGGTAAAACCGTCCTGTGGTCCGGTGCTTTTTATGTTAGTATCCTCATTTGCGGCTTACTTCATTCTGCTCACGCCTAAATCCATCAGCCCTATTTTGTTAAATTTATTATGCTATGGGTTCCCCCTCCCTGTCAAGAAAAAAATTTAAAATTATCTGACAATTTCACCCTTTCGGCAATTCAGCCCTGCCCGGCAAATCTATCTCTGCCCGCAATTTATCTCTTACGGCCGCGGTGTTTTTTCTCCGGCTCCTTCAATCTGCATTTCACCACTCTGTCCTGACCGGCCAGATCTTTGACTGTTATGATGTCATCGAATTGTTCCGAAGCGCTAACAAGATCACACACCGCATTTCCCTGGTCGTAACCGATTTCCATATACAGCAACCCGTCGCGCTTCAGGTAATCCGGAGCTTCCTCCACAATACGCCGGTAGAAGTCCAATCCATCCTCGCCGCCGTCCAGTGCCGTCAGCGGCTCGTGCTCTACGATTTCGCGCTGCAGCGAGGGAATAATCCCTCTTCGGATATAAGGCGGATTGGATACAATCACGTGAAATTTCGCACCGCCGAACCCCTTCCGCAAAGGATTGAACAGATCACCCTCCACAAATTTCATAAGCTTGGCTACTCCAGTGTTAGCAGCATTCGCCCTGGCAACCGCAACGGCTTTACTGCTGACGTCCGATGTGGTGATCTTCACATCCCTTAATAACTTACAGAGACTTACTCCGATTGCTCCGCTTCCACAGCATAAATCGAGAATCTGCCAGTCGCCTCTCGGTCCCTTTTTACCGGAACGCAACGTTTTCAAGTCACAAATGACCTCTTCCACCAAAGTTTCCGTATCCTGTCTCGGAATCAGTACATTCTCGTCCACCTTGAACGGGATTCCCATAAATTCCTGCTCTCCGGTTATGTACTGCACAGGGGTTCCGGCTGCCCGGATATCGATCAGCTTAAAGTATGCTTCACAGGTTCTCTCATCCAGCACCATGCCATACTTGATAAACATCTGCTGCTTGTCCAGGTTCATCAGATACATTACGATCAGCTCCGCATCGATTTTGGGATCCATGCAGCCGGCCTTTTCCAGCGCCGTTGTGCCGATCTGTATCAGTTCTTTTAAGATCAGGCTCATTCACATTACTCCTATTGCTGTTCTTTATGTTTATCTGCTTTCGAATTTGATTTTATATGTTTTTCTGCTATATTTTGCCTTCTTCGTTTTCATTTTTGATGCTCTCAGTCTTATTCGTTTCCGCTCCGTCCGGATTATCGCTCACAGGCCGACCGTCCAGGTCGCATGCCCCCTCGTAAACCGGCGTGTCCTCTGCAGCCGTGACAGCCTTCAAGGCCGCAATAGCGACCTCCAGCTGGCTTTCATCGGGCTCCAGTGTGGTCAGCTTCTGAA
This sequence comes from Anaerovoracaceae bacterium, assembly GCA_036677845.1. Lineage (GTDB taxonomy): Bacteria > Bacillota > Clostridia > Peptostreptococcales > Anaerovoracaceae > Anoxybacterium. Next base: position 258,555 of record JAVBVR010000051.1, on the reverse strand, counting down.
GCAGCAGTCCGGGGACACTGAGAACCTTCACTGTCAGGGAATCGCTTCTTCCTGCCCACCTGAGCAGCTCGTATGACAGTCCCGCAATCACCGGGATCAGAAGCAGCCGGGATGTGATCCGCCAGATAAGATTGGGCCATCCGAGCAGAGAAAACAGGAGCAGACTGATGACCATGACAAACATGAGAAAGCTGGTTCCGCACCTCGGATGAAGCGTCTCAAAAGTTTTGCAGTTGGCAGGAGTCAGTTCCAGTCCGTTCTCAAAGCAGTGAATGCATTTGTGTTCCGAGCCGTGATATTGAAATACGGTTCGGATATCCTTCATCCTGGAAATCAGGAGGATATAAACTACAAAAAGCACAATTCGGAATACGCCTTCGATGAGATTCAGCGCGACCTCATTTGTGGTGACCGTTTCGAAGAGATGCACCACCGCAGTGGGAGCGATGATAAAGATCCCTACTGTAAACAGGATTGCAAGAACGACAGAAAAGTAAAGAATGGCATTCAGGGCTCCCTTTTCCCCGAATTTCTGCTCCAGCCAGACCGTAAGCTTGTCTTTTTCAAGTCCCTGGCCGCCTTCGCTGTTTTCCAGCACCTCAGCGGAGTAAAGAAGTGTCCGTGTTCCGGTTACCAGGGAGTCGACAAAGATGAATACGCCGCGCAGCAGCGGAATTTTCTTCAGCTTCCCCGGTTTTTTCAGAAGCTCGGTTTTGATATGAAGCCCGCCGCTCGGCTTGCGGATCACCACAGCCGTACGGTCCTCCCCCTTCATCATGATGCCTTCTAGCACCGCCTGTCCGCCGACCCGTGTTGGGCTGGCGTTTTTTATAAATATTTTCTTGAAATCCATGAGATGTATATTAAGCCTCCAGCTTTGTCTTTTTGATGATCCGGATAAAATCAGTGTTAGTTTTTGTGTGGGCAAGCTGGTCGATGATGTTTTCCGTGACTTCCTGGGTGCCGATGTTGGCCATGGCTCTGCGCATGGTCCAAACAGCCTCCAGTTCCTCCTGGTTCATGAGCAGGTCTTCCCGTCTCGTTCCTGACTTGTTCAGATTGATGGCAGGGAAGATCCTCTTTTCCGAAAGCTTGCGGTCAAGATGGAGCTCCATGTTTCCGGTTCCCTTGAATTCTTCAAAGATGACGTCATCCATCCGGCTTCCGGTTTCTATGAGGGCAGTGGCAAGGATGGTGATGCTTCCGCCTTCTTCCATTTTTCGGGCGGCGCCGAAAAATTTCTTCGGTTTGTGCAGGGCTCCCGGATCGAGACCACCGGATAAGGTCCTGCCTGTCGGCGGTATGACAAGATTGTATGCACGGGCCAGCCTTGTGATACTGTCAAGGAGGATGACGACATCCTTGCCGTGTTCAACAAGCCGCTGAGCTCTGGCAAGCACCATTTCGGCAACCTTGACGTGATTCTGCGGCAGCTCGTCAAAGGTGGAATAGATCACTTCTCCCCCGATAGACCGCTGCATGTCGGTCACTTCCTCCGGACGCTCATCCACAAGCAATACGATCATTTCGATCTCAGGGTACATTTTTTCTATGCTGTTGGCAACCTTTTTCAAGAGCACGGTTTTTCCTGCCTTCGGCGGCGCGACAATGAGACCTCTCTGGCCTTTGCCGATGGGCGCCACCAAATCGATCAACCGCATGGAAAGCTCTGTCGCGCCGGTTTCCAGTGTGATTCTCTGGTTTGGAAAGATTGGAGTCAGGTCGTCGAAATCCGGCCTTCTGATGGCAACGCCCGGTTCGTCTCCATTCACCGTGTTGACATATAACAGCGCGCCGAATTTCTCTCCTTCATTGGGCCTTCTGGTAATTCCTTTAATCTTATCTCCGGTTTTCAGATTGAAACGCCGGATCTGGGACGGAGAAACATAAACATCCTTATCGCTTGTCAGGAAATTGTGGAACCTAAGGAAGCCAAAGCCGCCTTCCGCGATTTCCAATATCCCCTCCACTTCGGGTCTGTCCTCTCTCGGACCTTCCTGGACTCTCTTTGCCGGCTCCTCCTTCTCCTGAGGCGGTGCGGCTGCCGGCGCCGGCTCTGCCTGGGCAGAGGGTTCCGATTTGCCTGCGCCTTTTTCTTCTGCTTCGCCCGACTGTTCCTTAACAGCCGGCCTTCTTCCCGGCTGACGCCGCTTCTTCTCTTCCTCAGCGGCCTTCTCTTCCCCGGAGGCCTTCTCCTTCTCCTGCGTTTCCGCTTTTGCAGGAGCTTTCACTTCCTTCTCCTGCGTTTCCGCTTTTGCAGGAGCTTTCACTTTCTTCTCCTTTACATCCGCTGGAGCTTTCGAACCGGGCCTGGTCCGTCTGGCGGCAGTTTCGGTTTCCTTCGCAGCAGGAACAGGCTCCGACGGTGTTTCTCCATTTTGGTTTGGCTGTGAAATAGCCTGGATCAGATCAGCTTTTTTCATCTTTTCATAGTTTTCGATATGAAAAGTCTTTGCGATTTCGCGCAGTTCTGAAATCTTTTTGCTGCTCAGTATCTCAATATCCATATTACCTCCCGATTTGGATTATCCAGAAAAATTGAACCGTTGAATCAAACATGAAAAATAAAAAGGTATCAGAGGCGGTTGCTGAACCGCCTTAAGAAACAATAGAAGAGGTTGCCAGATTATTATTATATTATTATATTATTACAATTTCAGGATTTTTATACCGTCCGCGAGAAAAGAAACCTCTTTTCTCTTTTGCGGTTCCTTCTCTGTATGATGGCCGGTTTTGGTTTGAGTTTTATTATGAAATGGAGCTGCAGAGAGTCTATGACCGGACTGTCCGGTCATAGAAAGAGCCCCATGCGATGATGGCAGCCGAGCCGGTCTCGATGCCGCCAAGAACATTATAATTTACTTTTCCGTTTATTACAATCCGTGTTTTCGTATTTTTGTTTTTCGGATTTCTGTGTTATCGGATTTCTCTGTTATCGGATTTCTGTTTTTCGGATTTCTCTGTATCTCTCTGCCCGTTCCGTCCGCCTTACTCTCCGATCGCGCCTTGCGTGGTTTTCGCCGGCTCAATGGAATAGATCTGATTGATCATCTCTGCGATGCCCTTTGCATCCGGAATCACATAATAGGGCGGGTCCGGAAGCGGAGTAGATGGCAGCAGATAAGTTTCAATATCCTCAGAGGATATGCCGGTGGCCTTCGTTGCCAGCGATACCGCGGTACCGATAGTGATATCGGATTCTACGTTGCTGAATACGGTTTTTGCTATTTTCGGAAGATTGAAGCCCAGGCTCTGCTTGAAGGCTGATTTCATGAATTCCTGCTGTGCTTTTACCCGGCCGATGTCTCCCTCCAGGTAACCCTTACGATACCTGAGAAACTGAACCGCATGCTTTCCGTCCAGCACCTGGGGCCCTTCGGGAATCGCAATCACCAGTGGCGGCGTATCATATGGATCCTTGTAATACATTCCGCCTTTTCTTATATTCATGGGCACACCACCCATAGAGTCTACAATATTTTCAACGCCCTTGTATTCGATAACCGCGTAGTAATTGATGGGCATGCCGAGAAGGATCTCGCTGACGGCTTTTGCCGTATTGACCGGATTGCCCCGGTATGCTGCGTTGATCTTGTTTTCTCCCTCTCCGTTATAACCTTTCCTGTGATAATAAGTATCTCTTGGAATCGATATTAAATCCATATGTTTCGCCTCGGTGTCAAAGCTGGCCAGCATGATGGTATCCGTCAGGTTGGCATTGACGCCGAGCAGTAAAACATTCACCCGTTTTTTATTCTTGAATGCCTGAAAAAACGGGCTGTCCTCATCTACGAGAGTTTCCAGCTGCTCTTCCAGTTTGACCGAATCGTCCCCTTCAGCCCAGGGGTTTATGTCCGCCACTTCCCCGAAAATGGCCAGACCGGGTGTGCATAAAAGGACAAAAACAATGAATGAAATCAAAAAAGTTCTCAAGAAGCTTTCCATCGGACTTTTCTTCATTTTTGCTGCTTTTTCCTTCGTTTTTCCGTTTCCGTTTTTAATCTCTGTACCCATTGTAACTGTTATTACCTCTCTTTTCCCCCATGTGTTGCGATTGATGCTATGATACGATTTCCGGGCACTGCCAAACGTTTTACGGCATTTGAAATAATAATGCCCAGTAGCCGTTATATTTTATACCTTATCATAAAAAAAATAAATAGGGAACAAAGAATTCCCTATATTACTTTTTTATTGCTTTTATATTACCCGATTGTTACAGGCACAAAAAATCAGATCAGTTCGTGAAACAGCTCTTCCACATCAGCGGATAACCCGTCAAAAACGAAAGAACGGGCAAGCTTTCCTTTTTCAGAAATCTCAAACCTGTCAATTTCACAGTTGTCAAATTCATAGATCAGAAGCTTTTCCTGCTTAGGGTCGATAACCCAGTATTCCTTTACACCGGACAACCGGTACGTATCCAGTTTTGTAATCATATCCTTGCTTCTCGTACTGTCCGACAGAATTTCAACAACCAGGGCGGGGGTCCCCATGTATTTCCCTTTTTTGTTGACATTACCTAAAAGATCGCAGGCAACCAATACATCCGGCTGCATCACATCCGGTTCATGGATGTCTTTTTTTCTGAAGTGGACGTCAAAAGGAGCCAGAAATACTCTGCATTTTCTCCCTTTGAAATAGCCGTTAAATATCAGGAAGAGTCTGCTGAGAAGCTCCTGATGCCCTATGCTCGGAGAAGCCAGCAGATGGATTTCACCATTGATCAGTTCCATCCTGAGGGTACTCTTTTCATAAATCTCCATAAACTCCTCATAGGAAACCTTTTTGCCGCCGTACTGATAGTCCAGGGCGTTTTCCCTTACCAAAAAATACTGTTCGATATCAGTCACATAGGGAGTCAGCCTGGCAATCTTACTGCCATTCTTCGTAATAACCACATCATTTTGCTCTTCAACAAAATCCAGATATTTACCGAAATTTTGTTTGAGTTCTGTCGCTGTAACAACAACGCCTTCTTGATTCCCAGTCGATGTCATGGTCCATCACCTCCGGTTCCATTCTATCACTCCGGACGATTACCCGCAATGCATTTGTGCGCATTATTAAAAATATCGTGCGAAACTTCATGTGATTTCGCACGATACCGCATTTCTTCTATGAATCATAGCTATCGGATCAGCCGGCGGTTTGTTCTGTTTTATACGAAGGGGTTTCTTCTTCAAAATCATATGTCGTCATCCGTTTCCGGTGCGATATTATAGATGCCGGTCAGCATTTCCTCAATCCCGTCCGCATCGGGGAACCAGTAGGATAAACCGTCTTTCGTACCGGATTTTCCCGGTATCATGACTGTATTCAGATCCTCACCGTCAAGGCCGACGGCACTGGCGGCAAGCTTTGTTGCCATTCCCAGCGGCAGATCGGAATCCACGTTATCCAGAGTCGTTTTGACTACCTTCGGCAGGCTGAAGCCGATGGCCTGGCGGAATGCCGATTTGACAAATTCCTGCTGGGCCTTGATCCGACCGATATCCCCTTCCGGGTATCCCGAATAGCCTCCGGAGCCCTTGCGAAATCTCAGAAATTCTACCGCCTTGTCTCCGTTCAGCACCTGGTAGCCTTCCGGAATATCAATTTTCAAGGGCGGTTTGTCATACGGATCGTTGTAGTGCATATGGAAGGTGATGTTCATGGGAACACCACCCATGGAATTCACGACCTCCCTCACTGCCGCATAATCCACCACCACATAATAATTAATGGGCATTCCCATAAGAATATCGCTGACCGCCGATGCCGTTCCTACCGCTTTCTTGACGCTGTAGATGGAGTTGATCTTTCTTTCGGCAGCGCTGTTGGCGCCTTTTCTCGGATAGTATGTATCCCTGGGGATGGAAATGACATCCACATGCTTGGCATCCAGGTCGTAGCTTCCCAGCATGAGCGTATCCGTCATGCCGTCATTGACGCCCATCATCAATATGTTGACCCGGTTCTTGTCCTTGAATGCCTCAAAGAACGGGCTGTTGGGATCCACCAGATGGGGCATGTCGTCCATCAGGTTTTCCGTGCCGCTGAAAATTCTGATATTGCCTACAAGACTTAGTCCCCATTGAATGGGGACTAAGAGTATTGTAAATATTAAAAATCCTGCTGCAAATGTTTTTATAAATGTTTTCATATAATGTACGATATCTTTTGTATCTTAGCTGTACTTAAAGAATCCTTCTCCTGATTTTCTACCCAATTTTCCTGCTCTGACCATCTTCTTGAGAAGCGGATGCGGTCTGTACTTGTCTTCGCCGTATTCGGAATGCAACGTTTCCATGATGGCGAGGCATACGTCAAGGCCTACCAGATCTCCGAGGGCAAGCGGTCCCATCGGGTGATTTGCGCCAAGCATCATAGCCTGGTCGATGTCCTCAGCTGAGGCTACGCCGTCAGCCAATATTCCGACTCCTTCGTTGATCATCGGAATCAGTATTCTGTTTACTACGAATCCGGGAGCCTCATTGACTTCTACCGGTGTTTTTCCCAGACTTTTCGTCAGTTCCAGTATGGTGTCCCTGGTTTCGTCAGAGGTAGCCAGACCCTTAATGATCTCGACCAGCTTCATCATCGGCACCGGGTTGAAGAAATGCATTCCGATAACCTTGTCGGGTCTGCCGGTGGCAGCTGCAATTTCTGTAATGGAAAGCGAAGATGTGTTTGTCGCAATGATGGTTCCGGGCTTGCAAAGCTGATCCAGCTCGCCAAACAAAGCCTTCTTTGATTCCATATCTTCGGTGGCAGCCTCAATGATCAAATCCGCGTCGGCGACGATGCTGATGTCCGTGGATCCTGTAATCCTTGCCATGACAGCGTCCTTGTCTGCAGCTGTGATCTTTTCCTTGGCAACCAATTTGTCAAGATTCTTGTTGACCGTCGCAATTCCCTTTTCAACGGAACTCTCTCTTCTGGCACGAAGAACAACCTCATAACCGTTCTGGGCAAGTACCTGGATGATTCCTGCGCCCATGGTCCCTGTCCCTAAAACTCCTATCTTTTTCATACCTGTTCCTCCAAATTACACTCTTAACAACCTTGTTTTCCGTTAGAGCATTTCGCTCTGAATTAACGAATATTACACTAGTATAGCGTACCTCTTTTTTCAGGAATTTTCAACCATTATTTTTCCGGTCAACAGCCGTTTTTTGTTCTTTTTCCAACTGTTTTCCCGTTATTTTTTAAACGATTTCCGATTTCTGTTTTTGCTTTTTTTATCTTGATTTCAGAACCTTTCTCATCTCGGTCTTGTAGCTTTCGACGCCGGGCTGGTCGAAGGGATTGACCCCGTTCAGATATCCGCTGAGCGCGCAGGCCGTTTCGAAAAAGTATACCATCTGGCCGAAGCAATGGGGCGTCAGTGCGGGGATGTCCAGCTTGATGATGGGAACACCGGCAGCCTGATGGGCAGCAATAACTCCCTCAACGGCCGCCTGGTTGATAGCGTTCATGCTCCTCCCGGCCAGCAGTTCTCCCGCACTCTCGGGAACGGTGAGATCGCCGGGCGGATTCAGCACGTTCAGAACCGTTTCAAAGAAGATCTGGTTCCCGTCCTGCAGGAACTGACCCATGGAGTGAAGGTCCGTGCTGAACTGCAGGGCAGCCGGGAAGATTCCCTTTCCGTCCTTCCCCTCGCTCTCCCCGAAGAGCTGCTTCAGCCATTCGGAGAAAAACTGAAGCTTCGGTTCGTAATATTCAAATACTTCAATGGTCTTTCCTCTGTTGAGCAACGCGATCCTTGCAGCGGCAAGCTGCGCTGCATCCGATCCGGCTCCCCTCCCGTCTTCTTTTTCAGCCTCTGCGGCTTCTTTCCCGGCCTCTGCGGCTGCTTTTTCAACCTCTGCCGCGGCTTTCGCTCCGCTGAGCATGGCCTCCACATCGATGCCCGCCACCGCGATGGGAAGCAGTCCCACAGCTGTCAGTACGGAGTACCTCCCGCCGATATTATCGGGGACAACGAAGGAGGGATATCCTTCCCGGTTTGTTTCTTCCCTGAGAATCCCTTTTTCCGCGTCGGTAATGGCATAAATCCTTCCGGCGGCTTCCGTACTGCCGTATTTCTGGTACAGTACATCTTTCAGTATGGAAAACGCTACGCTTGATTCCGTCGTCGTCCCTGATTTTGAGATGACGCAGATACAGAGCTCTTTTCCCTTGATCTTTTCCAGCAGTTCCTTATGATAGGTGCCGCTCAGATTCTGTCCGGCGAAGTAAATCTCCGGGACTGTTTCCCCGGCGGGCCTCAGCGCGCTGATTGCGGCCTGAGCGCCCAGATAGGAACCGCCGATGCCGATTACGATAAATACTTCACACTGTTTGCGGATTCGGTCCGAAGCTGCCAGTATTTCCTTCAATTCATTTTTGTCATAATCAAAGGGCAGGTTTACCCAGCCGGTAAACGGTTCTTGCCCTGACCACAATCGTTCCTCCGCTTTCTGAAGATCCGCTTCGCAGGCTGTGATTGCCTGCGGTACGACCGTCGAAAGCGACAGGTTCAGTTTTAACATCTCACTCATGGAGAATCCTCCGATCTATTTAAAAATATTGCTTATAAACTTAATTAAACAGCATTGTTTTAAACTGAATCATTATTTAAACTGCATTGTTTAAACTGAATCATTTATTTTAAACTGTTTCATTTCCTGATTTTCTGCTGTAGTTCGGCACGAGTATCCCGAGCCAGTCCTTTACCTCCTCGTCCTTCTTGGACAGGATTCCGTCGATGCTTTCCTCGGTGCAGATCTTTTCGTTCTCCAGCATTTTACTGAGTTCCAGAGAAGGCGGAAGGGGATGGCCGATGAAAATCTTGTTGTGGACGGTCTTTTCAATTCCCTCCTCATCGAGAAGCAGCTCCTCATAGAGCTTTTCTCCCGGGCGCAGCCCCGTCACTTTGATATCGATGTCCACATAGGGGATATAGCCGGAGAGGCGGATTACATTTTCCGCAAGATCCATAATGCGGATCGGATCTCCCATGTCGAGGATGAAAATTTCACCGCCCGTCGCCATGGCTCCCGCCTGGATCACCAGCTGGACGGCTTCCGGAATTGTCATGAAGTATCTTGTAATATCTTCGTGGGTGACCGTTACGGGACCTCCCCGCTCGATCTGTTTCCGGAACAGCGGGATTACGCTGCCGTTGCTTCCAAGGACGTTGCCGAACCGCACCGCGGAATAGCTTGTACGGGAACGAGCGCTTTTCTCCTGCAGAATCATTTCCGCCACCCGCTTTGTGGCGCCCATGACGTTAGTGGGATTGACCGCTTTGTCGGTGGAAATCATGACAAAATTTTCTACGGCATATTCGTCCGCCAGGTCGATCATGTTTTTCGTTCCCACAATATTGTTGAGCACCGCATCCTTGGGGTTTCCCTCCATCAGAGGAACATGCTTGTGCGCCGCCGCGTGGAAAACCACATGAGGCTTGTATTTGATGAAGACTTCACGCATCCTCTGCCTGCTGCGCACGGAAGTGATCACCACTTCAAGCTCCAGATTCGGATAGGCGCTCTTGATTTCATTGGAAAGTTCAAATACGGAATTCTCGTAAATATCCAATGCAATAAGCCTTCTCGGCTTGAACCGGGCTATCTGGCGGCACAGTTCCGAGCCGATGGATCCGCCGCCGCCGGTAACCAGTACGATTTTTCCTTCGAGATATCCGCTGATCTCTTTCAGGTTGACCTGAACCGGATCTCTGCCGAGCAGGTCTTCAATATCGACGTCTCTCAGCTTGCTGATGGTTACCTTTTCATTGATCAGGTCGCTGATCCCGGGCAGGATCTTCATTTTGCAGCGGGTCCTGTTGCATTCATTGACGATTTCCTGTATCGCTTTTTTATTGGCGGACGGAATTGCAATAATGATCTCGTCCACTCCGTACTTTCTTGCAAGCTGCTTGATGGCGGTATGACCGCCCGCAATCCTGACTCCGACGATGGTCTGCTTCCATTTATTTGGATCGTCGTCAACGGCGACGACGACCTTTTTCCCCAAATCGGGATGCTGTTTGATATCCTTGATGATAGCCGCTCCTGCGTCTCCGGCCCCGACCACCATGACCTTGCTGATCTCAGCCCTCTCAGAACCCTTGCCCATGAGACGGACAAGATTGATCACCGCTCCGGGCTTTCTCAAATCCCGCAGGATGCGGTAGCCGAACCGGACTCCGCCGATCAGTACGATGTCCAGGAAATAGCTGTATATATAAATGCTTCTCGGGAAATACTGCTGTGTAAATTCCAGATATACGATGCTTGCAGACGCTGCCGCCGTCGCCGCAAATACGATTTTAACCAGCTCCTCAGTTCCCGCATATTTCCACAGGCTGCGGTACAGGCCGAAAAACCAGAATACGGCGAGCTTTGCAAGGGTGATAAGAACGATGTTGTCAGCATAGACTTCGAAGTAACCCAGGAACGTATCCGAGATCGTGAATTCAAACCGCAAAAGAAACGATAAAATATATGCAAAATTGATAATAATCACATCCGCAAGCAATAAGAGGGCAATTCGTGAGAGTTTTACCATATCGTGCAGGAATCCTTTCAAAATATATCAGCCGGCGCAGCAAATCTTTCGATCATTAATGCCGGCGCAGCAAATCAGTATATAAAAACTGCCGGAGCCCGGTCCCCGCTGAACGGAACCCGTTGCCCCAGCATTAGTTTACTCTATTCCACTGATATTATCAAGTTAAGATTCGGTGACAACCGGCACGATGGCGCCTGTCACGGGGTTGTAATGAACATCGGAACCTTTTTGGTTGCGACGAGGTCGATCCCTTCCTCCATAAAGCCTTTGGCGATGATCTGACCCGGTTCCACAGGTGCGTCAGCAGTCAGGCCGGAAACCTGCTTCATGGCTTCCCGGAGCTTTTCTTTGGCGATGGGCCCGGTGGTCTTCACACTGACCAGGGGATTGACTCCGCCGGCCACTCTGACCGTTGACGTCAGAGTCCGCTTCGGATTGAGGATTTCATTTTTCACGTATTCCGGCCCCTTCCCGCACATCCCTCCGGTCAGATCATACGCAATCTCACAGCCGTTGGGGCACAGGATACAGGTTATGGTCGCAGCCCCGCTTTCCGCTTTTTTCCGCGCCGTCTCTTTTTTCCGGCTCACAATTTCCGCTCTCTTTTTTCTCATGGTTTCAATCCCGGGATAGGAATACCGGGTCTCATCCGGCGGTTGTCCTTCCGCCAGCTTCATAAGATAGTTTTCCACCTGGCCCGCCACCATTTCCCCTTCCAGCGTGACGTCGTCCACCAGATCGTGGACGTAAAGAGAGTTGCCGCAGAGAAATACTCCTCTGTGCTGATCCTCAATCATGTCTTCTTCAGGAATCAGTCCCACCGACAGGATCACGGTATCGCAGTCATAGTATACAGAACTGCCGGAAATGAGCGTTCCGTCACTGCCGATCCTGGAAACCTCAACGCCGGAAACCCGTTCCTTCCCGTATATATTGGTAACGACCGCATTGGTATATAACGGAATATCATAATCCTCAAGGCATTGAATGATGTTGCGCCTCAGCCCGCCGGGAACATCCTCCTTTTCCACCACGCAGAGAACCTCACCGCCCTCCAGGGTGATGCGCCGGGCCATGATGAGTCCGATATCGCCGGAGCCAACAATGACAGCCTTCCGTCCCGGCATGAAGTTCTGAAGGTTGATCATTGCCTGAGCCGTACCGGCAGTGTAAATGCCTGCGGGCCGTGTGCCCGGAATTCCCGTCAGGCCCCTGCCCCTCTCACGGCATCCCGTTGCGGCAATGACCGCATCCGCCTCATATTCCAACGTTCCCCCGGCAGTCTGAACTGTTACCAGCGAAGGCCGGCAATCCTCCTGCAAAGTCCGGCGGGAATCCTCCGGCTGAATGCCGCCGGAATCACTCGGTAAAGTCCGGCGGGAATCCTCCGGCTGAATGCCGCCGGAGTCACCCGGCAAAGCTCCGCTGCACACTTCCGGCAATACCCGGACTGAAAGAACAGTCGCTTCCGTCAGATAAGGAATTCCTTCCTCCGCTATCTTCTGCTCATACAGGGCAGAGTACTCCGGGCCGGAATAGTTCTTTCGGTAATAAATCAGGCCGAATCCGTCATGGATACACTGGGACAATACGCCGCCAAGCCGGTTTTCCTTCTCCAGGAGGATGATGTTTGCAATCCCTCTTTTTTTCAAAGAGAGCGCCGCCGCCATTCCGGCTGGACCGCCGCCGATGATCACGACGTCTTTTCTGGTTCTCATCCCTTAACCCTCCCTTCAAACATGTGGCTTCCGAATCCGTTCCAGAGAAGCTTGAGAGGCTCGACATTTCTTTTTTTCTGTAAAAGCTCTATGATATTGATGGTGCAGAAACTGCCCTGACAGTTCCCCATAGTAACCCGCGTTCTGTTTTTCAGGCCCTTTACCGTCGGAATCGCGCCGATCCGCAGGATACGGTCAAAAGCGTCCAGAATGGCCTGCTCAGTGATACCCTCGCAGCGGCAGATCATTTTCTGGTCCCCCGGCTCTTCCGTATTCTTCTGTGAGAAAACCGGCTGCCCTGTTTCACCAATTGCTGCTCTTCCGTTTCTCTCAAATATTTCATCCGCTATCCGTGCAACCCTTCTTGCGATGGGGATCGAAGCGGTCAATCCCGGGGATTCGATCCCGAGCAGCTGAATAAAACCGGGCACCCGCTCGCTTTCCTCGATGATAAAGTCGGCATATCCCCCTTCCTTTTCCGATACCAGCTTGGGCCGCATCCCGGAAAAGCTCCGGATGCAGTCTCTAAGATCCAGTCCGGGAAACAAATCCACGCCTTCGTTGCTCAGCTTCTCCATAATGTCTCCGGTGGTGCTGTAGTCCTCCCTCTCCTGACCGTCTTCCAGATACTCCGCGCTCGGCCCGATGAGGATATTGCCGTGAATGGCGGGAGTGAGGTGGACGCCCAGGCCGCCTTCCCTTTCGTTCGGAATCGGATAGACAGGCATCGACAGCAGCCCGGAATGCTTTTTATCCAGAATATGATATTCCCCTCTGCAGGGATAAATGCTATAATCGCTGATCCCGACCATACGGCTGATTTCATCGGCATGCAGGCCGGCGCCGTTGATCAGAATATCCGCCCGGAATTGCTCCTCGCCCCCAGTCGAACGGTTTCTGGCAGTGACCTTAAATCCTTCGCCCTCCGCCGCAATTTCCGCCGCCTCTCTTCCGAAGAAAAACTCAGCGCCACGTTTGGCTGCTGTTTCCGCCAAAGCGACGGTATAAAGAAACGGGTCAAAAATTCCGGTCATACCGGACCAGAGCGCGCCCGCGCCCGCATCATATCCCGCCAGCGTTTCCAGTTCTTCCCTGCCGATGATACGAAGTTCCCGCACACCGTTGGCTTCTCCCTGCTCTTTCAGCTTCTGCAGGCGGCCCAGATCCTCTTCCAGTCTTGCGATAATCAGTTTTCCCGTTCTTTTGAAAGGAATTCCCAATTCGGCGGCTTCCTTTTCGAATCCTTCACAGCCCTCCACACAAAGCTTTGCCATCAAAGAACCGGGTTTGTTGTTAAACCCGGCGTGAAGAACTCCGCTGTTTCTGCCGCTGATTCCAAAGGCCGTATCCGGCTCCTTTTCCAGCACACCCACAGCGATCCTATTCTTTTTGGAAATTTCTCCGGCGATCGCGTTGCCTACCGCTCCCGCACCGATAATCAGCACATCAAAGTTTCTCATACCAGTACCCGCCCCTGATCCACGAGGTAATTCTTTTCCCTGAGATTTTTTTCAATGGCATCCAGAATCTCCTCCGAATCGGCCTCAACGGTATGAAGATGGATCCCGCCGGTCAGCTCTTTCAGCGGAATGGTTTTATGACGCTTCAATTTTTCCAGAAAATCAGAAACGTCCTTCCGGTTCTTGATGATAAGGCCAGTTGAAATCTCTCCGTAAATGTCGTGCATTACAATGACGTCGAGGACCTTGCCTCCGTTATCGACAATGATGCAAAGCTCGTCTTCAATCTCCTCGTCGGAGTGCTTGACCAGAAAGCAGCGGTTTACCTTCTCCGCCTCCTGGTAATACAGAACATATCCTTTGGTTGTCGAAATGATGTTGCGGTTTACCGCTCTCAGCAGAGCGATGTCCTGGACGATAACCTGCCTGCTGACATCCAGTTTTTTCGCCAGTTCCGCGCCGGAAACCGGCTCATCGCTCGCCCGCAGGATTTCGATGATCTGTTTTCTTCTCACTTCTCCTGTCATATCACACCACCCACCTGATTTTATTTCTATATTGGCCGGTTTCGTTCTTCCATATTGGCCGGTCAACTAATTCAGTACATAGTCCATCGTTTTATGGTCATTGGAGAAAAAATTAACGGTGCTGTCAAAATAGGTGCGTGAAACTCGATCGCCCTTATTAAACTTTCCGCCTTCGTATGTATTGGAAGAATCCCAGGTTGTATCGAGGATGACCCATCTGCCGTCGACATAAGCTTCATTCCAGGCGTGATTCGGTTTCAGCCTTCTCAGGTTCACATCGCTCCAGTCCTCCTCTCCGGTTCCGATTCCAAGAGCGTAGCCCACAATCAGCTTGCAGGGGATTCCCGCCGCAGTGATCAGATCCTTGGTCAAGCTGGAATAGCCGCTGCATACCGCATATCGATTATCCAGCACGGATATGGAGGTGAGATTGGTCGTTTTGGTCTTGCCGTTGAGATAATCCCGGTCATAATACACATAATCCGCCACCCAATCGTGGATTGCAAGAATTTTTTCATAATCGGTCCGGCAGTCCTTCGTAATATCAGCGGATAATTGGCGGATCCTCTCGGCTGCATTCTTGTCGGCCCTCGTCGCCAGGGTCATGGATTCGTCCTTTGATTCTACCCGGTTGCCCTTAAAAAATCTCAGGTTTTCCCCATAGACGGGCGACGGAACGAAATAGGAATCCTTTGACGTAACCCGGAGAGTCAGGCTGGAAAGGATAAAGCTTGTGTATTTGTTATATTTTTCATCGTTCGAGTAAAGGTCTACATAGTAGTCCCCTTTCGGCAGATTGCTTACGGATAATTGGTACTCGTATCTCCCGCCCGAATTTCTCTTAAAGACCTGATCCGTTTTTTTCGCGCCGGTCTCCTTGCTGCGAATCAGAACAAGAAGCCATTCCTTGTTTGCTTCACCGCTTCTGCCGGTTATGGTCAGCAGGTTATCCTTTAACTGAAACGAATAGTATTCCTGTTCATTGAGATTGGTAGAAATACTGTCCCATCGATCCACGATCAAGCCGTATTCCACGGCCAGTTCGTCAGAAATTACGCCGGAACCGATCAGATTCCCGATCAGAGTGGCGCTTCCGTCTTTATACTGAGCCATCAGGAAACAGAAAGAGGTTTCAATCAGATCCCGTTTTGTATAGGCAGGATTGTCCTCATACCGATCTGCCAGTTCACGGGACAGAATGCCGAGTTCTTCCGCCTTGCCCACCGAATTTGTCCAGCGGAAATCTCCCCGGCTGTCGTCATAGCCGATAACCCTCAGCAACAGCGTGTGAAATTGCTGTGCCGTCAGCAAATCTCCGGTTCCGAACCGAGTATCCGCGACTCCCATGGAAATTCCCGCAGCATAGGCGTAATTGGCATATCCCGTCGCCCAGGCGGGAACATCAAGGAACCGGCTTGGAGAATTCTGCAGCTGCTGCGCGTCGGCCTCTTTTCCCAAAAGCCGGATCAGGATGACGATACCCTCCATCCGGGTCGTCGGCTTGTCCAGTCCGTAGCCGCTTCCGTCTCCTTTTAACAGCTGCGCCTCTATGAAGAAATTTTCTACGCTGCGGCTCTCGTTTTCACTGAACGCAAACGACGAAACGCTGGCGCCGAGCAATGCGGCGATTACAATTACAATTAGAGTCACTCTTCTGATTTTTTTCATGGGTGTTTCCTCTCCGTCCTTGCACTGTTTTGGGTATTCCTGCCAGATTTATTTCGATTGATACTGTCTTTATAAAACTATAACTTTTTCTGATTCCTTTGACAACGATTGATTTAATATTCAATAAAAAAAAATAGATCAGATCAAATCAGATCAAATCTATCTTTTTGCTTGGTGGGCAGTATTGGGCTCGAACCAACGACCTCCTGCTTGTCGAGCAGGCGCTCTAGCCAACTGAGCTAACCGCCCAGGAAATTTCCCAGTAAAATGCATTATAACATATCTTTTACCGGACATCAATCAGAAATTTCATAAATGCTTTCCATCTTTCTGATCTTCTGATACAACGATTGATTGACCGGAACTTCCATTCCATGCTTCTTCGCCAGCTCAATAACGGTGCCTGAGAAAAGCGCAACCTCGGTTGTCTTTCCGGCTTCCATATCCTGCTGCATGGACGGCTTTCCTTCCGGCCTCAAAACACTCAGAACCTTGAGCCAGTAGGACAAATCATCTGCCGTCAGGGGATAGCCCTCTTTTTCGGACAGCAAAATCACTTCTTTCATGGCAGCAACCATGGTGTCCCTTGCCGGACCGTCCGACTGCAGGCCGCCGTAATTGCAGAGGTAAACCGATGCGGTCTGGTTGACGCCCACATTCATCATGAACTTGCCCCACAGCCGCTTCATCATATCTGTTTCCACCTCGTGGGGAAGCTCTGCTTCTCTGAAAAAGGCTTCAACCGTCCTTGTCTTGTCCGAGATAACTCCCGCCTCACCGTCTCCGAAACAGAGCATTCCCATATGGCCATAGGTCAGCCGGTTTCCGCTTTTGATCCCGTCCATGCCCTGAGCAACACAATAGAGCATTTTGTCCATTCCACAGGCAGCCCCGATGATTCCCTCGCTGGAAATTCCGTTCAGCGCGGAAAGAATGACGGTATCCTTTCCAACGTGATTCTTTACGGCTGCAATGGCCTCCTGCAGATTCTGAAATTTTACTGTAAACAGAATCAGACCGGCAGGTTCGACCTCCTCCTCGGGAGTCACGTAATGAAAGTCACATGCCTCTCCGTTACAGAAGACACCCTCTCTTTGATATCGATCGATCCTGGCGCGATCCGCAATGATTCTCAGATCCTCCTTCGGCATCCTCTTGGAAAGATGATGTGCGTAGGCAATGCCCAGATTGCCCAGACCGATTATGGATACTTTTTTAATTTCTTTCATGCTGCTTTTCCCTCTTCCCTTTTGCACTTATTTTACTTGTCCACCCCGTAAAAGTAAAGTATGATGAATGATAACGAATGAAATAGGTGAAGAATATAAATTTGTGAAGAAAAAACAGCGGGATATTCGTTAAATTCATAATGAGTTTATAATAATAAGTTCCAACCATATTCAAAAGGAGGGCATGCTATCCATGAGCATACTGGTTACCGGCGGCGCAGGCTTTATCGGCTCCCATACCTGTACGGCGCTTCTGGAGGCGGGGCATGATATCGTCGTCGCCGACAATCTTTGCAACAGCAAAGCGGATACACTGGACAGGGTGAAATCCCTTACCGGAAAGGATTTTCCCTTTTACCGGATCGATGTGACTGAGGCAAAGCCCGTCGATCAGATTTTTTCGGAGAACCGGATCGAAGGAGTCATTCATTTTGCCGGATTGAAAGCGGTGGGCGAATCGGTAGAGAAGCCTCTGCAGTATTACTATAACAATGTGGTCAGCACAATGATCCTCGCTTCGGCCTGTCAAAAATACGGAGTCCATAAATTTGTCTTTAGTTCCTCTGCGACGGTTTACGGAGAAAATGCAATTCCCTTTGTGGAGACCATGGAGCGGAAGCCGGCCGCAAATCCATACGGTGAATCCAAGGCCATGAGTGAAAGAATCCTGACGGATGCGGCAAAAGCAGACGGGACGTTCTCCGTCAGTCTGCTCCGGTATTTCAATCCCGTCGGGGCACATCCAAGCGGTGTCATCGGAGAGGATCCCAACGGAATTCCCAACAACCTGATGCCTTATATCGCGAAGGTCGCGAAAGGAAGCCTGAAAAAACTCAGGGTCTTCGGAGATGACTACCCCACCATCGACGGCACCGGCGTACGCGATTACATCCACGTGATGGATCTGGCCGAAGGTCATGTCGCCGCATTCGAGCAGCTGTCAAGCGGAGTGCATATCTATAATCTGGGTACAGGCAAGGGTACTTCCGTTCTTCAGCTCGTGAAGGCCTTTGAAGAGGCCAGTGGAATTCCTGTCCCCCTCGTGATCACAGCTCGAAGACCGGGGGATATTGCAGTGTCTTATGCAGACGTGACAAAAGCAAAAAGTGAGCTGGGCTGGACCGCCAGACGAAGTATTCTTGACATGTGCAAAGACGCTTGGAATTTTGAAAAAAACAGCAGATCAGAAAATGTTACTGATTTGTAACACAGAATGCCACAATGATTTTTTAATAATCTGTTAAAAACGCCTTAAAAATCAACATTTTGCTGTGAACTGTGTATTGACGAGCCAAGTATTTGAGAGTAGAATATTAATACCGACCGGCGAGTCAGAATTTATAAAAGAGTAGAAAGGATTTGAGATTCAATGAAAAAATTTTTATGTACAAGCATGGTATTGTTATTGATTCTAAGCGGAATCACTGTTGCTTTTGCAGCAGAAACAAATAAAACCACAGATGCAGCAGCAACGACATCTTCGGCTGCAGAAACGACGGGTGCGGCTGTCAAAGCCACCGATGCCGCCGTTTCCACAGCGGATATGACCTTTACCGGGGAGCCGATCAAGCTGTCGCTCGAAGACGCCTATAAGAAAATGCTTTCAGACAGCCCAGGGGCAGAGATGGCTGCGCTGAACAAGCAGAGCGCGAACGGAGTTGCGAACGGCTATGGAGAGTCCGTCAGCCTGATCAACAAGTCAAAGGAGCTCGGCGGAGATTACAGCACAACAGACAAAAACATCCTTCAGATTCAAAAGGATTATGCATCTTCTCAGGGCACAAGAAATTTCGATTCGGAAATCAACAAGCTGAAAAGTGATACGCTGAAAAACTATTTCACCCTGAAAGAAATTGAAAATCAGGTGCAGATTGCAAAAGACAATCTGGCGCTGAAGGAAAAGCTTCTGAGCAACACCCAGCTAAAATATAAGCTTGGCACTGTGTCAAAAAGCGATGTGCTTCAGGCAGAAACCTCCGTATATGAAGCAAAGGACAGTCTGCTGGCTGCTCAAAACGGATTGAATACGATGAAGATGGGCTTCAATCAGTTTATGGGATATGGTTTGATGCAAAACGTAGTGCTGACAGATACCATCAATGAGGTTCCTTTGTCTTCCAAAACTCTGGGAGCATCCATCAAAGACGCCCTTGCAAACCGAAACGAAATCCGTGAGGCAGATTATCTGGTGAAAGTATCCACTCTGAACATGAACAATTTTAAGGGGTATCCGACAACTTCCTCCAGATATATCAAAGCAAAAATGTCCATGCTGATGGCAGAAACCGGCAAGAAAAATGCTCCTCTCACCGTGGAAAGCGACGTGAGAACCAAATATATGAAAATGAATGAAAAGTACTCCGCCGTACAGACCGGCAAAAAAGCCGTTGAAAACGCCAAGGAAACAGAACGCCTGGCCCGCTTGCAGTACGACGCCGGCATGGCGACCTTATCTGATGTTGAGGGTGCCCAGCTGGCTTATTATTCCAAACAGCTGGAATACTCCAAGGCCCTGCTGGAATACAATCTGGCAATCAATGATTATGAACTGGCCAGCACGGTAGGAACAGAACCTGCAACAATTTAGGTGTAGAAAATACGAAACGGATATTTGCTCCGAAATGGCCCGGTTACAATAAGAGAACAGTAAAAGACGCCTTATGAGAAGAAAAACTCATAAGGCGTTATGTATTGGTTTCAAACAATTCTGGATTATAGGGCGGTAAGCTCTGCAAGACAACGAAAAAAATCTTTGATATCTGCACAAACATAATCTGGCTTGACGATTCCCGGCATCGCTTCAAGAGAACGTAGTCCCGTACATACAAAAAATGTTTTACATAACTCCATCGTTCCCGCAGCCAAATCTGTTTCCGAATCCCCGACAATAATAACCTGATCAGATTTTTCAGTATTCTGTTTTATCCAGTTTAGTTTTGAATCCGAGCCCTCAGGTTTCAACACAACAGTTTTACTCTTCAAAAACTCAATTCCAAGAGCCCGATACTGTTCGTAAAGCGCATCCGGATTTTTTCGGATAGTAAGTATATTAAAATTATATCGGTCAAGCATTGATTTCAAAATTTCAGGCTCAATCAATAATGTATCCATGCTTAAGTATTCTTTGGATTCAATACTTTGATGCTTGAAATCGAGGTATTTTTCTACTTGTTTAGAATCCATTCCTATGAAACATGGAAGGAGTTTTCTGTCGTCAGGTAAGGTTTTTTTTAGGTTTCTATATAACAGAAATAGATCATCCGACAATCCAAAAAAATCTGAAACTAATGCATAATATCTCCGCCAAATATCAGTAATAGTTCCATCAAAATCAACAAAAATTCTGCTATTCATCCTCAACAATATACCTTTCTTCAAAACAACGGTACATGATTCGGTTTTTCCTGTCAGATTGATACAACTCGGGGTCAATTGTTTTGCCATCAAGCAGCGCTATCAGCAGTTCCGGCAAATTAATGCCCGATACAACAGACAGGGGAAGTCCCCCCGAAGCGTATCTCAGATTAACATCTGTATAGTACGCTTCTTCATTTTTTAAAATAAATTGCAGGTTCACAACTCCTTTAAAAACATGTTTCTGTGATAGCCTGATTAAATCCCGGTATATATCGATCAAGGCAAATTCATTCTTTGTAAATATGGTTGCGCCTCCCATCTGTTTCATTCTGACGCGCTGATTATAAGAGATGAGCTTCCCCTTATTATCAAAAACTGCATCTACAGTATATTCATGTCCATCCAAATACTCCATTACAACTAATGCAGGATACTTCTTTTTAAAATATTTATAATCCAAAATACCATCAAGAACGAATGAATTCCTGCTTCCACTTCCAATTTCCGGTTTTGCAAACGCAGGAAAGAGAATATCCTGTTCTGATAAATATAGTTTCGGAACATTCAGTCCTAATTCAGAAAATGAATAATAGGAATCAATTTTACTATTAAATTTGCGATAAGTTTCATAAGGTGAAATTATAAATTTTACTCTTGTATTATTCCTGATTCTATCTTCATATTTCGAAACCATTAGTGTTTCTACCGAATGGGTGGGTAAATAATAATCGATTTCATTTTCATTTATATAACGAATTAAAAAATCAAAATATTCCACCGGGTTTGAAGCCTTAGGACACTTACTGGAATGATCCAAATAAAATGAAGTTGCGGAAGGATCGCCAGAGTCAATTCCCCACAATTGAAGATCCGGTCTGCTTTGTTTAAACAGCTTTGCTAAATAATAACCCGTCAATCCACCACAAGAACCAATTAAGAGTATTCGTTTGTTCATAAAATCCACACCTTACTAAGTATAAATTCTTCGTCTTTATATCAATCCCTCACACAGTGAATGATAACATACTCTTCCTATAGCCATCAAGATTAAGAAAATTACATTTCACTAGCAATAAAAACAACGCCGGCAGAGCAATCTGCCGGGCATCCAATACAAACACGATTCACACTAATTATACACCGGGATCTTAATGATCAGCTTTCTCGCTTCTCCCATCTTTGTCTGCGCTTCCATGGCAAAATACAGGAAGGTGTCCGCAAGCATGGAATAATCGGCTTCAGCGGCTGCAAGGTATGCAATATTTTCAAGGACAAGCAGGTAATACTCATTGCTTTCAGCAAAAGCCAGAAGCTTTTCACAGGCTGTTTTTTCATTTTCCGTGAAATCAGACTGGTCGATTGTCCTGATCTCCTGGGTAATTGCTTGTGCTACCGAATAGTTATCGCTTGCTGAAACGGCAATCGCCTGCTTTTCCTCCAGTGATGAAGTCCTGATGCTGGAAACTTTGGCACTGGCCTCATAGTATAAGGCCTCTTCGCTCTCATAGAATTCTTTCAGCATGGCAAGGACCGAGTCTTCATCGGCCTCATTATCAGGTTTATCTTCCGACTCCTCTTCCTCGTCTTCACTGATGATGCATATCTTCTTGGCAACACCGTCCCAGGTGATCGTTTTATTCATCAGAACGGAAACCGCTCGAATCGGTAAATAAGTGGAACCGTTATAAATGAGGGGATACACTGTTTTACCTTTTGCGTCCTTAAATGACTGGATCACAAAGTCATACATGACCAAAACATCCGGCTTTGAATAGGCCGTTACAAGACTTGCCTGCATGCCAGCTAAAAGGTAAAGATCACTTTCACTGGCCGGAGCCGCCGCACTGCTTGGTATGGGCGCATCGGATTTGATCGGATAGGACAGAGTCTTTCCTATGTAAACCGTCTTGCTCCCGCTGTCCCATTCAACAGGTTCATTCATAAGCGCCGAAACTGCCCTGACAGGAAGGTAGGTCGATCCGTTATAGATGATGGGATAGACAGTTTGTCCATGAACATTTTTGAAAACCTGCCGGACTCCGTTCAATTCCACACTGATATCAGGCTTCAGATAGACCATGACTTTTTTCTGTGCCGCCGTCCCGGTTCCCGAAGTTTCTGCGAATGCTTCCGAAATGCAGGTACTGAATATCAGTATGATTGCTGTGATCATTATGACTAATCTCTTCATTTCCTTATTCCCCTCTAAGACTTTCGTATTCCCAAATACAGTTCTACTATAAACCACATTCAAAACCAGGTCAATAAATAAACGGCATTTTCATACCCGGAGCGGTATTTATAATTGAATTTTTGGGTTTTATTGCTAATAATCAATCAGGTATGGCAGCCTTTTCTATGAGCATTCCCTTATTGATTCGAGTCAGTTTTTCATATATAATAATATTCAAATACATAGCAGTTAATAGCTTTATGTGCGAGGAATAGGAATCTGGAAAATACAGCAAGGTTTGATTGCACAAGTTTTTCCACTGGAATGGTTCCTTAAATATAGCTTATACGAATCTAAGAGTACAAAATTATGAAGAAAGTAATCGTATATGGGAATACAATACTAAGCGAAATGCTGTTCTATGATGCTTACAATGATGAGAATTTTGAAATTGCAGCTTTTGCTGTTGACAGTAAATACTTGAATCATGATAAATTTTTAAATCTTCCACTAGTAGACTTTACAGCTATAAATCGATTGTATCCGCCTAAGGATTTTGATCTGATTGCACCATTTACAGGATTTAGACAACTGCGTGAAAGGGAGGTTTTTTATAAAAGCGCGAAAGAAAAAGGTTATCAAATTCGAAATTATATTAGCAGAAAAGCGGATGTATCGCCTGATATTATTATGGGTGATAACAATTTAGTGTTTGCACAGTCCCATGTCGGTTCGAAAGGACAGATGGGAAGCAACAATATTATTCGTCAACAGGTATACCTTGGTCATGAATTTGAAATTGGTAATCATAATGTATTCAGTCCCGGCTGTAATGTAGCTGCTCGCTGTAAAATAGGTAATTTATGTTTTATCGGTATCGGTGCCACCATAATTGAACTTACTACCATATCGGATGAAACGTTGGTTGGCGCGGCAAGCCTTGTTATCAAGGACACGGAAAAGTACTCAAAAAATGTCGGAAATCCAAGCAGAACTATTGGTTATCACTCGGAAACCGGAATTATAATGGGTAATAAGAAATGAATAAAACCGTAGTAAATTTTGCACCGACAGGAATGCTTCCAACAAAAAATCAAACTCCATACGTTCCAATAACAGTAGAAGAAATCATTTGTGAGACTGTTTCAGCAGCTGAAATTGGAATCTCTATGGTTCATCTTCATGTAAGGAATGAAATAACGGGCGAACCGGATTATAAAAAAGAAACATATGCAAGAATTATATCCGGCATTAGAGATAAAGTGCCGGATATGATCATTTGTGTTTCCACTAGTGGACGGACAAAAAATGAGTTTGAATCGCGTTCAGAGGTCTTAACATTAAAGGGAGATCTCAAGCCTGATATGGGAAGTCTCACTTTGAGTTCATTAAACTTCAATAATCAAGCAAGTATCAATGATCCAACTATGATTCTGCAATTATTAGATTTCATGAACCAGAATAAAATCAAACCGGAACTTGAGGCCTTTGACGTTGGTATGCTTAACTATGCGGTATACCTTATAAAAAAGGGTATGTTAAAGCCGCCGTATTACTTTAATTTGATACTTGGTAATATTGCATGTGCTCAAGCAAATCTGCTACACATCGGTGCGATGGTAAACTCATTGCCGCAAGATTCGGTGTTTTCATTGGGTGGTGTGGGGAACGTCCAACTGATGGTTAACTCACTAGCTATTTCTATGGGTTATGGTGTGAGAATTGGTTTAGAGGATAATATCTGGTTTGATAAAGAGAGGACAAGGCTAGCAACGAACGCTGATCTTCTGCATCGTGTACATCACATTATTGATTCAAATGGCTCTTCTGTAATGTCATCAAGTGAGTTGAGAAATATATTAGGCTTGTGTGACGGGATTTCTGATTACGGCACAAAAGAGTAATTCACCGTAATGTTCGGAGGTTGATTATGAATCTTCATCTATTGCCGGATAGTATATACTCTGAAAAATTCATGGATTTTATTGAAAAATACTTTTCTCTCGATGAACATTTTTTTCTGATCATCACTCCATCGAGGAATGTAAAATTTGTAAATAGTAACAAATTGAAGAACCTATCCGTCATTAGGGTCGGAAGCTATTTCGATTATTTCAGGTGTATAAATAACAAGAATCTTAAAAATTTATTTATAGATTCTGAGAGAGTATATATTCATTCACTTGGGGGGTATAATAGTATCCTTGTCTTTCGATATGCTAAACCTATGCAGCAGCTGATTTGGTTATCGTGGGGATATGACATATACGGAGATCTTCATGATAGTTTACTTGAGGATGAAACGAAGGAGATCGCTTATACACCAACTGAATTTAAGAGGTTAATCAAAAATAAAATTATAAAACCTTTTAAAAAAAATATAATTGCACGGCTTGATTACATAGCCATGGATTATGAAGATGAATATAAGCTGGTTCTATCAAACTATAAAACGAATGCATTGTATAGAGAGTTTCATTATCCAAACCCGATCAATTTTACCGTACTCGACATAAAACCCAGTACTAATGATTTTCCTGAATTGTCAAAAGTGAATCAGTTTGACACATTGGTTCAAGTCGGAAATTCTGGATCCCCCAATAATAACCATCTCAGCATTTTGCGGCTTCTGAATGGACTGGAGAATAAGAGCTTCGCTGTCATTTGTCCTTTATCGTATGGAAATCCTGTTTATATTGATAGAGTTATAAGGATTGGTTACGAACTTCTTGGGGAACGATTTATACCATTAATAGATTTTCTTAAACCGGATATATATTTTGCTTTACTTAACAGGGTTGATGTGGCCATTATGAATCATTACAGGCAGCAAGGGAAAGGAAACATTATCCCATTGATTTATTTGGGGAAAAAGATTTATCTAAGGGAGAATACGACAACCTTTAAGGCGCTTTGTTCTATGGGAATAAAGCCTGGGAGCATAGACAATCTCATGCGGGGCGAAACGGATGACTTTCTAATTTCATTAACACACGAAGAAATTGAATCCAATAAAATAAAAATTAAACAAGCATACAGCGAAGAAGAATGCTATAGGAAGATTAAGAATCTTTTTTTTGTATAAACAGCAAGGTATTATTACAAGATTAGAGGTTAAGTATGATTCGTTTTAATATCCCCCCCTATATAGGAACTGAATTAAAATACCTTGAGGAAGCAATAACAGTAAATCAGAAATTGAGCGGTGATGGGCCTTTCAATCATAAGTGCAATGCCTGGCTGGAATCCAAGTGTGAAGTTACTAAAGCTCTACTCACTAGTTCCTGTACTCATGCATTGGAGATGACGGCAATTCTAATGGATATTAAGCCAGGTGATGAAGTCATAATACCATCGTACACCTTTGTTTCGACTGCAAATGCTTTTGTATTGAGAGGTGCTTCCCTCATCTACGTTGATATCAGGCCGGACACCATGAATCTTGACGACAGCCTGGTAGAAGAAGCGATAAGTAAAAAAACAAAGGCGATCTTACCAGTGCACTATGCCGGTGTTGCGTGTAATATGGAAAAAATAACTCAAATCGCCAAGAATCATTCTTTATTTGTAGTTGAAGATGCTGCACATGCAATAATGGCAAGTTATAAGGGGAAGGCGCTCGGTTCAATAGGAGACTTCGGATGCCTAAGTTTTCATGAAACAAAGAACTTATCCATGGGTGAAGGGGGAGCTATTTTGATAAAGGATGATGGACATGCATGCAGAGCTGAAATCATCCACGAAAAAGGAACAAACAGAAGTCAGTTTATCAAAGGCCAGGTTGATAAATATACCTGGCTTGATAAAGGAAGTTCTTATCTGTCGAGCGAGTTAGGTGCTGCATACCTTTTTCCCCAGCTTGAATTAGCGGAAACGATAACAAGAAACAGGATGGGTACCTGGAATTTGTATTATACTCTACTTAATTCATTGTCCAGAGAAGGTTACATAGAATTACCTATTATACCAGATGAGTGTGTTCATAATGCGCATATGTTTTATATCAAAGCTACCGATTTAAAAGATAGGGGGGCTTTGGAACAGTATTTAGCAAAGAACCATATAAAAGCAACTTCACACTATGTACCTTTGCACACTTCGCCAGCAGGAAAAAAGTTTGGAAGGTTTCATGGCAATGACATATATACAACTAAGGAAAGCGAAAGACTGTTAAGATTACCTATGTATTATAATCTAAAAGTTGAGGATGTCGAATATATAACACAAAAAGTATGCGATTTTTATAGGAAAGGAAAGAAATAACGAACCTCTTGTTGATATAGTAAGAGATTGAACTTTGCAATGTTTTCGGTGTTGCGGCAAATGGGATTCCCATGTTGATTCGAGTCAGTTTTCCATATATAATGAGTATGATTGCAGGCGTAAAGTATGCACCTGCCAAAGCGGCAATCAAATCAGCAGAAAGGGACCCGCCATGATACGAGAAAACCAGAAGATATTCAATACGGCTCAGATTCTCCTCGACATTCTGATTTTTTTGTTTTCCATGTCGGATGCGTATTTCCTTCGCTTTCTGTTTTATACAGGCCCCCGTGTCCCCATTGATTTCTATTTCAAGGTCTCCGTCATCGCCATTCCGATTTATCTTTTGATCTATAACTATTTTCAGTTATATGAATCCTACCGGGCGAAGCGGCTGCTTCTCGAGATCAACAGGATCATCAAAGCCAACATGCTCGGAATTATTCTGATCGTGATCCTGTCCTTCCTGTTCAAGGAAGTCAACATATCCAGAATGGTCATTCTGCTGTTCGGTGCCATCAATACCCTTCTGATGATCATAATCCGCATCATTCTGCGGAAAACCCTCCGGCATTTTAGAGCTAAAGGGTACAATGTAAAACGAATGCTGATCATCGGTTACAATGATCTGGCGCTTGATTTTGTCAAAAAAATCGTCAGTAACAGAAATCTCGGCTATTTTGTCGCCGGCTTTTTAAGCGACCGGTATGACGGCGCGACTTCATCAAACGCATCATCAGAGGTGTCATCAGAAGCATCAAATTTCAAGAATTCGATTCCCTATAAAGGAAGATTTGATGATTTGGAGAGAGTACTGTCAGCCGAAGCCATCGATGAGGTTGTAGTGGCGCTGGAGTATGATCAATACAACCATCTGCCTGACATTATCGAGACCTGCGAAAAGTCCGGAACCAAAATCAGCGTAATTCCGTTTTACACAAAATATCTGCCGGCAAAACCCTACATCGATGAAATTGAAGGGCTTCCGGTTATCAACATCAGGAAGATTCCGTTGGACAACCTCCTGAACAACTGGCTGAAGCGCCTGTTTGATTTTTTCTCCGCACTGATTCTCATCATCGTACTATCGCCTTTTTTACTGATCACGGCAATATGCGTTAAGGCGACCTCGCCCGGGCCGATTTTGTACAAGCAGGAAAGGGTGGGTCTTAACAAGAAGAACTTCATGATGTATAAGTTTCGATCTATGAAGGTGGCTGCCGATGGCTCGGACAAGACGGCCTGGACGACGAAGGACGATCCAAGAAAGACAAAATTCGGCGCATTTATGCGGAAATACAACATTGATGAGTTGCCCCAGCTGTTCAATGTATTGAACGGGTTCATGAGCCTTGTCGGACCGCGGCCCGAAATCCCGTACCATGTCTATAACTTCAAGGAAGAAATCCCCCTTTACATGATCAAACACCACGTGCGTCCGGGAATCACCGGTTGGGCGCAGGTCAACGGGTTCCGGGGGGATACGTCGATCAAGGGAAGAATCGAGCACGATATTTTCTATATTGAAAACTGGAGCTTTTTATTTGATATCAAAATATTGATGATGACGGTATTTAAGGGGTGGGTGAATCACAGTGAGTAAGACGGCAGACAATACGCCGCAGGCTGAGGCCCCTAAAAAGATCCTCTTCACAGCCTCCACCATGTCCCATATCGAAAACTTCCACCTTCCCTATCTGGAGGAATTCAGAAGGCTGGGCTGGGAAGTGTCCGCAATCGCGCTGCCCGTAAGCAAGCGCTTTTTCAGCTTTCAGAATCTGCGTGCAATCAATTATACCAGAAGGCTGCTGAAGGACGAACGCTTTGATGTGATCAGTTCTCATGCAACGCTGGCCGGGATCGTGACCAGGCTGGCCGGGATGATGACGGGAAGGCTTCGTAAAGAAATGCGGGTATTCCATACCGCCCACGGCTATCTTTTTCATGATGATAACAGTCTGAAAAAGTGGGCCTATCTTATCCCGGAAATGGTCTGCAGCAATGTTACCGACGTACTCATGGTCATGAACCAAGAGGATCTGGGGATTGCCAAGAAATATAAACTATGTAAGGATCCTCAAAAGATATACTATATCAACGGTATGGGAATCGACTTGTCCAGGTTTCAAACGGCGCAAGGGGAGCCTCTGCAATGCACAAAAGAGCAGAAGGCCGCTTTCGGCATTGAAGAAAATGATTTTGTCTTTGTTTATGCCGCAGAATTTTCCAAGCGCAAGAACCATGAGCTGCTGCTAAGGGGTTTTGCGAAAGCTGTGGATCAAATAAAGGACCTTGAGGAAAAAGGCGGGCTGCCCGCCGGCCTCTCTGCCGACAGACTAAAGCTAGTACTGGCAGGAGACGGCATTTTGCTGGAAGATATAAAGGCGCTAACAGAAAAACTAAATATCTCTGACCGCGTCAAATTCTTGGGATATGTAAAAAATATGAACGAGCTGTACCCCTGCTGCGACGTTGCCGTCACCACCAGCCGGATCGAAGGGCTCCCATTCAACGTCATGGAAGCCATGGCTTGCGGCCTGCCGGTAATCGCAAGCGATATCAAGGGACATCGGGAGCTTGTTGAGCATGGGGTGAATGGATTGTTGTTTAAGAGCGAGAACCAAGGGCAGCTTGCAGATCAAATGCTTGAAATCTATAAAAATTCATCTGTCAGGCATAGTTATATCGAGGTTTCACAAAATAAAGTAGGAGAATTCTCGCTTGTAAAAGTAATGCCATTAATAGTGAAGACCTACCGTGATCATATTGAAAAAAACGCCGTATAGAAAATTGACTTCAGTTCTTATCTCGCAGTTTGTTGTGACCAGTCTTGAATCAATATTTATAAATATGTTGAAATCTTGCTACAGACTTTCAATGCACGATCTAATGCCTGATCCATGTTGTAATATTTGAAATCTGCTAAACGGCCACAAAAAATCAGGTTTTTAACCTTTTCCGCTTTTTTCTTGAATTCACGATAAATCCGCAGACTTTCCTCCGTAAGTAATGGGTAATACGGCTCTGCGCCCTCCCCCGCACGATACGTCAGCGGATACTCTACCGCATATGAAGTTCCACGCACGTTTTGATTTGGCAGCTTTTTATACTCCGTAATGCGCGTATATCTCTCTGCCTGTGGATATGCGACCACCGGTGCGTCCTGAAAGCTGTCAATATCCTCATATCTCCATTCAAAACAAAGAGAGCGATATGGCAGCGCGCCCATTTGCGCAAACAGTTCATCCAAAGCTCCCGTGTATATAACAGGAATATTTAACGGACGGCCATCTATCAACAAAGTATCTTCCGAAGAGGACATGCTAATATGATCGAGCGCCTCGATACCCAGTTCGACAAAGATATTTGGATGATCAATAAGATTTTTAAAAAAATTGGTATAACTGATACGAGGCATAACTTGATATCTGTCATCAAAATAACCCGTTTTGTATGAAAACAGAACAGGAACTCGATTTAAAACGCTTATATCAATTTTGGACGGCGAAACGCCCCACTGCTTTGCAGTATAGAGACTATAATCCTTTTCAAAGAGAAACATCGCATAAGCTCGAATGTCTGGCTGGGAATGCTTCATCAACTCCACAATCGTAGCCTTTTCCTGATTTGGATAAGCCGTAAGTAACTCATTCTTTAAATTTTGAGCATATTCAGAAGAATAAAAATCATCGATCGTTTGGAAATTAAAGGGGGTCGGTGTGAACTTCCCATCAATCTGCGCCATACAGGTCAAACGGAAATCATCCCATTCTCCGAAACGGCACATATAGTCATAGAGACTTTTTTCATTGGTATGAAAAGTATGCGGGCCGTACTTATGAACCAAAATCCCGTGTTCATCCACATAGTCATACATATTGCCAGCTATATGATTCCGCCTCTCCCATATGACAACCTTCTTTCCTAATTCCTCGGCCAGATAACGGGCAATCACGCTACCAGACAAGCCGCAGCCAATAACCAGACAATCTATATTGTGTCTTTGTTTAAAATCCACCATGGGCCTCCATAAATTGTGCAAAAGTCTGAAGATTCTTGTCCTTTTCAGCTAAAATCACCTGTTTAAGGCCGCCAATCCTGTGGATAGGCCACTGTACGTTAATATCCGGATCGTTCCACATGATCCCGTCATCATACTCGCCATAAAACTTCTCAGAGCATTTATAAGACACAATCGATTTCTCTAGAACCA
The DNA here is from genome assembly GCA_036677845.1 of Anaerovoracaceae bacterium. Taxonomy (GTDB): domain Bacteria; phylum Bacillota; class Clostridia; order Peptostreptococcales; family Anaerovoracaceae; genus Anoxybacterium. Next base: position 227,405 of record JAVBVR010000051.1, on the reverse strand, counting down.
GGTAACCATGCGCGCAGCCTGCAGGAATTAATAGCTCCTGCTTATTTTCTTCGGTAAGGTCAAAACCCAGCCATTTTTTAAATGTAGGGCTATCCTTTCTCAAATCAACAACGACGTCAAAAATATGGCCAGCGATGCAGCGCACCAGCTTTGGTTGCTGCATAACGCGCTGAAAATGTAACGCACGGATCACCCCCTTATACGATACCGTATAGAATACTTCCTTTAAATCATGGGTGATGCCATTTTGCTTAAATAATTCCTTGGAGTAATCCTTGATAAAACATCCCCGGACATCGTCCGCACTAAACGGAGTAACTTGAATCAGCCCGTCCATTTCGGTCTGATAGAATTCAAATTTCTGAATCATTTTACACTTCCTCCTGAGTTTCCAGCCATTCCATCGTCCGTCTCGCACCTTCTGCAAAGCTGATTTGAGCCCGGAAGCCGGTGTCCCTCTCTGTCTGCGAGCAGTCAAACTTTTCTATCGGGAGGTCAATGCCGGTAAACGGAATATCACCGAAAATAAATTCCAAATCAGGGGCGATGGCAGCTTTCATTTCCAATAGAAATTCCCGCAAGGGCCGAGCCGTTGAGCTTCCAATCAGATATTCATGGAAGGGCTTCCCTCTTTCACCGATAAGATGAAATGCACGTGCTACATCGTCGATATATACAAAATCATAGTTTTGTGTTCCTGCGGTAAACTGTGGATTTTCACCATTAAGAACTTTACGGATGGTGGTATTTATCATGCGCGGACTTCGCTCTCCGACACCATAGGCGTTTGTTATTTCCGGCCAGATTAAATCGATTCCGATCTGCGCAGCAACCGACATACACATTACATGAGCGATCAGCTTTCCCCCTCCGTAAATATATCCCATACCCGGCCTGTTTCCCTGTGTGTAACAGGCGGCAATGGTCTCATGCTCCATGATACTCCCTGCACAAACAAAACGCTTACATCCTAATTCTTTTGCAACGCGTAAGGATTCTACAGTCCACTGGGCATTTTGCAGCTGCAATGCAGTATCTGCCCGATCCGGTCCAGCCGAGCCGACCCAGGCGAAATGAAAGAAAACATCATAGTCGTCAGTTGGAATGCTTTCCTTCAATGATGCCATTTCTGCAAGTTCACAAGGGATAAAAGCAACATGCTGATCCTTTGGAAGGTTATCGTTCATGCCTTCCCTATCCAAAGCATATACCATGTAGTCATGCTTAATTAATTCCCGTATTACTGCGCTGCCTACAAAACCATTTGCTCCGGTAACGATTGCTTTTTTCATTCCATACCCCCTGCATACTCTTTAATTTGCTTGTCCATCACTAATGAAACATCTCCGCGGTCAATCCAAACCTTCGTCCATTCGCAGGTTTTCTCGATGGCATCTGAAATATGCCATCTCGGCGACCAGTCAAAGGTATTCTTGATTTTCGAGCAATCCAGCTTGAGGAAATTTGCTTCATGCGGACCGCCCATCCATTTGTTTTCCCATTTCAGGCCATTTCCCCATTTTTCACAAAATAAATCAACAAGCTTACCAGTCGTGACACAATCGCATTCATCGGGTCCGACATTATACCAGCTCGAATATTTTTTATCCTCATATTGTCGCTGAACAATCATGAGATACGCAAACAGAGGCTCCAGCACATGCTGATATGGGCGTGTGGAATGCGGGTTACGCACGATGATCGCCTCACCTTTTTGAGCTGCTCTTACACAATCTGGAATTATTCTATCGTTGGCAAAATCACCCCCGCCAATGACATTACCAGCGCGCGCTGTACTGATCGCAACCAAGTCGTCTTCAAAAAAGCTGTTCTTGTAGCTATGAGTCACCAGCTCCGAGCATGATTTGGAGTTGGAGTATGGGTCAAATCCGTCCAGCGGCTCGTTTTCACGGTAACCCCATTCCCACTCTCTGTTTTCATATACCTTATCGGTTGTCACGTTCAGAAAGCTTCTTACGCAATCACTGTTTCTAATGCATTCCAGGATATTGACAGTACCCATTACATTTGTTTCGTAAGTATAGACGGGCATCTTATAGCTATCTCTAACAATTGGCTGAGCTGCAAGATGCAGCACGATTTCCGGTCGTACTGTATCAAATGCCTCCTTCATGGCTTTATAATTCCTCACATCACCGATAACAGAGATCATATTGCCTTCCAACCCGGCGATCGAGAAAAGATTCGGCTGTGTCGGGGGCTCCAGAGAATAGCCTGTCAGCGTTGCTCCTGCACCGACAAGTACACGACTCAGCCATGCTCCTTTGAAACCGGTATGCCCGGTCAGGAATATTCTCTTTCCTTTGAAAAACGTCATATTAGTCATCGCACACCTCCGCTATCAGCACAGCTTCAAGCATAATACTGCCGTCAACAGGTTTATTGATTTTAAATTTATATCCCAGATTCAGTTCCTCAATCTTCGGCTTAATATCCAGAAAATCATCAATGCTGTGATAGATACTGAGTAAAAGAATCGGTTTGAAACGTTCAATTGTTCGCTTCGCCCCACTCAGGAAAAGCTGCTCCGCTCCCTCCAAGTCCGTTTTGATCAACCCGACGTCCAGATCATGCTCCTCTACGAAATCGTCCAAAGTAGTTGCCTCAACAATTGTATTTCCTTTGTATTCAAACGCCTTATTAGGAACGCTACCGCTGGAGGAGCCTATGAGATTTAGCGTCAGCTCCCCTTTTTTATCGCTTAATGCCATCGGAACGGGTACGACATTTTTAAGGTTATTTAATGTGATCGTCTGTTTCATCAGAGAATGGTTCTCTGGTGACGGTTCAAATGAATACACCTTTTTATTTGTCAGCGGAGATAGAATCAGCGCAGAATCGCCAATAAAGGCTCCGGCGTCTATAATATCTCTGTTCCTTATCGTTTCCGGATTGCGAACCAGTTCTAAGCCATGCCGACAATAAAAAACACAGCTTTCAAATTGGTTATGCGGAAGGAGATATCCCTGATAATAGAAAAGGGAATCTGAGACCTGAAAGCGGTTAGCAGAAAAGCGATCCTTCATCTCCCAAAGTTTCTTCTGCTCTTCTTTTGTAAACAGCTCCAACGGTTTCGGTTCCGATCGGTAGATCAGATCCATCCGCTGAAGAATCCTAACAACTGTCTCGATACTATCAAAATCAAGACCTTTGACCAGGCTCAAAAAACGGCTCTCAAAATTCTTAATACCTTTGATACCTCCCGATAACGCATCACGATAGTATTGATATTCAAAATCACTTCGATAAAACCAAGTCTTCTTAGCAATATCGCGACTGACCGCCAGCGTAATCGAACGATTCTGGGTAGTTTCTGATTTTAGTTCCCCAATTGCGCCGGTAAAAATTTGACTTTGCAGTTCCATGGAGTTTGACAGAGCTTTCAAAAGTTCTTGGTCCTGCCGGCTAAACTTGGCAGTCTGCTCCTTCAGTTCGTTCAGTTCCTTTAGGGCCTGCATTAAACTCCGAGATATGGCGTCTAATGCCCTTTGTAGACTTCCAATCTGCTGTTGCTGTACCTCCATACGTTCATGGAATGATTCGGCAGGAGCAGGAATCAACTTTTTCAGTAATCTTTTCACTTTATTCCAAGCGTTCATTGCAAACCTCAATCACCATTTTATCCACGGCGCTGTCCCCTTTACAATCAACTCTTCTAAATAAATCTTGTCTCTCAGAGTATCCATGCACTGCCAAAAGCCATGATACTTATATGCTGTAAGCTGATCCATGGTGGATAATTTCTCTAGCGGCTCTCTCTCAAAAGTTGTCGCATCGTTCAGAATGTAATCGAATACTCCCGGTTCCAGAACCATAAACCCCCCATTAATCCAACCGCCATCATCTTTGTGTTTTTCCGCAAAACGCTTAATCAATGCATCATTTGAAATTTCCAATGTACCGAAGCGGCCACCCGGCTGAATAGCAGTAATGGTTGCAAGCTTACCCTGACTCTTGTGAAAATCGACAAGCTCTGAAATATTAAGATCACAAACGCCGTCACCATATGTCATCAGAAACGTCTCATTACCTATGTAATCTTTTACACGTTTAATTCTTCCACCAGTCATAGTATTCAGGCCGGTATCCACTACCGTCACCTTCCAAGGCTCCGCAACATTATTGTGAATGGTAATACCATTTTTATTGCAAAAATCAAAGGTAATATCAGAGCGATGTAAATAGTAGTCAGCAAAGTACTCCTTGATGATATGCTGTTTATATCCGGCACAAATAATAAATTCATTAAACCCGTAGTGAGAATATGTTTTCATGATATGCCATAAAATTGGCTGATCACCGATCTCGATCATCGGCTTGGGTTTGAGATGGCTTTCTTCGCTAATTCGCGTGCCGAGCCCGCCAGCTAGTATAATAACTTTCATACAATGATTCCTCCTATTTTTCCTTTATCCTTAAGACCTCTTCTAGATCTTTCCTGATGAATAATTCCAATTTCCCTCCGCGGGTTGCATTATACACAGTAATCCCGGGTATATTATCAATGGCTCGTTTGATGGCATCAAACCCAAAGTTTATACCCTCAGTTTGCTTGGCTGAAGATTCTTTTGATTTATGTATTATCTTATCGATGTTATCTTTTTCATAAAAATGTGGCTTTGCTCTCGAGTAGCTAGCGTCACAACCAAGCAGATAGATTTCAGAAAAACCCATATAGGCGATTAATTGAAATACTGAATAGGCAGATAAATATGCAGCGTTTACAACCCTCGTGCAATCTTGACTAAATTTGTTAATTGGTTGGTTCCAGTACATACAAAAATCAACCGATATTGGCACAATAACAGTTGCGCCCTGCCTCTCCCTTTTTAAGTTTTTCGACATTCGACAATAGGGCAAGAACACCGTGGGCAAGTCAGAATCTAGAATTTTGGAGTAAAATTCTGTGGACATATCCTCACGACCTGGAGCAATAAATTCCTGAAAAAAATAATATGTAGGTCTCCAGTTGGTTTGTTCAAACATTGGGAAAACATTGTTAACAGCAAAAGTGATTTCTCCACTTAGATTTTCTACATCTTCTTTTCGGAGACTAGGTCCATTTCCTACGAAAAAACAACGTTGTCCTTTATGCTTATCTTTATACGATTTTAATTGCCTTCTTAGTCGGAAAGCCGATGATCCGGGGAAATGTGAAATAGTAGCTAAATAAATCGGACTTAATTTCATCCTCCAAAAGAAGTTTAGATTGTTGGTGGGTTTGCCCATAATCATAAAATACAACTGCCTAGCAGTTTCTCTGCGGAGAGTATATCTTGGGAACAGACAATCCCATGCTTGTTTCAAAAATCTATTCTCACGGTTATCTTTATGTTTGCTACTTAGAACAGTCAGTTTGTTTTTAAGCTGCCTTACTTCTTCATCAAGCTTATTAACAGCATCAGTGCGCATATAGAATAAAAAATACTCATAAAAAGGAGTTTTCTTTGCTACTGCCCAAAATTCGGCCCCATATTCCACAGTAGGATTATTCCATGGTTTTGAACTTGCGCTATTAAAATGTATAATCCAAGGCTCAATGGCTGCCTTCTCGAATAAAAGCTTTTCATCTTTCATAATGTATTGATCGAATTCATCAGTTACTAGAAGCATCAAATAAACATTCCATCTAAAATCCAAATGTTTTATACGCGACTCAAATAGAGCATTAATTAAGTCTTGTTCCTGTGTGCTAAAATGATGGGATTGCGCATAGTCTACCACATAATCAAAAGAATACTCCTTTCTTATCGCATCTAGATCCATCAACATAACACCTGTGTTAACATAGTTTAAGGGATCGCTTAACCCCATAATCTCTGTGGCATATTTATAAGTAACTTGGTTAAGAGCACCGTCTGCATTAACAAAAGCATGCCATACAGCATCACCAACTGCAGCGATTAATTTATCACCCATTGAAACTGAATATAACTCAGCTAAATCCCTCTTCACTATAATATCACAATCCATGCATATAACTTTTTTATATTTTAACAAAATCCAAGGAACGAACAACCTGTAATATGCCTCTCTTGCATACTCAGGCCTGGAAATATGTAGAGAAAAATCTGAAACTCCAATTTTTTCAGGATTTATAAAACGAAGAGTAAAATTTTTCTGCCCTTCAACAATCGTAGAGATTAATTTTTTGTTTCGCTTCGATATTTCCTTTTCAAGAACAATGATGTCATAGTTGTTCTCTTCAGAAGCATGATCGATAACTGATTGTAAAAACACACCCAACAACGGTGCATAAGCGTTGCTAGACATAAGAATAATTGGCACGCTGTTTCCCTCAAAGGTAGAATAAAGCGGCTCGACTTCCCATACAAATGGCAAATTATTATCCATCAATTCTTCTCCTTTTTGATTAGACTAGTATTCCCAACAGCGTAATTTGTAATACCATCTTCTTACTGTGCTCCTCTTCTTTGTGCCCTTGGGTAATAGGATATTAACAATTGGCATTATTATTTTTATTTTGATCTTATTTTTTAAATTTGCCTCTTTAATAGGAATCGGCAGTACCACAGGATCCGTCTCAGTAGAAGGGAGATCTGCACTATCCGTCATGCGATGTATTAGCGTACCCATGAATGGCGTTCGTGTGGCTACGTCCCAGAACAAATCTGCATAAGGTAAATCCGGTGCATTCCAAGGCTTTGGACTATTGGCGTAATGTACAAGCCATGGATCGGTGCCAGCCTCCATATACTCTCTATATCCTTGACCGGATGCATGTTCCAGCCATGTTGAGATCTGTAGGTTGGTCGCAACCCAGTAATTCCATCGCACGTCGAGGAATTTTATATTCCCTTCAAACAGCGCATTCAAAATATCCTGTTCCTGTATTCTATATTCATACTTCAGAGCTATCTTTAGTATATATTCTTCCGTATATACTTTTCTTATCTTTTCCAGATTCAGTAACAGCACACCTGTGTTGACGTAATCATATGGATTCTTCATGTTTAAAATAACCTTTGAATACCACCAAGAGGAACCAGCCTCATCAGATTTGGAACTCATGTTCAGTATGCCCTCATATACAGTATCTTTGACTGCTGCAAGGCAGAAACCATCCAACGGCATTTCAAAAAGTTTTGCAACATCCTTCTGAACAACGATATCACAGTCACAGACAAGTAATTTATTATAATTCTGAAGGATATATGGCATTAGAAGTGAATAATAAGTCTCTTCAGTATAGCAAGGAGAATTTACTGGAAATTTTATATTCCCAATATGGGGTGAAGGATCCAAAAATCGAAGTGATACATTCAAATAGTTTTCTACCATGCGCATCAGTGTTTTTTTATGTTGGTTAGTTATCTCTTTGTTAAATATTAATATATCATAATTATTATTATCCGAAGTATGCTCAAGCAAAGACTTCAAAAAAACGCCAAGATACGGCACATAAAAATTGCTTGATTTCAACGCAATAGCCACATTGTTTTTTGAAAAAGCGGGAACAGGATTTGGAATCTTATCAGTATTTTCAAAGCGAATAAGCTGAAGTTCCGTATTTTTTATAGATCGGGTGCGCAGTAGGTGATTATAAAATATCGGGAAAGTACACTCTGCCATATATCCGAATATACGTTGCTGTTCCTTATTAAGCTTTGATACATCAATCTCCTTTTCCAGTTTAAAAAGTAGATCAAACAACATCTCATTGTACTCAAAGAACAGCTCCTTGCGCATTATAAAGCAATTAAAGGCACGCCATATCGACCCATTAAGGTAGTCATCAATATCTATGGCATAGTCTGGATAATATTCGCGGAATATCTCGAAATATCGTAGTATGCCTGGCATATAAAAAGTCTGGGGATTGTTCCTAAAGGAATCCATTACCACATAACCTTCCATTATCCGGCCCGGTGTTAATGTGATGATGTCGTAATTCTTAATAAATGCCCGCATCTTATCTTCATATAGATTATGTTTCGCGATAGAATCAGCGTTTAAATACTTTTCAATTATATGTCCAAACTTGTCGACATTCTGATATCTTTCAGCAGAAAAAGATAGATACCTGCGATAATGACATAATCCATAATAATCCGCTTCAGCGTTCTTCCAAGCCCAGTACTGAATAGTAAGCTCACAAAATGTATTTCGTTTGGATGAAATATTATCACCAACGTTATCTCCATCCAAACGAGGAATTTTATCATTATCATAAATAGCCCCACAGCGCATGTTAATAAAAAGAGGATTTTCTATCGTCTCGCTCTTCTTGTCTATCCGGTGAGATACAAATATTTTAATATCGCTCATTTGAACACTTCCTTCATTTTTTTAACAGACGAAAAAAGCTACGAGTCGTCTTTACGATTTTCCAACGAATACTGCACTTAGGTGAAAGCTTGTCCCCGATGAAGGTGAGATTAGAGACTTCATTCTCCATTTTTCTATCCATATTCCGCTCGTGCAGTATTGCATCCAAAGTCTTTTGTAATTCTTCTATGCGTGCTTCCACAAACTTTCTTCCTATATGCACCTGTTCTTGTGCCGCATTTTTAGCAAGTATCCAAATCAATTGTTCATAGAATGGTGTATGTCGTGCATAAATCCAAAAGTAGTGCGCCAACTCATCGGATGGGTAATCAGTAGGTTTTTCATTTCCGCCCAGGTAATGAACTATTTTGGGTGCCATATAGGATTTTCTGTAATCATCCATTAATTCATCAGGAATAAAATCCATAAATCTTACTGTTCTACGATTATGAATTACATTCCACTCGCATGGGATATATTTCACACGTCCACGGAATATTTTATTATAGAAACTCTCATCACCGCTATGCCACTGTGTTGGGTCCTCAAGAATCATGTCCAAAAGGGAGTTCCCGGGAAAGTCTTTGCGTATCTGATCAGTATTAAGGACGGCAACTCCATTGCTGAAATAATCGTTAGTATCAGTCAGACCCAATTCATTAATATAATAATTACGCTCAAATTCAAAACCTGGTGTTCGTATTAATCCAGCAGCACTGGTTGACCGTGTTGCTGCAATATAATTATTCTCCAAATCAACCTTGAAGAGTTCAGCCACGTCAGCATTTACAGCGAGATCGCAATCAAGATAGATGACTTTTTTAAATTCACTGGCAATGTCAGCGATAAGAAGACGATAGAAATTTTGCTTAGCCCATTTAAAAACTGAGAAATCATAACCTGAGAACTTTTCACTCACATCTACAAAGCGTAGTGAAACATTCCTCCTGCTTTCACTCAAGGATAAAAGAAGAAATTTATTGTATTCACTTATATCCGAATGCAAAATAATTATGTCATAGTTGTTCTCTACAGATGAATTCTCATAAATTGACTGCAATACAACCCCTAAAAATGGAACAAACCCGTTGCTGCTACTCAGAGTGATTGGTATGTTGTTTTCAGGAAACGCTGGTAAAATCATAGGATCGCCTCGTTTCATTTTAAGCCTAATACATAAGCCTTTGTAATTTTGTAATAGTAGTTTATATTTCGTTTGTCTAGGCCTGGCTTCTAAATCTACATTAGAGAATATTTCAAAATAGTTAATTTAGACAGACAGTAGGATTCTCTTCATTTACCATTCCTTCATAATAGTCTTACGTTCTAACAGGTCCTTCTTTGAAATAGATTCATCTTCATAATAAGAATCATTCTTTATATGAGTCGAAGAAACTTCCTCAAAGATGCAGCCATTTATGGAGGAGAATGCATGTGGAACACCTCGCTCTACAGTGATGACCTCACCTGCTGCTACAGTCTTAGTGACATCACCCAGCGAGAGTTCCATTGTACCACTAAGAACATGGAAGGACTCTTCCTTAGCTTTGTGGTGATGTATGGGATGCCTTTGTCCAGGCAAGATTACGATGATCTTTTTACAATACTCACGGTTAATGATATTAACAATTGCTGCACCGTAGCGCCGAAAATGTTCAAGCCCGTAATGATGAGATAGTTCCAGCTCGAACTCATTGCTTAAAATAACCTTAGCCTCGTAAAGCATACTTTTTATATCATGAATTAGGCTTCGGATATCTTTTGCCAGAGTAATATCGCGTTTTTCATAAATGCCTTCATTAATTGCATAATCCTCGGTTGCAATCATACCTTCTTCAAAATGGCCACTAGTAGTCTGCCCGTCCGAACATGGCATAGCGAAAAAAACCATATCCCTTGTAATGTCCTCACCCTTCATAATCGCGCGGGATGCATAGCATCCACGGGCAAGCTCGTTCATAGATTTAAGTTCATCCACTGAAATGTTCTTGCGTGTCTGGTTACCACATATCTTTAGCGCATTTAAAATGGCGACTACCCATTTTTCGACATCGTTTACATCTGTTGAATAAGCATTTAGCTTTATTCCGTCTGTTTCCAGGCCCACATGACGTTCAAAAATCTTCGCTCCCTTGCCAACAGCCATACAAGGAATAATCATATCTGTAGGATCTTCATGTCCTGAATATCCAATAGCGATGGATGGATAACGGTTCTTCATTTTATCAATACAATTCAGCTGAACGTCTTCCGGCAAGACCGGGTACATGCCAACACAATGCAAAAGTGCAAAATCCACATTCCTGTGTGTCATAAAGTTATATATGTTATCCATTTCTGTGAAAGTCTTGCCGCCGGTGGACACGATCACAGGCTTCTTGGTTACAGCAATTGCCTCCAAAAGAGGCCAGTCTGTGGCACTGCAGCTGGCCACTTTAATGATATCAATGCCATGGTCCATGCACAAATCCACCGACTTCTCGTCAAAGGGTGTACACATACTCAATATCCCTGCATCTTTTACCGCTTTGACCATGGTATAAAAATGGTCTGAGGAAAGCCTTGTTGAGATAAAACGGGGAATATGTTTCACATCGGTTCTGTTTTTGAAGTCCGGGTGTATCATCGTGTCAAGATCGCGGTACTGAAACTTAATAGCTGCGTTGATTTTATATTTCCGAACGATCTCGCTAAGTTTGCTGATAATTTTGAGGCCATGCTCAACATCCCCCTGATGATTGTTAGCCATTTCAAAAATAATCAAGTTTTCAAATGTTTTATCCACCTTTTTTACCCCTTTCTTGTTAACAACTGCTTCAATTCACTCAATTCAAAAAACTTATCATCAATATAAATGTCTGCCGACGGTTTTTTAAAAATTAACTCCTGATATTTTACATCCCATAATTTCATTTGGCTACGGGTTGTTTCACACCAATCAATGCCTGTCGCAGATCCACGTGCTGTATGTAGTATAACATAGTGCCCTAATTCAACGAGATGGTTTATTGTCTCAATGTTCTGTGACATTGGCATTGCAAGGGAATAATTATTACCGGATGTCTTTGTTGCTACTACTCCATCAATATCACAGCAAATTCGAAGCTGCCTCTTTTCTTTTATTATGTCGTGCAAGAGCAAAGCCCTCTCTGTCCGTAAAAAATCCTCTTCACTGTCAATGTCATAATCATATTCCATAATAAAGCCTCGGATATGATCTCCTGTCATAGAACACTTCCTCAAAATTGTGCTGCTCCTCACTACGTCAATACAAGCATTCTGCAAATAAGCTTTTGGAAGCAACTGTCGGGGAGAATTATATGCTTCCGAAATATCGGTTTTGATAACCGGCAAAATATATCCGTCATTACCTTCACCGCTGAACCACATTTTATACGGGGTTTGTTTCGCCTCTGAAAGACTGCGAACGGAATCCGCCAAGTCATCTTCCTTCAGCATACCCACCATCTGATCTATGTCTTCGCTCTTTCGAACAGGGTGGGTCGGACGCAGATGAACACAAATATCTGGTATGAAACCTTCATGTTTTTGCAGCCATTCAAGGAAATGTTGAAAAACTTCAATGTCCAGTGAACTGTCTCCGGATAATTCCGCTGGTCGCAGGAATGGAGCCTCGGCACCGTATTCGAGCGCAATGTCTCTGTACATTTCGCTGTCTGTACTGACAAACACTCGATCTACGGTCTTTGCCTGAAGCGCATGTTCAATCGAATATGCCAACATGGGTTTTCCGTTCATAATACGAATATTTTTGTCTTTCAGAGATTTTGACCCGCTACGGGCAGGTATTATAGCTATCGTTTTCAATAGATTCTCCTCATTTACTGGTCAGGCCTAATTGCTTAGTGCCATTTTACAATTTTATCTATTACTGATGTCCTTTGTTTCTGTTGGACAATTATTCCTTTTTGGGGTTTGCTATACCTTTGGGCTCAATTGGAAAGATTCCATAAAAAACCTTTTTGGCTAACTCGCGCCGTTTTGACCCCTTGGGCATAATCGGATCTATAATAAAACGCAGGGCAATATCTATATACGACCATGCGACAAACTTAAAAAAGTCAAAACTATCTTTACACTTATCAGTCCTGTTTAAAAATACAAGCTGCCGCTTATTAATACGGTGTCTCCCCTCTTTTTCTAAGTGAAAAATGTATATGCCGTAAAGGATCTCGCCAATGAAGGCAGGTGTCCGTTTCATGGTGTCAGTATAACCGGTAGTATCTAATCGTTGTTCAATTTCAAACATTAGATCAAACTGTAATTGACACATTCTCTCAAATAGTTCCTTGCGCATAACAAAACAATTAAATCCTCGATGTAAGCCCCCTGCTAAATACTCTTTAGCTGAATTCAAGTACTCCGGGTATTGTGTCTCTATTAATTCTAACATCAAATCTATTGTTGATTTCTTTAAGAAAACCTCATCATGCAAATCCCAAAGATTGCGCACAGTTTTGGCCTGTCTACCAGTAGGAGTAGGGATTCTCTCCACCTTTGCATATTCTGAAACAACAACATCATATTTACGAATTAGTTCTCCGACATTGATCTTATTATTTATAACATATTTCCTAACATACCTATTTGTAAGGATTGGGACGTAAACCATGTTGAAATCATCTGTTTTGAACTGTTTTTCAGCAAAGGAAAGGTACCTGCGATAATGGCATAGTCCGTAAAAATCTGCGTCATAGTTTTTCCAGGCCCAATACTGAACGGTAAACTCACAAAAACTCATTCGTTTTTCAGAAATGTTGTCTCCGGTATCATCTCCCACTATAGTAGCCTGCTTATTCTTGTCAAATACGGCTCCGCAACGCACAGGAATATACATTGAGTTATTAATAATTTCGCTGTCGATATCGATCCGGTGAGAAACAAAAATTTTTACGTCGCCCATTCAAATAATTACTCCTTTGGCAGGAAATATATCTTGCCCTTTTTCAACCAGTCCAAAAGGCGAACCGGTAACAGGCCTACAATCAAAGGCTTCACAACATAGGGGAAGGCTCCCGGAAGCATACCAAGCGCTTTGAATCTTTTAAACCGTGTTAAAGCATAATTGACACGCCACCGATACTTTTCGCGTTTCGCTGAAATTCCAGGTATTGTATAGGTCAGTAATGTCTCGGGGAGATTATATCCGCTCAGTCCTTTTTCCACGAATCGGAGCAATAGATCAAAATCCTCACATCGAATGCATCTAAGATCCTCGCAATAAAAACCCGCCAGTTCAAAGCATTCTTTTCGAAACATAAGAGCTGGATGAATATATGGTTGAACGAATAAAAAATCCGTTTTTTGAGGCACTTCCGGCAATTTTCTTCTGCCGTAAACTTCACCGTTTCGAAAGATCTGGACATTACAACCCACAAAACCGTATTCATGATGCTTGTCCAGAAAGGCACGTTGCTTTTCAAAGCGATTCGGGTGACACCAGTCATCGTCATCCATACGAGCTATATACCTGCCCTTGGCGTGTAGTAGACAAATGTTCAGTTTCATGGCAAGAGAGAAAGCTTTCTCTTCACGTATCAAACGAACCCTTTCATCCTCCTGACAGATTTGCTCAAGGAGTGAATAGACCTCGGGAGAGGAACTGCCATCACAGCAGATGAGAAATTCAAATTCCCTGTAGCTTTGCGTAAGCACTGAACGTACTGAACGCTGCAGCATAGATGTGTCTGCATTTTGGCTGTATACACCCATGATAACGCTGATCTCTGGCAATTAAAACTCAAATCCTTTCTATATCCGCCTGTTTGGTTCATTTGATTGAGTTACCGGAAGTTCTGCCTGAACCTCGTAACTATATATTTTACATTAGATATCATTTATCGTCAATGTGAAGGATCTGGCGAGGGAGGGCCGCGTAATCCCGCTTAATCTCTGTCGGAGATTAAGTAGTTTTAGCATATTCATCGCAAACCATGCTTACATCCCCAATACACATCATGTCCCCTTTATTAATCCACATAGCCTTATTACATGTTTGCAGAATCTGATCTATGGAATGTGAAACCAGAATCATAGTGGTACCCTTTGCTTTCATCTCTGCCATTCTTTGTTCACACTTTTTTCTAAAGCTCGCATCGCCCACCGATAATATTTCGTCTACAATTAGGATATCCGGATCCACTGCCGTTGCGATTGAAAATCCCAGCCTTGCCTTCATGCCGGACGAAAAGTTTTTAACCGGAACATCAACAAACTCCCAAAGCTCAGCAAAATCAATAATACTTTCAAAATGCTCCTGCATATTAGCTCTAGAATATCCTAAAACCGCCCCATTTAGAAATACATTTTCCGCTGCGGTCAGATCATGGTCAAACCCTGCACCAAGCTCGATCATAGGGGCAACAGCCCCCCTGACGATGATGCTTCCGGAGGTTGGTTTGTAGATACCGGCAATCATTTTAAGCAGTGTGCTTTTTCCCGAGCCGTTTGATCCGACAATCGCAAAAGAATCACCCTTTTGAATTTGAAATGAAACACCTTTCACAGCGTAAAACTCATCTTGAATGTGACTTCTCTTTATGTTTTTAACGAAATACTCCTTTAAGCTGTCCACTTTCTCTCTGGCAAGATTGAAGCGCATCGTCACGTTGTTTACTTCTACAGCATATTGTGCCATAATTCTCTCCTATATATTTAAAACAAGATTGTCTTGATATTTCTTGAATACGATCAGCCCCAGCCCCAGGGACAGCAAAGCAAATGCCATGCAAACAAAATTATCCCTTAACGAGGGTAGATTCCCGTAATACATGACATCCCGGAACATGATCATGATATGGTAGAGCGGATTGAATTTTATGATAAATGCAGCCGACGGAGGCAGTGCTGTTACGGGGTAAAAGATTGGAGAAGCATACATTAATGCAAGGAGAAAAACGCCATACAAATGCTCAATGTCGCGGAAGTATACAACCATAACCGAAAGGATCATACCAATTCCCATCGAGATAAAAAACAAATAGATCAGGGGCAGAGGGAACAGCAAAATCATTGGAGACAGCGGAGCTCTTGTTATAATCATGACCAGAACCACTGCTACTAGAGAAAACAGCATATTGACGAAAGAAGATGTTGTTCTTGCCATCGGAAAAATATATTTCGGCAATTTAACCTTTTTTATCAAAGCACCCCCGTGCAGTATGGAATTCATGGACTGTCTTGTTGCCTCCGAATAAAAGTTATACACGACTTGCCCGCAAATCAGATAAACCGGATAATTATCGATCTGAAAACGAAACATAAATGAGAAAAAAATAGAAATCACAATCATCATCAGCAAAGGGTTCAAGATACTCCAAATATAGCCTAAAAAAGACCGTCGGTATTTTACCTTTAAATCTCTTAGCACCAATTCTTTTAGTAATTCTCTATATTTCCAAAAAGTCATCCAGTACTCTTTTATCGAATTTGTATTCAATCTATTAACCTGTACAGCTTTAAACCCATACATTCCTTTCGAAAAATTCTTTATTCTAATTGATCTATAACAATTTATTACCGATCGCGTTTGCTTTATCCAATTCTATAATATATCTCTTCACGGCATCCATCCAATCGGGGAGCCGATGAAACCCGGCTTCATCAAGACTTCGCTTGCTCAGTCTTGAATTCCTTGGTCTGATTGCCTTCGTGGGATATTCGTCCGTTGTGATAAAGTTTACCCTGGTCTTTCGCCCTGCAGCTTTGAAGGTCTCTTCTGCCAGCTCAGCCCAGCTGCATATGCCTTCATTCGTTGCATGGTAGGTTCCGTATTTTTCAGAAATCACCATATCACATAGAAGTGGAGCCAGATCGGCAGTGTAAGTAGGTGATCCGTACTGATCAGAGACCACGTTTATCTCATCCTGGGTTTCGGATAGCTTTAGCATGGTTGTAATAAAATTGCTGCCGTTCATTCCGAAAGCCCATGAAATTCGAACGATAATATATCGATGCAATAATTCCTTGACCGCAAATTCACCGTTCAGCTTGCTCCTTCCATAAACACTCAGCGGATCCGTAGCATCGTCAGTTTCATAGAAGGCTTTTCCATGACCGGGAAAAACATAATCTGTGCTGATATAGACCATCCTGGCATCGATTTTTCTACATGCCATCGCAATATTTCTCGTTCCTTCGGCATTTACTGCCAGGCAGAGTTCAGGATTCTCTTCTGCTTTATCGACCGCTGTATAGGCCGAACAGTGAATGACTGCGTCAGGTCGATAATTGAGGATAAAAGCTTCTGCCTGTTTTGCATCGGTAATATTAAAATCATCAATATCGGCACCCAGGCATTCTATATCTCTCTTCCAAAGCTCTTTTAAAACATCATACCCCAGTTGCCCTTTGGCTCCGGTCACCAGTATTTTATACTTACCTGTCTCTGTACATTCGTTCATAGTAATTCGCGTACTCCCCGCTGATGATGTTCTCCCACCATGTTCTGTTTTTCAGATACCACCGGATCGTCTTTTTGATGCCTTTATCAAACATTGTTGTGGGTTCCCATCCGAGCTCTCTTTGTATTTTGGCCGGGTCGATCGCATATCTCAGATCATGTCCTTTTCTGTCGGTCACATAAGTGATCAAGCTCTCCGGTTTTCCCAGCTCTTTGAGGATTGTTTTCACTACCTCAAGATTGGTTCTCTCATTATGCCCGCCGATGTTGTATACTTCTCCGACGGTTCCCTTATGCATAATTAGATCGATTGCAGCACAGTGGTCCTCTACATATAGCCAGTCCCTGACATTTTCTCCTTTTCCATATACCGGCAAGGGCTTGTCGGTGAGTGCATTTACGATCATCAGCGGAATCAGCTTTTCCGGAAAGTGATACGGCCCATAGTTGTTTGAGCATCTCGATATTGTAACAGGCAGATGATAAGTACGATAATATGCCTGAACCAGCAGATCCGCCGCGGCTTTCGACGCGGAATACGGGCTGGAAGTATGAATCGGTGTTTCCTCTGTGAAAAAAAGATCCTCGCGATCAAGAGGCAGCTCACCGTATACCTCGTCCGTAGATACCTGATGATATCTCTTTATTCCATATTTTCTGCACGCATCCAACAGAACCTGAGTCCCGATAATATTCGTCTGCAGGAATACGCCCGGATCCTCGATGGAGCGGTCCACATGACTCTCCGCAGCAAAATTGACAACCATGTCAGGCTGTTCTCTCTTAAAACACGCGAAGACAGAATCTCTGTCGGATATATCAACTTTATAGAATCTAAAATTTAGATTGCCCGCCACAGGTTCCAGCGTCTCCATGTTGCCCGCATAGGTCAGGGAGTCCAGGCAGATGATCTTATAGTCCGTATATCTATTCAGTATATAGTGAACAAAATTTCCACCGATAAATCCCGCCCCTCCGGTGACGATAACCTTCATAATCATTTCCTCTCTGCCGGTTTGCTATTTTGCTCGTCCTGATACTTGCTATTTTGTTTCATATCGATAATTAACGTCGCTGTCTTTAAGAAAAGATGCTTTCATATCCTTTTCCGACAATATCGGATCGCTTATCGGCCATTGGATATTGATTTCAGGGTCGTTCCAGGCAATGCTCCGGTCATGTCCTACGTTATAGTACCGGTCCGTTTTATATAAAAACTCAACATTTTCGGTGAGAGTTAGAAATGCATGTCCAAAGCCCCTGGGTATCAGCAGCTGGCGTTTATTTTCTTCATTTAACTCTACAGCGAACCATCTCATGTAATCGGAGGATCCTTTTCGCAGGTCCACCGCGACATCCAGCACGGCTCCTTTTATGCAACGCATCAGCTTTGCCTGCGAATAGGGTTCCAGCTGAAAATGGATTCCCCGTAAAGTACCTCTCTGGGTGGATAGAGAGTGGTTGTCCTGAACAAAGTCATAGTCCAATCCCGCTTCTTCCATTGTCCTCCTTGACCAGCTTTCCGTAAACCAGCCTCTGTGATCACCGAAGACTTTTGTCTCAAGAATAAAAACGCCATCTAATTCTGTCTTGATCAGCTTCATAGGATTTTCCCTTCCGCGACACGGAGCAGATGTCTGCCGTATGCAGATTTACCGTATTTTTCGGAGCAGCAGGACAATTGTTTTTTTGATATCCAGCCGTTTCTGTAAGCGATTTCCTCCAATGCGGCGATTTTAATCCCCTGCCTTGTTTCAATAACTTTCACAAACTCAGTGGCGTCTGAGAGTGCGTCGAAGGTTCCGGTATCCAGCCACGCATACCCCCTGCCCAATGTAATGACATTGATATCGCCCTTCTCAAGATAGATCCGGTTCAAGTCGGTTATTTCCAGTTCTCCTCGCCTGGAGGGCTTCAGGCTCTTTGCATATTCGCATACGTTCTTGTCATAAAAATAGAGGCCCGTTACCGCATAATTCGATTTGGGATGCTCCGGCTTTTCTTCCAGTGATATCGCTTTGCCGTTATGATCAAACTCTACTACACCGAACCGTTCCGGATCCTCCACGTAGTATCCGAAGATGGTAGCTCCGGTCTCCCTTTCGGCAGCCTGAAGCAAATGCGGAGTGAGCCCGTTTCCATAAAAAATGTTATCTCCGAGGACCATGGCACACCTTTCGCCGGCAATAAACTCTTCTCCCAAAAGGAAGGCCTGTGCAAGCCCGTCAGGCGACGGCTGCTCTTGATAGGATAATTGCAGGCCCAGCTCAGACCCGTCCCCCAAAAGGCGTTTGAAATTCGGCAGATCGTGCGGCGTCGAGATGATCAGGATTTCTCTGATGCCTGCAAGCATAAGCACAGACAAGGGATAGTAAATCATCGGCTTGTCATATACCGGTAAAAGCTGCTTTGAGGTTACCATGGTCAATGGATATAATCTTGTTCCGCTTCCTCCGGCAAGAACGATACCTTTCATTTGACTCATCGGTTCGGCCCTTTCTGGATCAGTATGTTGATTTTGTTCTATATCATTTTACACCAAGCCTGCTCATTTTACAATGTTTTCTCCTTCATCTTTCGCTTGATAGAAGGTTGGGGATATAATATAATATGTAGTTGTTAACAAGTAAAATTCAACAGGTTTTACATACTTTACGGATACAGGAGGAAGTCCAATGTCAAAAGGGGCCAAAAATACAAAACCCAATAAAAATAATGAATCGAATAAAAGCAAAGACAAAATAAAAGCGTCAGGAATAAAAATAACAAACACCGATTATTTGGTGAGCATGAGTCACGCCCCTGGTATCCAGGAATCTTCTCACTGGCTTCAGATGCTTCCGGCTGTTTTTTTTACTGCTGTGGTTATTGTAATTACCAGAATGACTTCTTATGAACGTGATATGAGTGAGTTTTTCTGGAGCGTAGACAAAACGCAACTGACTGATTTTTTCAGCTATTACAAGATGATGGCAATCCTCATCTGTGCCTTGTTTGCAATCGTATTTCTGCTTTACAGAATCTTTATCCAGTCCTTCTATATCAAGAGAAGCTATGCCTATATCCCGATGATCGTTTATTCGGTATTCGTCCTGCTTTCTTATCTGTTCTCTGACTATAAGCTGTTTGCTCTTTGGGGATTCAATGACCGGTTTGAAGGCACTCTGGTCCTGCTTGCCTATATGGTGATGTTGTTTTATATCATCAACACGGTGAATTCCGAGAGAAATGTAAAGCAAATCATCTATTCTCTCGCTGTTGTCAGCTGTCTGCTTGGTCTGCTTGGTGTCACACAAGCATCAAATCACGACTTTTTCAGAACAGCGATCGGTAAAAAACTGATTACGCCGACTTGGTTTTGGGATCAGGTTGACAACCTGAATTTCACGTTTACGGATCAAATATATCAAACAGTATACAACATCAATTACGTGTCCTTTTATCTTACGCTATTAATTCCAATTTTCGGACTATTATTTATCAGGGCGGTAAATTTGGGAAAGAAAGAGCCGTTATATAGAAAGGTGATCTGGGGCGCATTGTTTTCTTTGTTGATCTACAATCTGATCGGATCATCTTCCTCCGGCGGATTAATGGGTATGGGGATTGTAGTTCTTGTTGCCCTTATCGTACTCAACAGGACAATTGTAAGATGGTGGAAACCTGCATTGATTCTGGTTGCGATAACCGTTCTAGTCGGAGCGTTCAATGTGCAAAGGTGGCTTCCCGAATTGTCCACATCCATGGATGGCTTTAAGGACAACGTGGCTATGATGCAGAAAGACGAATCTAAGCACAAGATTGATTATCTGGAAACAAAAGGCGATTCAATTATCCTTGGATATGAAGGAGATACGATCGTATTTCAGACTTATTCGGACGATCCTTCCTCAGTCAGTATTATGGATTCTACCGGATCACATTTTGATGTTGAACCGGTAGCCGGAGAAACCTCCGTTTTCAGAATTCAAGACGAACGCTACAGCTGGATTACTGTTAAACCGGGAAAAGATGATGAGAATCACCATTACATTGTTATCGCAACCGACGGTTTTGAATGGCCTTTCCGCTTAACTAAGGACGGCCCTAAATATTACACAGGTCTGCATGCTCTTGTCGATCTTCGGAAAGTTCCTGCGATAGGCTGGGAGAACAATCAATCCTTCGGATCCGGCCGTGGATATATCTGGTCGAGGACAATTCCAATGATGAAGGAAACATTGTTATTAGGTCATGGAGCGGACACTTACTGTATTTACTTCCCACATGATGATTACGTTGGGAAATACAATACGACATCTTATGCGCATAATATCAATATTATTGTGGATAAGCCCCATAATCTGTATTTCGGGTATATGATCGGCACCGGTTTTATTTCCGTACTGGCTTTGCTGGCTCTCTGGCTCGCCTATATCGTTCAGAGCTTCCGCCTTTATTGGAGGTTCAACAGCAGCAGCAGCTTTTTATCCATTGCCGGATTGGGCATCTTTCTCGGGATCTGCGGGTTTCTTGCAGCCGCCTTTGTCAATGACAGCTCCGTATCGGTAACCCCGATGTTTTACGGATTACTGGGAACCGGGATCGCGGCCAATATGATTTTGAAAAGAGACATAGAGATCTAGAGTACGAAAGAGAAGGCTCATCTGGCCTTCTCTTTTATTTTATTGCAGATATACTGAATATCCTCTCCGCTTAAGCTTGTAGAACATGGGAGATTCAAAATGTCGGCTTCATAATGATACGCTTTTTCAATCCGGTATACCTGGCACCCGGCATAGGGCTTTTGCATATGATTGAGTTTCCATACCGGCCTGCATTGAATTCCGGAAGAGATCAGTTCATGCATCAGCGCATTTCTGCTCATGCCGAATTCCTCTTCGTCGACCACCAGGGAATAGAACCAGTAGTTCGGCCTGCTGTATGGAGCGAACGACATAAAAGACAGTCCCTTGACATCCTTCAGCAGCTCCTGATAATGGCCAAGGTTCCGCCTCTTGATCAGGATAAACGCTTCCAGTTCGTCAATCTGGCTCACACCGAGCGCTGCCTGTAAATTGAGCATCCGATAGTTATAACCCACTTCATTGTGAACAAAAAACAGAGAATCATCCTTTGCTGTGATACTCAAATACCTTGCCTGATCCAAATATTTCCTATGCGGAGAAACGATCATCCCGCCTCCGCCGGTCGTTATAATCTTATTGGCATTAAAGGAATAAACCCCCATATCGCCTATGGTGCCTGCAAAGCAGCCGGCAAACTGCCCCTCGGTATAGTAGCTTCCAAGCGCCTCCGTAGCATCTTCCAGCACTTTTAAGTGGTACTTCCGGGCGATCGCCATGATTCTCTCCATCCGGGCAAGGTTCCCAAAAATATGTACCAAAATCAATGCAGAAATTCTTCTGCCGGTACGATTATTCCGCAACTGACCCTGCACAAGACTGCACTCCTCTTCACAAAACCGGTTCAGTTTGTCGGCATCCAGGCACAAGCTGTCGTCACAATCCATAAAAACAGGCTCGGCACCCATATACTTTACCGGATTGATCGCCGCTACAAAGGTCAAAGACGGGACGATAACCTCATCCCCTGCTTCCACACCCAGTACCCTCAGGGCAAGGTGAAGCCCAGCTGTACCGCTTTGCGTCGACACCGCGTCATCCGTCTTCACATACGCTGCAACCTTTTTTTCAAATTCGACAATAAACCGCCCGCCCGTGGAGACCCATCCGGTTTCAATACATTCACGAAGGTTGTCTGTGATGTCGGGGTTCAGATTCGGCACGCTCAGCGGGATTTCTTTCTTCATTTTTATGACCTCGCTTATTTCATCAGGTTATCTTCTTCTCTTTGACTTTCGCCGGCACTCCCACCGCTGTGCAACCGTCGGGGATATCGCTGATCACGACCGCACCGGCACCGATCATTGTATTTTTGCCGATTGTAAGCCCCTGGATCACCTTTGCGCCTGTGCCAAGCATGCTGGCTTCTCCGATTTGCACATCGCCTGCAGTAGCGGCGCCCGATGCAACGTGTACATAATCTTCGATCCTGTTATCGTGTTCAATGATTGCACCGGTATTAATCAGCACATGCTTCCCGATGATTGAATCCGTATTGATGACCGCACCGGGCATGATGACGGAACCGTCTCCGATGCTGACATCGCTTCCGATCAGTGCACTTGTGTGAATGGCGGTATAGTATCGGGCATCGGAATAGGTTTGGCAGATCCTTCTCCTGATATTATTGTTGCCTATCCCATTGATGAAAAAAATGTCCGAATGCGTATTGTATTGTTCCATCCGTTTGACAAGTCCCAGATTCGGATAGCCCTTCATGGATACCTTGGCTGTATCATCATCCAGAAATCCCACGATTTCAAGTTTCTCTCCCTGCTGCACCCGGGACTGTATGATATCGATGATGACCTTCGAGTTTCCGCCGGCGCCAATGATGATGATTTTTTTCACTTCGCCTGTTTTCTTCATTTTCCTTCACCTGAGCTTCCCATAAATTCATGCATGGTTGCTTCTCCCTCCGCACTGATACCCGTTCTTTTGAACACCGTAGTAAATGTTCTGAAAAGGATCCGGACATCCAGCCAAAGCGACCAGTGATCCACATACCATACATCAAGCCTGAACTTTTCTTCCCAGCTGATGGCATTTCTCCCGTTCACCTGGGCCCAGCCTGTCAGCCCGGGTTTCATTTCATGTCTCCTGGCCTGTTCTTCATTATACCGTGTCAGGTACTGCACCAACAGCGGCCTTGGGCCAACAAAACTCATATCGCCCTTTAAAATATTATACAATTCTGGAAGTTCGTCCAGACTTGTCTTTCTTAATAGCTTCCCGAATGATGTCAGCCTGTCCTGATCTGGAAGCAGAACACCGGCTTTGTCCTTTTTATCGGTCATGCTTCTGAATTTATATAGCAGAAACAACTCGCCATGCTGTCCTGGCCTCTTTTGCTTGAATAGTGCAGGGCTACCCAGTTTGGTCCTGACTAGAAGAAAAAGGGCAGCTATGATCGGAGATAAGATGATCAATAGAACAAGTGAAAGCAAAACATCAAAACATCTTTTTATCACACGGTTCATACTTTAATAACCTCTTCCAGTTTATTAGCCAATATCCGTATGTCGAAGTAGGATTCAACATACTTTCTGCCTTTCATGCCCATGGAGGCCCTTTGAATCCCACTTAATTTATAAAGTGAGTAAATTGCTTCGGCCATTTCGTCTTTGTTTTCGGGGTTTATGGAAATCCCGCAGCCAGATTCCTTTACTACATCATTAATGGTATTAATCGCAAAGATGATAGGTTTCCCGCTGCATAAATAGTCGAATAACTTATTGGCACTAATACCGAACCGATAAAGCGGAGAATCAACCGCAGAAAAAACAAGGCAATCAGCTCTGGAAAGCAATGCCGGTACATACTGCTTCGATACTGACTGGTAAAACTCGAAATTCGTCAACCCATACTCCCTGGCCTTTTGCACCAGCTGCTCTTTCAGAGGCCCATCTCCGACCATGGTGAAGTCAATACCGGTTATTGCTCTTTCCTTCAATACCTGAGCAGCTTCAAGCAAGGTGTCCAGCGCATTTGCTCTGCCGAATGCGCCGATGTACACGACATGGAAGGCTCCATCTTCAAATCGGATGGGGGTATTTATAAGGTCGTAATTCTGCCGCCTTTCATCGAAACTCTTTACATCAACTCCGTTATTAATATATATGATATTATCCCGGTTTATTCCCTTTTCAGTAATGTAGGCTACCATCCCAGGAGCTGTGACGATTATTTTCTCAGATCTTTTATATACATAATTTTCAAGAGCAAACATCGCCCTGGCAACAATACCTGTTCGCTTGAGGCTCCCCAGTTCGATCAGAGTTTCCGGCCATAGATCACGGATTTCACTGATGAAACGGGCGTTGACCTTTTTAGAAATTTTATAACCCGCAACGCACGCAAGCAGATGCACTGCCGATCCGATTATAACGTCAGGTCTGGGATAATTCCTGTAGTTTTTCACCATAAACCGGTAATAGTCCAGCATGCCGAGGATCCTGTCCTTACCGTTTCCTTTATAGGGTCTCGTAGGGATCCATATCCAATGGATTCCGTCAATGTCCTCTTCCCGCGAAGGCTCTCCTTCCTTCAGGATATTTTCGCATTTATAGTGCAGAAATGATGAGGCAAAGATACTTACCCGATAACCTCGCCTTATTAATTCTTTTGCAAAGTCATAATGCCTTGTCCCCCCCCCGATTTGCGGGGTTACTGCGTGGTGATTCAATATCCAAATCGAATTCATATGATTCCTTCCACCGAACAACATATCTTATCAGAAAGATTACCAGGTTATTTTTACAGTAAATTTACTTTTCCCTTGCCGCCAACAGCTTTCGTTGCATTTTTTGTGTCTAATACCTTTCTAGAATGTGAGAGGATGTATCCATAATCGTAGCATGAATGCATGGTTGTTATAATAACCAGATCCGCTTCTGAGAGGGTCTTTGGGCTTAGTTCGATAGAGTGGTACTGCAAGGAGGTTTTTTTATTTCTGAATTCCGGAATATAAGGGTCATTATAAAGTACTGTTGCCCCGTATTTCTCTATATTCTCGATCACTTTCAGGGCAGGAGATTCCCTGTAGTCATCAATGTCTTGCTTGTAAGCAACACCGAGTATCAAGATGGTTGAACCGTTCATGGCCTTGCCATCTTCATTCAGAAGCTTCATGGCCCTCTCAACGGTGTATTCGGGCATGTAATTATTGATCTCTCCCGCGGTCTCGATCAGTCTGGTATGATAATCATATTCCCTGGCTTTCCAGGTTAAATAAAACGGATCAATCGGAATACAGTGCCCTCCGACCCCGGGGCCCGGATAAAACGCCTGGAAACCATAGGGCTTCGTTTTCGCCGCATCTATAACCTCCCAGACATTGATCCCCATTCGGTTGCATAGAATTGCCATTTCATTTGCCAGTGCAATATTGACATTTCTATAGCTGTTTTCCAGTATCTTCTCCATTTCAGCCACTTCAGGAGATGATACGCGGTGAATTTCTCCTTCCAGGATACTTTCATATAAAGCCGCTGCGATATCCGTACATTTTTCGGTAATTCCACCGACAACCTTGGGCGTATTCTTGGTATTATATAGCTTATTGCCCGGATCCACCCGTTCCGGCGAAAAGGCCAGGTAAAAGTCGACACCGCATTTCAAGCCAGTGGATTCTAATATAGGCATAACCACTTCCCTTGTTGTTCCTGGATAAGTGGTGCTTTCTAAAATCACGAGCATATCTTTATGAAGATAACGGGCGATTTCCTGCGCACTATTTTCCACGTAACTGATGTCCGGCTGATAGTGTTCGTCAAGAGGAGTCGGAACGCAGATTGTTATAACGTCCAGATTTGATATTTCACTGTATTTTGTTGTCGCTGTCAGTTTACCGGAATTGATGGCTTCCTTAAATTCTTCATCGATAATATCACCGATATAATTACACCCACTGTTTACCATGTCCACTCGCTTCTGCTGAATGTCAAATCCGATGACGCGATACCCCACTTTAGCCTTTTCAAGCGCCAGCGGCAAACCAACGTAACCCAGTCCGACTACACCAACCAATGCTATCTTGTCTTTAATTTTATTTAACAATCCATCCATTTCGTTTATCCTTTATATTAATCAATATCTTTCCGAATATTTTCATTCAAAATCTAGCGTTGATAAGTGGCCAGGCGGGAAATGTACCCGATTGCCCTCTCTACTCGATCTGTATGCTGCCAAAATGATCTCCATTGCCTTTTTCCCTTCTTCGCCGGTAATGTAAGGCTCCCTGTCATAGATTATGGCCTCTATTACATCGTGGTACAGTGGAGTATGCCCGCTTCCATAAACAGAATCCACATTGACACTGCTTTCCTCAAGAGATTTCTCCTCTTCCTCAGTTATGTCTTCAAAGCGCCATGTTACAATTCTGTTTAATGCTACACCGCCGATGGATACGACTCCTTTTTCTCCTATGATAGTAAGAGTTTCCTCCAAATTTTTGGGGTAAGTACAGACGGTTCCCTCCACGTTGCCTATGGCACCGTTTTGAAAGCGGAGCTGTATACTGCCGTAGTCTTCCGCTTTAATATAAGGATGCATGAAATTGTCCACATCCGCATTTAACCATTTAACATTTCCCCCAAGCATCCACTGCAAAAGGTCAATATTGTGGATACATTGATTCATCAGGCAACCACCGTCAAGCCTGTATGTACCACGCCACGGAGCCTGGCTGTAGTACTCTCTTCCCCGATTCCAGAGAATACGAGCATTGCCCGCAATAATTCTTCCGAACCTGCCTTCTTCCAGCGCACTTCTTAACCTGCGAACGGAAGGATTGAACCGGTTTTGGTGGCAGACACATAATTTGACATGATTATCTTTACTTGCGGCTATCATCTCATCAGCATCCAAGGTCGATAAGGCCATCGGTTTCTCAACGATGACATGTTTTCCTGCGTTCATGCAGTACAAGGCATGCTCCGCATGGTATCCGCTTTCCGTACATACTGCAATCAGGTCAAGGGCTTCGCTCTCTAGCATCAGCTTATAATCAGTATACGCCCTGGGTTTTTCCCAGTTCTTCAAATACGTATGGTACTGCTCTGCATGTGATTCTGCATTTTCCCTGATGATATCGCAGACAGCAACAAGCCGGAGTTTATCCCGACTGGCAATTGCCGCTTCCACATGTTTATATGAAATTCGACCGCACCCTAAAATCGCAAATCTTAGCATCTTTTCCTCCCGGGTTTATCGTTTAATCAGTTTTTTATATTCTTTGATCAGCTTTGGTTTGTCATCGATGCAAAGTGCAGTTATGCCATATTTTTCAATGATTTGCGCCACTGCTTTTTTAATGTTTTCTTTCTTCGCACCGCACCCAAATATGTATTCACAATCATATGGGTCATAATACCAGTCTTCCGGAACATCTCCTCTAAAAATCCGAATATATTTCTCTGCAATCGCATTGCTGTTCCAGTTCTCAGAAACGTACACCTTAGCCTTGGCTCCGATCTCTCTGATTTTATCCCGATCAGAAATAAGACTTTCAACGGCTTGTTCCAGTTGGTCAGGGTCGGCGTATATACTCGGAGGCAGCTCTTCACTGCCAAAAACACTCCTTAAAAAGTCACCTGCGTAACCGCCGATTACTGCGGGCTTACCGGCTTGTGCGGCCTCTGTTGAAAACCCTGCCAGCAAACAGTCACTATAGAGTTCATCAATAATAAAATCGCATTGGGTAATATTTTCTCTTATGATACGGTTGGGTACGCCTGTCAGTTCTACATAATTGATAGGATAACCTTTCTGTTTTAATCTTTCTACTGTATCTCTTATTCTATCTGTTCCCTTTAACTCGGGTTTTGACGGGGCATGCAGAATAACGACAGCCTCGCTATCATCTCTCGTTTCAGAAGGGTTGCCCGTAAAGTCATCGATGGGCATTCCAACACGGAAAAAGTTGATATATTTCTTCCCGTGAAAATGTGCCGATGCAGGGTTGTCCAGTACATAGGACGCATATTTTTCGGCCATTCTTATTGCCTTCTGCTGCTTTGAAGTAAGTGCAGCGATTTCGTCTTCGTTCTTAAAATTGACAGCGAAGCTGGCATACAGCGGTCTGGAGTCAGAACCCACATATACGAATATAATAATTTTTCTGAAAAGCCTCATCAGCTTCAGATCAATACTTCTCAACAAGGGCACACGTGAAAAAAAGGTATTTCCATAAACGAAAAGAAATACATCAGCATGAATCAAAGCCCACAAAAATAGCACTGTCATATGAAACCCAAATCGAAAGAGTGAGAGCACCCTGCCGGCAGGATTTATCTCGCTGTTGAATCCGGCATAAGCGTTCCTTAGCCTGCGTGTCGTGCCGTTGTCGAATCTCTTGTATTTCTTCTCATAATTATCGCTGCTAAATCCGATGTCAACAAAATAGTTCTCAATACCGAGTTCCTGGAAGCTGTCGCTCAGCCTTGTAAAATACCCTGCAATCTCGGTCATTCCCATAAAAACCCTGTATTGTTTTGAACTCTCTTTACTCATTCTATTTTTCATGGTCTCACACCCTGAATTTCCGCAGTTCTTCCAATGCTTCATCTTGAGGGAAGTTGACCAGCACTCCCATTCCTTTGTTCTGAAATACAACCATGCTTCCCAGGGCAACCGCAGAAGCATTTCCTTCCTTAACCGCATCCACTATGTCCGATACCGACCCCGCTCCGCCGTGCGCAATGACAGGGACCGTCACCGCATCAGATATCTTGTGAATCAAATCAAGGTCAAATCCTTTCCAGGTGCCCTCCCTGACTATGCTTGTTATAAGGATCTCGCCGGCTCCCTGGTTTTCCGCCTCTTTGGCCCATTCCGCAGCATCTTTCTTTGTGTTTACCGTTCCGCCGTGGCTGTACACCTCATATTTCCGGAACAGATTAGGTTTTACGTCAATGGACACGATCACACTCTGATTTCCGAAGACACTGCTGATCTCCCTGACTAGAGACGGATTGTCTAATGCCGCCGAGTTGACAACTACCTTCTCGTACCCGATATTGAATATTTTCTCAGCCTGGTTAAGGCTTCTGATTCCGCCTCCGTAGGAAAGAGGCATAAAGCACTCGCTGGCTATTTCCTTCAGCAATTTATAATTAGGCTCCCGTCCTTCCCTGCTGGCCCGGATATCAAGCACGGACATCTCGTCAACCTCAAGCTCGTTGAATATTCTGCAAGTATTCAGCGGATCTCCGATATACTCAAATTTATTGAATTGAATAGTCTTGACCAAGGATTGATCCCTCAGCAAAAGACAGGGTATGATTCTTGTCCTTATCATCGACACTCACTTTCTATATTGCGGCAAAATTCTTCAACAGCTTTATTCCAAACTTATGGCTTTTTTCCGGGTGGAACTGTACGCCATATATATTATTCTTTTGAATTGCTGCATCAAATTCGATCCCGTACTTTGCTTTCAGTATGGAGTTCTGTTCATCCTTGACTCTGACATGGTAAGAGTGAACAAAATAATATCGATAATCGTCTTCAAAGCCTTCCGTAAGCGCACTGGACGTTGATCTTTTAACGAGATTCCAGCCCATGTGAGGAATCTTCAGCTTCTTATCCTCTTTAAAGCTGAACCGATACGTATATGCATCAATCCACCCAAGACCCGGCTGCTTCCCTTCCTCGCTTCCGTTGGTCAGCAGCTGCATGCCAAGACAAATCCCCAAGACTGGCGTTTTGTCAGACAAGGCTTTTTTACTCAGTATTTCCCTAATGTTCAGACTCTCGATCTTTTCCATAGCGGCATCGAACCTGCCTACGCCTGGAAGTATTAGTTTTTCAGCACTATCTATTAACTCAGTATCGGAAGTGATCCTGGTCTCGACCCCGATTTTTTTGTACATATTTGCAATTGATCCAAGGTTTCCCAATCCATAGTCTACTATCGTAATCATTCCTGTCCTTTCTCCTTTAAACAGTATTTAACATAGAAGCTCATGGGAACAAGGTTTGCTTTCGCTAAAGAATAGAATAAGGGTCTCAGCCTTTCAAATCTCTTCTTATAAGTTGGATAATCCTTATATGTTTTATTAGGTGACTTAATATAATCCTCCAATTCTTCTTCCGATAGATTTAATCTGTTTTTAAAATACTCAATTAAACCGTCTTCAATAACCGGGCCTTCCTCGTAGTAGCGTTTTAAACCAACTTCTCTATCTAGCATTCCTCCTCTGACAGCAGCCGCTATGCTTAAATTTCTTAAATCTATGCCAAATTTTCTTGGAAGCCAGTAAACATGACAAAATGCGGTCATTCTATTCTCTAAATGATGTCCCCCGTAATAGTTCCAATTGAATTCCCGCTCTAGATACTCCCTTGCAGTTTCCTTATTATAATTGATATACCACAGTGGCCTGATTTTCTTAATTCGTTTAAAAACAGTCCATTTCATAAATTGAGCAAACGTCATAAGAGGATACGTTTTCATCGGCAATCTACCAAATCTTTTATGTATTGACTTGATATATTTTCCGTCAAAATACACTGTTCCAACAGGTCCTATTCCTTCAGCAACGAAGGAGTGCCCTTCCATAACGTATTTTACTTTGTATTTATTGGCTGCTCTGTACATCACTTCCGCAAGCGCCAGATCTGTAGCGGCATCCAGCTCAGGGACACCGGACTTCATGAAAGCCAGGTAGATGTCATCCATCTCCTTGTTATCTATTACTTTCGTATATAAATCGACATTCAATTTACTTAAAACTTTTCTGATATTCTCTGTGGCGATCGCTGTATTCCATGTATTATCATAATGAACGGCCAGCGGCCTTAGACCCCATTCCACAAGCTTGGCAACCATAAAAGAAGAATCCGTTCCACCGCTTACACCTACAACGCAATCATATTTTTTACCTCTTCCGTCTGCCTTGATCTGCTCAATGATCTTATTCAATTTATCTTTTCCATCAGGAGTGCCGGTTCCGAAATCTTCTTTAAATTTGTCAATTGTATGGCAATAGTTGCAGATTCCCTTATCATCAAAATAGATGCCATTTACGGAATCATCATAAATACATCTTTTACAGATATTTTTGTTATTATTTTTTATCATTTCTTTCACTCACTATTTATTTTTTTCAATAACTTAAGCATTATAGTGGAGTACAACTGTAGGATTCCCAAACCTGAATCCTAATTTGCTGTATAAGCCAAGTACTGGAATATTTGAAACGCTTATGCCTGTTACTACATTTTTAACACCTCGTTTAACGCAGTAGTCCAGCGCGCTTGCGTATAAAGCGATCCCCAGACCTTGTCCCTGATAACCTTTCCGGGTACCTCCCAATATCCATACCGTCTTCTCAACGGTATGATTCATCGCCATAAAACCTACGATTTTCCCATTGTCCATGAGTAATTGTATATCTTTATTATCATCAATCAGATTATTCATCCATTTTGAATACCTACTATCAGCCAAATCGTTGCCAATACTTAAATCTAAACTAAATCGTAAATCCTTGAACATACCTTTAGCAATTTCCATTAATTCCGCTTTATCATCTTCATTTGCCCTGAATGTGTTCGTGATAACATCGGCAAATCTGCTCCTGTCCCAAAAAACAGTGTTTATATATGGTTCTATCGATGTTTCTACATAATAAAATCCAGCCGAATTTGCCTCTTGAATATACTTTGTATCATTGGCAGCTTTTCTTGTATAAACCAAATCTCCTGTTGACAGACTCTGTTCTGATATATAAGAATCAAATAGCTCCTTAAAGGTTCGCTCCGTTTTCCAATTATATATTTCCAAGGTTTTATTTTTGAAGCATTTACTTTCAAAATCCCGATTCTCATATTCAATTTTTCCAAACTCAGATATAAACATCTTACTCATGATAACGTCTCCCATCAGTAAAGCATCATGTACTATTTATATATTATGGCTTTTAATCGCCTCTATAATAACCTCAACAGCCACCCCTTCATAACAAGGCAATGTTATCGTATTATTAAAAAGCCATTCTGAATTTTTTTGAACGTCATTATATTTCTCCTTGTAATAAGTGCATCCGCTTAACGAATACGTCCCTATTGTAGCCTCAATTTGGCAAGACTTCAAATGACGGATCAAAGCCTGGACATCAATATTTCCAGCGTTTTTAAAAACAACCGATTGCATGTTATGCACGACATTCTTGTCTTTCCTCTGAGGTGTCAGGCCGTAATTTTCCAACAATTCGGTATATCGGTTCTGGATTCTGTTTCTGTCCGCAACGATTTCGTCAAGTTTCTTCAGCTGAGCGATGCCCATGATACACTGTAAATCAGGCAGTCTGAAATTGTATCCGTAATCCACAAAATCAAGACCTTTTTCATTAAAAATAGCCCCGTGATTTAATTTCACCTTCAGTTTTTCTGCATACTCGCCGTTGCTGGTCAGGATCGCTCCGCCTTCTCCGGTAGTCAAGAGCTTTCTGGGGTGAAAGCTGAAACAGGTCAAGTCGGCGATATTGCCCACCTTATTCCCGTCCACAGAGCTCCCGATGGAGCAGGCGGCGTCCTCGATCAGCGGAATGTCATGGCTTAGACATATTTCTTTTATTTTTAACACTCCGGTCGGATTGCCGAGAGCATCAACAAAAATGACCGCTCTGGTCCTATCGGTTATTTTCCTTTCCAGCTCTTCCGGCAGCATATTAAAGGTGTCAAGGCTGACGTCAGCAAAAACAGGCCTGGCACCTGTATCTTCAATCACGTTTACAGATGCCGGAAAAGAAAAGTCCGATACGATGACCTCATCTCCGGAGCCAATATTCAATATCTTCAGGCAGGACGACAGTGCAGTCGTCGCGGAGGTTGCAAGGAATGCGTGCTTTGAGCCTGTATAGTTCTTTAGTTCTTGCGGAAACTGTTTTGTATAAGGTCCCTTTGTAAACATTCCCGATTCAAATACTTCTCTGAATTCCCGTTCCACTTCCTCGAAGGTGAGATACGGCTTTATCAATCGCATCATTTACCTACCTCGCCTATTTCCGTTACATACCAGTCTATGGTCCTGCGAAGCCCCTCATCGAAACTGACCGGTTGGAATGAAATCAGGCTCTTAAGCTTCTCATTGCTTGCATTATGTGAATCCACATCCGCATTTCGCCGAGCTTTATAAAAGATTTCCCTGTCGCAGCCCATAAGAGCTGCGATTTTTTCAACAACTTCTCGGATAGTAATCATGCCATTTGATGAGATATTTACACTGTCGCCCGGTTCCATGAGCTCGTAAAGCTGAATGATCGAATCCACCGTATCTGACACATAGATAAAATCTCTTTTCTGTTCTCCAGTTCCATGTATTTCGGGATTATTATCATTTATTATTTTAAAAACCGTAGCCGGGATTACACCCGCCAGATTCCCTTCGTAGTTTTGTCTCGGTCCATAATTATTGAATGGCCTGACGATAAATGCATCCAGGGCAAACATATTGACATAGCTGCTCAACATCAGATCCGCTGCCGCTTTACCTGCGGCGTAGGTAGTCGTAGGATGGAAGGGGTGCTTCTCATCCATTGGTTCGTAAACTGCTGTACCATATACCTCTGAAGTAGAGAAATGGCAGAGTGTCTCAAATCCGTCTTTCCTCTGAAGTTCAAGAAGGTTATGAATGATATTCACATTTGTCATATATGCATTGGACGGATTCACAAAGGAATAGTTCAATGCTTTCGTGGCACAGTTGAACACTATAACGATCCGATGGTCTTTTATAATATACTCTAACGAGCTTGCGATTTCTGCATCCTCATGGTAAAACACAGCCCCTTTCCCCATGGCCGGAACAAGGTTTTTTTTATTGCCCAAAAACATATTATCCATGACGACGACGCTGTTCGCCTTTATCTCCATCAACTTGTCGACCAGATGGCTGCCAATAAAGCCTGCCCCGCCGGTGACCAATATGTTCTTACCTTTTATATCTCTTCTCATTCTGTCCTGATCCTTCCAACTTCCATTTCTCATTAAACATTGTGCAATTCATTATCGGCCTGCTCCAGTATCTTCAGCACTCTGATGGCTTGATCCGCATTGGATAATGATTCGCATCTCGTTTTGATACAATCGGCGAAATGATTAATGCTGTTTAATAGAGAATCCTCCTCCGGGATATAGGGCGAATACATATTCCCGTTTCGGATACTCACCTCGAATTGCCCATATTCTTCGTATTTTTCGCGATAACTGATACCTTTGTCATATACCAGCAGTTTGTCCATCTTAAGCTCATCGAACACAACCATTTGCTTCGAACCGCCAATAACGACTTGCCTTTCCTTCAGAGGTGAAATCCAGCTTGATTTCAGCATGGCGATAAAGCCTTCATACTGGACGGTAAGATATGTCAACGCTTCCCTGGCAGAATATCTGCTTAAGCCCAAAGCATTTACTTTCAGACTTTTTGCTCCGTTACTCAAATAATCGATCACTGCCAGATCATGAACTGCAAGGTCCCACATGGCGTTAACATCGTCCTTTATGCTGGGACCCAGGTTTACTCTGCTCGAATCATAATAGAGCAGATCGCCGATCTCACCGTTGTCTATCAACTCTTTGATCTTCCGTACCAAGGGATTATATATCATGATATGGTCCACATGGAGAATCAACTTGTTTTTTAATGCAATCCCTTTTAGGAGTTCCGCCTCCTTCACCGATTTTGCAATCGGCTTTTCAATAAAAATATGTTTTCCGGCTTTTAAAATATCCTCCGCCACCTTCTGGCCGACATCATTCTTCAGAGCAAGCGCAAATGCATCAATTTCATCGTTAGCAAGAAGATCATGATAATCGGTGAAATAGCTTGTCCGCTCACCATAAATGGACCTGGCCCTGCTTAACCGGTCCTGACTTACGTCACAGATTCCGTAAAGGTTGAAGTCCTTGCTCAGCACTACATTTTTAGCAATGTTAGGGCCCCAGTATCCGAAGCCTATCAGCACAAGATTCATAATGTTTCTCCTCACAGGGTATTATAATATTCTCTGTCGCACTTAGAGCAATGCTTGTCTTCATCCAGCCTGCTGCCGCATTCACACACATACCCGATAATACGGGCAGGATTACCGACCACCAGCGCATGCGCCGGAACATCCTTAGTAACCACAGAACCCGACCCGACCATGCAGTACTCTCCCAAGGTTATGCCGCAAACGATCGTTGCGTTCGCACCGATGGAGGCACCTTCCCGAATCAGGGTCTGAGTGACTTCCCAAACCTGACTGAAGGCTCTCGGATACATATCATTTGTAAAGGCTGCATTCGGGCCTATAAATACTCGGTCCTCAACAGTAACACCATGGTAAATTGAAACACCGTTCTGAATCTTACAACCGTCGCCGACCACAACACCGGTGTCAATGAAGGTATCCTTGCTTATAATACAGTTCTTTCCTATTGCTGCACCTTTTCTGATTTGAGCATTGACCCATATCTTCGTACCCGCTCCGATGGAAACATTCTCTTCAATTATAGCACTTTCATGCTTAAAAATCTCGTTCAAAATAGCACCCCCGGCAATTACAAAATACTCTCTACAATAGAGTTCGAGATCAACTCAACATCAGTCTCTTCCAGATAGGGATGCATCGGAATGCTGAATACACGGCTGGAAAGATTCTCACATACGGAAAGATCGCAATAATCGCTCTTTTGCGTCTTAAAGGCAGTCTGCTTATGAAGCGGTATAGGATAATAAATCATTGTAGGAATGCCTTTTCCCTTCAAATGGTTCATAATACTCTCCCTTTCCCTGTCATCCTTTGCAAGGAGGGAATACTGGGCCCAACTAGAGTGGTACCCCTTCGCCGTTTGGGGAGTAATCAGATAATCCTTTAATCGTATTGTATACTCCGCGGCGATCTTATTTCTCTTTTCAACTTCTTCGTCAAATATTGTCAGTTTCTCCAGCAAGACTGCCGCCTGCAGAGTGTCAAGTCTGCCATTCAAGCCTATCCTAATATTATCATACCGATTCGCTCCGCTTCCGTGAATCCTTATTGACTTTATGATCTCAGCAATTTCATCGTCATCTGTAAACACAGCTCCTCCATCGCCGTAGCAGCCTAGCGGCTTGGCCGGGAAAAAGGAAGTCGCTGCTACGTGGCCGAAACTGCACGCTTTTTTATTGTTATACGTTCCACCGAAGCCCTGGGCTCCATCCTCCAAAACGATTAAATTATATTGATTTGCGATCGGATTGATTCTGTCATAATCAGCCGGAAGCCCGAACAGGTCTACGGTCATCACCGCCTTCGGTGTGAGTATGCCCTCTTCCAAAACTGCCTTGATTGCAGCCTCAAGCTTCTCTGGATCCATGTTAAAGGTCTCTTCCCTTATATCGACGAAGATTGGTGTGGCGCCAGTTATAGCAATCATTTCCGCAGAAGCAAAAAAGGTGAAGGATGGAACAAAAACCGCATCATTTCGACCTATCCCGTAAGCCATCAAGGGAATCAGCAACGCATCCGTTCCGCTTCCGCAAGTTATACAGTGTCTCCGGTCTACATACCCGGATAATTTTTCTTCCAGCTCTGTGATTTCTTTCCCCATGATGAATCTTGTATTCTGAAGAATATCGTCAAATCTCTCTCTGAGGCCATTCTGTATTAAATTATATTGTTTTTTCAAATCAATGAATTGCATTTCAGGTACCTCTTTCTCTTTCATGTTCAATTCTAAAAGCTGTATATTCAAATCGTTATTTAATGATACGTCTTAAAAGCTTTACTTCATCAACTTTAAACGCCGTTAACAGCAAAAGATACAGAACAGCCGCTGAAACCACCGGAATCAATAATTGTGTAAAACGAGTAAGGAATATGTTTTCGAACATGACTGTAATATGCGTATTGATCATATACGAAAAACCAACCGATAAAATAGCTGCCGCTGTAATCTTTATTAACGTTTTTCTGGAATTGAATACTTTAATGTTTGGATATTTTCGTTTCATGCCTTGAGACAACATGATGGTACTGCATAGCGAAGCAATACTGGTGGCGAGTGCTAAACCGCTATGTGCCATATATCTCACAAGGATAAAATTCAGCACTACATTTATTATAACACCTATGGCTGAGTATATCATCGGTGTTTTCATGTCATGTATCGAATAATATATTCTTGTCATCAAATCATTCAGAGACATAAAAATCAATCCGGCGGAATAATAAAAAAACGCGGAGCTGGTCATTACCGTAGCTGTTTCATCAAACACTCCTCTTTCGTATACAAGCTGTATGATCTGACGGCAATAAACCATTGCTCCAAGAGAACACGGCAATGCAATTAACACGACCAGATTAAGCCCTGTTCCGATAATGCTGTTGAATCTGTCATACTGCTCAAGTGAATTCGCTTTCGTCAGCTTTGGATATATAATGGTTGTCAAAACGGTAATTGTAATTCCGATGATCATGTTGTTCAAAAGAGATGCATAATTGAGTGCCGAAATACTCCCTACCTTCAGCCCCGAAGCAATCGTTTTATCCACAAACTGATTAACATAGAGCATATAGCTTCCAATGAAGGCCGGAATGGCTAAGTATACCATGTCCTTGATTTGTTTGTTGAATTTTAATGAAAAAGTATATCGAAAGCTGTTTCTTTTTGCTATACCGGTCATAACTATAAATCGGAGAGCATATCCGACAACGATACCATAAGCCAGATGATGATGATCGGTCCGTGCACTAATAATAATGGCAGCAATTGAGCCAATACTCACCAGATATCCTGATATAATCTGAGGCAAAAATGTGCCTTTATATTGAAGATAGGAGTCCAATATGCTGGCAGTCGAAGAGAAGACAATATAAGAAAAAAGAACCTTTACATAGAAACTGGCCAACTCAGCGGTTTCCGCATCGAAACCGCTTGCCAGAACAGATATTAAGCCATTTGAAAACAGGATACCGATGATTGCGATCAGAATGGCTATTACCAGTAGAATCGTTATAATTCTGCTGGTATAAAGATCTCCCTCTTTGGTGCCCAATTTTTCATTTGTTTTAGAAAATACAGGAATATATGCAGTGGATATTGCATAGATCAGTCCTCCGAACAGCACCGATAAAATAGTAAATGACATAACATATGCGTCTGTAATATAAGTAGTTCCATAATAATTCGCCATAACCATTTCTCTTAGAAATCCAAAGCATTTTGATATCAAGGTTAGAATTGACATTAATAATGCCGTTTGAACGACGGTTCTGGCTATTTTGGGAGTATTACCCATACGAAAAACCCCTCTAGTTATTTGAAAGAAAAAACACCTCTTATATGTTATTAATAAGAACGATTTTCTCTTTGTTCTCAGAATACATTGATTCTACTTCTAATTGCAGTATTTGTCAATGCGACTGCCTTCAAGCCCTTCTCTATTGAAAGAAAATGCCAAGTTTTTAGCATTTTTTCTCAGTAATATGCTATAATAAATGTTAACTTAATGGCATCTTGAAAGGAATCTGTTATGGCTAAAAAATACACCTCATCCAATAAAAAAACAGCAGTTAAGAGTGGCACCCCTGGGGCCCAAGCTTCTGACACCTCTAGAGTCGAAGAGCCGATTGACGCATTTAGAATGGGCTGGTCAGGGGGAATAACGATTGTTGCTTTTATTCTCTTACTCACTTTTGCGGGAAGCATGGATAATATTCTCGAAAAGTGGACAGGCCTTCTCGCTGCTCTCATTATAGTAATTATTCTATTCGCTTCCAAAGAGGCACCGTATTGGAAAAATCATATGACTCCGTTGTTTTTTTCCATAATCGCTTATATTGTATGGGGCGGAATCTCTACTTTTTATGCTGCTTCCCCCAAATTTGCGATATTTGAATTTTCCAAGTTATTGGTAGCATTATGCGTTTATCTCTTCGTACTTTTCTTTACTCAGCCAAACGAATCCGGGTTAAAAAAAATCTCTTATATAGTCGCTTCTACCGGGTGCTTTTTCGGTATCGTGTCAATCGATGCCGCATCATCCAATATTTTATGGGGGTTATTCAAGACCGTATTGGGTACTGTTACAGCAACTTTCGATAACAGAATTGCTTTTGAACAGGGGATCCGAATCAACGGCATTTTCGGAAATCCTAACACCTATGCAGGATTTATGGCGTTGGCCATTATTCTCTCTTTATATTTGGTTTTAAAAGCATCTGACAAAAAAAATATTTTCGCTTCTGTTATTTTGCTTGCGATTAATTCTTTGGCCTATATCCTGGCTTTCAGTATGGGTTCCGTTTTCATGTTTATACTGGCCTGCATGGTTATGATATTAGTCTCTGAAAAGGGAAAGAGACTTCCACTCTTCCTTTTAATGGTACAAACGGCCGTCATTACATTTATCTTTGC
Organism: Anaerovoracaceae bacterium; assembly: GCA_036677845.1. Lineage (GTDB taxonomy): Bacteria > Bacillota > Clostridia > Peptostreptococcales > Anaerovoracaceae > Anoxybacterium. The sequence goes on along the minus strand of JAVBVR010000051.1, from coordinate 187,661 downwards.
ATTTATATCGATGGTCGGTCTGGGGAAAACAGGGTTGATCTCCATGATTCCTATCGCGGCGGTAATACTAAATGCTATCGTTCTCTATTTTGCAGAAAGCCGCTTACGCCCCGGGTTAATAGAAAAAATGAATTCCAATATGAAACTATCTTTTTCTATTGTTCTTCTGATCCTGATCATTATCACAGGCTACGCAATTGCCGCATTCAATGTCTCTTCTGATTTATCACTGGATGAGAAACAACGCGTGATGAGAGCGATTTATATCAGAGACGGAAACTACACCCTCTCTGTCGACAGTTCTGCTCCTTTGAATATAACGATTGAAAGTCAGAATAATTATGATCTGATGCGCCACACATCAACTGTCGTTTACCGAGGTTCTAATGAACAGCCAATTTCATTTGCCGTACCGACTGATTCCCGAATTGTAAAAATTAATTTTTCTTCTGAGGAGGCCGCGATTGTTACAAGGGCGGAATATGAAGGGGCGGAAATTGGCAACATCCATTTAAATTATCCTATTTTGCCCGAATTTATTGCGAATCGTATTCAAAATCTGCTTGCTAACGAAAATGTAATCCAACGTACCATATTTTTTAATGACGGTATCAAATTATTTCTGAAGTCACCGGTCATCGGCAGAGGCCTTGGCGGATTTGAAAACGGTGTGTTTTCGGTTCAGGACTTCTTTTACGAAACAAAATATGCTCATAACCACTATGTTCAGGTTTTAAGCGACTTGGGGATTATCGGATTATTACTATTCTTATCCACTCTGAGCTTTGCAGCTGTATCAATCATACGGTCAAGAAAAAAGACTGATTCCTCTTTCGCTGTCCCCGTGCTGTCAGCGTGCACGGTGCAAATGTTTGGACAGGCGTTAACGGACGCCACCTGGTCAACGGGAGTTTTTCTTGGATTTGCCGCAGCAATCCTAGCGTTAACAACCATATTCTGTTCCAGCCCGGTTAAATTCTCAGAAAGCATTAACAAAAATACGATGCGGAAGGTAGAAAAAGCTGTGCTTGTGTTATTTGCCGGTTTCTTTGTACTGCTTTTGTCCGGCAATCTATATTCGCAGGCATATGCAAAATCGGGTGTAAAAGACTTTGACGATATCGACCGTCTTATTCTCTTGGACCGCTTTGAATATAATGACTATAAAGTTTCCTATCTTGTAAACGCACCGAGGTCGGGAGAACCTGAAGTGCTCGCACAGGCAGATATTTATGCACAGGAACTTATGAAAGTTGAGTCCAACAGCATTGCACCATATGTCGTCGCGTACAATTTTGAAACCTACAAGGATTATGATGCCTTCCATGCTGCGAAACGGGGGATCGAGAATGCCAGGTCTTACCCTTATATGTGGATCCGTATTTTTGACATCTTTGAGGAATACATCGATCCGGTCGGTGCACATACTGAGGATGCTGCTGACCGATTAAGAACTCCTAAATATTATATTGACGAAGTTCTAGCCTTATATGATGAACTGGTTAATAGGAATAAGCATTCTCTTGACCGTATTTCTCTAAGTCCCTACAATAATGCTTTTCTTGGTAAACTGTTGGAAGTACGTGCTACAAATTTATATAGTGTAGACTGGGTATTTACAGCAATTATGACAAGAGCTTTCGATAGCGAAAGTGCTGTAGACGCCAATCTGGACGGTATACCGGATAGTATTTCCTTATTATCAGGAAGCATAAAGCGAAATGAGGAAGGACTTCTTACCGTTATTGGAAATACCGAGATTGAATTAAACTTATACCATGAGTTGGGGGGTACGTATACTTTTATGGTGCGTACTGAGACCCCAGATGGTATTCAAATTTCAATGGATGGAGCAGCACAAAACATGGAGTATAGTAAAAATGAGGCTTATTTTTCAGTCGACCTGCCGGATAATGCTGACATGAAGCTAAGTAAAGTAAGAGTTGTATTTCCATCCGCTACTGTGATAGACTACATCACTTATTCGACTGAATTGGACATGTAATTTCTATGGTAACATTAAAGGGGGTAATCTACAATGAATTATTTTAAAAAATTAGTTTCAGCTGTAGTCGTTTTCGCCATGGTCTTCTGCTTGGCTCCGTCGACCGCTTTTGCAGCCATCAGCGATACTGCAGACGACATCACGTACACAGTAAAATCCGATGCCGAATTGGATTTTGAAGAGGATGATTTCAATGAGGTCTGTGAGGATGCAACCGGCGAGGAACTGGATTATGTGAAATTTACGCTGCCTTCTTCTTCTTACGGAGTTCTTTACTACAAATATGATTCCAGCGGCGAAGAAAAGGTAAGTGCGTCAAAAAAGTATCGGTATAGCAGTTCACCGAAATTATCTGACGTCACATTTATACCGAAAGACAGCTACACCGGCACGGTCACTATCAAATATACCGGATGCGACGTCGACGGCAACACATATTCGGGAAAAGTGAAAGTAACGGTGAAAGAGGGAAGCTCCTCTGATGTGATCACCTATTCTGTTGACAGCAGCGACGACTATGTGGTTTTCAGCAGAAAAGACTTTTCTAATGCTTGCGATGATATCCAGGGAGAAGATCTTGATTACGTAAAATTCACGCTGCCTGATAAAAATGACGGTATTTTGTATTATGATTATGATGAGGATGAAGACAGCAATACCAAGGTCTCATCTTCTAAGAAATACTACTATAAAGAAACTCCGTACATAGCAAAGGTTGCCTTTGTCCCGGACGAGGATTTCTCCGGCACGGTTACCATAAAGTATACCGGCTCCGACATCAACGGGGAAAGTTATACTGCAAAGATTAAAATTACAGTCGGAGATGATGAAGACAGTTCATCAGATGACACCATAACCTATAAACTAAAAAACAATAACGATACCATAACCTTCGAGGAAGAGGACTTCAACGAAGTATGCGAGGAATTGAATGACGAAGAACTCGATTACGTGAAATTTACGATACCCTCTGCAACCAAGGGAGTTCTCTATTATAATTACTCGAACGGAGATTACTCATCCATCGTATCTTCTTCGAAAAAGTATTATTATGATAGTTCGCCTTATATTTCCAAAATTACCTTTGTGCCGAATAAGAACTTCTCCGGTACATGCAAAATTGAATTTACAGGATATGATACAAACGGAGATTCCTTCTACGGGACCGTTGTAATATCCACAGGAAGCAGTAGTATGTCATTGGCAAATAGCGTAACATACTCTGGAAAACAAAATACGGCGGTATTCTTTAAGGATGACGACTTCAACAATGTCTGTAAGAGTCTGACCGGAAGCCAGTTGAGCTATGTCACCTTTACTCTTCCTTCAGATTCTTCCGGAACGTTATATTACGGATACACCTCCGATGGAAACTATTCGTCGAAAGTAAAATCAACAACAAAATATTATTACGGTGGCTCACCCTATATCCTAAACGTTGCTTTCGTACCGGCAAGAAATGTCTCGGGAACCGTTACGGTCCAATATACCGGGTATGATAAAAACGATACATCCTATACAGGCAAAGTGCAGATCACATTTTCCGCTGCAGGAACCACGACGCCTGATTACTCCAATCTGGTGTCATCGAAATATTTCAGCGATGTGGATATATCCTACTCCTGGGCTGTGCCTTATATCGACAGTCTCTATGAATCCGGTATTGTATCGGGATCTTCCAGCGGCAGCACCAAACTTTACAGTCCCGGAGCACAGATCACCCGGGGAGATTTCATGCTGATTCTGCATCGTGCCCTGAATCTCCAGACCAACTCCACGACATCTAATTTTGCAGATGTTCCGTCCGGCAGTTATTATTACACAGCAATTATTACAGCGAAAGCCCTCGGAATCGCTCAGGGTTCGGAAAACCGGTTTTATCCAAACAATACGATTAGCCGCGAGGATGCAATGGTGTTGGTCCTGAGAGCAGTAAATATTACCGGAAAAACTATTTCCTCAGGAGATACCACTAATTTGTCCTCCTTCAGTGATAATGGCTCTATTTCGGATTATTCCAGAAGTGCAGTAGCTGCTTTAGTAAAGGCGGGCATTATCACCGGAAGCGACGACAACAAGATCTATCCGCAGGGAAGTCTTACCCGCGCACAGGTGGCCGCTATTATATATCGTGTAAAAAATATGTAGCCCTTTTAATTATGCACTATACAGCGCTCTATACACACTGTGCTCCGCAGGGGCACAGTGACAATAACCAAAGAACCCCCCAGGACCTTGGACCCAGTTCCAGCCCTGGGGTTTTGCCGCATCACGTGGATTGTTTTGCCGACACCATTCTTTGATGCTGAGACCGCTATCCTGGCGAGCTTCTATCAATTTTGCCCATTCTTGCATATGCATCTGAGTCTTGAGATCTGTAACATTCATGACACTGCCTCCAACTTGTACTTTACTTGAAAAAACTATTACAAGTTTTTCGAGTCCTTTGGAGTAGTATCTCATATTTTAAAGGCGACTTCCTTGTGCAACTGGTTTACCGTTTACTGACAGAGAGCCTAAAAAACGGCGGAAGGTAAACCTTCCGCCGAAAAACATTTATCATATTTTATTAGTTTTCATCAGATCCTTATACAGTTACTGATTAGTCTTCCATGTAGATTACTACAGACGCGATACCATCGGCATCTTCACCCTTTGTATCATACAGGCTTACTTTGTAGTTCTTTCTCAGGTTAGAAAGCTTCGCAACTGAGAATTTTTCATCATCTTCATCATACTTGTAGACAACTGCGTCGTCCGCGATTGTGTACTTGCCGCTTGCTGTAGTGATGACAGTTCTGTCAGAGCTGAGGTCTGTGATCACTTTGTCAGCAGCGATGATTCCGCTGGCAGAGTCTTTAACCGGTGCAGAACTCAAAGGAGCAACTGCTGTGATGACGTCATTGGCGTCTACAGTAATTTTGTAAACTCCGAATACTCCGGCAAGACCATTAAATTCGCTTGCTCTGTCATCCGTCTTCTTGTTGAATGCAGTTCCGTCGATGAATCCAGTAAATCTGTAAACATTATCGTCACCGGTCTTTGTGCTTGTTCTGGTGTTGAATACGCCGTATACATCATCATCTTCAACGTCTACAGCTGTTTCTTCAACAAACATTGCCACAACTTTTGAATCCTTATTCAGGATAATAGAAGCAGGCGTACCTGAAGTTGCAATGTCGCCCTTCTTAACATCGCTCAGCTTAGCTACATCGTAGTCAGATGTATAAGCAGCGCCCCAAGAAGTCTTGTAAGTGAATACTACTGCGTTTGAATCAATGCTGTAGGAAGCTCCGCCAATCTTCAGAACCTTTGTGCTCTGGAAGTAAACGTCATCTTCTACTGAAGCAGTGTTATCAACCGTATCAATATCGCCATTGCTGTCAAGGTTGTATCCGATTAAAGCTCCGGTTACGATTGAACCAACGGTTGTTGCACTGCTAGATACCCAATCGATATCTTTCGCATCATCTGCAAAGTACAGTGTTTTTGTAGAGTCATCGGACATATAAAGCTTGATTTTGAAGTTGTCAAAGCTGTTTTCGCCAGTGAATGCTTTAACTACACCGAACGTATCAGTTGCGCCAGAACTGCCATCGAAGTCAAATACATTTCCGTCAACATCCAGATAGAATGTGCCTTCATCATCAACATCAAAGTCTGTGATTTCAATAGCATTTACTACAGCTGGGAACTCATAATCCTTACCATTGACTGTGATAAAGTCATCACCGATTTCCTCAACGGTACCTTCAACTGTTTCAGTTCCAACTGCAATTTTTCTGATATAGTCGCCGTCAGTATAAATGTATACAACGTCATCTTTTGCGATCTTGTCAAGAGAAGCTATGCCTACCAACTGGAATGACTTGAAGTCGATTTCATCATCATCAGTCAGGTCGAAATCAGAACCAAGCAGTTCCTGATCTTCGATATCTTCCTGTACATCAGCCTCAGCCAGTGCAGCATCATCAGCTTTCCATGCAACTACGGAATATACTTCCTTGATTCTCTTTCCAGACAGATCAACATTAATTGTTACAGTTTCTCCACCGTCAGCCTTTGTTGATGCAAAGTCTGAAATAGTGGTTTTAGCTGCCCCGTAAGCATCCGTATCATCCACATTTGTATTTGCAAACAAAGCAGAAACTGTTGTGCTGCCAGGCAGATCATACTTGGTATCTCCGACTTTGAACTTGTCGCCGTCAACTTTTCCTGTCAAAACAGTAGAGTCAGGTACAAATGCAACCAGATCGCCATCCTTGTTCTTGTAAGCGGTACCGAAAGCACCGATCTTACCAGTGATGTTGATCAGAGAATTGTCATAGTCAAAAGCGTATCCGAGTATAACGTCTTCAACTTCTGTGCAGTTGTGGTTGGTGTTCAGCAGGTTCGCTGCAACTTCTTGTTTCTTGTCTTTCCAGAGATAGTCGGTGGAACCGTCTGTGTTCACAGCTACCTTCTGAACAGTCAGAACGTTGTAGATGATCTGAGCAGCGCTCGCCTTGTTAACTGTGGTTTCTTTCGCAACATCGTCATACAGATCGTTGTTCTGTGCGATGGAAACATAGTTGGAAGGCCATACGCCAACAAGCAGAGAGGAGTTTGCTGTGTAGCCGATCGCTCTCAAAGCCATAGTCATAGCTTCGTTTACAGTGATCGTTCTGCCAGGCATTACGTTACCTGCGCCGTCACCCAGCATGATGCCCTTGGACTGGCAGAATGCGAGGTAAGGAACAGCCCAGCCGTATCCTACAGTGTCTTTGAATGTAGTTGTGGTGTAACCGGCAAGCGCACTTTCCGGAATCGCAAGAGCTCTTGTAATCATAGCAGCAAATTCTGCTCTGTTTACAGCTTTGCCAGGCAGGAAGGTTCCGTCAGGATTTCCTGTTACGATACCGAGATCGTAAGCTACCTGAATCGCATCTTCATTGGCATTTCCGGCTACGTCGGAAAGGCTTACTGCTTTTGTGTCAGCAGCGAATGCCATTGAGAAGCTGCTCAGAACCAGTGCGAGCACCAGTACAAAAGATAGTACTTTTCTCATTAAAAAATTCCTCCTTTAAGGTATTTGTCTTCGAAGGGGAGTTTTTTTATGTCTTTTAGCTCAAATTATCCTCCCCTTCTGAAGATAATTTGACATTTTCTATAGAAATGCAGTATGACATACACCGCATATTCTATCACAATGAATTATACCTTTTGCCGGAAAGCCAGTCAACATCAAGTTGCAAATGTAACCAAATTGTAATACACACGGGGCAACCCCTCTGCCGCTGATTTTCAGCCTTTTCCGGTACGTATTCATTATACCAAATTAAACGGCGAAGTCCATTACAGACGTGTTACAGTAATGTTAACGTTCCATTTTAAAAAGAACAAAAACTGCCACTTTTTCCTCCGGAAACCATAGGTTCAGGAGCTTTTTTCGATGCTGACCTTCGATGCAAGATAGAAATTCAGCAGGGAGATAAACAGCGCTCCGATAAACACATACCGATATCCGTTTGGCCCGTTTGTATACCAGACATAGCCTGCCGCAATGGGAATCAGCATGGAGACCAGGTGATCCATGCTCTGACCCATGGACAGGGTCCTGGCCACTTCGGCAGGATCGCAGGAAAGCTTTCTGACATACGTGGCCCTTGCCATGGAGGCGGATTCCATCAGTTTATCCACAATGTAACAGACGCCCATGACCGCAAGGGCAATTTGGAAGGAAAACAGCTGTTTTGCAAAGATGAAGCCGATGCAGGCGATAAACATAGCTACCGCTTCAAATTGCATGGCGTAGCGTTCTCCCCTCCTGTCAATCAGGCTTCCGAACCAGGGTTTAAAGAAAATGCTGATCACGCAGACGATAAAAAAGAGCATGGTTATGGTCGTGACGGGCTGCTGAAAAACATCGATGATCAGCCAGGGAACGAATGTAAGCGTGATTTGCTTCCGCGCGCCGTTCACAACAGACATGACGTAATAAAGCTTGAATTCTTTTCGCAATATGAACCGCTTTTCACTGACGACCTTTTTCTCACTCTTCATGAACAGGAACAGGATCCCTGCCAGAATCATGGCAAAGGAAGAAAAAACAAATACAATTTGGTATGTAATATTAAAAAAGCGGTAGAAAATGAACAGTGCCGCGCTGGCTATTATAATGGAAAGGCTTCCGAGTCCCTGGACCTGTCCCATCCGCTGTCCGAAGTTCTCTCCCTTGGCAAAGCTCATGGTAATGCTGCTGGCCATAGGGAAATAAATATGCTGGCCTGTACTGTAGATCACGAGAAAAATAAGAATCAACATGTATTGATTGGGGGCAAATCCGAAAAGCAGCAGGCCTATGCCGCCCAGAATGTTGGCAACGGCGGCAATCCTGATGTCGCCCAGCCCGTTGAGCAGGCCGATCAGAACCACAGTCAGCAGCCCCGGCAGCTCCCGGGGCGTCTCCAGAAAGGAGCGCTGCATGACGGTGAAATCCAGGTCTTCATAGAGACGGTTGGCAAGCGATGTGCTTTCCACCGCAGAAACGATGCCCAATAGGACGCTGATTACTAAAAATAAGAATAGGTCTGTTGATATCTCATACTTGCCAATCTTGATTCTGTTCAATTCTTCTCTCCTTCAGCTCTATATAATAAGAATGGCCTGGTCTATAAAGCGGGCCTCGGTCCTGAGACGGCTCCGGCTATAAAGCAAGCAGGCCTCGGCCATGGTGCGGCTCCAGTTATGGGGCGGCTTCGGCTTTTAGGCGGCTCTGACAGAAGCATACCATAAAAAAGAGGCAGCTTCCAGTAGCTGCCTCTAAAAACATAATCTGTTTTCTTTTTCATTACAGCGGAGTTCTGTTCCGCTGTCCCCAAAATGCAGCGATTACTTCTGCACGACCACGATATCGCCCACTGCTTTATCGTTATCACTCATGTCATAAATTCTGATCAGATTTCCTTTTTTAATGTCGGATTGTTTTCCTACCTTGTATTCCGTTGGATTTGATTTATCCATGACATAAACGGTGGCATTTTTTTCTATCTCAACCAGACTTCCCGTGTCAAGAGCGGCAACATTGTCGCTGTAGCTTGCAATTTCTGCGAAATCCGTTCCGGACAGCTCGTCAAAGACATCGCCCCTGTGGCTTTGGGTTGATTTGAATATACTTTTCACGGTTCCGCCTACAAGTCTGATTTCGTAAACCGTACCGTTCAGATAGGAATCCGCCCCGGATTTTTCAGGAATTCCGGACAGTCCCTTTTCACAGAGCCACTTGACTTCTCTTCCGGCTGCAAGGGTTCTCAGTCCAGTGACGGCTTCCCCCTTCGCGTTGGTGGAGGAGTAGGTTCCGTTGACCACCACATAGGCCAGGCCGGTAAAGCCAACATCTCTGGGAACCACCATGGATACGATTTTGCCGTTCTCCAGTTTATAGAACGCAGGAGTCTCCACATTTTTATACTTATAAACCGTTTCTGTTCTATAGTCGGCTGCCTTTTTCGAGAAAGACATTGTGCCGGTGAAGCTCTTTTCCTGACCGTAGGTGTAGATGATCACGTCATCTGCGATCGTTTTTCCGTTATAGGTGGTCATGGCTGAATTAAAGCTGCCTTTTACAAAGGTCATGCCGGAGGTGTCGGGAACTCCTTCCGGAGTTTCCTGGCTTGGGCTTTGCTCTTTTTTCGGCGGGTTTGCCTTCTCGATCAGATCCAGCGCATTATAAGTAACTTGAGCTGCCATCCATTTTGTGGCATTCTGAGGCAGAGGCGCCGGGATATTGCCGTACAATTCCAGATCCGCAGCCTTACCCGTATAATTTAACGGCCAGGTGCCGCCCAGTGACTCGTCGGTATGGCCGGCGGCTCTGAGCACCATGGTGATCAATTCATTCATCGTTACCTTGTTACCCGGTTTGAAGGTTCCGTCCGGGTAGCCTTTTGTCACTCCGTGTTTTACCGCATAGCCTATGTAACCATCCGCCCATCCGTAACCGGACATATCGGAAAACCCGCTCTTGGGCGCAGGCTGCGTCGCCGTTCCGACAACCTCGGAAGAGGCCGGATTCATGGATTTTACAATGATGATGCAGGCCTGAGCCCTTGTCAGTGTTGCATCGGGATTGAAGCTGCCGTCTGTGTCTCCGGTTATGATCCCCTTGTCCATCAATGCAGAAACCGCCGCTTCATACATCGTACCTTTAACATCGTCCGGAACCGCAGAAAAAGCACTGGTGGTTGACAGCATCAAAACCAGAGTTACTGCTATGATTTTTAGAATTTTTTTCTTCATTATGTTTCCCCCCTAATTACCTGTGTTCTTATAAAATGACTATAACTGTTTCCGCTCCAGCCTATCAGACTGGAATTGATCCCGTCTGGCTGAAATCGATCTCTTCGTACCGCCGCCAATCGCTTTATGTGGGATTGGATGAACTGCTGGTCTTCGGCAGGAACCGGTAGAGCAGCTTTGCCATGTTTCCTCTTGTTGCCGGAGCATTCCAGTCTGTTACTGTAACATCGCCGAGATAGTTGTACATTTCAACATATTGAATATAATTTCCCGGCCAGGTGCCGCTGCTGTCCACGATGGATGCCGCGCCGCTGTTCATCCTGACAAGAATTGTAACCAGCTCGGCATAACTGATATTTTTGCCCGGGTCATAGGAAGTGGTGCTTCTGCCCTTGATCAACCCGGCATCAACCAGCGCATTGATATGACCCTTTGCCCAGTCGTACCCGGCAAGATCCGTAAATTTGTTTTTGGCGGCAAATGCATCCAGCCCGGATGTGCGGTTGGTTGCTTTTGCAACGGCTACTGCGATTTCCGCCCTCGTAATCGGATTTTCCGGCTTGAAGGTTCCGTCGGAATAGCCGGTCAGGATTTTCTTGTCGATGAGGTATTTCACCGATGCAAGATACGTCGTGTCCATCACATCGGAAGGATACCCTGCCATCGAATTCCATTGGCTGTAGTCAATATCGGCAAAGACCGTCCCCGAAGCCGATATCAATGTGAGCATGACCGTTAAAACAACCGCTATGATCCGTTTTGATTTCTTCATTCAATTACCTCCCTGATACTTCATTTCTTTCTCAAATTCGTCCGATATCATTATATCAAAGCTTTTCTTCAAGTCCATTACAGCCATATTACATTTAACAAATTATTGAAAATATACGCCGCAGAAACCCATTATTCTCCGTCAGCCAGGACTGGATACAGATATTTTGTATTGAGGTCCGCAGGATCAATTTTATTTCCGGTACTGTCGGTGCCAGGCAGCTCAAGGGGCGGAACGATGCTCCCGCCGTCCGTTATCACTTCGGTATTTCCGGACGCGGGTACCAGGATTTTATACCGGTATACCCAGTGTTTGTTTTTTTCATTCAGCTGGTTGATCAGCATTTCATATCCGCTCTGGACTTTAATTTTTTGCTGCCCGGAAAGCTCCTCATGGGTGACCCGCATTACGGTCGCAACATTGGCTGAACCGTCTTCGAGCCCGATGGCTTTATCATTTGTAGTATTGAGCCAAAATCCTGTGGTCATCGATCCTCTGTTCCGTCCGATCAGGCTTCCGGAATTCTTTCCGCCCGTAACAACACCGGCTCCGTAGACATATTTCACGCTTCCGGTATTCATCCCTGTAATGCCGCCGCTGGTGCCGGGGCCCCGAACCGTTCCGGAATTATAGCTGTGAGATACAGCAGAGCCGTTCTGGCCTGCGATTCCGCCGGAATAACTGTTGGCAACGACGCTGCCTTCGTTATAACAATGTACAATCTCCCCCTTGCCGTCAGTCTGATACCCGGCGATGCCGCCGCCGTCCACACCGCCGATGACGTCGCCTGCGTTGTAGCAGTTCATGATTTTTCCGCGGTTCTGTCCCGCAATGCCGCCCGCGCTGTTGCCTTCTACCGTTCCGCTGTTCCAGCTATGGGAGACAGAGCTTTTCCCCTCGTCCAGCAAGCCTGTGATGCCGCCGTTTGTTCCGGATCCTGTTACCTCTCCTGAATTGGAACAGTCTTCGATGACGGCACTGTAATATCCCGCTCCGGCATAGCCCGCAATGCCGCCCGTCTGTGAACTGCCGCCCTGCACAGTGCCTTTATTGTGGCACTCTCTGACGACAGATTCCGAATTCAATGGCGATGTAAAGGAACCTGCGATTCCGCCTGTTTTTTCGCTGCCAGTGACGGAACCCTCATTCTGACAGTAGCGCAATGCCGTGCCGGGGGCGGAAATGCTTCCGACGATTCCCCCTGTGTTCATTCCGCTGCCTTTGACTGTTCCCATATTTCTCAGCGAGGAAAGCGGATAGCTGCTGTACCCGACGAGGCCGCCCGTATCAGAACCTCCGTTGACGATGCCTTTTCTGCCTAGCTGGCAGTCCTTTACCGAGCCTTCACAGTACCCTGCTATAGCTCCTGTATATTTGCCTCCGCTTATGGTTGACGCGTCGATGTTCAAGTCGGCCACAGAGGAACCTGCTGCCAGATATCCGAACAAGCCCGCGTATCCGGCCGCCTTCTTCCCGTCCCCGCGGCCTTCCGTGCCGATGATGTTCAGGCCGCTTACGGTGAATCCATTTCCGTCAAGACTCCCCCTGAACGGAGTCTGTTTGCTTCCAATGGGCTCAAAGTTGCCCTCGCTCCAGTCCGGATCGTCCGGGTCCTTGGGAACCATGGCGGTAAAATCTTTCGTAATGGCGATATTTTTCTTCAGTATGTAAAACGCTCCTTCTGTTGCATGCATTCTGACATGGTTCAATTGAGCTTCCGTATAAATTTCGTATGGCTCTGCCTGTGTCCCGTTTCCGGCAGTGAAGACTCCTTCCCCGCCGCTGTGGACGGCAAGGCAGCTGGATCCGGCAAGGCTGTCGGCTTTCGCGGCGATGATGGGCTCGTTCTTTTTCACGTTAAGAAGAATCGTTGCGGCCTCTGCTCTGGTCAGCGCCATAGTCGGTCGGAAATTCCCCTCCGTGTCTCCCCTCATATACCCTTTCTTGAACATCAGATCCACATACTCGTAAGCCCAGTCGGCAATCGCCTTCTGATCCGATATATTTTTTACTCCCCCGGCCGATGGACTGACACCGGAGGGAATTACCGAACCTGCAACCTTTGCGGCCTCCTGCCGGCTGATCATCAGTCCGACGCCGAAGGTTCCGTCGCCGTAGCCGGAGGTAATGCCGGATGCTACTGCGATTTTAATAACCGGTGCATACCATTCGTCCTCGTCCACATCGGTGAACCGTACGACTGTATTTGCCGTATCCGGAATCACGGTCAAAATGTTGGTCAGCAGCTTGTAAAACTCTTCTCTTTTGATCAGATGATCCGGTTTGAAGGTACGGTCGGGATAACCGCCCACAATGCCCAGTGAGGCGGCCTGCTTTATGGCGGACTCCGCCCAATGCCCTCCGATATCCGTAAAGGCGGCCGTTTCGGAAGAAACGCCTTCCTGCAATGCCTGTGTACCCGCATCTCCATAACTGATGGGTACCTGCGCACCCGTTTCCCCATAACTGATGCCAAGTCCTGAAGTCAGAATCGCAATGATCGTGAGTAAGGCGAAAAGCCTTCTTCTGGTTCTCATCTCGTATCCTCCCGTTTTCCAATTTAATAATCAAACCGCATCTATTCAATAATCAAAACCGCATCTATTCTAATAATCAAGCCGCATCTATTCTAATAATCAAGCCGCATCTATTCTAATAATCAAGCCGCATCTTTTTTGGAACTTTTTCCCTGATAAAACCGTCAAATCTTGTAATCATTATATTCTCTCCCGGAAGACGTGTCCAGCAAAACAGCGGCGATTAGAATTCCATGTTTTGTATGTTTTTGTCGGATTTTAAGGACAAAGGAGACATTAGAAAAATTGCATCATAGTACTTCCGGTAGTAGAATTTATTATGGTGTGTTATCGATAATGAATGTGTATCTATATTATTAGGAGGAAAAATCCATGAATCTGAAAAGAATCGGCTGCATTCTGCTGGCGATCTGTCTGTCGATGCCTCTGGCTCTGCCGCTGCATACCTATGCGGCCGCCAGGTTTGCCGACACGGGGGGACATTGGGCGGAGGGTTATATCAATACCGCAGTCAAGAAAAACATCATCTCCGGTTATCCCGACGGAAGCTTCCGTCCGGACAAAGCGGTAAGCAGGGCTGAGTTTGCAGCCATGATAAACAAGGCGCTCGGGAATAGCGCGATGGAGAACATCAGCTTCTACGATGTGAGCCGCGGCGACTGGTATTACAACGATGTCTGCAAAGCCTTGGCAGCAGCCTACGCGGCGGGATACAGCGACGGCACGTTCCGGCCGAACAATTCCATCACAAGGCAGGAGGCGGCCGTCATGCTTTCACGAATCGTACCGGCTTATGGAAAAAGCGGTAATCTAAAGTCTTATTCCGATTACAGATCCATCGCCGACTGGGCCTATGAAGCCATGGAAAAGATTAACGGCAAAGGCTATATCGGCCCGTACAACGACGGAAAAATCCACCCCGGCGACAAGCTCACAAGAGGCCAGACGGCAAAAATCATCTGTGAAATCACGGAAAAAGAATCGATTGTAACCGGAAGTACAGTGATTGACGACGACGGCACGAAGCTTTCGGGCAAAATCTATACAAATAACGTGACCATCGATGAAGACCTGGGCGAAGATAGTGCGACTATTGAAAACTGCGTGATTCTTGGCACGCTGAACATTCGGGGCGGCGGCAAGGATACTGTCACGATCAGCAATTCCAGGGTTTCCAATGCAACTGTCAACAAGGACGACGATCCGGTCCGCGTGCTGGCGAAAGGCGAAACCGCCATCACAAGGCTTACCGCTTCCAAATCTTCCATTCTCCAGACCTCTTCACTGAAGGGCGGGCTGTATGGACCGGGATTCAGCAATATTACAGTGAACGGTTCCGCAGAAACGGTTCTGAGGGGCAGTTTTCCGAATGTCACCATCGGCGGAACGAAAGCAAAGCTCAGTCTGGACTCCGGAACTATAGAATATCTGGAGGTAAACGGCAAGTACTCCGATGTCACGGCAGGAAGCAGCACGACCATCAAGACGGCAACGGTCAATGCGGAAAGCTATTTCCACGGCTCCGGCACCATTTCCCAGATGAACGTCAATGCCGACAATGTCACCTATGAAACGAAGCCCAGGAATTGGACCATCGCAAGATCCGTTAAAACTCCCACACAGGCTGACGGCACTTCTGACGGAATCACCTTCAGTCCGAAAAACGGCGCCACCAATGTGAAAATTGATACAAAGATTACGATCACGTTCGATTCTCCTGTTGAATTGTATAACGGGCGCACGATTTCCAATTCGAATATCAATGATTTTATTCAGTTGAGAAAAGGTTCGGCAACTGGCAGTCTGGTTGATTTTACGGCATCCATAAACAGTGCAAAGAAGGTAATCACCATCACGCCGGACTCGAATCTTGCGAAGAACACCAAATACTATCTGATCCTGGATAAGAATTCGATCCGCGATGACGACGGAAACGCAATTGAAAAGCAGACCGTCTACTTCACCACGGGTGAAAAGGCCGGAAGCGTGACCGTTACCTTCAGCCCCGCAGACAATGCAGCTGCAGTGCCGGTCAATTCCAACATTACCATTGCCTTCTCCGAGAGCGTGGTGCGTTACAGCAACGGCGCCACAATCAGTACGAATGACTCTTATCTGAAGGATTGCATCGTATTCAGAAAAAACAGTTCCAGTGGAGAAAAGGTGGGCTTTTCCGCTTCTATCGACACGGCGAAAAAGGTAATTTCCATCACTCCGAATTCCGCCTTGGCCTTGAATCAGAAATATTATCTGTCATTGGTATCCAACAGTCTGAAAACAAAAAGCAGCGGTGAAACGATACCGTCTTCTTCTGTAACCTGGACCACCGGACACGTTGTACCGGTTCTGAGCAATTTCAGCGTGGCTGCTGGGGATACTTCCCTTACTGCAACGATGACGCCAAACGTGGCCGGGAAAATATATGCCATTGCGGTGGCTTCCGGCTCCGGCGCACCGACTGCAGCTCAAATTGCTGCCGGGAAGAACAGCGGCGGCCAGCCGGCACTGGCTAACTCAAAAAATGAGAATGCTGCGGCATCAACTGCAGTGACTCTTCCCTCCATGGGAGGATTGGCAAGCGGCACTGCTTATGATGTCTGGGCAACCTTGTATTCCAACGCCTCGGGAACGTATTCCGCTCCGGCAAAGCAATCCGCAACGACCACCATACAGCGCGCGGTTCTGAACAGCATGACGGTCAGACCCATCATAAACGGTGTTCAGGGGGAAAATGAGATTTCGTTCCGCTCCGGCACAAACAGCTATTCGGTTGCAGTGAACAATTCGATTTCTAGTGTGGATATAACGGTTTCCGTCGACTCAACTACAACTACAACTGCAACGCTGACCAGGAACAGTCAGGTCCTGGGATTTGGTTCAGGAACCTTTACAACCAGAGTAGACATTGCAGCCAATCCATCGGTGACAATTACCGTTTCAGCACCGAACAGAGCCTCTGCTACCTATACCCTGAATCTGCAAAACGTAAATGATACGAGCCTAAAGTCTTTAAAAATAAATGGCAGCGCTCAAACCATCAGCGACAGAAGCTGTTCCTATGATCTTTCGACCAACAATGCGGTCAGCGTCTCTCTTGAAATAACCCCGAATGACAAATACGCAGGCATAGCTGTTCCCGTCGGCTCCGGCGTCACAGTTAACACGGTAAGCAGTTCTCCCGGTTTTGCCCGCTATACTCTGAACATTCCAGAGGGGACACTCCCGGTTGTAGTAGAATTCCGAATCAGTTCCGGGAATGATGTCTCTCCGGCCTATACGGTCAGCTTTACCCGTCCGCCGGCCCCCGAACCGGAACCGGAACCGGAACCAGAACCTGAACCAGAACCCGGGGTCTAAGTAGCGAACCCGGGCTCGCTCCTTGAAATCCGGCACCAGGCCCGGCATTTGAAATCCGAACCCGGGGTCTAAGATCCAAACCCGGATCCGGCATTTGACGGATAAACAATTTCGCTTCTATCAGCAGGAGGGCAGAGCAGTCTGCCCTTCTTTTTATGGAGAAAACTAACAAAAAACTGATCTTGGAATTAAGAAATTGTCCGATAAGCCGATATTATTTATATTGTGTCGAGAATTGTAAAGCAGCCGAAACAATGGTAGAATAAGGATTAACACTCTGGTAATTTGCAGACAGGAGGGGAAAGCAAAAATGAGAATGAAAAAAATCGCATGCGGATTGCTGGCTATGATCCTGACGCTGCCTGCCGCTTTGCCGGTTGCTTCTTATGCCGGCAAATTTTCCGATGCCGCAGGGCATTGGTCTGAATTCTATATCAGCAAGGCATATAACAACCGGATCATCACGGGCTACCCGGACGGCCGCTTTAAGCCGGACAAGGCGGTATCCCGCGCAGAATTTATTATTATGGTGAATAAAACCTTCGGTCTGGACCGTATCGACAGAGGTGAATTCATTGATTTTAAAGACGTATCCTATTCCTCCTGGTACTATAACGATATTTCCACCGCTATCGCAGCAGGGTATGCGGGCGGATACAACGACAATACCTTCAAACCCAACAGCCCTATCACCCGGCAGGAAGCCGCGGTCATGCTGTCCAGGCTGATCCCCGAAGGCAAGAAAAAAGGAAACTTGAAATCTTTTCCCGATTCTAAAAAAATAGAAAGCTGGGCGTCGGACGCCATGGCAAAAATGAACGGCAAGGGCTATATCGGCCCGTACAACGATAAGATGATTCATCCTGCAGACCCTCTGACCAGGGCGCAGACTGCAAAAATTCTGAGTGAGATTCTGGACAATGAGGATATCGTAACTCGAAAAACGGTGGTGGACAAGGACGGAACGAAGCTGACCACAAAGACCTATGTGGGTAATGTCGTAATCGATGAGGATCTGGAGGAAGGCAGTGTTACCATTGATAACTGTATTATTCTGGGCGATCTTATCATAGAAGGCGGCGGCGCCGGCACGATTACACTGAATAATACCAGAGTCGCCAGAGCGATTGTGGATAAGGATGACGGGTCTGTGCGGGTCGTGGCAAAGGGAAATACCATCGTCGGAAAGCTGGAAGCATCTGAGTCATGCTCTCTTCAGTCCTCAGGCAAGGACGGCCTGGGCTTTCCCGACATAACCATAAAGGGTTCGTCCGATGTCAAACTGAAAGGGATATTCCCGTCTGTAAAAATATCCGGATCGAGAGCCGGGCTTACGCTGGAATCCGGAGAAATCAAGAAACTGACCGTCATGAGTGCCGGCAAGCACTCGGATATTACCTTGTCAGGCAAGTCAAAAATAGCCGAGGCAACTGTCAATGCGATTTGTTATTTTCATGGTCAGGGAACGATTGCCTATCTGATTGCCAATGCAGACGGCATTACATACGAAACCAAGCCGGACAAAATGCTGGTCGGGCTGCAGGTGGACCGGCCGGAATCAGAGGGAGATGAGGATGTTGACGTAACCTTCAAGCCAAAAAACAAGGACGAAGATGTGAAGGTAAGTACAAAAATAACCATCACCTTCAACACGTCCATGAAGAAGGCAAAGGGGGGCGAAATCGGAAATTCTGATATTCCGAACTTTGTCAGCCTGACCATGGGATCGAAAACGGGGACGAAGGTTGATTTTACCGCTACCATCAACAGTGCAAAAAAAATCATCACCGTGACTCCCGCCGAAAAACTGACTAAGGGTACAAGGTATTATGTTTCGCTCGAAGACGAAGCGCTGGTAAACTCGGGAGGAAATAAAAACAGCGGCAAGAGTATTTATTTTACCACAGAAGGAGAAGCTCCGTCAGCTACCCCTCCGGCGGTAGCGACGCCGACGCTGGGCAATTTGTCGCTGACTCCGTCAGACGCTGCTGTTACGGCATCCTTTACTCCCAATACAGCCGGAACAGTCTATGCCATGATATCCACCAGCTCGACAGCACCGGCAAAAGACCAGATTATCGCTGCCAACAAGACGGCGGCAGCCAATGCAAATACTGCCGGCACAGTGTCATTTACAGGACTCAACGCAAATACGCGGTATTACGTCTTTGCATTTCTGAGGAATTCGTCAGGCAGCGATTCCGCTATCGTTTCCTCCGATACCACGACGACCATTTCCGAAGCAACGCTGTCCGGGCTGACGCTGGTGCCATCCGGCACGGGAGGCAGCAGTCTGCTGACAGGCTTCAGTTCTGCCACAAAGATTTATAACGTACAGGTTCCATCCGGCACGACTGCGGTGGATGTTACGGCCGGCACCAATACAACGACAAACGTCAATGCGGTTATAACGATCCACGGCACGACCGGCGCCGCATTAACCGGTATCCCCGTGGCGGCTTTCGGTACGACTTCCGTCGTCGTGCGGATCACAGCAGACAACAAAACTGCCGCAGAATATGTGATCAATGTAACGGTGGCTCCATAAGTTTCGTTTTTACAGGGCTGCTGAACAATTCAATTTGCTCGGCAGTCCATATTTTCCTTAATCCATATGAGATCCGTCGCAAAAGGGCGGATTTTTTGTTTTTCCGCATCGGCAGAGCACCATGCTCTCACACTCCCGGATGGAGTTTCCGTCCGGATCCAGCATGCGAACCGGCCCTTTGACCAGCAGCGGTCCGTTTTTAACCATCCGGATTTGTACGATTGCCGGTTCCCCTTTATATCCGATCCATCCGGGGCCTTTCGCCAGCGCCGGATCAACTTTGGAGTTTTCCGTCAGCTGGTAGCGCAATGCACCCGTCGGGCATTGGTCGATGGTTTTAATCACCTCCAGCGGATCGGCGCCGTCCAGGCAGACCCAGGGCCGCTTATCCGGACTGAATACCTGGGGCAGCATATCTGTACATTTTCCTGAATGAGAGCATTGGGAATGATCCCAGTAAACGATAATGTCCTCTGTTCGATACTCCCTGTATTGATTCTTCTCCTGCATTGTGTTTCCCTCTCTTTCGGTTTGAATGCATGGTTCATTTTAGCATACTTTCCCGTTCAAGAAAAGCTTACCAAAGCCGGTGAAGCTGCCAGCCTTACCAAAGCCGGTGAAGCTGCCAGTAATCTCTTTCGCTGTCAACGATCACCGTAACCGTATGTGTTTTCGTCAGTGCTTCGGGATAGAATGCCGTAAACCGGAAGGTCAATTCTTCCGGAGCGTGTCTGCCCCACTTGTTGATCATCCCGGGATCCCATACGCTTCCCTCCCAAAGCTGGGCTCCTCCCGGTGTTTTTTTTCCCGTATCCGCCAGTTCTGAAGAGTATCCGGTGTTTTTCAGACCGCCCTGCGCGTCCCGCGAAAAAATCTGGACCTGAACACAGTTGGGATTCCCTTCTGTCTCAGCACGCAGCATAAATTTTTCCCCTGACCAGAATACATTAGTTCCCCGCTTTCTCGGCAGGGACATGGCGGTGTAATCGCCTAACAGCATTTCACGATTTACTTCTTCGCCGAATCGCTTTAGATTGTACTTTTTTCTGTTTTCATCCCATTTTTCCGTATGATTTACCATTCCCGTGACCCGTCCGTCGGAGACCACCGTGAATTTGTAGGACCTGATGCCGGTTCCGCTGTAATCGCTTACGGTGCAAATCACCTGGTAGACTGCCGGCTGTGCCTGCGGGAGTCCGCTGATCCTTGTTTCCGGATAATCGCCGTATGCATTTGCCTGAAGGTTTTCCCTCCGGTGTGTGAGGATGCTTTTGCCGTTGCAATATACTTCGGTTTCCAGGGTCAGGGTATCCTTCTCCGTATCATCCACTCCAACCGACAATGTATAGGTACTATTCTCTTTTACGGCAGCAGGATTGGTCTTTATGTATGTAACCCAGGGAGCTTTTCCGCCTCCGTCCACATAAAAGACCAGATCGACCTTGTTGCTCTCCTTGTCGTAGCCGCTTGCATCGCCGTGGGTTCCCGGCCTCTGGGTGTTGTCTGCCTCCCAGTGCGTTACGGTATACTTTCCGCTGAGATAGATGCGGTCGATGGAAGCGTTCAGCACCTTTCCGACGTCCGGATGAACGCCGTCCGGTGGCCAGTTGACATGCTGATAGGTCCAGTATCCGATCTTGGACGGATCTTTCTCATAGTCACTGTAAAAGATATTGTAAAGAATCTTTTCCCCTTTTTTATAGATTTTGATGTACTCGTCGTCATTTTTCTCTTTCTCGGGAAAATCGACTGTGGCTGTCAAACCGGCTGATAAGGACCATGGCAAAAGATCCTCGGGTTCTGCAAGGTTTTTGTTTTGCAGATATATCTTCTGTCCATTTTCGATGGAGTAAATTCTAATGCTCTTGATCAAGTACTCCCCTTTCGGCAGGTTAATACTCAGATTTGTCTTTCCTGTTGAGATGGCTTTGGGGAAATAATATTTTGTACAGGTGCTGTTAAAGACCATATTTCCCGTCGCAGTAACCGCATTGTTCGGAAACGTAATGATCTGAACAGGTGTGATCCTCGGGTTGACATAGGTATCCATCGGACCTCTTAAGGTATACGTATACGTTCCGGGAGTCATGTTCCCAAGGAGCAGCTTGTATCCGTTGCTGATGGCTGCTGCCTGGGCGAGGGCCGTGCTGCCGCTGTACATGGAATAGGTATTGTTCCACAGCGTCACGGTGGAACTCTCCTGCCGGTCGACATAGGGATAAGCGTATCCCCTTGCCAGATACCCGGCAGGCAGGGTGCTCGTGTACCGCACTTCATAGGGATGAGCTGTCCCGTATTTGCTTTGCTGGTAATATCTTGTGTATTCCCCCGGCAGTGTCCCCGTCCAGCAGGTGGATGCCTGTGCGCCGTAGGATATGTTTTGATTCGGCGTTTCAAAGGTTCCGTCCACAATCAGCCACCCTTTTTCGTCACCCTCCCGCTGATTCACGGCTGCTGCCGGCACCGGCGCTGTCGTCGAAATGATTTCAGCTTTTAGATTGTCGATCATCGTATAGTAGGGCGCGCTGTTATATGGAGTACTGCACTCCAGGGTATGGCTGCCGGGACCTAGAATGTTCTGAAAGACGCAATGCCCGAATGTATTGATCTGTGCCTCCGGCAGGTCTTCATACATCTTTTCGCCATCGATGTATACGCTGTTTCGATGCCCCGATTTGCCTCGGTAGTAGATCATCCAGTCAAAGGAAAGGATTGCCTGCTTTCCGTTTGGTACAGTAAAGGTCAGCGCCGAGTAAGTGTCTCCGCTGCCGCTTCCGGTGTAATAGCATCCCCAATACCCGTTGTTATAGATACCTGGATCGGAAACTGTAAAAAAGCGGTTCATCTCACTGTCGTTAAAGTCTTCCTCGTAAGTCTTTTCCACAAAAAAGGTATCGCTTAAAAAGGACTGGTTCGAGGTTGCTGTTCCGGTCGCCGCTGTCATCCCTGTAAGGCTGGCGGCCGCAGCTTCCGTGAGAGGTTTGATTTCATATTCGTAATAATACTTTTGATTTGCCGCAAGCGACTGATTGGCCAAGGTCAGAAATCCGTTCTGCGCAGCCGTGATCCTGACAGTGGATTTCGGCGCTTCCGCGTTTTCAATGATATCTGCCGCTGTTGTGTTCACATTTCCAACGAAGGTTCGTTTGCTCGTAAACCTTGATATGATTTCCGCTGTTTCCTGGGCCAAGGTTCTCGGAAAGGCAAGGATCTTCAAAGTGAATTTCCCGTTGGCCGGATTGTTGTCTCCATGCAAAGCGGCAATGATCCGGTCCGATACCTTTATGTTTTCATCCAGGGAGCCGATGGCGGCCGGTCCCAGAACGCCCATGCCGGCACTTGTCCCGGTAAACGTGAACGTATAATTGTTTCCGTAGTAATAGGTCCCTCCCGGATAAAGATACCAGCCGTTAAACATAAAATGGCTTGTCCCCTTTGACTCAAACGCACCCCCGAAGCTGCTCCAGATATTGGCGTAGGCGTCCGTGTTTTTGATCAGTTCTTTTACGGTTCCGGTATTCAAATCGATCCCGTTTAAGGAATTCTGGTCGGGAGAAGATTGCGTTCTCCTTTCCCAGTAGAAAACATGGTTGCATTTGCCTTCCTCGTCCAGAGAATGAAACAATTGATAACTGCCGCCGTCGCTGTAGCGCCTTGTTATCGGAATTTCTTTGATCAGCTTGCTGTTGGCGTCAAATACCTTGATGCCGTTGAATTGGTCTGCACCCAAACCGGAGTCCTTCCATAAAACAGCCTTGCCTGTACTGTCGATGCAGACTGCCTTGTAATCTCTTGCGTTCGCCGTGTTGCTCCCGGCTTGAATGAGAATATCCCTGTCAACGGATAAGGTTTCCATATCCATGGCACACCTTATCAGCGCATGTTTGGTGCAGGCAACATACTGCAGCTTCCCTCCCGCTCGGGAAACAGCAGAAATGTCTGTTGAGACCAGCATTTTTGTCAGTGTATTCAGTTCGACCGCATAGAGGCTCCCTCCTTCTGTCATAAAGATCAGATTGTCGGAAAGCCATACCCTCTCAGACAAGGCGATGTTGATGGTTCCCGCAGTTGCCCCCGTTCGTTTATCCAGCAGGACAGTCTGATTGGAATCTCTGTAAATCAGATACAGATATTTTCCGGTATCGTCCTGCCCGAAATCAAAAGCCTCGTCCCTGTTTGTCGTATGGCTCCATGCTTCACCGGAATAGGGGCTGATAGCGTGGATCGTCTTTGGCACAGTGGGATTGCCGTTAACCCAGGTATAGGTCAAAAAATATGTGTATTCCGAATCAACGGCAAGGAGTCTGCTTTCGTCCACTTCCGTTGCAAGGGTTCCGTTCAGTCTTGCGGGATATGGATAGGAAACCGTCCTTTGCTGCGCCGCATCGGCTACATTGGCCGGGGTGCTGCCGACGAGCTTTTTTATGATAATCTGCCCGGCGATCTGATTCGCCAGCAGGGTCTGCTGCAGGGCTGTTTTGCGATTTGTTAGCGCCTGGTATTCCGCATTGTTATCGGCCAGCAGCAGGATCTCCTGCTCCGTGCCGCTGAGCAGCTCCAGACTGACAACCGGGGCGACGTTCTGCACGTCGGAACAGGCGATCGCCGTTCCCGTCAGGCGATCCGCGTCAGTCACATATTCTTCCAGTGTCGGCTCCGTCCATTTCTCTTTCACGAAAAGCTTTGTTGTGAACGTTCCAACACCAACCTTATTGAAGCCGACTATTTTGTCCGTTCCGAAGGAGAGTCTTTTGTACCCGTCCATGACGGTAACATTGGTAAATACCGCCGGTGCTGTTGTCGCACCGTAAAACCATGTTCTTTCCACCTCGTCGCCATCCGCCGCCACGGTAACATCCTCCGCTCGAATCGCCGCGGTATTGGTACCTTCGTTTCTCAGAAATGCGGTATCAAGGCCGATTGCTGCTGCGGGGGGCAAATCGGGTTTTACTGTGAATGTTTTTGTTGCAGTGTCGGTATCCCCTTTGCTGTCTTCCACCCGGATTTCATAATAGAAGTCCTGATCGTAATCAGGATCAGCCGGGTTGTATGCGGGGGTCTTTGTCAGAAATTCCAATGTCAGATAGGTGTAACAGCCGTCATCGGATTCTGCCCTCTGTATGGTTCTGGTTTTTATGGTAAGGTTGTTTTCCTGCGTGTTGCCGGGAGTCAATCTGACCAGGTCGCCTGTCACTTTGTCCTTCAGCGTTATGGCATAATCCGTGATCGGTTTTCCCGGATAAGTGGCCACGGCGATATTTAAGATCTGCTTTCTGTTTTGCTTTTGAAATCCAGTGAGATGATCAAGAATGTAAGGGGTTTTCCGAACTTCTATCGGTTCGGTATCTTGTACCGTGCTTCCGGCTGTCGGTTTTACCGTAAGGGTGACCGTATACGTCCCGCGTTTTGAAAAAGTGACATCCGCTTTTGTGTTGTTTAGGCGTGTAACTGTTCCATATGAAGTATTTGCCTTGAAGCTGTTGCTTGCTATCTTCTCCGCATATGCTCTTTCAGAGGAATAGTATGTCCCGTCAACGATAAACGTCGATTCATCCGAAGCGAGTGCGGGATGGCCTTCATAGGTATGGGATGGCAGAACCAGGTCAGCTGTTACCGATATTTCACGATTGTCAACAATTCTGATTGTCTTTACATCCGAGTCAACCTGTCCACTGGTCGCAGTTACGATCAGGCGGTAAGTAATGGTACAGATTTCATCCCAGGATTCTTCCACGCTCCCCCCGGAATTTTCACCCGGAATGCCGGGGCCGTCCCACACCGCAACCTTCTCCCACGCTCCGTCGCCGCAGTGCTTTTCCAATACTGCCGAGGCTACCGTCAGGCTGTTGTCGATGTAGGAATGATCCTTCGCCATGTAGATTTCTCCCTGCTTTGCAGATGCCGGCAGCGACAAATTTGCTTTCAGATCACCCACTGTAATGTATTTCTTATATTCGATCACATTGGGGCAGAAAATCAGATACAGTTTATTTGTCCCCGCGGTGCCCTCCCTTCCCGCTGTTAACGCCGCCTCGACTGCTTCTGCGATTTCCGGCTGGTCCCTCTCCAGAGCGCTCTTACCGCCGAAAAGACGGTAGATTTCACTTCCTCTTTCGTCCTCACCGAATTCAACTACCTCTAATGGACTTGGTGTATTTAACACTGCAGTGTACTGGAAGGAAACGTTCTTGCCGCTGCTGATGCAATTGCCCTCTGTCATTGAGGTGGATACATAGTTGGCATAATAAATATCATAGGCAGAGTCACCCGCCCCCAGTCCCCTTGGAATGTTATGGCTGCTTTTCTCCCCTCTGAAATCAAAGCTGCTCCCCTTTGCACTGTTCAGGGGATACGTGTCCAACACTTCAACATCACTGTTAAAGGTTATGGTGGTATTTACCGGCAGCGGAACTAATCTGCCGTAGAGATTGCCGCTGCCCCAGCCGCATCCGGCGTTGTATGCGAGCTGAACCCCCATATCGAGGTGATAATAGGTCTCCTCCGACAGGATCACTCTGTCGGCGTAGGCCACATTTCGGCATGAAAAAAGCCCTGTTGTCATCAGGGCTGTCATCAAAAGGACCGGCAATCCTTTACCTCTTATGAAATTGTTCGTGATAGGCATTTCCTGCTCCTTTCTCTCTTCGTCATAGTTTAAACGGATTTACGACTGCCTTAATCAAAACCTCTGCATCTGATTTCGCATTTGACGGTACACATATTATATAGTCGGCTTTGCTGATGTCATATTCAGCCCTTGAGCGTTGAAACCCAAGATAATCCAGCCCCTCTTCATCATACATTGGACCAGTTGAACAGTATTCGACTATCTCGCCATTCTTAATCAGGTAAATGTGTCCGCGCAGCGTATGATCAAATGCACAGCTTTCACCATTATAGTCTCTAAACATCTGAATCATAAACTCCCTCGCATCCGTATACAGCTCATACTCATCGGTAAAACGAACGCTGACAGCGATGGTTTTATCCGGCGTCAGTTTTGACATGTCCAGCAGTTCGCTGGTCGGATAGGTCAAAACCGCGCTATTCTTTGTCTCTCCGCTATCCGAGCCGGGAGGCCTGCGCTCGCCTTCATCCACAAGGCGATGTATCACTGCGGCCGACTCCGCACGTGACAGGGTCTGGTCAGGACGGAAGGTGTGATCCGTATATCCCGTCAGAATACCTGCCGCATAGGCTTTCGTAATATCGTATTCATATGGGGTTTTGAAGGTAATGTCGGTGATCCCCTCCTGGATTTTATCGTAATTCTCGATCTTAACATCTCCCAGGATCGAACTGATAATCAAAGCCATATGCGCTCTGGTTATCCTGCGAGAAAGACCCTCCTTTTGAATATCATATTCCGTAAAGTATCCGAGCTCCAGCGCCCTGCTATAATAGGTTGACGCCCAGTGACCGCTTGCTGCATTCCCCGGATCTTTCCCTGTCGACGCGATCAGCGCCATCTTGATAAATTCTCCGCAGGTCACCGTTCTGTCAGGCTGAAAGCTGCCGCCGGGATATCCCTTTATGATATCCTGATCCGACATGGTTTTCACTGCCTTGAATGCCCAATGATTTGAGTTCACATCCGTGTATTCCGCCCCATATACTGTAGCTGCCCCTGCAGTGATGACCGCACAGGATAATGCCAATGCAATGATTCTACGCATGTTCTTTTCTCCTTATCATGACAAAAGCCAGACCTTCGTTACGCCCAATTTAAAGACAGAGCCCTGATTCCATGAGACTCTGGCTTTTCATTCAATTGTCAATGTGCATGCTCCTACACATTGTAACCTGTTATTATTTTCCATTTTATACAATCGATTCTATTTTGTCAAGTGCGTAATCCAATCTCGTAATCTAATCCTGTTCTTTTCTTTTCGGTTGTGCAATTAAAACATTTCTGGTATAATTCACAATGTTGTTTTCAAACTAAAAGTTATGATCAAATGGGTAAAAAATCTGCGTTAATGGAAGAAGAGGTGACAGCAATGAAAATAGGTTTTGATGCAAACAAGTATATCGAAGAGCAGTCCAAATACATTTTGGAGCGAATCAACGACAAGAACAGCGAACGGCTTTATCTCGAATTCGGCGGAAAGCTCGTCCACGACAAACATGCCATGAGAGTGCTTCCCGGCTTCGATGAGAACGCAAAGATCAAACTGCTTCAAAAAATGAAGGAGAAGGCGGAAATCATCATTTGCATCTTCGCCGGCGATATCACAACAAACAAGACCCGTCAGGATTTCGGTATCACCTACGACCTCGAAGTACTTCGACTGATCGATACTTTCAGGAACTACGACCTGTCCATCAACAGCGTTGTCATTACCAGATATGAAGACCAGCCCGCAGTCAACATGTTTATCAATAAACTGCGCCGTCGCGGGATACAAACCTATAGACATCATTTCACAAAAGGCTACCCCACCGATGTAGACACCATCGTAAGCGATGAGGGCTACGGCGCCAATCCATACATTGAAGTAACCAAGCCTCTCGTAGTTGTAACGGGACCGGGCGGCGGAAGCGGCAAGCTGGCCACCTGTCTGAGCCAGCTGTATCACGACTACCGCAGAGGAATAAAAGTCCGCTACGCAAAATTCGAAACGTTTCCGATCTGGAGCCTGCCGCTGAAGCATCCTGTCAACGTGGCGTACGAAGCCGCGACAACCGATCTGAAGGATGTGAACATGATCGACAGTTTCCACCTGGAGGCTTACGGGCAGATGGCCGTAAACTACAACCGGGATCTGGAAGTGTTCCCCGTTATCAAGAGAATCATCGAAAAGATCACCGGCGAAGAAGCCGATTATAAGTCCCCGACTGACATGGGCGTCAACAGAGCAGGCTTTTCGATAACTGACGACGATGTGGTCCGAAAGGCTGCCGAGCAGGAAGTCATCAGGAGATATTTTATCGCTCAATGTGATTACAAAAAAGGAAAGATCAGCGAAGACTCTCTTTTACGTTCCAAGCTTCTCATGGACGATCTCAAGCTGAAGGCCGAGGACCGTGCCGTGGTCAAGCCGGCCAGAGATTATGCGGAATGCAAAAGAAGTCTCGATAAGAAATATGAAAATGTAGTAGTGATGGCCATCGAAATGCCGGACGGTTCCTATGTGACCGGCAGAAGCTCCCGGAGAATGGTAGCAGCGGCCGCGGCTGTACTCAACGCCATTAAGAAGCTCTGCGGGTTGTCTGACGATATCTTTCTGCTTTCACCGGTCGTACTGGAAACCATTCAGCATCTGAAGACGAACATCCTGCATAATGAAAAATCCAGTCTGAATGTGGAAGAAATATTAAGCGCACTGACGATATCCGCCACGACGAACCCCTCAGCCCAGGTTGCGGTGGAAAAGCTGCTGCTGCTGAATGGCTGCAAGGCGCACTGCACAGCGATCCTGAGTGACCGGGATGAGCAGACTTTAAGAGACCTGGGACTTGACGTCACCAGTGACCCGGAATATCTCACGACAAATCTGTATTTTAATTAGCAGCTTGCCTTGAGGCACAATCAACTCTGCTCCTGAACCCTCGAAACAGTAAGAGAATCGAGGCGGTGTTCATTGCCGCTCCATCAATAGACAGATTGCACAGATTAATGCAATTCTGTCTATTTTTATGAACAAATATAATAAAAAATACGCAATCGCCTAATTGCAATAGGCTTTGCTGGAAAAGCGTCTCTGTTTTCCCATAATGTGAGGATTGAACCTCCGCCGGGTTTCTCCTATGATGGAGTAAGTGGGCATGATCCACAAAGCAATCAGCATAACACGTTACACATTTAGGGAGGTTAGCTAAATGAAAATAACAAGAAAAAATCACAAGTTCGTTTCCGTCTTGAGTATTCTTGCGATATTATTCACTCTGATGCCTGTTTCTGCCTTTGCAGCAGAATCGATGGAGGATATATCCGGACATTGGGCGGAAAATCAGATTCAGGACTGGGTTGACAGCGGGCATATCAAGGGGTACCCCGACGGTTCTTTCAAGCCCGACAACAACATTACCAGAGCTGAATTTATGACCATCGCGAACAATGCGTTCGGTTATACGGAAAAGGAAGAAATCAGTTACTCTGACGTAGCGGACGGAAGCTGGTATGCGGATGCGGTGGCAATCGCGAAAGCCGCAGGCTATATTACAGGTTACCCTGACGGAACCATGAAGCCGAACGCACCAATCAGCCGTCAGGAAGCAGCCGTCATGGTAGCGAAAATAAACGAACTGGAATCCGATGAAGCGGCAGCTGGTACCTTTACAGATGGTGCGAATATCGCTTCCTGGAGCAAAGGATTGATCGGGGCATGCGTAACAGCTGAAATTTTAACAGGTTACCCGGATGGTTCCTTCAAAGCGGAGAACCCAATAAAAAGAGGGGAATCCGTGGTCACACTGAGCAGAGCGCTGGATTATACCAATACAGCACCTACTCCGGTGACTGCCGATGAGGTTAACACGGCAATCGCAGCGCTGCCTGTAACGGAAGAACTGACTCTTGACGATCAGGATGCAGTAGCTGAAGCAAAACTCATGCTGGAAGCACTGACTGCAGAGCAGGCCGCATTGGTTACCGATGAAAACAAAGCCAAATTGGCCGCAGCAATTGTTAAAATCGCCGAACTGGCAGATGCAGCCGGTCAGGAAGAAGGTCAGGACGAATCCGATCAGGAAGAAGGTCAGGACGAATCCGATCAGGAAGAAGGTCAGGACGAATCCGGTCAGACCGCAGCAGGTCAGGATGAATCCGATCAGACAGCGCCAGATCAGGACAACTCCGATCAGACAGCATAATAGAGCCTTGCAATTCAAGCATTGTGCAAGATCTCAAAAGAGGAATCCGTCATGGATTCCTCTTTTTATAAAAATCTTATTTGAATCTGTCCAGCAGTTGCTTGATCAAATCTGTCCAGCAGTTGCTTGATCAAATCAGTCCAGCAGTTGCTTGATCAAATCAGTCCAGCAGCGAAATTGCCTTTTCCATCTGCAGGTCTCTGGTACTCCCCGCACCGGTGATATAGCTGACGGTCGCCTTGTCCAACGCATTCATCGTGGTGTAATCGAGAACACCGCCGGAGTAAAGCCCGCTTTCCTTTTGGAACTTCTTCACGCCTGCGACCGTAGCGTCATCCATGGTCCCTGATATCTGTACCGGGTAGCCGAGCATGGACAAGCGCTGCTGTGCCCCGAATACATTCAGCCCGACAGAGCCGGCTGTCGGCTTCTCTTTCTCGATCATCGGGGCGAAGCCCTGGTATTTTTTGGCGAGCTCTTCCACATTTAAATCCGTGGTATTCTGGACGGTGTAATCCGGTGTAATTCCCGCGTGATCGATCCTGCTTTTATTTGGTGTCAGGAAGTACAGGGTGGAAAGCTTCAAGCCGTATCCCTCCGGGAAATTTTCAATCTGCTGGGCAACGCCTTTTCCGAACGTTCTGGTGCCGACCAGTTTAGCCGTTTTACTGTCATGAAGCGCACCGGCCAGAATTTCAGACGAGCTGGCGCTCCCCTCATTTACAAGCATCACAATAGGAAAATCAGCCTTTGCCGCATCGTCCGCGTTATAGGTTTTTATGATCTCGCCTTTATGCTCATAATGCATGAGAGGCCCTTCCGGCATCAGCTGATTGGCAATGTTTAACGCAACATTCACCAGGCCGCCCGGATTGTTCCTCAGGTCTATGATCAAGGATTTCATCCCCTGCTTTTGCAAGGAGCTCAATGCACTTTCAAACTCTTCATGGGAGTCGCTGTCAAAACCGGTGATCTGAATATAGCCGATTTGCTTGTCCAACATTTTTTGATGTACGGAAATTGTTTTGATTACTTCTCTTGTCAGCGGGAAGTTGAGTACCTGCCCGCCTCTGCTGACGGTAAGCGTTACCTTGGTTCCCGCTTTGCCTCTCATCATTTCGGCCGCTTCATCAAGGGTTTTCTTCGAGATATCTATACCGTCGATTTTCGTGATGATATCTCCGGTTTTGATGCCCGACTTCTCCGCAGGGGTGCCGCTGATCGGGGCTACGACCCGGCACTTTCCGTTATAGTTCTCTATGCTAACTCCAACTCCGGAATACTCGCCTGATACCGATTGAACAAAAGCATCAGCTTGTCCGCTTGTTTCATAATAAGTGCTGTATGGATCGTCAAGAGAATTTGCCACTCCTTCAAAGGCCCCGTTGAGCAGCTGTTTGTATGTGATATCGTCTTTATAATTATTCTTGATATACTCGATGTACTTTCTCAGGTTCTCCAGTTTTTTGTCAGGATCCACGTCGCCGGCTGCGCCATACGCCGCAGACCCGTTTGCGGCATACACTGCAGGGCCGTTTTCAGCATACACTGCAGGGCCATTTGCGCCATAGACCACGGAACCGTTTGCCCCAAACAGACCGGGTAAGAACATGACAAATGAGAATGAGGTAATGATCATCGCAAAAGCGACAATCAAAGCAATTATTTTCGCTAGTTTTCTGGCTTTAATCGGATCCACTTTTATCCCCCCTATCGCAGCTTGTGGAAGCTCCGTTTTAAATGATTACTATGTCGAGTATGCTCCTGCCCTCGGAAAGGCCTCTGAGACTGATATGATAGTCAATATTCAGCGAACCTTTTCCTTCCGTTGTTTCAATTCTATTCACCACATCGTTTGTTAGAACTTCCATCTCCACAGAGCCGTAGGGCGTTTCGTAGAGCCCCTTGAAGCGCTTGCCCTTTTCAAACTCGATCTCGGTATCAAAACCGATGCTGTCGCCGTAACGTTTCATTTTTATATTGTCACCCGTAATTTTCAGGCTGGTTGTGCAGCCCTCCATTCCGGAGAATTCGCTTTCATCGTACAGCAAATAAACCGAGTCGTCTTTAACATAGTATTTACCCTCGGTTACAAATTCCAGCTGCTCTTCTTCGGAGTCAGATGTCACCTGTTTTCCAATGATTTTCAACATGATATCCTTCATGTTTCACCTCCTCCCGCATAGTATAGCATATCGGCATCGAATCTTCAATTTTATCATAAAAAAAGCGCATGCTATGATGCGCTTGATTGCTAATCCTCGACCTGTCTTCCCAGTTTTTTTAACATTTCATCCGGATCTTCTTTTTCAAAGTCGATATTGATCTCCTCAGGCATATCCCTCATGCCTTCACGAACGGCGCTCTGAACATTAATATCATCCATATCTTTCACCTCCTGGCTATAATGTAACCACAAGAAGTGTTTTTATACATGCTCACGCTCGTCTGGAATGATACCGTTCAAATCCGAGGTTTATAATGCGCTCAATCAGCTCCGGATAAGGAAGCCCGGCCTTAGCCCAGAGCAGCGGAAACATGCTGTATTTCGTAAATCCCGGAATCGTGTTGATTTCGTTCAGGTAGATTTTATTCGTGCCTCTCTCCAGAAAAAAATCAACCCTGGCATATCCGGAACAATCCAGCAGTTGATATGCTTCAACTGCAATGGCTTTGATTTCCTCGGCAATTTCATCGGGGATGTCGGCCGGAATGCACAGTTTTGACTGTCCGCCGTCGAAATATTTTGCCCGGTAGCTGTAGAATTCTTCCGATGGAAGAATTTCGCCCACAGCAGCCGCAGCAGGATTGCTGTTACCGAGGACTCCCGTTTCAATTTCCCTGCAGTCCAGTCCTTCTTCCAAAACCAGCCTGCGGTCGTACTTCGCCGCCTCCTGAATCGCCGCCTTGAGATCCGTTCTGTTTTTTACTTTGGTGATCCCTACGCTTGAGCCCATATTTGCCGGCTTGACAAAGATCGGGAACGGCAGAAACTTTTCTACCCGGTCGGCTACGAGATCCAGATTTTCCAGTGCTTCTTCCCGGTAAAGATTCAGATGTCTGCATATGGGCAGGTTTTTCCGCGCAAAGACTTCCTTGGCCAGGGCTTTATCCATCGCAGCGGCAGAACCAAGCACGCCGCATCCGCCGTAAGGGATATCCACCATTTCGAAAAGGCCTTGAATCGTTCCGTCCTCGCCGTATGGTCCGTGCAGGACGGGAAGCGCAAAATCAATCCGGTTCTTCAGGGATTTTCCATCGGATCCGAGTATGGTAAGATTGTATTTTTCCGGGTCTGACGACAATGCAGCCTCTGCAATTTTCTGCCAGCTTCCGTCTTCTATTTTCTCAACCGGCCCGTCGTATAATAGCCAGTTGCCTTGCTTTGTGATTCCGATCAAAACCGGAATGAACTTTTCCTTATTTACTGCATTTATCACTGACGCAGCAGACATCAATGAGATCTCATGCTCCCCGGATCGTCCGCCGAATATAATGCCGAGTCTGATCATTCCATTTCCTCCAGCTCATAGATTTCGCCGGTGCCGCAGGCGGCCGGCGAGCTTCAATAGTTCATTATATCATGTCTGCAAGCAAAAAAGACATAATTCCGCGAACGATTCCTGGCGGCAATTTATGCAACTCCTTTATTCAACTCTTTCACCTGCATGCAAACTCCTGGTCCCGCCAGGCAAAGCTTTTCGAAATTTCCGTCATTCCCGGGATCAATTTTGGTCATTCCCGGTTTTCCCGTCTTTCAGCAGGTCCCTGATCTCCGTAAGCAGTTCCTGTTCCGTCTGTTTTGGCGGTTTCCCGGGCTCCGCATTTGAGGCTTCCTTTTTCCTGGTCTTGTTGATAAAGCGGACGGCGATAAAAATTGTAACCGCAATAATGAGAAAATCCACTATGTTCTGAATAAAGTTCCCATATGCAATTGTCGCATCCCCAACAGTTACTTTCATATCCGTGAAGTCGGTCTGGGATGTCAGGGCGGCAATCACCGGCATGATCAGATCATTCACCAAAGAAGTGACGATCTTCCCGAAAGCCCCTCCGATGATCACGCCGACCGCGAGATCGATTACGTTTCCTTTCAGGGCAAATTCCTTGAATTCCTTCAGCATCAGACTTTTCCCTCCCTCTGCATACTCTCCTTCAACAGTTTTTCTAAATGCTCCTTGTCAAATTGATATTGTGTTCCACAGAACTGGCATATCAATTCCGCTTTTTCATCCTCGTCGATAATTTCCTTCAGATCCTTTGAGCCAATGCTGATGACCACCTGTTCCAGGCGCTCCGTGGAACAATCGCAGTTCCACGCCATATCCCGGTATTCCAGACGTTCCACAGAGAACTCTTCCGGGAGTGGCTTAAAAATACGCTCCAGCAGACTATCTGCGACAGCTTCCGCTGTCTTGCCTGCAGATTGTTTTTCCGCTTCCTCGACAAGCGTGCTGATGGGCGTCATCTCCGCCAGCAGAGCTTCCAGTGCATCCGCCGCTTCAGGCCTGGCCTCCGGCAGCATCTGAATGATCATTCCTCCCGATGCCAGAACCGCATAGTCCGTACCAATTCTGACGCCCAATGCAACGGAAGTAGACTGCTGCTCCGACAAAAAGTAGTATGCCGTGAGATCTTCGCCGATCTCACCGCTTACCAGGTCGATTCTTCCCACATAGGGCTCCCTCAGTCCAAGATCCTTGATTACGGTCAGCATTCCTGCGCCGATAGCGCCTCCCACGTCAAGCTTGCCGTTAGCTTTTAAAGGAAGCTCCACTGCGGGATTGGAAATATAACCCTTTACGCCGCCCTCTCCGTTGGCTGTCACCAGGATCTCTCCCGCCGGCCCGTCGCCCTTGAACTGGACCGTAAGTTTATCCTTTTGATTCTTCAGCTGCAGTCCCATCAGCCCCGCGCCGGTTAACACTCTTCCCAGCGCCGCCGTCGCGAGAGGACTGGTTCCGTGAATCTTTCTTGCATCCTCCGTCATGGTGGTGGTAATCGCCAGATAAACGCGGAACGAGCGGCTTTTATCGATTGCAATCAATGCTTTGTTCATATTATCTCCTTTTATATACCTATTCAATGATCCCCTTCAACTCCGCCTTTAAACGGCTGATGATTTCAGCCGAATCCTCTCGGCTCGTGCCCTTTGCGGAAAGATAGATTTTCAACTTTGGTTCCGTCCCGGAGGGACGTATGACGATGCTGCTTCCATCCTCCAGCACGTATTCCAGCACATCGGATTTCGGCAGCCTGATAGGTTTCATTCCCGCGGCAAGGTCGCAGGACCTGCCGCCGCCGAGAATCCGTCTTTGTGACAGCTTGTAGTCGGCGATTTCCACAACCTTTCTGTCAAGGAATTGTTCCGGATAGTCCGCTCGAAGCCCTTCCATGATGCCGTTCATCTTTTCCATTCCCGCTGCACCCTCGAAGGTGAATTCCATCAGGTCATTTTTATAGTATCCGTATTTTTCATAAAGTTCATTCAAACGATCAACCAGCGTTTTTCCCGCCTGCTTGTAATATGCGGCCATTTCGCAGATCAGCATAGAGGCATTCACCGCATCCTTATCTCTCACATATGCACCGGAAAGATATCCATAGCTTTCCTCAAAACCGAAAATATATCGGTCCTCTTCACCCTTTGCTTCCAGATGACCGATCTGCTCTCCGATAAATTTGAAACCTGTCAGCACATCGATCATTGCTACGCCGTAATCCTTCGCAACCTGATCCGCCATCTTGCTTGTAACGATAGTCTTGATTGCGACAGGACTTCCGGGCATCGGCTTTGAGGCGCCGGCAGCCCCACGGATCGTGCAGATGTAATCGAGAAGAAGAATCCCCGCTTCGTTTCCCGTGATCAGCTGATAGTCCTCTTTTCCTGTGCTGTCGACATGACGGACCGCAGTCCCCACCCGATCGCAATCAGGGTCTGTCGCAAGGAGGATGTCGGGAGCACTGCCCTCGCGGGAAAGCTTTTCGCAGAGCGCAATCCCAAGGGTCAGGGCTTCCTTTTTTTCCGGGTTCGGATAAGGGCAGGTGGTGAAATTGCCGTCTGGCATTTCCTGTTCCGCAACGATGCTGATCTGTTTCACACCGATTCTGTCCATGATCTTTCTGACCGGAACGTTTCCGGCTCCGTTGAGCGGCGTATAAACGACAGACAGGCCGGAACAGTCCGTACCGGTGCTTTCCATAAGCACTGCCGACAGATAGGCTTCCTCCGCCTCCTCTGAAATCGATTCAATCAGAAGGTTGCCCTTCTCATCTGCCGCGTAAATAACAGTTGGAACCTGTTCCGCCAGACTGATATCCTCTGCAATGGTTTTTACACCGTCGAAAAGATCAACCCGGCTGATCAGTGACAGGACCTCATCGGCTGCTTCCAGCGTCAGCTGGCAGCCCGCTTCGTTATATACTTTGTAACCGTTGTATTTAGAAGGGTTGTGACTTGCAGTAACCATAATTCCCGCACAGCATTTATAATATCTGACTGCAAATGAAAGGGCCGGCGTGGGCATCAGTTCCGTATAGAGGTAGGATTTGATTCCGTTGGCAGCAAGCACGCAGGCGGCTTCCGCTGCAAACCGCCCGGAATTGATCCTGCTGTCGTAGGCAATTGCCAGCGCCGGTGGTTTTCCGGTATCCCTCTCACTTCCCGGTCCGTAATGGAGGTTGATATAGTCAGCGAAGCCCTGAGTGGCTTTTCTCACGGTATAGATATTCATCCTGTTGGTTCCCGCACCCAGGATTCCCCGCAAGCCGCCGGTTCCGAATTCCAGTTCCCGGTAGAAACGGTCATGAATCTCCTCCCGGTCTTTTAAGGAGAGCAGCTCCTCCTTCAGGGTTTTGTCCAGATCCTTCTGATCCAGCCAGCGCTTCAGCATCTCTTCCGCTTGATACATCTCAGTAACCTCCCAGTTTCATTGTTTAAATTATAGTACCCGTTCTTGACGGTTTCGACCATTCTATTTAAAACTATTTTACCATAATCAGGGATCATATAACAGAATGAAAAAGCAAACAGCGGCTACTTCAGAAAATATGAAAGCAGCCGCTTCACAATCAAAAAAGCGGCTGCTTTGCAGGGTATCTGTCAAATGAGCAAGAAGAATAGTAAATATTACGGTCTTAGAATTTGCGGTCTTAGAATAGAATTATCCGCACGCAGCCGCCTTCCTTCGGATCTTTATCGTAGCAGAAGGTGACCAGTCTCTTTGACTGAAATGCAGTCAATGCTTCGCTTAACGTGGAAATCCGATAGCCCGACGATGTGTTCTCATAGACTGCCGCATCTGCCGAGATCGGGTAGACGCCTGTGCTGTCATTGACCGTGACCTGCACGCTGTTAAAGGCCGTCACCTTCGTGCTCAGGCGGCTCAGGTTTTTCATGCTTGTAATCCTGCCGCTTTCGCCGTAAAATTTTGCCGGTCCGGCGCCGACACCCAGCGTGGAGTTTGATGTGGCAAGCGTGTATGAAACGCCTTCGATCATATAGGTATACGTTCCCGAGGAATCGCCGGATCTGGCTGATGTTACCACGCCGTACTTCGCCGTATCCCCGGTTACATCGTTCAGAATCAGATTGGTCACTTTCCCGCCGTTTGCTTCATAATAAAGCACATCGCCGGGTTGAAGCCAAACCCCTTCCAGGCGCTTCAGAGAGGTGACCGCATAATTTCCCAG
The DNA here is from genome assembly GCA_036677845.1 of Anaerovoracaceae bacterium. Taxonomy (GTDB): domain Bacteria; phylum Bacillota; class Clostridia; order Peptostreptococcales; family Anaerovoracaceae; genus Anoxybacterium. Next base: position 149,658 of record JAVBVR010000051.1, on the reverse strand, counting down.
ATTCGTATCCAGTATCGTTGCATTGGGCGCAATGGACGTCGATCCGATCAGGCATAAATCCGCATCGACCGCACCTGTGATATTGCTTCCCGCTTTTGTGGATCCGATGGACATCTTCCCTTTTACATCAAAGCTGATTCTGATCATGTCCCCCGGTTTGATCCAATCCTGCGTGGCCGAATATTCGATCTCTGATCCGTTTGGCTTGATTCCTTTGAAATAGAAAGACGTATATTTGCTTCCGCCGGAATCTTCGTAAGTCTTGGTTCCTGTCTCTGTTACATAAACCACTGCCGCTTCATTGACCACCGTGCTGGCGACTGCATCGGCGACTCCGCCGTTCTTCCCGAGAAGGAGAGTAACCGCATTGCCTATTTTCAGTGTTCCCGTTGAGGAAAGTGCTGAAAAGGCCGCAGAGGATTCCAGCGGATATTCCGTTCCGGAAACCGTAACCGAGGTTGCGGCATTCTGATTTGGAGAAGCAGCCTGGTAGACTCCCGTGACCTTGTCATCATAGACCCAGACCGTTTCTTTTGACTGGGAATAGTAAAGGATGTCATAAAGCTCCACATCGGATGCGGTCACAACGCTTCCGTTTTTATAAACCGTCAGGCTGCCTGCGGACATGCCAAGCTCATTGATCCAATTGCCCGATCTGACGGTAAAAGGGCCGTACATATTGTCGCTGATGATCTGGGCATAATTGACCTCTCCGCTGTCGGTGAGCGAATAGCCAAGGCTTTCAGCATAAGTCCGGCTTCCGTCCTTCACAGCAGTTCCCAGCATGTTGTAGATAAGATTGGCCGCATCTCCTTTCGTCATGGCGGATCCGACCCCGCTCGTTATATTTTTTGAAAGACCGCTGCCGCTGTACACATTCATCTGTGCATAAGGAAAGGATCCCGTAAAATCACTCTGACTGTAGCCCAACAGAAGAAGCACACTGTTTACTCCCTGCTCAAGGGTTATCGAATTGTCAGGCCGGAATGTACCATCACTGTAGCCGGACATCAGACCTTTTGACACCGCTATTCGGATATACGGCGCCGCCCAGTGCTTTGCTGGCACGTCCCGATAGGGCGACGAGTAGGAAGCGGTTCTGACAAGATCCTTATACTCAGAAGCCATTACGATCATCTTGGCAAACTCCGCTCTTGTTACAGTGCCCGACAGGTTGTCGCTCTCACTGCCGTCCGCACTGAGCACCCCCATGGAGGATAGCAGCATGGCTGCGGTATCAGTGCCGGAAGAGCCTGTGACCGATGCATGGCTGTAAACAGTTCCTCCGGAAAACAGAAGCACAACGACCAGCAGGGCGATCGTCACGGCTTGCATCCTGCGGATTCCTTGAGTTGAATTGATCATTGGGATATATCCTCCTTTTTTCACATCTTATTGTTTCATTTCATATTGTTTCATATCTTATAGCTCTCCACATTATTACTGTCTCATCTTATGGTTTCATAACTAACTTAACGCTATGATCAGTCATATCTTAACGCATCGATGGGGTTCATCTTCGCCGCTTTGTTCGCCGGGAAATATCCGAATATCATTCCAATGGCCACCGATACGGAAAAAGCAATTACAACCGCATTCCAGGAGGGTGCTACGGACATACCCATCAGCATTCCGGCCACATAGGCCGCTGCGATCCCGACGATGATCCCAACGATACCCCCCATGGAACTTGTCGTTGCCGCTTCTATAATAAATTGACGCATGATATCTTTTCTCTTTGCCCCGAGGGACTTTCTGATTCCGATCTCTCTGGTACGTTCTGTAACCGACACGAGCATGATGTTCATAATCCCGATCCCGCCAACCACCAGAGAGATTCCGGCTATTCCTACCAGCACCAGTGCTATGGAACCGGTCATTTCATCCACCATATCGATCATTTCCGACATGCTCGTCACTCGATATGCATCCTCATCTCCGAAAACCGAGTACAGCTTCTCTTTAATTATCGACATTGTAACGTCGATCTGGTTCGTATCTACGGCGGTAATCAAGTATGAGCTGATGCTGGCGTTTCCAGTAAGCCTGGTTGCCGTAGTATAAGGAATATAAATCATGTCGTCGTCAGAGCTCTCTTCGGAATCCGCTTTTTCTTCCAGAATCCCCACCACAACATAAGCCGATCCGTTTATTTTCATTGTCTCTCCGACAGGATTTACGCCTCCGAATAGTTCCTCCATAAGATAGGTTCCGATGACACAGGTCTTCTGACGCCTTTCGCAGTCGATATACTGGATAAAACGTCCGCTTGTTACGGCAACGCTCTGCATCTCGTCATAACACTCATTGACCCCTCTCACGGTAGTGCTCACAGAAGCCGTATCGTACTTTGCCGTGACAGAGGCGTTTACTCTGGGACTGTACTTGTCCAGATAGTCCGGATTTTCCTGAATCAGCGCCTCCACATCTTCCACTGCCAGCGACCGGTTTGTTCCCCTTCCCATGACGTTGACGGTTATGGTGTTGGTTCCCATCTCCTGGAATCGGGACGTCATTTCATTAGAGAGGCCGTTCATCAGACTGACCAGGATGATAACCGAGGCGACTCCGATGATAATGCCCAGCATAGTCAGGAAAGCCCGCATTTTACTGGATTTCAGACTTTTGACGGCAAGCTTGAAAGATTGTTTAAAGTTCATCAGTCTCCTCCCTTCGGGAGTCAGCTATAATTTTGCCGTCGGAAATCCGAATGATCCGCTTCGCCCTTTCCGCCACTCCCATATCGTGCGTAATCAGAATCACGGTGTTTCCTTCTTCGTTGAGCTGCTGAAGAAATTCCAGGACCTCCCGGCCAGTTTTGGTGTCCAGCGCCCCGGTAGGCTCGTCGGCAAGGATAACCGCGGGTCTTCCTGCCAATGCTCTTGCAATGGAAACTCTCTGCTGCTGACCTCCGGAAAGCTGTGAGGGCATACTGTCCTTTTTTTCCTCGATTCCGACCTTTCTGAGCGCCTCCGTGGCGATCTCGATCCGCTCTTTTTCGGGGATGCCCTTATAGATCAGAGGGAGTTCCACATTCTCCAAAACATTCAGTTTGGGAATGAGGTTGTATTGCTGAAATATGAATCCCAAGGTTTTATTTCTGATCTCGGCCAGCTCGTCATCCTTCAGGCGGCTCACATCCCGGCCGTTCAGACAGTATCTGCCGCTGGTAGGAACGTCCAGGCAGCCGATAATGTTCATGCAGGTTGATTTGCCGGAGCCGGACTGCCCGATGATGGCAACCATTTCTTTTTCTCTTATTCTCATTGAGATACCATCAATCGCTCTGACTTCGTTCTCTCCCATATTATAGATTTTATAGATCTCTTCCAACTCAATCATAGAGCACCTCAATTTCCCGGCGCTCCGCCGCTCTGACGCGTGCCGCCGCCTGTGCCACCGCCGTTCTGGCGCGTACCTCCGCTGCCCGGCATACCTCCGCCGCCAGGCATACCGCCTCCGGCGGGCATTGCACCGCCCGAACCCGGCCCCATCATGACAACACCTCGTTGTGAACTGCTTCCTTCCTCAGAACTAGTAACGACGGGTACCAGCACGACTTCTCCTTCAGAGAGACCCTCCGCTATTTCGATGTAGGATTCGTCGTTCAGCCCGAGTTTGACTCTGACATACTTGGCTCCGGAGGGGGCGCTGCTCTGATCAACGCCTTCAGCCCCATCTGCTCCCTTTACCAGAATGGTATTTCCCCTGTTGACTGCGGACACTGGTATCTTCAGCACATTCTCAACAGACTCCACGACGATTTCTGCTGTGACATTCATACCTGGCCACAAATCTCCGCCGTCACGGATTACGATCTCCACCGGGTAGGAAGTAACGCCGTCCGTTGTGGCGCCGAGAATCCCGATATTGTTGACATATCCTGTGAATTCTCTGTTGCTCAAAGCATCTGCCGATATGTTTACCTCCTGGCCTTCCTTCATTTTGGCAATATCCAGTTCGTCAACGTCAATGGTGAATTTCATTACCGACATATCAGCGATCACGCAGAGTATGGTTGAGCCGGAATTAGACGATTCCAGGGTATCTCCCGCTTTGACCGACTTCTCGATGATCGTGCCGGATATCGGGGCAGTGATACTGTACCGTTCCAGCTGTTCCAGCGTGCTCTCATAGGAAAGTTTTGATTCTCTCAAGGACAGTTCGCTGGTCTTGAGGTCATCGTCCGCCGAGTCGTTGATCAGAGCAACGATGGTTGCCCCTCTGCTAAGATATTCCCCTTCTGACGCGACGATTTTTGATACCAATCCCGAGGTCTTTGACGTTATGATCGTTTCTGTATTACCTTCCAACGGAGCGCTTTCATAGCAATCAACCCCTCCTGCTCTGACGGTAACGTAGGTGCCGCTTTTCAGTGCGCCGGGATTCTTAACCGTCACTTCCACATCCGTCACTTCGATGTATCCATCCAGGATTTTTTTGGAACTGTAAATTTTACTGATGGTTCCGCCGAGCACCTCAAAGGTGTTTTCCACCGTGACGTCAACAGATTGGCCCGTACGGAGACTGCCGATGTCACTGGCTCCGAAGGAAACCTTCGCGGTCAAATACGTGTCGTCGACAATTGCTGCTATTTTTGATCCTTTCGATACATTGTCGCCCTTTTCCACCAGGATCTCCGCAACCCTCCCGGCTATGGGAGCTGCCACATTCTGTCCGCTGTAAGCCTCTATGGTGTTTTGATGGTTCATATTGGTTTTTTCATAACTGATGTTGGCTTTTTCAAGGGTCTTTTCCATATCGGAGGAATCAATCCGGTAAAGAAGTGCACCTTTCGTGACAGTATCCCCTTCTTCGAAGGTGTCCTCCAATACATCTCCTTCTACAAGGGATACCACGCTGTACTGGGCGTTTGGCTCTACGGTTCCTGATCCGCTGATGGTCACGGAGACATCCCCTCTGCCCACTTCATATTCCGTGTACGTAAGCGCTTTCACATCTCCCTTTAAATAGCCGTTCACTGCCGTCGTCAACCCAAGGATAGCAGCAAGGAGTGCGCAGGTAAAAAGAACCCTGCGCTTCTTCAGACTCAGATTGCACACTTTTTTCAATACCGGAATTCTATAAATCATTCCGTATAATTTGCCGGCCGCCTTCGACTTTTCTACTTTAAGCACCGATTCTTTCAGCCGGCTCCACAAAATCACTTTCACGGTTTTTCCCTTCAGACTCAATAGATGGTCCTCTCTTTCTGCAGGTTTCGTACGTCCCATGTTACTGGTACTATTTTACTTTTCCATTGTGTTCGTTTCGTGAAAACTGTGTGGTTGTTTCTTAGTTTCTTAATTTATGAATACAACACCGCTTCTTCACGGGTTCTTCATAATTCAAGATTAAAATGGGTCTGTATCCAGTTATTAGAAGTCCAGATGATATATCACTCTGGTCAACTTCTTGGCCGCATGGAAACGGCGACATAGAATCTCTCCGTCAGAATTGGCGATCAGGCAATCGTGCTTATCCCTGGCGATAGGCATAGATCATAGCAGGTACTCCTTTCGGAAATATACACTGTTTTGTCCCACAGCTTGTTTGCCGATTGTAACTTCCTGCTAAATGAAACGTCCTGCGTTATCTGACTAATTACCAATAAGATAGACGGCTTTGGTTATAGCCTTTCTAAAAACGTCATGCGTTAGGGAAAATGGACTAATCCACAGCGCCTGCAAAATTGTATAGCTTATACCTAAGAAACGGTATAGAAGACTATAAATCTATAATAGGAGGAAAAGGAGTAACAGAAAAATGAAACAGAGCAAATGGATAGCCGTTTTCATGGCGTCAGTTCTCGCTGCTGCTGCGTTAACCGGCTGCGGCGGCGGTTCGGCAGAAACAGTTGACATATCCCAGCAGGATCAAGGTCAGTCTGATCAGAGCCGCCAGGGACAGAGACAGAGTCCTCAGGGAGAAAGAGGAATCATTGCAAAGGTAGTGGCGCTGAACGGGAATCAGCTTACTATTATTCTGGCAGAAATGCCGGAAAGAGCCGGCGGCGGGAACACTCCGCCTGACGGTGCCGGTCCTGCGTCTGGTGATGTGGGCAGGCCTGCGGACGGGCAGCCTGCGATGCCCGCGAATGGGCAGCCTGCGGATGGGCAGCCTGCGATGCCCGCAGATATACAGCCTGGGAAGGGAGGAAGAGAAATTGAGTTTACAGGAGAAAAGACTGCCTTCACCCTATCCGGAAGTGTGACAATCATGAAGGGTATGGGCGAAAATGCCCTCGAAATTGATCTTTCGGAGCTTAAAGCCGATGATGTGATCCGGTTTACAACGAATACCGGCGAAGACGGCAAAGAAATAATCGACACCATTGTAATTATGGAATAAAAAAGACGATAGTTTTTTGTAAAATACTTTTTAATTATTTCGTAATTAATAGAGGAAGTTAATGTGATTCGGCTTCCGCTTTTCAAAATGTCGGACCAGGTCTCTGGTAAACGGGTCCAGTTCTTCCATATCATCAATTTGAATACGGATATCATACCGCCGGGAAATGTGGTCCATCAGTTTTAAAAAGGCCACGGCAAGCCTTGCCGGAGGAACAGTGCCTGCACATTCTTTATAGCAGGCCGTCTTTTCCTGTGTCCCGGCAGCAATCCCGGCGTGCAGATAGCCCAGGTCACAAAGAAAAGCCTGGTCCAGTTCCAAGATGTATTTCATGTCTGCATCGCAGATAATCTGATCAATGATTATTGCCAGACCGAAATATTCCACATCCCGCAAACCGTAGAGCTTGACGTCAATCTGTCTCTTCGGCTGATTCTCGCCGCTGCACGGTTCCTGCTTTACGGTACCGGAGGCAGATTCCAGCATATCCTTGTACAGGAGCTTCAGATCATTGTTTGGTGAAATATTCAGGTTTCTTCTGAGTATGATTTCAAAGTTTTTGTAATAATTGATTGCAGCCGTTCTGTTGCCCAGCTTTCCATAGGTCTGAATCGCCTGGCAGGCAAACTGTTCGTTGTAGGGCTCAATGGCTGTCACCTCATTTAAGATCTCAAGTTCCTCTTCATACCTACCCTGCTCCTCGTATAGCCCGATGAGTTTTTCCAGTATCTCAACCTGCTTGTTCTGGCACACGACCCGTTCAAACAGGATCATCTCATTGAATTCATTGCAGTTTCTAAGATACAGTCCTTCCAGAAAATCACCCTGGAACAGATCCTTCAGTTTCAGCAGGTCTTCAATGCGCTCGATTTGAGATACTTTGCAGCAGTCCAATTGGGTTTTATCACATTGAAAAACATATTTCTCATTGATTCGGCAGAAGTCCTTTCCGGAGATAATGAAGTCCTCTCCTTCCGCACTCTGCGGTATGGTCTTTTTAATATTCCAAAGGTTGAAGCGAAGGTTTGACTTCGCAGCCTCTTCATCACTGTCGGGCCAAAGGTAGGCAATGATCTTTTCCTTGCTCATATTTCTGTTCCGGTTCAATACGAGCAGACAAATCAAAGCTACAAGCTTGCTGCTTAGCTTGTCGCTGATGCACTCATTATCATAAAAGATTGCGCATTTGCCGAGCATGTTGACAGTCAGCATCCGGATCTCCTTATTTTCTTTCAAATAAGATATTACCGCTTTTGATTGTATAATTCACCTGGATGTCCTTAATATCGTCGTTTTTAACCTTCAAGATGTCTCGGTCAAGGATCACGATGTCCGCCAGTTTCCCCGTTTCCAGAGATCCCTTTCTGTTTTCCTCAAAAATTCCGTAGGCACCGTTGTACGTGAACATTTTAATGGCGCTGATAACATCCACCCGATGTCTCTCGACAGGATGGTTTACTGCCGAGCAGATCCCCAGCAGAGGATCCGCCGGGGTTACGTCGCAGTCGGAGCCGCCGCATACGACCACCCCTTCGCTCATGATCTCACGAAACGGGTTCGTCAATTGATATTTTTCTCCGAGCCTTTCCCGGTAAAGCTTCTTCGGACCTCCCCAGATCGCTTCGTATGTAGGGGACACGGAGAAGACAAGCCCAAGCTCCTTTGCCCTTTTAATATGACTGCCCGTAGGCAGCTCCACGTGCTCCAGCCTGTGGCGCAGTCCCGCATTACCGGTTCTGTCCAGCGCATATTCATGGGCATTGATCGCCTGCTCAATGGCCCTGTCGCCAATGGTATAAAGGGCAAGCTGCAGCTTGTTGATATAGCAGTCTAAAACAAAATCATTCAGCTCTTCCTGGGAAAAGTTCAGTCCTCCCCGGTTTCCCGGGCTGTCGTGGTAATCGAAGGAAAGGGCTGAGGTTCTTGCACCGAAGGTCCCGTCCAGATAGAAGCAGCCTCCGATCCGTTTCAGATTCATTTCTCTTACTTTCGGAATGTCCATAGTCTGATAAAACAGTGCGATGTCGAAGGGAAACTGCTCCGCATACTCATAGATAAACTCGGCGTCCTTATCGGAATAAAGTCTTCCTCCTTCCATAGCGTTGATCGTCGTAATCCCCTTTTCGATCAGCGTTTTGGAAAAGCTCTTTACAGCCTCCAGCCTTCGTGCATTCGGGATATTTCTCAAGATACTCTCCCTCAGAAAAACATTGGCGAGATGGGTGATGATGCCTGTCGGCACCTGATTCTCGTCAAATTCTATTCCCTGAAGGGTAAAGGGAATTTTATAGTACAAAAGAGCGTACGTGTTCAGCGCACTTTTCTGATATTCCACCGAATTCAAGAAGACCGGTATGTCCTTGCAGTATTGATCCAGCACGTTCCGGTCCGGCATCCTGCCTTCCTTCAGGTTCTGTTCATCCAGCCGGATGCCTCGAATCACCTTATCGCTTTCGCTATGCTTCGCCGCCTCTGCAATCAGCGCGCCGATATCGGCAAAGGATCTCGCCTCACCGAGATCTACGCTTGTAGAATTAATCGCCGCCTGAACAACATGAAAATGGCTGTCGATGAATCCGGGCAGAACTGTACCCCCTTTTGCATCCAGCACAAGGCCGGTCTTATTCATATACTTCTTGTAGCCTTCCCCGAATCCTACGTCGGCAATCAAATCTTCCCGGATTACAAGCCAGTCGTACCGGTTTTGATTTGCCATCGATAAACAGTTACCGTTCATGATTAGGATATCATTGCTCATCGCGTCACCTTCATAATCGATCTTCCAAGGGCAGATCTCCTGCAGTTTCCCGCATCCGGTTTCCGCATCCGGTTTCCGCTGCTGAGAACGCCTGCCTCTATTCTATATTATCTCTTTTTTTCTCATCTGAAAAGCTTATATTCACAATTAGCTTCCGTTCGCGGATTGGTTTCCGTTCTCACTGTCATAAACCTTATTTCCCGCAACGAAGGTCATGGCGACACGAAGCTTCTTCAGCTTTTCCGGCTCGATCCGGAACGGATCCTCCTCCAGAACAGTGAGATCCGCATATTTTCCCTGTTCAATCGTTCCTAGGACATCCTCTTGTCCGGTGGCACTGGCAATATTTTTGGAAAACAGGCAAATCGCTTCATAAACGCTCAGCCGTTCCGCGGGCTGCCAGCCTTCAGACGGAAAACCGTCCGCATCCTGCCTTGTTATCGCAGCATAAATACCCATGACAGGGTCGTAAGATTCCACCGGACAGTCAGAACCGCCGGTCAGGATCAAGCCAGCATCCATCATGGTCTTCCAGAGATAGGCATGCCGGATTCTCTCCTTGCCCAGTCTGCCCTCAATCCAATGAAGGTCGGTGCACAAAAAAACTGGTTGTATATCCAGCACAACGGGCAGTTTTTTCAGCCTTGCAAGCTGATCGGGACGGACGACCTGCGCGTGAATGATTCTGACAGGCAGACTTTCCGCGGGAATTCCGTTCATGGATGCGGCTTCAATGGCATCCATGGTCAGATCCAGCGCTCTGTCTCCGATGGCGTGGATCGCGGGCTGCAGCCTGTTTCGGAATGATTTGATCACTTCTTCCGTCAATTTGCCGGCATTTACGGAAACGCCGCTGTGTTCCGGATCATCGCTGTACGGTTCCGAGAGATATGCGGTTCTTGCGCCGAGAGAGCCGTCGGTAAACAGTTTATAGGAACCATACCGGACCTTATGATACGGGTCCCGGACCGGCGGTTTCTCTTCCGGTTCAAACAGTTCATCCAGACTGACGACGACACGGAGAGGAAGCTCATCATTTTGCTCCAGCTCCCGGTAGGTCTTCAGGTCTTCCTCGTAGTTCCAGATTTTCGCAGCATAGGTATGGACCGCAGTGAGGCCTTTGGATACCATGTCGTGAAAGGTGTTTTTCATGACTTTCTTTTTCTCTTCGGGATCCGCAAGCGGATTGGGTATGATGTCGTCAAAGATCGCAGTCGCCCCTTCACGGAAAATCCCGTTCAAGGATCCGTCCGCTTCCCTTCCGATGAGACCGCTCAACTTCTCTGATCGGGCAAGTCCGTCCGGCTCCCCGGAATTCAGGTTCAGACCCGCCATCTGAATGGCAAGGCTGTTTGCCGCTATGATGTGAAGGCAGCACCTTCTGATCACGACGGGGTGCTCCGTACTGATCTGATCCAGATCATGCCGGGTCGGAATGCGGTTTTCTATAAACTTTGTATGGTCAAAGCCGGTTCCCTTGATCCATTTTCCCTTTTCGGTCACATCGGCCTTTTCTTTCATGATTCTGATCAGGTCTTCCACACTTTTTGCATCCTCTAGCCCCACGGTAGCGCGGTTCTGACAGTAGGCATACAGATGCAGATGAGAATCACCGAAACCCGGAAACACGGTTTTCCCTTTCAGGTCGATCCGATTCCGGGCGTTGAGAGAGCGGGCAGATTCCAGGCTTCCGGCAAAGACGATTCTGCCTTGGTCGATGCCGACCGCTTCAACCCGGTCGCCCTCCTCCTTCATCGTGTAAATCGTTCCGTTGAATAATAGAGTATCGATCTCGTTATGATTCATTTTTTTCTCCATTCCGGTAATGCAGAGAGCAGCCCGTTTGACCGGGCTGCCTCAATTTGTTTATTGATCAGGTCAGAGTTTTTACCAGGAAGTCGTAGACGACCTCCGCTGTTTTCTGGATGGACGAAATGGTTGCATATTCGTCCTGACTATGGAAATTTTCTCCGTCCGCCCCGAAGATCACCACCGGCGCGTTCAACCTTGAGCCCAGGTAATTGAAATCTCCGATACTCTGGAAGTAAGCCCTGGCAGGTTCTTTACCGCAAATATCCTTCACGGATTGAATGAATTCCCTGACCAGCGGTTCGTCTTCGCTGACCGTGTAGGGCATAAATCCCCTGGAACCTTCGCTTGGCGCTTCTCTGAAGTTTATCTTGCAGTCACACTGTATCCGCGCCCGTTGAACGGCTTTTTCGATCTCTTGCCGGATCGTGTTTTCGTCTTCCCCAACGACAATGTGCCAGAACAATTTGATCTTTGCATAATCCGGCACGCTGCAGGCTCCGCCGTCGCTGTCCAGCCCGACCACGCAGACTGCGCCGGTCCCCAGATGTTCATCCCGGATGTACTCGACATTTTCCAGTTCACAGACGATTTTCGATGCATCCAGGGCTGCGCTTTTTCCATCCTGAGGCAGGGCTGCATGGGAGGATTTGCCGAACAGCTCGATTTCCAGACCATAGCCGCCTCTCGCACCGAGGCAGACCACCGGAAACTGCTCCCGCGTAAACCCGGCAGACGGTTCCGTTACGATGGAAAGGTCCACATCTTTTATGTATCCTTCTTCAATCAGTGCATTGGTCCCCATGCCGTAGGGACCTTCCTCAACGGAAACATAGGTTGCGAGGATCCTGCCGTTAAAATCTTTGTAATTGGAGCGGAAAGCGTTCAGAGCCAGCATGGTGGCCGCGCAGCCCGATTTCATATCCAGGGCGCCCAGTCCGTATATCCTGTCACCGTCAATGGTTCCGGCAAACGGTTCTTTCATCCACCCGTTGCACAGCTTGACGGTGTCAAGGTGGCCGTTTAAGCAAATGGTTGGGCCCGGTCTGCCGCCGTCCAGATTCAGGACGATATTTTCACCATGATGTCCTGTGATTTTATGTTCATGGTATTCATGAATGGCTGCCTCCATGCCGCGGTTCCGAAACCAGTCCCTGGTGAATGCCATGATGTCTTTCTCTTCAAAATATGGGCTGGGTATCGAAACGAGCTGCTTCATCAATTCAACCACTTCATTTTTGTCAATCATATCGCTCTCCATTTAACCGTTTAATTCTGCAACAGATTCTTTTTCGATTTCCGCCTGCTCCTCATCGGTATTATACCATATAAACTTGCCGGTGAATGCGTAAAGGATCGCGATCAGCGGACAGAACAGCGCAAGGAAGGTGTATGGCAGGTAATCTAGCGTGGCAACACCCAGCGTTCCTGTAAAGTAGACTCCGCATAGTCCCCAGGGAACGAGCGGCGAAGTAACGGTACCGCCGTCCTCACTTGTTCTTGAGGCCACATTTCTTCTAATCCCCAGTTTATCATAAGAAGTAAGATACATTCTTCCCGGGATCAGGATCGCGACGTACTGGCTTGCGGAAAGCAAATTGACTGCAATCGCGGTGATGATATGTGTGGTGATGAGGTTGCGCGCATTCTTTGTCAGTACCATCATCTTGCCGATGAGCGCTTCAAGAGTCCCGGTCTTTTCAAGGATCCCGCCATAGCTCAGGCCGAGATATCCGAGAGAAACGGTCCACATCATCGCCTGGATGCCACCGCGGTTGAACAGTTTGTCAACCTCGAAAATACCGGTGTCGATGGAAAATCCGTAATTCATGAAGGACATCATTTCATAAATGCTGTAGCCGTTTACGATCATGGCTAAAAACATACCGATCAGGGAGGCTACTACCATGGCGGCCAAAGCGCTTACCTGCTTGAAAGCCATAACCAGTACTGCTGCCAGCGGAATCAGGCTCAGCAGTGCAATGCCGGGGGATACGTTAAAGTTTTCCGAAATACCGTTCAGGATCACACTGACCATGGTTGTATCGATGGTATCCGCAGTATAACGGAATCCCAAAACCAGATAGATGATCAGCGCAATGACAAACGCGGGAATCGTTGTATACATCATACTCTTGATATGTTTGAACAGATTGGCTTCACTGACTCCGGCAGCCAGATTGGTAGAATCGGAGAGAGGCGACAGCTTATCTCCTATGATTGCACCGGAAATGATCGCTCCGGCAGCCATCGGAGCCGGGATTCCAAGTCCCATGCTTATTCCCATAAAAGCAACGCCGAAGGTGGCACCTGTCGTCCAGCTGCTGCCGGTTGACAAGGATGCTACGGCACAAATGAGCGCAGCGGTGAAAAGAAACATGGAAGGAGAAATCATCTGCAGACCGTAATAGATCAGAACGGGGATCGTTCCGGATGCGATCCAGGTCGGAATCAGCATACCGATGAACATCAGGATCAACATGGGGATCGTGGCGATTTTGCAGCCATGAATGACTCCCTCTTCGATCTTTTTCCACTTCATTCCTTTCAGCATCAGAACCAGGGTTGCAAATGCGATAGAAAATACAAGCGTTAGATGGATGTCTGGGCCGCCCAGCTGCACAACTTGTATTACAAGTGCAGCAAAAAGAAAAATAACGATGATAAGTGCTATCCCAAAAGATGGCTTAAGATATTCCTTTTTTTCGTTTTCCATTTCTATGGAACCTCCTTTTTTCTTTCATTCTACCTGTTACCCATTTAGATTCTGTGTTTTTTTCTTTTAAAAATGTTTTATATTAAAAATTTTATCACGGATTAAACGCTTTTTTAAACATAAAAAATTGGAAATAGAGGAACCAAAGAGAATGGCCTGTCTGGTCAACTATACAAGGCCCCTCTGAACCGATAGCATACAGCTACGCAGAAAGGCCCGCTATTGCGGGTCTTCCTGCATCCTATTTTAACTCATCTACGCAGAAAGGCCCGCTATTGCGGGTCTTCCTGCTTTTTCTTGTTTAATTCATCTACGCAGAAAGGCCCGCTATTGCGGGTCTTCCTGCTTTTTCTTGTTTAATTCATCTACCAGCTCAAGGGTTTTAAACTTGAGCTTAAGGGTGGTTGGTTTTTCTCTTTCCTCTGTTAAGGGCTGATATTTTTCGCTGAGCAAAATATCCTTATATATCTCCTTTGCTTCCTCCTCAAGCTCTTTGTCCTCAGGAGGCTCGGCTCCGATGAGACAGAGAGGCGGAAACAGAACGCACCACCAGTTCTGACCTTTTCCCGATCCGATGGTGATATTCAGCGCTTCATAGTTTCCGGACGGAAAAATTACATCGCCGTAGGCTTTCTGGGGAATCCAGCTGATACCCAGCTCGGCTTTCACGGGGTAATCATAGCCGTTTTCCTGAATGATCCGCTCAGCCGTTGTTTCGATCTCCGTTAAATTGTCCTGGATATACTTTCTGGACTCCTCCAAACCCAAGCTTATGCGGGTCTCTCTGACCCCGGTTTCCGCTCTATTCATCACGGCTGCGCCGGATGCTTGAAAGCTGGCCAGATCCTGTGCCATGGCTTCCTTGACCAGCTCGTTGTTGATCTTAGCCAAAATCCCGTCCCTGACCTTCAGTTTCAGTGCCTGGTCTTCCTTTGAATCGCTGTTTGCAATCACATGAAACCGGATAAAGTCTTCATTGGATAGTTTGCTTTGGTTGCTGGCGATGGCCCATGTACTGTATAAAAGGATACATATCAATAAAAAGAATAAAATCCTAAGCTGTTTTTTTCGTAGCCCCAATAAAAATCCCTCCTCTGAAAAAAGATTTTCATCATTAATCTTTCCCAAAGGAAGGGAATTTTATACAATATGTTGCTTTTTCAATACGCGGCCGCTTTTTTCAATCTATTTGCTTGCCGTATCACTTACTGGTTTTTTGCCACGATTAAAAGCTTTGTGCCGGGTCTAATCTCCTTTCCCAATTCGATTTCATTGATTTTTCTGATCTCGTCGATAGTGGTTCGATACTTTTTCGCTATCTTCCAGACTGTGTCCCCCGATCTTGCGATGTAGAGAACGATGCCGGGAAGCAAAGTACTATCCTGTGGGCTTTCCAGGAAACTGATATTTTTCACAAGTTGGTGCTTTTCCTGACTTGATACTGCAGTATTGACCAGAATTCCCGCATTTACTTCAATCTGTTTATTGTTGATTTTATCAAACCACAGCTCTTTCAGCACAATATCATGATTGGCAGTCATTTCCGAAGTGATTCCCGGGATTTCCATTGCACTCCGGAAAGGGATCTCCTGCGAAACGTTGAAGGCTGTGTTTTTGTGATCAGCAGAGGTGCAGACAAGGTTAACGGTTACAACGCCCTCCGCCACACTCTTTGGCGGGTCGATGAAGGATCTTTTTTCGATGATATTGCCGGAAACATAGACAACCTTATCGACATTGCCATATCGTTCAGGAATATTGACAATCTCCCGGGCAGAGATTTCTGCAACTCCGCTGCCCCCGAGAGCCGTTATTCCGATCTCATCTGTTTCAAATTGAACATCCTTTTTGTGATGGTATACGTCGGTAACGACTTGCTTTTCAATATTTTTGTAGAGTTCCAATCCCGTGTCCACATTCATATCCAGTCCAAAAAGGCAATTTTTTCCGTTTCCGTCCTCCTTTGCAGTAAGGTTTAATGTTGCAATATTAAAGTTGATTTTACTTCCTGCAGGATTCTGATCTCCGGGATAATAATCTCCGTCCAGCCTGATAAACTGTGTGAATTCTGTCTTTCCCTGATAGAGAACCGGCACCGCTTCTCCTTCAGAAGCCGTTTCGGTGTCTTCCGCCTTTTTAGTCTCAGAATTCTCTTCCGCCCCAAGATACAAGACGTTACAGTAAACAGAAGCATTTATCACCGCCTTTTCCTTTGTGATCTGCTTGTGATTTTCCACAACATTTACATCATACTTCAGCACTTTCAATATTTCAGGCATACTTTCCTTCAGCGCCAAATCGTCTTTTACTTCGAAGGATTCCGTTTTTCTCAAGGCAACATCTGTAAGGTTGATCTTCTCCTTCAGCATTTGTACCTCTTCATCCCTTACGCCTTCGAAAACCTCCACATTGATGCTGCTGTACTCCCTGACTCCAAATACCGCTGTTGCTCTTACTCTGAACTTTCTCTCATTGATTACTGTGTATTCAATGGACTCAATGCTTGGTACGATAGCCAGGTCGGAATTGGGTCTCACGCCTATTTCCATATCATTTCTGAACGGGATTTTGGACTCAATTGCAACCATTGGTTCGCCGTCGACGATATGCTCAGGAATATAAAGTGTTTGCAGAATCAGGTCTCCGGTTATTCTTATCCTGTCGGTTTCCGTCTGTCCTGTGTGAATTTCCCGTTCTGAAAGTCTAATTTTCCCATCCATCGCCAGAATCCGTGCCAGATCCGGCTTGACATCCGGTACCAGAATATCCTCTTCTATGGTTATGCGGACGGGTTCTTTCTTTTTCATGTCAACCAGCTTCAGCTTGCTGCTCATCGTGCTGCCGATAATTGGAATGATCTTTGCCGGAGCGGTTTTGGGGATGAAAACCGGCTGGGTTTTGGTACGTGTGGTGGCAGGTTTTGAAAAAACGGGAATGACTTCCTCCCCCGGTTCCGGGATGATTGAAGGCTCGGCGTCTTCAAAGGTTTCCGCCGCCTCAGGCTCTTCCGCAGCATCGGGTTCTCCGGCCAAATCAGGTGCTTCCTTCCAAACAGGCTCAACCGGCGACTCGGCGAAGACTTCCTCCGACGCAGTATCAAGATCGGGCGTTTCATCCGAAGCTGCTTCGATAGCCGGCGTTTCATCCGACCCCGCATCGATAGCCGTCGTTTCATCCGACGCCGCATCAATCTCGGCCGTTTCATCTGGAGCTACATCGATAGCGGGCGGTTCATCCGACGCCGCATTGATGGCCGGCGATTCATCGGAGACTGCGTACGCGTCCGGCAGAATTTCATCCATAGTCGGAGGGAAAAACTCCGTCGTCGGCTCTCCGAATGCGCCGTGTGCATTATCCTGCTGTACATCCAGCATCTCAGGATGTTCATTGCTCTCTGCCGCCTGCTTAACACTGTCGTGCAAAACTTTTTCATAGGCCGCCGGATCAAATCGACTTGTCGCACCTCTGGGCATATAATGGAAATTATATTCGTCTGCCTCTTTTGCAGGCCGCAAAGCATAATCTGGAATTTCTTCGAATTCAAACGGGTCCTTTTTGTACGTCATCTCATTTTCCCCCTCTATCTACAGTTGGTTCCACTGTTCGTTGCTATAATGATATTCTTGAGGAGGGCTTGTTATGACAAAAAAGTGGCTGACGCCACTTGCTCCGGGGAAGAAATCACATTTCCTTCCGGACAAGAAAAAACCCGCACAAAGCGGGTTTGTACCGGTATTCGGTTTCCGGAGGCTTGACTGGAATTCTAGTGCCTTGACCGGAATAGATGCTGTTTACTTAAAGCTGTCATCGTGCTTGATCATATCCATCAGCTTGTCGATATGATTGAATGCTTCGAATCTCGCGTTCGCTCCGTTTCCGTTTACGATTTCCTCAAATATGCGTTTATGTTCCGGAATCATATCCTCTGCCCGTTTAAAATCCTTGTAGTAGATGTAACGGAATCTGAGAACCAGTTCCTGAAGCTGCTCAACCATATGAATCAGATGATTGTTCCTGCTGGACTCTACGATCATATGATGGAATTTCGAATCATAAGCGATCATATCTCCCATATTTCCCTCAGCAACTGCCTGTTTGAACTTTTCTTTGGTTGCTTCCAGCGCCTTCTTCTCAGCATCCGTCATTCTTTCCGCAGCAAGATACGCCGCAAGGCCTTCCAGGTTCGCCCTGACTTCCAGAATGTTCTCCATATCTTTGACGGACACTTCGGATGCATAGGCTCCTTTTCTTGGCTCAATGACCACCAGACCCTCTTTTTCCAGCTTGCGGATGGCTTCTCTGATCGGTGTCCGGCTGACGCCCATATCTTCCGCCAGCTCAATTTCCATCATTCTGGTTCCGGGCTTGATCTTTCCCGTAAGAATGAGATTCCTCAGCTCTTCATAAACGATTTCCCTTAACGGTCTATGGCTTTGAATATCAAAATTCAGCATTGACTAACTTCCTCTCTTTGCATGCAATGTCTTGATAAGAAAGGTTTCCTTGTTGAGTGTTCTGAGCTTTGCGTAAGCTGCCTCCCCTTTTCTTTTACTGGTAAACAAGCCGAACACAGTCGGACCGCTTCCGCTCATTAAAGCCTTGTGTGCTTTCCCTTCCTGAACAATCTTGTTCTTTGTATACATAATGATAGGATACTCTTTTAAGCTATAATTTTCAAGTACATTCGTCATATTTTTTGCAATTTTATATAAATTGTTCTCCCTCAATCCAGCCACTAATTCCGCTGTGTCGGGACGCCCTTCAATCGTCTGCAGATCAAGCCCTTCGTACACCTGTGCGGTGGAAAGACTGATGGCCGGCTTGGACAAAAGGATCCAAGCATTCAGCGGTGAAATCGGAAGAAGCTTCTCTCCGATTCCGGACGCAACAGCACAGGTCCCTGCCACAGGATCATCCCTGAGGTTCAGCTCTTCATTCACTGCTGCCTGACCCGCAAGACAGAAGGGAACATCAGCTCCCAACCTGGTTCCCAATTCCATCAGCCTGTTCAGGCTAAGCTTCAGGTTCCAGATCCGGTTCAAGGCGTGCAGCACAGCTGCACAATCCGCGCTTCCGCCGGCAAGACCCGCCGCAACCGGTATTTTTTTCTGAATGTCAATGGTGATTTTGCCTTCTTTTCCTCCGCCATGCTCCTTCATCATCAGATCGGCTGCCTTGTAGGCAATGTTTCTGCTGTCCAACGGCAGATAGGTCAGATTGGCGGAAAGGCTGATTTCCAGATTTTTCGGGGCTTCGTCATTCTGTGGATGCTGCGAAGCGGAATCATCCGGATACCAGGCGACTTTGACCCTGTCATACAGGTCCACCTGCTGCATGACCATCAGAACATCATGGTATCCGTCGGTACGTTTTCCGAGGACATCAATGGACAAATTGATCTTTGCGTATGCTTTTATGGTTATCTCGTTCACCCTGTCGTCCCCCGCATCATTCTTTCCGGCCTGTTGAAAAGCGGGCGAATTCTGCTATCCGCCCGCTGATAAAGCTTACTTTTTATTGCTCTTTGCCTTTTTATTCCTGCTCTTTCCGGTTGCACTCTTCGGCCTGGTCGTTCCGGCTGCCGCCTTTGCCGCCGCCATTTCTCTTTCCTTTTCCGCCTTTGCCTTTCTGCCCGTAATATAGGTGCTGCCTGCTGCAGAAATCGGTTTCGGACCGGATACCCTTTTTGTATCCTTTTCGGATTCGCCGCTTTCTTCAGCTGTCGTATTGCGATTGCTCTGTGACTTGTTTTTGTTCTTTTTCTCCGCCTGCGCCCGGGCTTTCTCCTTTTCCTTTTCCGTCTTAGCCACAATATCCTCAACGGCCTTTCCGGTTTCCTTGGCCACTTTATACGGATTTACCTTCGCGTCGGATTTTGCCCTTTCCTCTTCCTCCTGCTTTTTCAGCTGCCGCTTTGCTGAGAGAGAGGTGAATACAACCATACCAACTACCATCACGCCCATGAGCGCCATGTTGACGTTGTTGTCTGTACTGATATTTCTTGTTTTAATATTGATTGTTTTGTTTTCTCCAAGGGTGTCACCGTTGGGCATTGTAAGATCGCCTGAAATATGGAGCTTGTATTCGGAATCGGAATCCAGAAGCTTCTCAACCAGTACCCAGATTTCTTTCGGTTTTTTTGCGTCGTAAAGGACTTTGATCGGGAGCTCCTTGCCTTTGGAATCGACAAACCGGAACTCATTTTCGTTTTGCTTCTGAACCTCTTTTGCGGAGACGTCCTCGTTGAAATAAAGCTTGACCAGGAAGTTTTCCGGACGGGCCGTATCGCTGCCGTCTTTCGGATAACTATCTAACAACTCCAATCCTGATGCAAAGCAAAAGGAAAAGGACATTAAAATCATAATAATGGAAAGGCTTAAAACTATGCCTGCTCTCTTCATATTGTATTTTCCTCCGATTTCTTTTTTCTAAGTTTCCGAAAAAATGATTTCATTATGTTTTCGCATTCCTTCTGCATGATTCCGGTTTCTATCTGTACATAATGATTTAATCTTTCATCCTGTAATATGTTCATGAGGGAACCGCATGCTCCCGTTTTCGGATCGGGGGTGCCGATATACACCCTTTGGATCCTGGCCAGTACCGTCGCACCGGCACACATGGAACATGGCTCTGTTGTCACGTACATCCTGCAGCCAAGAAGTCTCCAGCCGCCTAAATTCTCCGCGGCCTCCCTTATGGCAAGAATCTCCGCATGAGCGGTGGGATCCTTTGAGGTTTCCGTCATATTATGTCCCCTGCCAATGATGACGCCATCTTTTTCAATGACGGCCCCAATGGGAACTTCTCCGATAGAAAGGGCTTTTTCAGCTTCCCTTAATGCTTCCTGCATAAAATCTTCAGGACTCATTTTGTTTGCCGCGCTCCTTTCCCTTGACTCGAAGTGTTCTGCCGCTTTCTCATATGCCATACAATATTAACACACTTCCACGGCTTTTTCAATGAAAAAACAATGGGAACGAAAAAGGAGTGAAAAAGGAGTGAAAAAAGGATATCTTATAATAGGATTGTGAAGCTGCAATAAAAAGAAGCAGAGCGTCAACCGCGCAAGGCAGGCTGGTTCTCTGCTTTTCTTACAAGGTTTTCTGCTTTTCTTTCAAGTTTTTTCTGCTTTTCTCTCTGCTTTCTTTTGCTTCTTTCTGCCCTTCCGCGGTTGCCTGTCTTGCTTCCGGCTACACCTCTTCGACACAGCCGGTTTTTCCGTCAACTGCTACGATCCAGTAACCGTAGGCAGTCCTGTTGTCGCGTCCACCCTTATGATAACTGTCCGTTGCGTGGTCAGCCCCGCGAATAGGCTGCCAAAAGGTAAAGCCGGATCGTCCGCCGTCAGGCTGTTCCTCATCAAGAAACCTTCCCGGTATGCCGAAGTAAAACCTGGTGGCGACACCCTTCTCATCGGGCTTTGCACCGAATATGTAGTGGCGATACTGCGTCGCAAAGTAATGTGCGCCGGGGGAAACCAGGGGCAGATTGGTGATATTTACAATTTTTTTCCACCTGGCTCCGGTTTTATCCCGTTCAAAGGGCTCGACGTCTTCATAAAATTCCGCCATGCGGCAGGTGTGGGCGCACGCATTCAGGATATATTCATTGTAGAAGCTGTTATAGGTTTTTTTCGCGACGATCTCTTTTTCCGGTTTGTTCGGCATGGCTGCAGACTCCTTTGGGGATGACACGGCCGCCTTTTCTTTCGTGTCGCCGTAGTCATCTTCGGAGGTTTCATCGCTTTGCAGCACTCCCTCCATGTCCTCAACAATCCTGCCGATCTGGCTAATAATATCATCGATTTCGTAACTGTTTGCGGTTTCGGAGCTATTTCCGCTTTCAGAGCCGTGTCCGTTTTTAGGGTTATGTACGCTTTCTAAGTTAAATTCTCTTTCGGGGCTATGTCCGCTTTCGGCTTCTTCTTCTACTTGAAAAGGCTCGGATTGAAAGGGTTCTTCCTCGCTGTAGGTGACCCCCTTTAACACGGGATGAAGCGGCTCCTTGTCGTCCTTTGTGGATGCCGCAGCTATGATAGCAGTCGAAAACTGATGATATGCGTTGCCCCTTCCGTCCACATCCAGCGGAAGAAAACGGAAGTAGGTCTCACCGCTGCCCTGGCGGTTGACCTGAAGATTTCCAATGACACTGTGAATGGTCCGTTCTCCCCTTTTTCCGAACAGGATCAGTTTGTATATGTAGTCGCCTCTTTCAAAATACCTGAGATTCTGAACCACGCAGCGAAGCGCGCCTTTATTGTTTCCGGTCTCCACTTTCAGGTATCCTTTGATTGGAGCCGATTCCCTTGACGCGAACTGGCTTCCCTGTTCCTCCATCATCACAAATGCGCGATTGTATTTGACGTAATTCATACGCTTTCTTCTCCTCCTTCGGTCTGATTCCCGGTCATATGTCAGCAATTCTTGAAATCGTCTTCATAAATTGGTAATATACATATATGCGATTGGGATTATGATTATGCAGAGAATAAGAAAGGGGTGCAGGTATGTGGGTTGACGGAATCATTGCAATCATTGTGATTTTCACTATTGTACAGGGTTATCGCCGAGGTTTTGTTCACACTTTTATCCATACGGTGGGATGGATTTTGGCTGTCATTCTGGGGTTTGTGTGGTATCCACACGTGATTGGATTTTTTAAGGAAAAGACGGGTTTTTACGATTCGGTTCATGGAAAAATAGCAGAGCGAATCGCAGAAAATACACAAAATGCTGCTGGTTCTGCAACATCCGGCATCCCGGATGTCGTCCGGGACCTGCTTGACAAGGCCATCGATTCGGCGGCAAATGCCATTGCAGTTTCCATTTCCGACAGTCTGACCAATCTGATTTTCAACATTATCGGTTTTCTGGCAGTGGCTGTTGCCATAAAGCTGGTTTTAATGACTTTGACCTATCTGTTTTCCAAGGAGAAGAACGGGGGTCTCATCGGAGGGGCGGACGGGTTCTTTGGGCTGCTGGCCGGGGCGCTAAAAGGCGTGATCCTGGTTTACATACTTCTGGCTTTGATGGTGCCTGTCACCAGCCTTTCCGGAAGCACTTTTCTGATCGATCAGCTGGATGGATCCATGGTGGGAAGCTATCTGTACGACAACAACATGATTCTGAAAATTGTAAAGGGGTTTCTGTAGTCATCCCGGATCGGGTTCCTGCAGTCAGACAGAAACGGGTTCCTGCGGTCAAAAAGAACCGGATTTCTGCAGGGTCAGGTCTCTGTGGTCTTTTCATATTTGGGTTTTCATACCGTAAAGGGGATTCCGTCCTTTTGCAACGTTACTTTATGATAGAGATTCAGAAATGCTTCCGGGCAGAAAGTATGAATAGGAACGACTTCCTTCGGGGAGAGTTCCTTTATTACATTTTTGATGTCCTTCTCAAAAGCATGACCGCTCGTATGCAGGTAACATTCGGTAAAACCGCGGGTTTTCAAATAGCTTTCCAGCCGGACCTGGTACGGTTTATCCCGATAGGCCTGCCACTGAGAATAGACCAGGGTTCCGTCTCTAAACCCCATTAATTTTAAATCCGAAAGAACGGAAGGCCGGATCAGCATCACAATCCGCTTCTGGTTCCTGCGTATCTTTTTCACTGAGATGGTGTGTGTCCGGAATTTTCCCGAACATTTCCCTCCCAGGAGTTTTTTCATTTTTCTCGTCAGCAAAAGTGGATGGTATACTCGGACATCGGGCCTCCAAATCGAAGGAACGGGGAGATCGTCTCGGGTAAGTTTTTTCAGCTCACTGAGAACACTCGCCGTATAAATATCCATGACAAAGAGCTTGCCGCAGGCCCTTGCCGCATTGTAGAAGCTGATCACCCTGTCGATATTCTGGCTGGAGGGCTGGCATAATACCGCACCCTTGCCAGCCTTAATGATCTTCGTGAATTCCGCTTCCAGCTCCTCCTCCGTTTGTTCTGATTCACCGGCCCTGCCGAGTGTGGTTCCTTCAATCATCAGAAGGTCTGACTCCTTTTTCGCTTCTCTGAGAAACCGCTCCAGGTACCCGGTTCTCCTGCCATGGCCTCTGAAATCCCCCGTGTAAAGAACGGTTTTTCCTTCACCGTGAATCTCAAAAGCAGCAGCGTGATATGCAGAATGGTCCATCAGAAAGGCTTTCAAGGTTAAGTCCCCAATGGAAAACGGCTTATATGCCGGAATGATCCTGCGATCCCGCTGTTCATAGCCCGGGATATGAAAGCGCAGGTTCATCTCCACGAGTTTATCGGCAGCATCCAAGAGATAGATGGGAATATCGGGGTGGATGTATTTCAGCAGCCAGAAATGATCGCTGTGGGCATGGGAAATCAGCACCGCATCAAAATCCGGCCGATCAATGCGGTACAATCCTTTTACCCCGGGAACAACTCCCAGCTCCATGAGCTCCTCAAAGGGCTTTCCGACCCAGGTGTCATCTATGACCTTACCCTGATAAAAGAGAGGGTACCCCGCATCCAGCAGAATCCGGGTCCTTTCCGTTTTTAACTCGATCATCGTCCCGCCGACTTCATTGGTGCCGCGGTATATGGTGAGCTGCATCCTTTCCACTCCGTTCTCTGGAGGATTTCGGTATTCCGATACCGCCTTCCCCTCTGTGCATCTTTCTCGTTTATTGCTGTATCATCACAATGCAATACTATACTATTCCAAAGCAAGTATTTTGGCGAAAGTTCTCACTCATTTAAGAAAAGATTGCACAGGATATCTAAAGATACTATTATTCAGTGATCAGACATGACTTTATATACACAAAACCCTGCAATCAAGTAATTACAGGGTTTCTTCATTTCAAGCCGATTGATTTTGATAACTGTGTATTTCATGCAATATTTGGCAACATATCCGTAATTAAAGCTGATTGAATATCTCAACAATCTTGTCTTTGTCCGGATGAGGCATCATTGATTCCATCGGGAATATGACAATGAGATCTCCATTTAAAACACAGTCCAGCGTCGGTGATTTCCCGTTGATTTCGACTCCGAAAATAGTCACTGTTTGAGAATTTGCTGCTGCTTTCAGGTTTTCTGTCGTCCATGCATCGCCGCTGTTCTTGTCGAAGAGATACACTTCAACAGGAATATCATTGATATTAAGGCCATAGCCCTCCTTCGCTCCGAGAGCTGTCGCATCCTTGAATGCTCTCTCACCGAGCTTCATTCCGGCCTCTTTCAGATTCTTTTCAAAAGAATCCAGCCTGGCGTCGATTTTTCCGTCGGATTCCATTCCCGGATCAGGAATTTCAACAACTTCCTGGCTTTCTTGCATGCTCTGGCTTTGCTGGTTTTCCTGCATTTCCAGGTCTGACACGTCCGATGCTTTACCGTTGCAACCCGTAAACACACACAGGAAAGCCAGAAGAAGACAAGTCAGAATTAATATATTTCTTTTCACCCTCGTTCCTCCATGATCAATCAAAAATTGCGCTCTGCGATCAATTCATCCTAGCTCTGCAGGCGCCTCAGAACTACTCGTTTTTTCTTTTCCGGCTTTCTGCATCAGTTCGTTGAATTTTCCTGACAAGCCGCATAGTTTATCATATAAATCGTCTGTGATTTGTGTAGAGGATGCCGCATTGATATAAACTACCATCATTTTCACCAGAATCCAGCTGTCAATAAAAGCGAACTTAACCGCCCAGGCAATGAGTAGCGCAATGATGAAGGCTGCAAACCGATTCCAGTCCAGCAGGGTAAAAAGGCCTCCTACTGCTGCGAAGACGATCAGGGTGATCAGCGCTACGGATAATAACACCGTTACAGTTATTTTTGCGGCGCTGCTCAGAAGCTGCTTCCAGTTCTTGGTGTAGATTACGATACCGTCAGCCGCGCTTTTAAATGCCCCTTGCTTTTTATTGTAGAAGGTATATCCCAAACAGCATTCATCGATATATCCAAGAGAAATCCCGATAAACATCTTGATGATTCCCTTGATCGCATCCATTCCCGGGATAAAATCCAGGAAATCTCCAGCCTTATCCACTGTTTTCTGGATTTGTCTGACTGCTCCCGTGATCAGTTTATCTACTCCAAAGTAAATACTGGAAGTGGCGAACCGTTCTTTGACCATTTGTTTTCCATACTCAATCTGATTTGCGGGGAGCCTGCCCGTAGCTGCCGCTTCCGTGATTACAGCGATATGCCCTGCTTTTATCAGATAACCGAAATAGTGCATGATGATAAATCTGACGATGCCCAATGCCCCCAGCCAAACCAGAAGCATGATGACCGTTCCTCCCTCACCGAAAAGATAGCCGATTCCCACCAGTACCGCGAAAAGAACAACCGAAACGAGTACCGTCAAAAGACCGAGCAGCAGTTTCGCCATGTTATAGGGCATGGTCTTCAGGAAGATTTCCTTTGCATTCATAGTACTTTCACCCCCTATTCCAATCGGCAGCCGCACTCGCCGCAAAATCGGGCGCCGACTTCGTGCATTGCTCCGCAGCCAGGGCAGGCAGCTTTCTCCGGTGCGTCCTGCACTTCCATTGAAGCGGCCATTTCCGGCGCGACCTGCGTTTCTGATCCGGCAGGCTGGCCGAACTCATTTGCCGCCCTCAACCGATTGATTTCAGACTGGTATTCCGAAATCTGAACATTTTTTTCATCCGCCGCCGCAAAATAGTCCCTGATTTCTTCCGGCGGAACGTCGCCATTTTTGTATTTTTCGTAATAGTACTCTCCTGTTTTCTGCATCAGTGCCGCAATTTCCTTTTTATCGGCTGCGATTTTGGAATTCAGCCTTCCTGTTTCGATTGCATCTCCCGTCTTATCGCCGATGTTTTTCGCCAGATCGTTCAGTTTATCTAAAAAAGCCATGATAAATCCTCCTTAGGGGGCCTAGATTTCACCTGTGATGTTCTTGTAAAGACGAAGCATTGTCAGATAAGCCTGCTGTCTCTGATAGCCTCCTCTGGGGTCAAATCTGTTTTCACCTACTCCGCTCATTACATTCGCATTAAAAACATATCCGATATATGGTTTTGCCCAGCCGGCGATCTGATCACCGTCCGCAAAGGCAGGGACTGCAGCATTGGTTTGCTGATTCATCGCCGCCGCGGCTGCCGTAAGCATTTTTGCTGCCTGCTCTCTTGTGATCGGCTTCGCAGGGTCAAAGGTTACCGCGCTGGTTCCTTCAACAATGCCAAGCTCATACGCCGCCATGATATCTTTTCTCGCTCTTTCCGAAAGCTGTCCAATATCCTGGAACGGCGAACTTTCCGGCACTGTTTTACCGACAGAAATCAAATACTGCTCTACGGTCATTTTCTTTGTCTGCTCGACACAGGTGACGGCCAGCGTACAAAATTCGCTTCTCGTAACAATTTTCGTGTATTCGCTCTGCATGGAAACCGGCACCAGCTTGCGGTATTCTGCTTCTCTGACCTCAGCCAAAGCCCAGGGAGCAGGCGAGTCAATCAGGTTAATCGCGGTCTGCCTTAATTCATTCTGGCTGTTTTGAGTTGCCAGATAAACACCATCTTTTCTGCCGGCTGTCCAAATTGTGTTGTCTGTTTTTGCAACGGCCTTATGCTGATATCCAATGGTTATGCTGGCAACCTTATCCGCCCATTTTACAGGAGCCGAAATATGGTTTTTGCCTAAGCTGTTATTGTCATTGTTTCCCCAGGCCCATAATGTATTGTCTCTTTTCACTGCAAAAAAGTATGAATTGTATGTTGCGGCATGCAATACATTATCCATGATCTTGATCGGGGATAAAACCGGGCCTTCCATTTCCCCGGCACCATTATAGAATTTCCCCTTGTTGCCGGAGCCGCACATCCACAGTGTGCTGTCCTTGCAGATCATCATTGTATTACCGCTGTCACCTGCAACGTACTGAACACCCTCCATAATCTTTACCGGTTCTGAGACAACTCCGGTATGTCCGACACCAAGGGAGGCGTCGGCTCCGTTTTTATTCGTACACCAGCCCCAAAGCTCGTCTTTTTCATTAATAAAAAACTTGTTATAATCACTAAGCGCAACAAATTTCACCTTGTCAGGGTGTGAAATTTGCTCAAACCCTTTTCCCGAATTTAGGTATAGTGTGCCATCGGTCTTGCATAATAAGATGTTTTGATTGTTGTATGAATCAAGGGAAGCCATGGCAACTCCGTCAAGCAGCTTTTCGGGCTCAGATGTCTTGCTCATTCCGGGAAGCCTGCCCCAATACCACAACGTACCGTCTCTTTTTATTGCAAGCACAGCATATCGATTGACTGCAACGCTTTTTACATCTCCCAGCAGCTTTACGGGCTCTGACAGGTAATCACCGCTGCCCGCTCCCAGCAGATCCTGATCATTTTTTCCAAAGCCCCAAAGGGTTCCGTCTTTTGTGATATAAAACGTTGTTCCCCATCCTGCTGCCATAAAGCTGCTTTCACCCATGGCATAAGCAGGCTGCGGCACTGCAAAAGCCGACAAAATCAGGGTCAATGTTAAAAGAATGGTGATTAATTTTCGATTCATTTTTCTATCTCCCTCACTCAGTTTTCCGGCATAATTGCCAGATAATATTCGTCCAGGATTCCTGTTTCCCCCATTCCGGTATATTCCAGAACGAAGGTTCCTCCCTGAAAGATTTTTTGAAATTCCTTTGTGTCTGCGACGGAGCTGAAGATCCAAGCCACATCAAGTTCTGAAAATATCTGGGCATTTCCGTCCAAAAGCACTTCCGCACCCATGGTTTCCGGAAGGCTCGGCTGGTCACCACCTTTTTTAGTTGCGGCGGTCAACGGTAATCGAAACCATCGGATCATTTCCGGCCACCTTGAGCTGTGCCACCTGGAGACTCACGTGCCAGCCGTTGATATCTCCTTTAAAAGATTCCGATTTCATCACCTGAGTATCAGAGCTTTTGGGGGATAAGCCCAGTTCATCCTCATAGAAGGACACTGCATCCCCGTACGCTCCGGAAGGTAATATCAGCTCAACAAACCCGCTTCCGCTTGGTGCAAGAGAGCAGTCAATTACTTTGGCGTCCGGATAGATCGGAACGACATCAGAAGGAAATTGGCTGTCAAGATCAACCTCTTCTGCAGACTTATATGACATTTCTGAAGAACTGTCATCTTCATCGTAATCCTCTTCATAATCTTGATCTCCGCCGGAAGCTCCTTTACCATCATCACGCAAGGTGATATATACCTGTGTCTGATCTCCTGCGGCAGTGATGGTGAGCCCTTTTATATGCACTTTCCCAATGTCCATGGCTTCAAAGTAAGCTTCGTCTTCGCCGATTCCGGATTCATCCATTCCATCAATGTTCATCATGTAAAACCCAACGACGTTTTCATAGGAATCATTTACGGAATAAACGACGGTATATCCATTCTCGCCATAAAAATCTGCATCGATGATTTCTGCATTTTCATAAAAAGGAATAGAAGACGGAAATCCCTCGGGCAAACCGGCAGGTAGGTTCCAGCTCTGAACGGCACTTAAATGTTGATCTTCCGCACCCTGGCTGTTATCTCCGCTATCCTGTCCGCCGCAGGCCGCCAAAAGACTGACTGTTAACATCAAGACTGTTACAACTGCAAATAACTTCTTTAACATGTGTTTTCTCCTTTCAAACTTTTCAAATTATTCATCATTTCCCATGTCCCACCAAGGAGGCATGTTTTCGCCTGTGTACTGGTAATCGTACCATTCCTCGAAATACTCCGAAGGATATTCAAAGACCTTTTCAATTTCTAATTCATTATCGAATTCCTGCTGAAACTTTGAAAATTCATATGTCGCCGACAGTTGACCGTCCATTGAATATTCTACCTTTACAAGGGTTCCTTTCCGCATAAAAAAGCGATAGTTTAACAGTATGCTTTCATCCTGTGCAAATGGTTTTTCAAACTCATGGACCCGAAAGCCGTCTTTCTCATAAACATTGTTCTCTGTGCCGGCAGCGGCATCCATCAGTTCATAAATCAGAAAGTCTTCAGCCGGGAAAAGATAGCTCCTGATCTGCTTTGCTTCGTCCATGATATAAAAAACACGCCCATCCATCTCCAGCTCCCGGACTTTCACAGAGTTGCCGTTCATGTCCTGCGCAGTAAATACTGCGGCGAACCTTTCACCGGACTTCTGGAAATAACCGGTCTTCTTTTCATTTGAACTGTGGTTGAAAACCGTATAGTCAAAATAAAACTCTTCCGCATTCCCAAGGCCGAGATTCAGAAGTTGATACGGCGTCAGCATATTTGTTTCCGGTTCGCTTACTTTCATGCTGTCCTCGTTCTGCTGTTCCGTATGAGGATCAAATGCTGCATCTTCCGATACGGCAGCGGGAGCTTTGTCACAGCCGGACAAAACAAGGCCGATCACCATCAGAAGAATATAAACGATTCTCATACTGCCTCCTTTCTCACACCAAGTCAACCACACCGGCACTGAATGACAGATTTTTAAGCTGGACAATAATCTGCATACAATCCATGATTCCGGTAAAATGACCGCTCTGGTAAATGATCTCGCTGTTGAAATTCAGCAAGGAAAAATGGCAGCCCTTGCCGTCAATTTCCACCTTAAACATAGGAGGATTTACCACTCCTTTGTCTACGGCAATATCAGCCATTTGTACCGATTCACGCAGATTTGCAAGATGCTTTTCGAGCTGTGCGCGATCGCTGAAGCTGCCCGAAACCATAAGCTCCTCGCCCTCTTGATTTTTCAGAACAAAATAGTACCGCCCGACGGTGTTCTGTTTCACCTCAAATACGCCCTGCTTCATGATTCTTCACCTGCCTTTCCGTCGCATATGTGTTCCATCTTAATTCTAACGCTTCTCATAGTAATATTGACAGTGCCGGCGGTAACCGAAATCAGCATCAAAAAAATAAAAAAGTCACTTTCGGTGACTGATCCGGTCATTTGCGATGACTTCCCATAATATGAATTGTTGCAGCTCGTAAGCTGTGCTACAATGGAAACGATCTACTATAGGACAGGAAAGGAAGGAAAAATGGAAGTATCTGAAAAACTCGCTTTCGAGATTTATACAATTGTCATATTTCATTTATCCGCATTGGTCATCCTGTTTTCTTATAGTGTTTATATCTGCCTCCGGGCGAAAAAAACCGCGCTGCTGTTTAGTTATATGGCCGTAGTCGCCATGATCATCCTCTGGATCATTTCAAAAATATTAAAAACCCTGGCTCCGACGGAATGGATCAGATGGTTATTCATCGTGATCCAGTACTTCGGAATTGATTTTTTGGGTTATAGCCTTGTTGTATTTGCATTTGTTTATACGAAGAACCGGCTTCCATCAAGAGCGTATATGGTCGGACTTGCAGTCCTGCCTGCGATTTCTTTTCTCGCAGTTGCTACAAATCCCATCCATATGAAATTCTATTCCTATTTTGATTTTTATAAGGATACCTTCGGCCCTCTTTTCTATATCACGCAAAGCATCCAGTATATCTACCTTATCGCCGGCATTGTCATCCTGATTCTGGGTTTTAAGAAACAGAGAATCTATTATGAAAGAAGAAGGCTTGCTGTCTTTTTTTCTTATATTGCTTTGATACCGATCCTGACGAACGTGTATTACATTCTGTTCAAGATGAACCTGGCGGAATGGATTTTCCCGTTTCCTGTTTTCGATTTCACGCCCATCGCCGGCTCCATCGCTCTAATGCTGTTTATGGTTCCCGCACTTTACCTTCGTTTCTTTGATATTTCGCCGATCTCCTATCACAGACTGTATCAGATCATGCCTCAGGGGATTGTCTTCATGAACAAAAGGAAGAATCTGTACGGTGCAAACCTGACGCTGCAGAGAATGTTCGGCCTGCATGACGGAAATGCGCTCAGTCTCAATGAATTTGCAGATCATATACTGCACCATAAGGAAAACGAGAAGGAGAATTTGATTGCATTTCTTTCCGGGAGAATAAGCTCCCCCGATTATGAACTGACCACCGAACAGGCGGATGTTTTCCGAATATCCAGAAGAATACAAAAGAAAGGACATTTTCTGTTTTATTTTGATGATATCAGCAAAATCAGCAAAAACCGGACAATGCTGTCCAGACAAAATGAAGAGCTGATCGAAGCAAATCAGAGGCTGGATCTGATGGCTGCGAAAACAAGAGAGCTGGCTGTTGCCAAGACCAAGGCCCAAATGGCGCAAAATGTTCATGATATTCTGGGGCACAGTCTGACGGTGGTGATCGGCACCATGGAGCTCGCCGCTGATGACTGTAAACAGAATGCCGAATCAAAGCTGAACCAGGCAAAAGAACTGTTAAGCAGCAGCCTGAGCGACCTTCAAAATGTTTTCTACGGGCAGGAGATCAAGTGGGGACAGACCTCCCTGACCAAGGCGCTTGAGCACTTGAAAAACGACAGCATTCAGGTCGAAATTGCGGTACACGGGAATATCTATGAATTGAATGGCGCGAAAACAGAAGCTGTGTTCCGCCTATATCAGGAAGCGGTAACAAACTCCATCAAGCATGGCAGGGCGAAGACCATCTATCTGATCCTTCGCTATCGGGCCCAGGAGGTAGAGTTGTACGCGATTGACAACGGGAAGGGATGTTCGGATATAATCAAAAGCTACGGGCTGTCCGGAATTGAAAAAAGAATTGTGGAACTGTCCGGAACGGTGGATTTCGGGTCTGATCCCGATTCCGGTTTTATCATTCATGCCATTCTACCTAAATGATCTGATTGTTAATGGCAAATACAGTCAGTTCCGTCCGGTCCGACAGACCGGTTGCAGACAGTATTTTTGAAACTTTATTCTTTATCGTTCCTTCACTGTAATTTAGTATTCCTGCGATATCCTTATTTGACTTTCCGGCGGCAATCAGCTTCATAATGCTGATTTCTCCAGCGTCAAAAACCAGATCACCAATTTCGCATTTTTTCTCTCTGGACTTTTGCGTCATGCTCAGAGCAGCTTGCAGCATTCCGTAAACACTGCTGTGAAACAATATCATATCGCGGTGGATGCTCTTGATCGCCAGAATCAGTTCATCGGGCATCAGCTCCTTTATCAGATATCCGTCGGCGCCCAGCAGGACTGCCGATCTTATACTTTCCTCGTCCTCGAATGTGGTCAGCATCGCAACCTTTGTTTTCGGCAGAGCCGCTTTTATTTCCTTCAAAGCTTCGATTCCGCCTTTCTTTGGCATTCCGATATCCAGCAGCACAACGTCTGGCTGGTGCTTCAGGCTGCTCTCCAACGCCTCTTCCCCGGTGGCACAGGATGCGACGATTTCAATCTGATCATCTTTTTTCAGCATTTCCTCAAGCATAGAGCGAAACAGAAGCTGGTCATCCGCAATAATAATCCGTATCATGTCATTTCATATCCTTTCCTGCGATCTGACTTACCGAGACCCTGACGTCCGTATAAATGCCTCTGAGCATCGCAGCCGCTGCTCTAACATCGTCCTGATAAATTTCATTCTGCTTTAACTTTTTCTGTATTTGTCCAATCCGGAAAATCGCATCTTTAATTTTATCGATTAAGGTCTTCTGCAAATGTTCAAAAATCTGAAGCCGGTTCTTTTCTGCTTCCAACGCGCTGGCGACGGTTACATAATGAGACAGCTTCCGGTTTGCTTCTTCCAGCTCCGCATTCCGAACACCGAGTTGATATTCACTCTGTCTCATGGCGGTCACATCCTGAATCACTACCGTATAACCGATCCTAACGCGTCCGGAAAGCATCGGCAATACGCTGACCAGGTAATAAGTATCTTTGTCCTGCCGATATATTTCATATTGCATGCTGTATCTGATCCCGTTGGGATAGTCGGGAATCGGGGAAGCTGTATTCTCATTCAAGGCCCGGAATACTTCTTTCAGTGTGTTTGCCCGAGGGCAGATCTCATTCAGCGTTTCCCTGTGGTTGGCGTCAATAATCAGGCCGTTGTAATCCGCGATCAATGCAAGATCATGAGCATCATTGAAAATTGATTTGCAATCAGAGGAGAATCCGAAAAGACTGATTCCTTCCTCTCTATTTTTGATCAGAACTGCGGCTGAGATCACGATACTCAGAAGCATGAGAAAGCCTGCCAGAACCAATATCGTCCGATATGCTTTTTCGAGCGCAAGGTCCAAAACTGCCAGATCTATAATAAGGCAGAATACGCTTACCATCGCAAAAAAAGATGTGACATGGACGCATACCGTAAAAAGATTGCGCCTGAATCTGACCAAAAGAATCAGATTTGCAAGGCACAGACCAAGAAGAAATATAATCAGTAACGTGCTGCCAAGCAGAAGTTTCGGTTCAAGAATTCGCACTCTGCATCCTCCCTACTATATAAGTTTGCTTCTTCTCAGATTCTTGATTATGCAAAAAAAGAAGGATCTATACTAATTATACGTAATATCCGAAATCCGTCAACAACGCTCTGGAAAACCAGGGCGTTTTCTGTTGATTTTAGCAATATATGGTAGTAAGATGAGTGCGGAGCAGGCTAGACTGTATTTGAGGAGTGATCTCTTTATTATCTGGTTATTATCTGGCTACGGATTGATTAAAATTATACTGAAGTATATCAGCTGATCCATAAGAGGAGACCAATTTTGTTGAATGTTGAATATCTCGGGGTACGACCGGAGTGGTTGCCGGGGTTGTACTGAATTTTTTGCTTCGTATACGGATTTTCCATCAGGTGCAATATATTTACCGTTTGCTGCAAAGCCGATGAAGATCTTGTTTCCGCTACAAAACGAAACAAAGGGTGAATAAACCGGAATCAGAGGACCGAAATCGAGCAGAATACAAACGAAATGCCGGATTTTGGACAAGTTTTTGAAATTTCCAGTTGATAAACCAAGCCGGCATGCACTATAATATAATCCGGTGCAAAAATATCACATCATCGGGTGCCAGGGTTGTATTACATCACGGGCCAGGGGCGTTTCACATCATTAGTAAGGCTTGTTTCACCAGCCGTGCCTATATACTAAATAATATGCTCCCGTAGCTCAGGGGATAGAGCGTCGGTTTCCTAAACCGTGCGTCGGATGTTCGAATCATCTCGGGAGTGCCAAATAAATTAGCGACAGGCTTCATGCTTGTCGCTATTTTATTTCATTTGAAGCGAGATGATTCGAACATGAAAATGCGCGAGTGTCGCCAAACAGTTCGGCGAACTGTTTGGCAGTGAGTGGTCCGAGGCTGCCGATAAGGAGCCGAGATGGCAAGTGTGGTTTTCAATGCTTCCAGCACACTTGCGAAATCATCTCGGGAGTGCCAACGAAAAGAATTAACTGTGTCGTGTGCAGAATCATGCATAAAAAACCTTTTATTGTAAGCATATGCCCGCAAAGGCCCGTTGTGGCGGAATTCCCGTCCTTTACTTGAAAAAATGCACACACGGCGTACGCGGACAAAAACTTGGGCTCTCCACCCGATGGGTGCGGTGTGCAGCTATAAATTAAAAACGGAAAGATCATAGAGCAGGCAGGAGCAACAGGGCCGTATTTTTTTGCAACGGCTCTTAATTCTGCAAGAGTAATAGAATGGTCCCCAGCTAAGTATGTAGTTCTTTGGTCAATTGTGCTTCGAAGATAGCTGTGGAGAATAATTCTCCATTGGGTTTGATCTATAGAATTCTCATACTAGAAAATACTCTAAGCCAAGAATGCTTAGAGTATTTTCTTCAGACTTTGGTAGGACCCGATTTCTGGTCATATCCCAGCTGTTGAATGCTCCCGAAGGTCTATGGGAGCACATTCAATATATAAAAGAATTGAGGAGAAAAAATGCTTATTTTGAACTTATGCTTACGGGTGTAATAGGATCTTGATCCCTTCTTGCCTTTCTGCCATTCTAAATGCCTCTTCCCAGTCATCCAGTCTAAAATGGTGTGTTATCATAGATGCAACATCAAGCTTATTATGTTGCATCAGCTTCAACGCTGTATCCCAAGATTTCCAATTGTGCCCAAATGTACCGATAATACTAATCTCCTTTTGTGTCAATAGTGAATACTCAATCTCCATATTTTGTCTTGTTAGCCCAACCTGAACAAACTTGCCCATTTTCTTCAATGAGCTCATACCGTTTCTGATTGCCTGCGCTGCTCCGGTGCAGTCAAATACGACGTCAGCGCCCATGCCGTTTGTTATTCTTTCAATTTCACTTACAAGATCTATTTCTGTTGCATCGAGATTGTACCGAATGCCTGATTTTTTCCCCGCTTCTAACCGGTCTCGATCCTTATCGGTTCCGACGAGGATCGTTGTGCAACCGAATCCCTTTACCACCTGCGCGACTAAAAGACCGATCGGTCCTGGTCCCATAACAATTACGTAATCGGTTGGGCAGAGCTTTACTGTGTCATATACCGCATGAACAGCAACAGCCGCGGGTTCGCAGACAGAGGCATCATCTATACTTATGGAATCGGGTAATTCATGAATGATTCCCTCTCGTACTACACAGTACTCTGCCATAGCTCCGTCAGTTCCGTATCCAATAGACAAACGTCCGGGGCACATTAACTGATTTGATGTGTTACAGTAATAACAATTTCCGCATATTTTCTGAGCTGTCTCAGATACGACCCTGTCTCCAGGCTTAACCTTTGTTACCCCTGCCCCCACCTCTTCAACGATACCGCTAAATTCGTGTCCCAGAATGACGGGAGGATTGCTCCAGGTTTCACCATGCCATATTTTAATGTCAGTTCCGCAAATACCAACTGCAGCAACACGAATTTTTACTTCTCCCGGTTTTATTGCAGGATCAGGCACATCCATAAGCTTAACATTTCCTGGCCCTTCGCAAGTTTTTACCAATGCCTTCATAATAATCCTCCGTTTAATATATTCAGCCTCCTGCTATTGGAAATATTACTTTGATATAATCCCCATCTCCGATTTCAGTCCCCTCGGATACTAACTTTCCGTTTTGTGTATAAATGGCTTTTAATCTGCCATCTCTTAAAAATCCTCTCTCGTTTGCTTTCC
Source organism: Anaerovoracaceae bacterium (assembly GCA_036677845.1). Taxonomy (GTDB): domain Bacteria; phylum Bacillota; class Clostridia; order Peptostreptococcales; family Anaerovoracaceae; genus Anoxybacterium. Next base: position 113,054 of record JAVBVR010000051.1, on the reverse strand, counting down.
TTACAAGTTTGGGGAAATGCTCTAAAAATGAATCCATAGCATCCCCAACTGTTCTCTCATCTACCAACTCAATTTCGAACTCCTTTTGGGACAGAATATCGCAATACGGGATGCCCAACTCTATGACCAGGCTCATTTGATATTCAGCTCCAGGCCTTCTTTTTCCAGATCCAAACGTTCTAATGTTTCCCTTGTCGGGATACAATGGGCATCTCGCCCTCTGATATTATTATATTGCGTCAACATCAAGCCGACGTTTGGAATATTATCTGCGGCGCCGCCCGTCCCCCTTGTCACACCATACATTTTATAAGGCAATTTTGCCTCTTCTGCTGTCCAGCCGCACTTTAAATTGTAGAGATGCTTTAAATTCATGATTCTCTCGCCTGTTTCCATTAATTCTTCTTCTGACACATTCCAGCCGGTAGCGAGATCAACAAACATCTTTATTTTTTCAAGCGGTTTTCCATCAAATCCAAATAATACGAATTTACAGCCTGTTAATGAGTCAAAAAGTGCCATTAAGTCCTGGTACTGAGATACCAGCGCGCCTTTTCCTTCATATCCGAATCGATCAAAAGCATTCGCCGGGAAATTGAGCATAGGACCGTCACCGCCATATTCGAAATCGTGAGTAAAGGAGCTCAAATGGCAGGCACCTCTGGGGCTAGTGATATATTGTAACCCAAGCCCGTTTGCGCCTCTTGGGTCATGTGCCGGAAATTCTAGACCTCCTACATGGACAGCCAGTTGTGGCGCGATGCCTCCGAGTTTCTCAGCTGCGATTCTGCTCCCTTCCGCGAGCCATGTTCCAAAATCTTCACGCTCCGCAATCTTTCGAATTAATTCAATTACACAGTCCGGGTCCCCCCAGGCCAGAGAAAGACCTCCTAGATCTTCTTTTTTCAGCAGGCCTTTTTCATACGCTTCAATTGCAAAGGAAATTGTACATCCCGCGGAAATCGTATCCAATCCGTATCGATTACATAAAACATTAAAGGTTGAAATAGCCGCCAAATCATCTATCATCAGGTTTGCGCCGAGTGTTCCCAAGGTTTCGTATTCTGGCCCTGCATTCTCTTCTAACTGATATTTTCCTTCTTTCACCTCAACGACTCTTCCGCAGCCAATTACGCATTGACCACAGTAGTATCTCTTTGTTAGTATTGTATCAGCCATAACGGGTCCGCTAATTTTTTTAGCTCCTTCGAAATTTCCGGCACCCCAGTTCTTTATTGGGAGATCCCCCATTACCTCGGTCCCTTCCAGTCCGCAGGATGTTCCATACAGGCCTAGCACTCCCTTTCCCACGCTTTGTGCGATCTTAACCGACCATTCCTTGGAGGTTGCATTAAATCGATCTTTATCATATAAAGGAACTTCTTTGTCACCTCTTGCAACAATTGCTTTCAGATTTTTAGATCCCATGACAGCGCCTACACCGCACCTGGCAGCTGCCCTGCCGTCTCTTCCGTCCATAATACTTGCAATTTTGGACATTTTTTCCCCTGCAATACCAATGCAGCTGCAGACGGCGGATTTACCATACTCCGTCTTCATCCAGTCGCCTACTTCATAGGTGTCCTTTCCCCAAAGGTGCGCAGCGTCCTTAATTTCAACTTTACCGTTATCAATGGAAATATAAACTGGATTCTCGGCTTTTCCGAAAAGGATCAATCCATCATATCCGGCCTTCCTTAATGCAGGACCGAATTTACCACCAGAATTTGCCTCAGCGTACCTTCCGGTCAAGGGCGATTTTGTAACAACATGATATCTCCCAAAGTTCGGAGCCTTTGTCCCAACAAGCGGGCCCGTGTTATAGATCAGTACATTTTCCGGACCTAAAGGATCAGTATGAATTTCGGTCTCGTCAAACAAAATTCTGGTTCCCAACCCTGTGCCACCTATGTATTTCCTTAGCACTTCTTCTGGGAAAGTTTGAAATGAGATCTCATTTTTTGTAAGATTGATTCTTACATAACTTCCCATATAACCGTACGTCATATAACTACCTCCATTTATTCCTTATTAAAATAACTTATGTTACTTTTTCAATGCTTCCATTGCAGTTTTAAATACTTCTACTGCAGTCAGTCCAAATTCTTCTTTCAAATACTCCAACTTTCCAACTAAACCTTTGCTGTCCTTCACACCAACCGGATAAATTCTGACGGGGTAATTTGCTGTGATGACTTCCGCCACTGCCGCTCGCATTCCACCTAATATATTATGATTTTCGCAGGTGATGATGGCTCCAGTTTTTCTGGCTGAATCGATCACCGCTTTTCCATCAAGAGGTTTTATCGTATGTAAATTAATCACTTCGGCGTCGACTCCACTCTGCAGCAGAATTTCAGAAGCTTTCAGAGCTTCGGTTACCATGATACCGGAACAGAGAATCGTGATATCCTTTCCTTCTTTGATCAGATCTGCTTTTCCTAATTGGAACCTGTAATTCTCGCCATGAACCTGCGGGGCATTTTTTCTGTACAGGCGTAAATAGACAGGTCCGTCGTGTTCTATGATCGCAGGAATCATCTGCCTCAACTCCGCTGCGTCGCAGGGTTCTACAATTGTAATGTTCGGAATGCTGCGCATGACTCCAATATCTTCAAAGGTCATATGGGTTCCCCCATTTAGTTCCGCCGTGATGCCGGGATCTGTACCGAGAATCTTCACATTCTGGTTGGCATAGCAAATTGAAACCGCAACCTGGTCGCAGATCCTGCGCGTTGCAAATGCCGCGAAGGTGTTAATGACGGGAATGTATCCGTAGGATGCCATTCCAGCTGCAATGCCTGCCATATTCTGCTCTGCAATTCCAGCATCAAAGGCCCGGTCCGGGAAGATCTTCCGAAGGGGCAGCAATCCGTTTGCTTTATCCAGGTCCGCGCTGATTGAAACCACCTTGTCATTAGATTTCATAACCTCCATTAAGCTATTACATAGTACCTTTCTAAGTTCTTCCGCCATCTTAACTTGCCTCCCCCATAATTTCCATAACCGCTATTTCAATCTGCTCTTTGCTGAGTGGCATACTGTGACATCCCGCACCTTCTCCTTCGACAAAGGACACGCCCTTGCCCTTCACCGTATCTAATACGATCATAGCCGGTCTTCCGTCTCTTTCTCTCTTTGCGGCGTCTACTGCAGTACTGACAGCTTCCACATCATGTCCGTCTGCCCGGTAAGTCCGGAAGCCGAAGGCGTCCCACTTGCTCACCGGATCGATCAGGCTCATGACTTCATCCACCGTCCCGTCGATCTGGAGTTTATTATAATCTAGAAAAACAATTAGATTGTCAAGCCGATACTGGCTTGCGGCCATCGAAGCTTCCCAAACCGACCCTTCCTGGCTCTCTCCGTCTCCCAGAATGGTATATATGATCTCGTCTCCGCCGGCCAGCTTTGCCGCTTTTGCAATCCCCACTGCACAGGAAATCCCCTGCCCCAGAGAGCCTGCCGTCATATCAACCCCCGGCGTCTTATTCATATCACAGTGACTCGGCAGGTCGGTATGGGGCTTGTTCAAAGTATAAAGACACTCTATATTGAAATAACCCGCCAGAGCCAAAGCTGCGTACAGCGCCGGTCCTGCATGTCCCTTTGATAGCACAAGCCTGTCTCGTCCCGGCATCCCCGGACTTTTGGGGTTAATATTCATGTGATCAAAATACAGAACCGCAAGAATGTCCGCTATTGACAGGCAGCCGCCAATATGCCCCTGACCTGCTTCGCCGATTGCTCGGATGGTCAGGCATCTGATTTCTTTAGCCTTGTTCTGCAGCATTGTTCTCTTTTCCTTATCCATTGCTTTTCCTTTCTGTTTCCGATTTGATATTATGAATCAAAGTTTCTGCGTATCTTATCTCATCCCGTCCGTCAAGCACTTTAAAACTGATCTGAAAGTTTCTTATTTCACCCGGTTCAAGATACTGAAGGCTGCCCGCTATGCGTTCTGCCTTTCTTCCAAAACATTTACAATTGGACGGACCGACCTCCATTACGTTTCGTCCGTATTCCATACAACTCCAATGAATCAATTCCGGCAGGTTCTTCTTGCTGTACATTACCTGCAAACCAAGCTTTAGGCTTTCATTTACAACTGCGTAGCCGCTTTTTCCGTTCTTTTCCGCTGTGTGGTGAAAGTAAATGGAATCAGGCTGATTGCTGCCGGCTCCCTTGCATACACTGTATTCAGATTCCGGCACATGCCTTCCATCTGCAGCGTCCGTAACGGATTGTGACGGTATGACCAGCCTCGTTCCCTGATCGATGAGAGGGAAACCAAAGTTGGTGTGATACAAATACTGGAATGGGCTGGCTGTTAGTCCTTCATTTTCAATCCGGTCCTCCAGCAATACCTCCCGACTTCCCAGTTGTGTTGTTATTTTTCTTTTTAAAACCAAATGCTCTCCGAGAGCTCTCGCTTCCGTAACAGTTCCATAAAGGCTCATGATATATTCATCGTCCTCCCAGTGGGAATCAATATGAACCTCGTCTGCCGGCAGATTGGAAATCCTTCCGTGAAGCCCAAGCTGTTCACCGTCGTCCTCGCAGGGCGCTCCGACCTGGCGCAGGCCGGCGTTATGCATCAATCCGCCCGTATAACTTCTGTCCAGACCATCGCCTTGAGGCTCATAGTACCAAGGAGCTACGTCTCCGGCAGGAGAAATCCAGCCAAAGGGGATGCCGCGATAGCGGAATGCACCGAGCCCAATTCCCCTGCTTACATTAACGTCGAATTCCAGTCCGCTTCCTGTCCAGAAATGCGCAAGCCTGACTCCGGTACTTCTTCCTCCCTGCAGCTCCGATAATTTGATACCACAGAGTTGGGCAATGCTCCCGCTTTTTTTCAGCAGCTCTTCTTTTGTATAGCGTTTCCCGAATACTCCCGCCATGGTCGTTCTCCTTTCAGATATTCCAGTCTCACCTGCAGTGTGGCTCACGCCCGCTGTTTCTTTACGGAGTATGCGTCGGCGATTGCAGCGATAGCCAGAATCGTTCCAAATATGACATTTTCCCAATACGGTGAAATTCCAATTAGTGTCATTCCATTTCCGATCAGCACGATCAACAAAAATCCCAGCAAACTGCCTGCAATACTTCCCTGTCCTCCGCTGATTGAAGCTCCGCCAATAACGCAGGCCGCAATGTAACGCATCTCCATTTTGTCAAAGGCAATAGGAGACGCAGAGTAGGATTTTGCAGTCAAGATAATCCCTGCTACGGCTGCAATAAATCCTGACACAATAAACATGATCCACGTAAGCTTCTGTGCTGAGATTCCCACCATGGAAGCTGCCCGCTCGTTTGCACCAATATAGAACAACTGATACATTCCAGTCTGGCGTTTGAGGAGCAGATGTAAAACAGCAATTGCTGTAATCAGAACGATGAAATACCAAGGCAATCCTAAAACCGTCCCCTTGCCAAGAGCGATAAAACTATCCGGAAGCGACCCGATGGGGCTGCCCTGAGTAATGATCTGCGCACCACTTCTTGCGATATACATCGTACCCAGTGTAGCGATGAAGGAGGCTATGTGAAGCCTTGTAACAAGAAAGCCGTTCAAGGCCCCAACCAGACATCCCACAAATAGCCCTGCCATGACTGCGGCAGTGATGGAATAGCCGTTCACCATCATCCATGCCGTCGCCGCTCCGGAGCATGCCATAACGGAGGCGACGGACAGGTCAAACTGTTTTGTAATAAGAAGACAGGTAATTCCTATGGTAACCATCGCTTCCGGAGCCTTTCTGTCCGCCATAATCAACAAGTTCTGGGGACGGAGAAAAAGCCCTGATGAAGCAATCTGCAGATAGGTTATAATCAGGAAGAGAAACAGCAGGACAACCAGCTCTCTCTTCTGTAATACCATTCGAACCAGTGTGTTTTTGCCTAGGACTTCCGTATATTGCTTCAATTCTGCACCTCCTGGCTTGACGTATAGGCGACGCCCATGATACCGCTTCCGATTTTTTCTTCCAAAGAGGGATCGCCGCTGCTGATCACCATGGAAATGGAACCTTTATAAAAGGTTGCAATTCGGTCGCTGATTCCGATGATTTCTGGGAGATCGGACGAGATGACTATGATTGCCATACCATTATCCGCTAATTTCCTGAGAATCTGATAAATTTCAAATTTTGCTCCCACGTCGATGCCCCGGGTCGGCTCGTCTACGATAAGTACTCTGGGATTTTCCAAAAGCCACCTGGACAGAATAATTTTTTGTTGGTTTCCGCCTGATAGGGATAGAATCTTGTCGCTGACCGCACCTACTTTTGTACTGAGCTTCCGGATCATTTCTTTCGTGTTCTGATCTGCAAGTCTCCGGTTGATCATTCCCCAGTGGGAGATTTGGTCGATGGTGGCTGCGATGGTGTTTTCAATCAGGTTCATCTGCAAGAAGATGCCAGCTTGTTTTCTGTCTTCGGGCAGATATCCGACTCCAGCCTGCATTGCGTCCTTTACCCTTCTTGGTTTATAATCTATACCCATCAGCGTGGCTTTACCGGCATAAGCACGATGCACTCCGAATAACGCGGTACAGAGCTCTGTTCTTCCCGATCCGGTGAGTCCCGCGAACCCCAGGATTTCACCTTCGTGCAGATCAAAGGAGATCTGATCGAATCCCGGACCGGAATATCCTCTTACCGTCATGACGGAAGGGCCGACTTTCCCCGCCTTGGGTGGATAGATATCGGAAAGGTTTCTCCCTGTCATGAGCTGGATGATCGTCTGCTCGTCTAGCTCTGAAACATTTGCCGTCCTGACAAATTTTCCATCCTTCATGACGGTCGCTCTGTCAGCAATCTCAAAGATTTCTGATAACTTGTGGCTGATATAAATAATCGTTACGCCTTTCACCTTCAGCATTTTCATAATCTTATACAGCTCTTTGGTTTCGTCGTTTGTCAGAGATGCGGTTGGCTCATCAAGTATCAAGAGCCTGCAGTTCCGACAGATCGCCCCTGCAATTTCCACCATCTGCTGGGCTCCAATCCCCAGCGCCCGAACTGGTGTCCTGGGATCTATATTCAACATTCTGAGTATGGAGTGGGCTTCTTCTCCCAGATTGTTTCGTTTCATGATCTTAAAAGTATCCATCCTCTCACTGGAGGCGCAGATATTCTCCCCTACGCTCAACCCGGGCACAAGGGAAAGCTCCTGATATACAACATTAACTCCCTGGCTACGAGCCTGTTGCGGGTTTTTGATATTCCATTCCTTACCTTCCATTAGGATCGTTCCGCTGTCCTTTGCTACTACTCCGGAAATAATTTTAATCAGAGTCGATTTGCCGGCGCCGTTTTCACCGAGAAGGGCATGGATTTCTCCCTTTTTCACCTCAAAGGAAACGTCATCCAGTGCCTGTGTTCCTCCGAAACGCTTCGATACGCCTCTGATCGAAAGAAATATGTTTGTGTCCATAGAAAGCAACCTCTTGAAACCGTATCCCCCGGCACAGGCCGGGGGCCGTTAAAAACTATCGGATTTTTCCTATTTTTTTAAAGCATCCAAGAACAGATCCACATTGCTGGAATCGATCACCATTGTTCCGGTATCTGTCACGAGGGGAACTGGCGCGATGCCGTTCTCAACGTCGCTGACTCCGGGGCCGATGTCTTCCATTGTGCCGTTCAAAATCCAGTACATATACTGCATCGCCATGTATTTGGTTGTAAATGATTTAGAAGCAACCGAAGCGGTTACGGTTCCTTCTTTTATGTACCCCAGAAGGTCCTCATCACGGTCCATTCCGATAACCTTGATCACCCCGACTTTGCCGGCTTCCTTTACAGCTCTGGCAGCAGCGGCTCCGCCTACGGAGTCGGTTCCTATAAGGACCTTCAGATCAGGATTGGCCTGAATTAGCGCTGCAGCTCTTTCCTGACCCTTCGCAGGATCGGCGTCGGTATTGACCAGAGGCAACACTTCGATTCCGGGATAAGATTTCAACGTTTCAACATAGCCCTGAGCGCGCTGGTCGTGCACCGGAACGCCCGGGATTGTCAATATACCAACCTTGCCCTGTCCGCCGATCAGACCAGCCGCATAGGTTCCGCCGGTAACCCCTACGTTATAATTGGAAGCACCCAACTCCCCGTAGTAAGTCGAGGTGTCGTTCATTCCGCTGATTACCGTGATGATGGGAATTCCGTTTTTCATGGCGTTTTCACAGGCTCCGAGGATCGAATCTCCGTCGGCCGGCGACACGATGATGCCTTTTACTCCTTTTGCAACCAACTCGTCGATAATTCTTGCCTGCTCAGCGCCGCTTCCGTCGGTAGGTCCGTAGAAGTTCTTCGTCCTGTCAAAGGAGATTCCGAGATCTTCAGCGGCGGCTTCCATACCTCTCAGGCCGTCGTTCCAGTAGGGAACTGTCGTGTAATAGGCTACATAGGCAATTTCACCGTCGATCTTAGGCTTCTCACTCACTGTGCTGTCGTCGGATCCCGCCTCCTGGGCTGCATTCCCGGCGCATGCGGTAAAACCGGCAAGGACCATGAGCACAGCCATGCATAATGCGAAAAATTTCTTGACTTTCATTCCATTTCCTCCTTTATTATCTATGTCATCCATTCAGGCGACAGATCAGGATAAGCGATTTCCGGCAAGTCCGGACCGGGTCCGGCTTTTTTCCGCGGAGGCCGTGGAGAAGGTGTTGATCATAACAACTCCGATTAAAAAGAGACCCAAAACCCCCTGGAACCAGTAAATATCAATCCCCATCATAACCATCCCGTTATCCAGTAGAAATAGGAAGGCCAACCCAAGTGCAGCGCCAAATAGGCTGCCGCTTCCGCCGTTGAGGGAACATCCTCCAATGACACAGGCTACCATCAGCTTCATCTCCGTGCCTACATAGGCAGTGGGAACAGATGCTTCCAAACGGGAGGAGGAGAGGGCGCCGCTGAGCCCCGCCAGGGCGCCGATGATAATAAAAAGAATCAGTCTGATTTTTAAAACATCAATGCCGGTCAACTCCGCGGAATTCTCGTTGCCTCCTATAAAGTACAGCTGGCGGAACCATTTTACATTTCGCAGCATAAAGTCTAGAGCAACGAGAATGAGGATCAGTACAAGAAACATGATCGGAACGCCTTCAATGGAAGCACCACTGAACCGGTTGAATTCCGGGCTGGATAGGCGAATGGGATTTCCCTGGGAAACCGCCAGAACGAGGCCTCTGACCACCGTCATAGTAGCTAAAGTCGTAATAAAGGGGTTAACCCGAAGCTTTGTAATGACCAGGCCGTTGCACACGCCTGTTGCTGCCCCGGTAAGAATGGCCAGCAGTAAGGCGATCCAGGTATTGAGGCCAAGCAGGGACAAAGAGGTAAAAGCATAACCTGAAAGCACCATCACCGATGCCACAGAAATGTCAAAGGAGCCGGTAATTAACAGAAAGCACATGCCAATAAGTGTAAACCCTTCAATTGTAAAGCCGCGAGACATGGATCTGAAGTTTGCGGCGGTAAAAAATCCTTCATTTACTGAGTTTAGCGCTACACAAATAAGAATGATTAGTAAAATCAGTATGAATTCGGTCTGCTGTGTGAGCTGCAGCAGCTTGATTTTTTTCTTGGTGATTTCTTCCACGATGGTCTTCCTTTCTATTCTCGCATCATAACGGGTTTTCGATTTCTTGGACCATCATATAAAAAAAGCCTGAAAATATAAATTAAATATATTTCAGACTTATTTAACTTTTTTATTAATTTTATAATAGACTAAGAAGCCGGCTCACGCAGATCTTTTTTCCGGCTTAGATGGCAGGCGACGCATCCGGCAGGATCATAGTAACTGTGGTTCCCTGTCCTTCCCCGCTCTCATAATAGAGTTTTGCGTCTTCGCCCAGAAGAATTTTCAGGCGATCGCGGATATTTTTGATCCCGTAAAGCTCCAGACCCGGAACCGACTCGCCTCTCATTGCTCTGTTCAGCTGATCCACTTTCTCTTCTGTCATTCCTGCACCTGTATCGGTCATCTTTATTTCCACTATACCGTGAATCATTCTTATTCTCGTATCGATAAAGCAATTTTCCTTCTTTCGCTTGATGCCATGATAGATAGCGTTCTCGGCAAGGGGCTGAAGGATTAGTTTCGGTACCAGCCGTTCCCTCGCATCTTCATCTACTTCAATAGTATATTCAAATTTATCTTGATACCGGATGTGCTGGATCATCAAATAACTCTCCAGGTGCTTTACCTCTTCCTCCACCGTGATAATATCCTTCCCTCTGCTGATACCGACCCGAAAAAAAGTAGTCAGTGCTTCTACGATAACCTCCACATCGTCCTGCTTACCCGAACGGTTCAGCCAAAGAATCGAGTCCAAAGTGTTGTAAAGGAAATGGGGGTTGATGTGGGACTGGAGCGCCTTCAGCTCCGCCTTGCGAAGTTTACGCTGATCCTCATAAATATCGTTCATCAGCATTTTAACCTTGGTTACCATGACGTTAAAGCTATTTGCCAGCTGGTTGACCTCTTCAAAATAGCTTTCGGTGTTCAGGTTGACGCCCAGGTCCCCCTCTTCCACGAGACCCATAGCCGATCTGAGATGATTGATGGGCTGGACAACGCGGTTGGAGATCCTGACAGCGGAATAGATGGCCATTCCTACAATGACGATGGTCAGTAGAGCGGTGAAGAAGAGTAGGATATTCCCCCACTGATTTAATTGGCTTGTGGGTATGATGCCCATGACCTTCCAGTCTGTGGTAGGGATTTCTCGATAAGTCGCTACCACTGACTGCTTCGTAACCTCTTTCCCATTTTTCACCATTAGATTGACGGCAAAGGAACCCTCTTCCTGCTGGATCGTTTCGTCGATACCAACAAGCCGTCCCTTTAAGTCTTTCGTGCTGATGATAACATTGTTTTCCTCGTCCAGAATCAGCAGGTAGCCTGACTCACCCAACTCAGCGGAAATCATGTCTTGAAGCACCTTCTGATTGATATCTATAATCAAAACGCCTTTTACTTCACCGGTTGCCTTATCCACGATGGCTTTACCGCAGGTAACGAAGGTTTCTCTCTGTCCGTCACTAACATTCGCAAACTGCCCCTTATGGGGGGGGAACCATACATAGCCCTTGCTTTCTTTTATCGTACGGTACCATTCCTGTTGGCTGTGGTTCTGATTTAAAAAAGCCCTGTCATAAGATTTGTATTCACCGCCATTTTCTCCCAGCACACTCAGCCCTTCTATCTTCGGTTGCAAAAAGCTGGCAAAGTAGAGTTCGGCATCGGTTTCAAGATCTATCGCATATTTTAGTGGGATGTCGTCCACGAAATTCATGCGCAAAACATCCTGAATCCGCTGGTTGTCAGCCGCCACATCACCAACCCTTATAATGGATTCAAAAAAGTAGTCCAGTTCGGAACATACCTTGACGATGGTTTCGTTACCGAGCTTTGTGATAGCTTCATTTATGTATCTTGACGAGAGTCCGTAGTAGACAAAGTTGATGATAAGCGATGGTATCAAAGCAAAGAGAATAAAATACGTGAGGAGGCTGCTGTAGATTGATTCCCTGCTACCGAATATGATTTGCCTGATTCTTTGTACCCACTGCAGCATAATCAGTACCCCTCTGTTTCAATATAGGTTTGGGCGTTAGTAATATTATAGGTTTTTCCGGGCATAACAATTCTGGACCGGATCCGCTCGTTTTCCTCCAGCCTGTTTATGAAGTGGAACAAAATCGGCCCGAAACGCGGAGAGCACTCGATGGTAGCAAGCATGTCGCCTGCAATGATCGCTTTCAGAGCATCCTTATATCCTCCCATAGAAACGATGGGGATCTCACCCTTTTCCAAATTGGTTCCGGGCTGGAGACCGACAGAGCGCATAGCCTGTATGGCCGCGATGGCAGAGTCGTCGATATGGGTAAAGACTGCGTCAATCTTGTCTCTGTCCGAGATTAGGACCTCCTGGATCGGCTTGATGGAACCGGCACGGTCAAAGTCTCCGTCAACGGTAATGATTTCCCAGCCCAGTGGATCTGCAACACTACGAAAGCCCTGGGATAAGTAGGAGGAAGTAGAGGATCCCATGGTACCCGAGACCTCAAAAACGCATATATTCTGTTCGGGAAATTTCTCTTTCAGGATTTCCGCTGCGCGTTTCCCGACTTCGACGAAATCCCCCATGATGCAGGTGACGTAATCAAGCCCGGCTTCCCCGTTAGCGATTCGATCAATGAGGATCACCGGAATATTGGCCTTCCGCGCCGCCGCAAAGGCACCCTCCAGACCATTAAACTGCCGGGGTGCTACTACCAGATAATCCACGTCTTCCTCAATTAGATCAAGGATGTCCTGATTCTGCTTCTCAATAGAACTTTGTGCATCCCGGTAAATAATTTCTATTCCCAGTTCCTGGGCTTCCTGAAAGATAGAGTTGTTTTCATAAATACGCCAGTCGTTGTTAATCTCCATTTGAGAAAAGCCCACGCGTAGGGGTCTGTCTTTGGGATGCTTACCATTAACTCCCACCCATTTCACATCTTCAGGAGGAATGTCGGTCGGAGTGATATATTCATAAACAGCGAAATATCTTGCATTGACATTCACGTCGCCCAGGATTTCCTGCGTTTGAAAAATGTCACGGTCCGCTTCCTGAATCCAGGTCATCTCCTTATTCTTACCGCATCCCGTAAAACCGGCAACCGCTGAGGCAGCTAGCACTGTCGACAAAAATATTGTTAAAATCAGGCGTTTCATGATATTCATCTCCTTTTCAGACATAGAATACCACAAAAATAATCCTGGAAAAAGGGAATTTAATGAATTGTAATTTAAAGTTTATTTGATATAATTTAAATATATTTTGTTACATTACGACAAGCTTGCGCTCTGGATTTAAATAGGTCAGGAAAGGGGTCGTATCAAGCGTTGCGCATGATACCGGTGAAAGCATGAAGGTACTGATCATAGATGATGAATATCTCATCCGCAAGGGTTTAGAAACCAGCATCGATTGGCATTCTCTTGGTTTTGACTCCGTTTCGACAGCAGAGGACGGTATGGAAGCCCTTGCACTCATTGAGCTTGCTCCCCCCGATCTTATCCTCACCGACGTTAGGATGCCTTTTATGACCGGACTGGAATTCGCCGAAAGAGTAAAGCAAATCGTTCCGGATGTTTGTATCGTCATCATAAGCGGCCATGACGAATTTACCTATGCCCAAACTGCGGTCAAGCTTGCCGTCTTCGATTATATACTCAAGCCGATCAACCTCAAGGAAATTACGGAAGTGATTCTGCGAGCGAAAGCCTGGATCGATCAAAAGAGAAAATGGCGAGAGAACGTCTATTACGAGCAGATCTTCAACAAACCCATCGAGGGTTCCGGCTCGGCACTGTTCTGTCAGGAAGCTTTGAAAGAGGCCCCCGATGCAATCGCCGACTGCGACGTTAGGGGCTTTCGGAATGCCCTGCTCTACGGAAGCCGGGAGGAGATCCTGAATGAATATGAAAAGCTGAAAACCCGGTTTAGAAAAAAGAAAAGTGTTCCCCGGATTCTGCTTCAGCTTGTCTGCAGCAACCTTTTTTTTGAATGCAAACATGCTGTTGAGGAGCAGGGAGGAGAGCTGGAAGCCATTATGGAATCGCCTGTTCTGGTATTTCGTGAAATGATAACCCAGCCTTCCATAGGTCACATGTTCGAGCACCTGTCGCCGGCTTTGATCTCGATGCTAGACTACCGGGATACTCTTTCCAGCGATCAGTTTACACAGGAGATCGAAAACGCAAAAAAATATATGAGTCAAAACTATAGCGATATTGAGCTAAATCTGAATTCGGTGGCGAAGTATGTTAACATGAGCCCTTGTTATTTCAGCGTCATCTTCAAGAAAGCTACCGGCATTACTTTCATTAATTACCTGACCGGCTTGCGCATTGCTAAAGCAAAGGAACTGCTGCTGAATTCCAATATGAAATCCTATGAGATCTCCTTTGAGGTTGGCTATGACAACCCCACTTATTTTAGCACTGTGTTCAAGAAGATTACTGGCTGTACACCCATTGATTTTAAAAAAGCGCAGCTGAGTCACTGCGACTGAGCCCTAGCAGCGACTGGATATAGGTAAAGCGACCAATTTACAGCGTAAGGGTGAATCATCATCACCCTTACGTTTTTGTTGTCGTTATTCAGCTGGGTATATTTTGATTTCACTTGTTTCCGTCCACGGTATCTCAGGCGGAGTTCCAAAATTTTCTACCAGTTCAAACCTGACGTATTTTGCTTTGGCCGGTTTGTCCAGTTCAAATTCCTGCCAGCATTCCTCCTTCTTCATCTGGAAGGATGCAAGCCTGATCCAGTGAACGTCTTCAATTCGATCTTCATTGCATTTGAGCTTTCTCGGCTCATCGGTGCACGAAATGTAAACATTGATCCTCTTTGCCAGCTCTTCCAGGATGCTGATGGGAATGCCCACGTTATGGAAGATTTTAAATTTTCCTATTTCTTGCTCTTCTCCGAAAAAGCTCAGCACCAGGTTGGCAGGACCGTTTGTGTTGGCTCCCCAAGTCCCACCGTTTCGCTCCGTATCGTCATCGATCACATTGCAAACCCAAAGCAGCGGGTTGGTCTCCGTATGGCTGGTCCATTCAATTCTAGTGTAAAAAGACCCGTCTCTTCTTACGCCGACCGGCAGCATTTCTTTCATTTTATAGCTCCTTTCAAATATCAAGATAGCGATTTTAATTTTGCAGTCTGGGACTGCATAATGACAACGCCTATGATCAGACATCCCGTCAGGATGTTGATATACCATACCATCAGATTGAAGCGACCCAGCAGCACTTCGATTACCGCATAGATTAGCACACCGTAAAATGTCCCGCTGAACTTGCCTCTTCCCCCCGCAAGCAGCGTTCCTCCGATCACGACCGCGCCAATAGCGGTCAACTCCCAGCCCTGTCCTGCAGTGTTCTGCGCTGATGACAGTCTGGACGTCAGCATCATTCCCGCAATACCCGCCATCGTACCGCTGATGGTATAGATAAGGATTTTGATTCTGTCCGTATTAAAGCCCATCATCTTCGCAGCCTCCTCATTTCCGCCCAGCACATATACTGATCTGCCGAATTTTGTCCACTTTGACGCGATAATGCACAAAGTTGTAATTCCGATAAACAGGATAACCAGATTGGGAATACCAAAGGTGCTTCCGTGACCGATGACGAGATATGGATCGTTGGGAGCTTTGAAGGGAAGGGGTTTTTCTCCGGAAATGATCAAAATCGCTCCTCTTGCGCCCATCATCATAGCCAGTGTCGCAATAAACGGAGGTGCCTTCAGCTTAGCGATGACTAGCCCGTTTACAAAGCCTAGCAGCGCTCCTACGAGGATGGCAGCCGCTGCGGGAACTGCCCAATAGCGGTCCATTAGCAGCGCAGCAGTAATTCCAGACAATGCGGCGATGGATCCCACTGAAAGATCAATCCCTCCCGCAAGGATCACAAATGTCATGCCCATAGCGACCACGCCCACCATGCTGTATCCGCTCAATATATCAAGGACTACATTTTTCTGAGCCAGGCTCGGGAACAGTATGAAAGCAATCAGAATCAAAAATGCCAGCGCAATCAGAGTTCCATGGTTCTCCAGTATGGTCCGGGCTCTGTTGCGTATGCTGTCGTTTCGCGAAATCTGCTGTCCGACCGTTCCGAACTTTAGTTTATTCAATTCTGTCACCTCCTACGCCTTGCTTCTATCGCTGCCGATATACACAGCTATTACAAGGATTACCGCCTTTGCCACCATCCCCCAGCTGCTGAGCAGGCCGTTCATGTTCACTGTCATGCTCACCAGCTGCATAATCAGCGCGCCGCAGACCGTTCCCCATACCCTTGCCCTTCCACCGATCAGCGGAGTACCACCGACAGCAACTGCGGCAATAGCATTCATTTCCATGTTGATTCCCATTCTGGCTGCTTCAGCCTGGCTTTCCCTGCCTACCTCAATGATGGTTGCAAGCCCCGCTGTAGTACCGCAGATGGTATAGATCAGAACCGTTACGCCGAAGGTGCCGATTCCGATGAGGCCGGCAGCCTTGAAATTGTCGCCCATAGCCTGAACCTGTTTGCCGAATACCGTTTTCCTGAAAATAAAAACAAACAGCAGAACCATACTTAATGCGATCAAAAACTGTATGGGAAGGCCCCTCTCCCAGAACCGGAAGTTGGCAATCGTATTTAGACTCATATAGGAAAAGGGCACCGGACGTCCTTCTGTGACCAGCTGCGCAAGCCCTCTGGCTACCAGCATCATTACTAGAGTGACCACAATCGGCTGGATATTAAACTTTGCGATGATCAATCCGTTGATGGCACCCAGGGCGGCTGCCGATAAAAGGCAGACGATGATGCAGACCGGAAGCGAAACATCGAGATTAACCATCAAGTGCGCCAGTAGCGTGCCGGAAAATGCCATCACAGCTCCGACGCTGATATCGATTCCCCCCGATGCGATCACCAGAGTCATTCCAATGCCCACGATTATGATGGGAAACGCCTGCATGATCAAAAGCCAAAGAGTGGAAAGCTGCATAAAGTTATTGGTAAAAATGCAGTTGCCGATGACCATTATCAGTAAAAAAACAAACGCCCCATATTTTTGAACTAGAGAAGTCTCATATGTATTGATGGTCTTCACGACACGGCCTCCCTTCCTTCATTTTCGGTCTTTCCGCCGGCGATGGCCGCCAGCAGGTTTCCCTGCGTGATCTGATCTCCGCAGAGTTCGGAGACCGAACGTCCCTCCTTCAGCACGATTACGCGGTCGCAGCCCCTGACAAGCTCTTCGATCTCTGAGGATATATATAAAACAGCCATTCCTTCGGCGGAAAGCTCCTGAATCAGGCTCTCGATTTCCGCCTTCGCTCCCACATCGATTCCCCTCGTCGGTTCGTCCAGTATGATTAACTCCGGGCACATGCAAAGCCACCGTGCCAAGAGGATCTTCTGCTGATTTCCTCCGGACAGATTTCTGATCAGCTGATGCTGGGACGGCGTTTTTATTCTCAACCTTTCAATATATTGATGCACGATTTCCGTAACCCTGTTCTCCAGGATTACGCCGTTTCTTGAAAGCCTGGGCAAAATCGCCATCGATAAATTCTCGCGGATGGTAAGATGGGGCATGATCCCCTCTGCTTTCCGGTCTTCGGAGCAGAAACCCATACCGTCCCTGATTGCGTTCTTCGGAATTCTGTATCTTACTTTTCTGCCTTTAACCGTGATTTCTCCTTGTTTATATTTTTCGGCGCCGAACAGCGCTTTTGCGAACTCGGTTCTTCCAGACCCTAAAAGCCCAGCAAGTCCGACCACTTCGCCTTTTTTAATATGAAGCGATACTTCACTCAGTCTGCTCCCGTATCCCACTTTGATGGATGCACAGTATTCCTCCGCCGTGGAATAATCCTTGTATTCCCGTCTGAACTTCATAATTTCACTTGCGTCTCTTCCGATCATCATCGAAACCAGCTCCAGTTTCGTGATCTCCTTTACATCTCTTACGCCAACCATCTGGCCGTCCTTTAGGACGGTGATCCTGTCGCTGATTTCAAAGATTTCATCCAGCTTGTGGGAGATGAAAACCACCGAGATACCTTTCGACTTCAGAATTCTGATAATCTCGAACAATTTGCCGACTTCCAGATCGTTTAGGGAGGAGGTGGCCTCGTCCATAACAACGAGCTTTGAATTGATCGATATAGCTCTTGCCAGAGCAGTCATCTGCGCCACTGCGGTTGAGCAGTCACATAATATTTTTTTGACATCGATCTCGATTCCAAGAGATTCTTTTAGCAGGCCAGCCGCATCCTCTCGGATTTTTTTCCAATCGATGATTCCTCTTTTTTTTGGTTCCCTTCCCAAAAAGATATTTTCCGCAATGGACAGATAGGGAATCAAGTTCAGTTCCTGGTAAATTGTACTGATTCCTTCATGCTGAGCCTCCAGAGCGGTTGAGGGACTGATTTCTCTCCCGTCAAAAAAGATTGTGCCTGCATCCTTTGAATAGATTCCCGTCAGTATTTTGATCAGGGTCGACTTGCCCGCTCCATTTTCGCCCATCAAAGCGTGCACCTCGCCCCGCCGGATACTGAAATCCACATCCTGCAAAGCCTTTACTCCCGTGAACGCCTTGCAGATGCCTTTCATTTCCAAAATGTTCTCTGTGTCCACCTGCAGCTCTCCTTATGATTTTATTACCGGATACGCCGCGAACCAGCGCGGCGTATCCGGCAATCATTCAGCCTGAGGCCCTTGTTATTGGGCTTCGTTATATAACGCTTCCGCGTTTGTAGGATCATAGATCTTGCAGGGCATTACCAATCTATTCTTGATTGCTTCACCTGCCTGCAGCTTATCGATAATATCGAAGAGTACTGGTCCAAATCTTGCGGTGCATTCTACCGTCGCATACTGGTCTCCTGCAATGATTGCGTCAAATGCGTCCTTATATCCGCACATGGATACAACTGCGATATCTCCTTTAGAAGGATCCTGTCCCGGCGTCATGCCCGCTGCCTTCAGAGCCTGTATGGCAGCGATAGCTGCATCGTCAACATGGCCGAATACTGCGTTGAATTTTCCGCCGTAGGACTGGACTATGTTCTCCATGGCCTTCAGCGATTCCGCTCTTCCAAAGTTTCCGTCGGCCGAAGCAATGATGTTGATGTTTCCGTCTTCCTTTGCGAATTCGGCAAAGCCCTTGGAAAGGTCGCGCGCTACGGAAGATCCGGCTGTTCCTGTGATTTCAACCACATTGATTGTGCCATCCCCGAAAGCGTTTCTCAGTGCCTGTCCGGCTTTGTATCCGGTATCAATGAAGTCTCCGAGAATTGCCGTAACAAAATCCTCACCTGGTGCGCCTGCCGCTTCACGATCGGACAAGATAACCGGTACGCCTTTCTTCTTGGCCTCGGCTAGTGCGGACTGCAGCCCCTCGTATTCGTACGGGGCGATGATCAGATAGTCTACACCTTCATTAAGAATTTCGATAATGTCACGGTTCTGCTTTTCAATTGAACTCTGGGCATCACGGTAGATCAGTTCGATGCCGCGGGCCGCCGCTTCCGTTTTTATGGAGTCATTGTTTACGATACGCCAGTTGTTGTTTACTTCCATCTGGGAAAAACCGACTCTCAGTTTTCTTCCATCGGTATTCACAGGCGTTACCGAAGTTGTTCCGATAGAGGCTGGGTCGATTCCTCTCAGAGCTACGTTTTCAACATCCGCATACCGGTAGGCTCCCTTGTTGATTCCATCCATATCCGCCGAGGACTGTCCCGGTTCTGCCGCAGGTGCCGCCGAAGCATCTTCAGATCCGCTTCCACTCCCGCTTCCGCCGCATGCTGCAAGACTGAGTACCATTAACAATGTCAATAAAATGGCTGCAGCTTTCTTACCTTTTTTCATGTCTTCCTCCTAAATTTACATATTTTCATTCTCAGCGTCCCGCTACTTCTGGATGCGAGACTCCTGAGTTTGACAAGTCTGATTATATAACGAAGACTTTTTTCCCAAGTATCAATTCCTTTTGAAAATATTTAAATAAATTTCTGAGATGATTCGGGACCCAGGTTGTCGCTGGCAAAATGCTTTAGCATAACCAGAGGCTCATATTGTGAGTGATTATGAACCAGAACACCCTTGCCCGCCCGTTCTTTTGACACAAAAAATTCGTCTGCCGTAAGCTGCCCAAGTCTGATCATATCTGGAGTTTCACATTTGTATTCTCCAAAGCTGCCGTGACCCTGCACCAGGATGCAGCCATAGGCAGCAGGATCCCGTACCAACGCTCTTCTGCCTGGCTTCACCACCAACTGCTTTGCAGAAATATGCGAATTCCCATACATGATCCAATATTCTGCATGTTCCGGCGTATCCGTAATCAGAATCTTGGGACGGAAATAATGCCTCCGGTAAAACGGATCCGTATTTTTCTCCCAATCCAGCAGGCTCATGATGTAATCCAGATCCCGTGCCTTCCCATCCGGGCAATCTCCTGTCAATGCGTAGAATCCGTTCCTCTCGCCGTCTGTAACATTTTCAAAGACCGCTGAGGCATCGCTGTTCAGTTGGGGCTCATAAGTAAGACAGGATCCGGGAGCGTGTAGCACTCCCGGGGGGGTGTACCATGCGGTTTCCATCTCGATCCGATAAGCCCTTGACAGCTCCGTCAGTCGGTTGTCTCCTTTAAGATACAACTCCATGCGCCTTCGCACCTCTTCCTTCGAAACCTCCGGGGAAAACCCAAAAAAGGTATATGGAAAAGTTCCAGTGTAGCTGTTATACTGCACAGGATAGAAATAGCCCTCGGCCTTTCCGTTTTTTCCGACTCTAGCGGCCGCATCGAAGTCTAAATGTAAATGGTGAAACAGCGGGCCTCCGAAATCAAAGAATTTCGAAAGCATGGGAAAGGTTCCATATTTTCTCCATAAGGTTTCTCCGATCAAATCTTTTCCTAGCAGTTCCACCGCATCCCTGAGCAGAAATTTATTGTCAGTATCCTTCCCGTCCAGAGAAATATAGCTCATGCCTTCATCCTCTGGTGCCAAAGGCCCTGCTCCTCCTCCGATTACGCTCGATAAAAACCTCACTTCAATTGTTCCACGCTCCGGGGGTCCGGTGTCATAATCATCTGGATGGAGCCTGAGCCGCCTGCCTGGTTTTGAATTCTTCCTATATACAAAAGCCGGCATGAGCTGAAAAATTCCTCCCTTTTCTTCAAACCGCGCCAACAGCATCTTTTCTTTTTCATTCATTTTTTCACAACCTCCAATTCTATTCACTAGTCCGGCCAGCACCGCAAAAAACTATTCCTTTCTCTTTACCATTTTGCGGGTCAGATATTGCTTCATTATAAAAAAAAAGCCTGTGGAGATAAATTAAATATCTTTCAGACTTCTTTTAGTTTCTTATGGAGTTAACGGGGATATTAAAGTCCCATCATGGTTCAAAACACGATAATTTACTATAAAGAACAGGCGTTGATGCAATCAGACATTTAAATTTTGCCATATAATTATTTACATGGACAGATTACCACCCGTCTCTGGTCAGTCAGTAAAGTGCGAACGAAACGAATGGAAAAGTGAGGTTGAAGAATGCGAAAGTTTTTAGATGAGGTTACCCTTCAAAACGCGTACAGGATGGCAATGGATGTTATCGAAAACTTCGGTATCCGTTTTCAAAGCGATGCTGTCCTGGAGCTTTTTAAAACGAGAGGCGCCCTGATTGAGGGCGATATGGTATTCATTCCCCGACATTTAATAGAAGAAGCCCTTTCTTCCACTCCAAAACAGGATTACAGCACACCTTCTAAAAAGAGAGTTGTTGCTGCCACACCTTTTAGCAATGCACCTTTCATCCTTGACGATGAGACCGGGGCGATAAACCGCTGCAATATGGAGGATGCCATAAAATTTTATCAAATCAATGAAACATCTTCCCTTTACGAGTGCACAAACCCCGGCTGCGCAGATCCTGCCGGCAATGATGCGCAGGATCAGTTTGTTTCCCAAATTGCCATGGCTTTAAAATACTCGGATAAGTACCCCAGCTTTGGTTTACGCGCCACTGCAAGTAATTCACTGAATGGAGATGTTTACGCCAGCGCTCGCAGAGCCTTCCGATTGGTTCGTGAGTTTTACGATATTTGGGATGAACCTGTTATGACACAAGGAATTTGCCCGAATCCGCCTCTGGCCTATGATCGGGAATGCCTTGACAATCTGCGTGCCGCAATTGATGAAAAACAGTCCATATCCATTTTCCCTTGTTCAGTTGGATTTATGACTGCTCCGGAAAGTATCATGGGAATTGTAGTCCATGATTTCGCAATGGCATTGGCGGGATTGGTTTTTATTCAGCTCCAATCTCCGGGGCATCATGTTTCTCTATGTGAGTTTTCTACCATCAGCGATATCCAGACGTTACAGCCGAACTACGGCAGTAACGAAAGTGTTTTTATACAGATTATCTTTTACGAGTTATGTAAATCCCTGGGGATACCTTGTGCGCTCTGCGGCTGCTATAGTGACGGCATTGCTGTTGACTATCAGGCGGGAATGGAAGGCCTGCTGACAGCAATGCTTCCATTCAGTCTGACCGAGGTAGACGAAGTATGGTGTTATCCGGGGATTCTGGCCGGTTTTGCATGCGGAAGCTTCCACAAGGCAATCCTTGATGAAGAGATGATACGTTATACCAATCGGATGCTGCAGGGCGTGGAAATGACACTCGATCCTAAACTTCCGGAACGGCTTGTCGCCGGGCGGAATGCTGGAAATTTTCTCGGAGTCGGCTCGATGGCTACGTACCGAAGGGATAATTATCTGACGAAAATCTTTAATAAATACGGTATGTCTCATGGGGACAAACCCGAAAAAACGGATCTCGCCTACAAAGTTCAAAAAGTTTTGGAAGAAAGAATCGCTGCATATCAGCTGCCGGAACGCACCGCTGTGCAAAAGAAGTTGCTGCAACCCTATTTGCCGTCTCAATGCCAATACCGATGAGGCCGAATCGGCTGCACTGAACTTTACAAAATGATTCTCTTTGTGGAAAATTAAGAAAAGCATCCTTTGCCATCTCTTCTATGCCCTGCCGAGATGGCTCCGGATGCTTTCAGTATTTACCTTGCGATAAAAATGAGGCTACTTTATTTATACTTTATCCTTCGATTTCCATTGCTACCGCACGAACCGGCGAACCGTCTGTTCCAACGATTTTCAGCGGGAATGCCGCAACAGCAACATTATCAAAGTCGATACGGTCAAAGTATGCCCAGTTTTCCCCGATCATGAGTCTGTTTTCTGAGAAGAGATCGTGTACAGGGAATTCTGTTCCGCCTGTCTGATCGGCATTGATCGTGTCGATGCAAAGGAATCGAACCCCTTTTTTTACCAGGTATTCCGCTACTTCACCGGATACATAAGGATGTGCGAAAAACTCTTCTGTTCCAAGTTTTTTATACCAGTTTGTATTGAAAAGTACGATTGTCCCTGCTTTGATTTTTTCATCATATGGCAGGACATCTTCCATCGTGATTTTTTCGTTTGATTTCTTATTCGTTACTCTGACAACGACTGCTTCGCCGAAGAAGAAGTCCAATTCCATATTTTCTATCGTTTCACCTTCATTGCTGAAGTGATAAGGCGCATCTACATGCGTGCCTGTCTGTGTTCCTATATATACCCCGGAAAGATTGTATCCCTCATTTTCCAGAGTCGTTGCTACTGAGATTTTCGGTTCAGGATCTCCGGGATAAATCGGAGTCTGTTCTGTAACATCCCAGCTCAGATCTACAAATTTCTTGACTTTCATCTATTTATTTTCTCCTTATTCCGTTGCTTTAAATAAGATCCTTGAATTCTGACATATCGATCTCTTTACCCTGTTTTCTTTCTTCAATTGCTTCCGTAACTCTGTCATGTTTTTTCTTGCTAAGAGGGTATTTCAATACGATAATAACAGAAATGAGATAGAGTCCTCCAACCAGAAATCCGAATACATTCTTAAGCCCCGCAAGGGTTTCAGGCGTCTGTACAGCTGCATCAGAATATCCGATTGCTGTAAGCAGAATACCAAGAAGTGCTGCACCTAACGCACCGGAAGCCTTCTGAAGAAACGCAACGGTTCCGAATACGATTCCGTCAATTCTCTTTCCTGTAGAAAGTTCCGTAACATCAACACAGTCAGGGATCATAGCCCAGGGAACCTGATAAACTGCGGCATTACCAATGGCCATAAGAATTACCAAAGCATAAATCATTCCTATTTGTCCAGGATGAATGAATAGTCCAACCATAGCAGCCAGGACGATACCTTCTGATCCAACGCCAATTACCCAAGCCAGCTTCTTGCCATATTTCTTCATAAGGATTTCAACAACCCAGGCTCCAATGATACTTGCCACACCAAAGACCATCGTTACGCTTGCAATCTGACCTCCGGTCAGCTGTGCATAGTTTGTGAAGTAATATACTTGAATGGAATAGTTGATCGTGTTTGAGAAAATACCAATTGCAAATATAATTGCGACAATTCTTGTTGCCTTATTATTAAATAGCTCTTTGATATCAGCAACGGAGAACTTACTTGTACCTTCTCCTCTATGTCTTTCATATCCTCTTGTTGCTCTCCAAAGAATCATGATGAAAATAAGCGCAATCATCATATAAACTGCTACAGTGCAGCTCCAACCGTAATCCGGATTTTCAAAAAATTCACCAAAATAAGCTACCAGGACGAGTGTGGGGCTGATTGCAACAGTTGCTAACAGGCCAAAGTAATTCTTATATGTAGCAAGTGTAGATCTTTCATCGTAGTCAAGTGTCATTTCTGACCCAAGCGCTGATGATGAAATATCAAGCACTGTCTGCGCTGTGTAATAAAGCAGGATAATAATTACAAAATATACTTTCGCAACAGATTCACTGAATCCCCAGTTTGTGAACATCAATATGCTGATGAAAACGAATGGAATTGCAACACCAATGATAAGCGGACGCCTTCTTCCGTATTTACATTTAAGATTATCAGAAATACCTCCAACGACCGGGTCAGTGATAGCATCCCATAAGGTGCCGAGTGAAATCATTGCCCCTGCGAATACTGCAGAAAGACCTACTACATCCGTAAAGAAGTATAATCCATAATAACTGAAAGCCGTCCATGCAATAAAGCTGCAGTAGCCTGATAAACCGTACCCCAGCTTTACTTTAAAAGGCAGCTTTTCATTATGAATTGTAGTTGTTACGTTTTTTTCCATAATATAACCCTCTTTCAAAAAATAATTAAAACAAATTCTTTGATCAAAATAAACCGGAAAATAATGCCCGCCGCAAACTCGTCATCTAATAAATACTATCTGCCTCCCCCCCTCTTTTGACAGGCTATTACAGAAAGGACTTCATGGATAAGGTTGGCAGCCATGTTTGCAGTGATTCCTGCCGGATCAATCGTTGGAAGTACTTCCACCATGTCCATTGCAACAATGTTTATATCTTTCATTCCTTGAATTAATTTCATGCCTTCATAACCGGTAAATCCGCCCACCTCAATCGTGCCGGTGCCCGGTGCCATTGACGGATCAATGAAATCAATGTCATAAGACAGGAAGGTCTTAGCGCTTCCTGCACGATTTTTAATTCGCTTGACACCTTCTTTTATTCCAATTTCGTGTAGTTCGTTGGCAGTAAGAACTTCAAATCCTAAATCAATGGAACCTTGAATATCCTCAGGGCCGTATTGTGAGCCTCTTATGCCCACTTGTATAGAATGTGCAGTATCGATTAATCCCTCTTCACAAGCTCTTCTGAATGGTGTTCCGTGCGTGTATTTCATCCCCCAATAATTGTCCCATGTATCAAGATGAGAGTCAAAATGGACAAGCGCAACAGGGCCGTATTTTTTTGCAACGGCTCTTAATTCTGCAAGAGTAATGGAATGGTCCCCGCCTAATGTAATGGGTACTATTTCTTCATTTACTAATGGCTGCAGTCCTTCTTCAATCTGTTTATATGTTTCATGTGTATATCCCGGCGTGATATCAATATCACCATAATCAATACACGAGAGATAATCAAAGATATTAACATCAAGATTCATGCTGTAATTTCTCATTAGTGTTGATGCTTCTCTAATTGCTGCCGGGCCAAAACGTGCTCCGCTTTTATAACTCGCGCCGGTATCAAATGGCACTCCAACTATGGCAACATCGACATCTTCGGTTGTCTTAATATTCGGCAGCCTCATAAATGTTTTGATTCCCGCAAATCTGGGTCCGGTAATTTCCGGTGGTTTGTATTTAATACTTCCAGTCACTTTTATTTCCTTTCCTTTACCTGTTTCACTTATATCCGATATCTATGCCTTGCGCGCGGCTTTCACCGCACGAACAAATCGCATTTTATGATTTGTTCAGCAGACATTTATTATTACCGCAAATAATATGCCAACTTAAGAATCCGCTATTTTTCAATGTTTTTATTGCTTGCGTCTTTTTTGAAACTGAAATATTATTCAATAATGAATTTTAGATTCTTTTTTTTGTGTAAACTATGAAATAAAGTGTTGGATTTCCAATGAAAATAGATACTATTCGAAAATGAATAGTATCTATTTATAAATGAATAATTCGTTTTACTTTATTGAACAATGCTTTACCATGACGGAACAATGATTTACCATGACGGAAGAATGATTTACCATGTTAATATATTCTAGGTGTTACAAAACTTCTGTATCTTTCGAACTGCCGTTGGCTGGCTTATTCCTAAGGCTTCTGCTACTCCTGTCGTTGTTTTATATCTATTATAAGCATTTGTTATCAAACGCTTTTCTACTTCTTCAACAGCATCCTTTAATTTTGAGCTATTGATGCTATTAACAGATAAATCTGCTTCTATTTCCAGATTACTAGGCAGCTGCTCTTTCTTTATGACGTCTTCCTCAGAAGTCAAAACCAGCCTTTCAATTGTATTTTCTAAATCTCTGATATTGCCCGGCCAGCTATAATTCATGAAGATATCATAAACCTCCCGTGATATAACCTTATCTAACTGATACAAATGATTAAATTTGTCTAAAAAGTAAGCAGCCATTGGAATAATATCTTCACGTCTTTCTCTTAGCGGAGGCATGCTGATCGTAATCACATTAAGGCGATAATATAAATCTTCTCTAAATAGGTTTTCCTTAATCATTCTTTGCAGGTTTTTATTCGTTGCTGCAATCAGTCTAAAGTCAACTTGTATTTCCTTTGAGCCCCCAACCCTTGTTATGGTTTTATCCTGTATTACTTTGAGTATCTTTACCTGCATATTCAGCGATAATTCGGATATCTCATCCAAAAGAAGCGTGCCGTTTTGTGCCAGTTCAATTAAACCAATTTTACCTTCCTTATTTGCCCCTGTAAAAGAGCCTCTCTCATAACCAAAAAATTCTGATTCTAGAAGGTTTTCAGGAATTGCACCACAATTTATTTCGATAAACGGACCCTTTGCCCTTTTACTTTTACCATGTATGAGCTTTGCAAATTTTGTTTTTCCAACACCAGATTCCCCTGTGAGCAGTACATTTGCATCAAACCGGGATATTCTGCTTATGGTTCTTAATATGTCTTGTGAAGCGCTTGATTTTCCTACGATCCCTTCTATATCTATACTCTTGCTTCTAAGTTCTTCGATTTCAGCTGTATATTTTTCCATTTTGCTCTCAAGAACTGAGTACTGCTCCTGCAGATTTAAAAAATCAGTCAAATCTCTAGTGAAGCTTACCACCTTTATTATCTCCCCTGATTGATTTTTTACAGGTGTTGCCGTAACCACAAGATCTCTGCCCAGTATATTTTTCTGCCTCATGGTAACCTTTTTCTTCTTTTCTAAGACCTGCGCTACAACTGAAGGCTTGAATATTCCTTTTCTTTCCACTTCATATACTGTTTTTCCGATTATCTCTTTTTCCGTGACGCCATATACATCTTCAAAGCTTTTACTGACATTGAGTATTTTGCCTTTTCCATCAGTGATCAAAATGTCTTCATGAATCGCGTCAAGTATAACATCGAGTTCCAAAGCAGTTCCGCTATTATTACCTCTTCTAATTGTTCTTTTTATTACTTTTTTCATCTGATTTCTCCTCGTGACAGACTGGAGCAATTTAAGAGACTGCATTCACCTGCCCTGTCTTCTTCTTTCACAAATTCGATAATAGCAACACTGTTTGTCCGGTAAATATTATCTGTCATTATACCACAAAAATAACTCGGCCAGGAAAATTGTAAGATGGATTTTATTACTATGCATCCGAAAGATAAGATGTATTTAATAATATGACAAGTATCTGAATAAACTTTCTGCAGATATGTCGCTAAATCTCTCTGATTGATCAAGAAGACGCTGGAAAACGGCAATATCTCTGTCATGTTCTCCGGCTAAATATGAAGTTATTTGATCAGTTGTGCTTCTTAGATTGCTATAAAGAATAATTCTCCATTGGTTTTGATCTACAAAAGGATTCATTTCAGCAATTAATGCTGCTCTCTCATCAGCATTTTGGAACAACAGTTGAATTGTCCTGTTAACTTCCTCAACGTTTCCAGCCATCTGGGCAGTTATCAGATTATCTATTAAATCAATATATGTATAAATCAATCGCAATAGTTGATCTATAGTATCAGCATTGTAAATTGTATTTAGCAAATTTGCATATTGTATGGGTACACTTCTCAATTTAGTATATACACTTTCCGCATATGCAGGATTAATCGTTTTTGCAATTAAATATGCTCTCGTCCATGTTGCCATGTCTATCCAAAATAATTGAATTTCATATATTAAGTCCATTAGCTCATATGTAATACATTGCTCTGTAGGATTTGCTCCTACTTGTCTTTTAACTAAGGCTTGCGGAGAAAGCGTAATATAGTTAAATAATCCGAATGCAAAGTAGTCGCCGAGCAAATCAGAATGCACCATAAGGCGATCGAATATTTCGATACTCTTATTATAATCACCTCCGGCAAAAGAATTTGCTTGTTCTATGGTGAGATTAATATAGGTATTAAATAAGTTTTTCAGTTGGTTTTCATCCCAGAACGGGTTTATGGATGCCAGGTATGCTGCCCTGGCGGCTCCATTCTGTTGTATGCTATTAACTGCTCGAAGGATTCCCTCTCTGTCATTATTTGATTGCGCCACGATAAGTTCACGAAATAATATGACAAATTGAGTTATCAGTTGATTATATTGTTCATATACGACTCCACCGAAAACCAGCCTCATCATACTTGAAAATTTAGCAGGCACATTAAACAGATGACCAAATACATGCTCTGAAATTCCCAGACTTAAATAAGTCGTGTTAATAAACGCCCTTATCCAAATCGCTAATTCTCTCCAGAAGATTCTCGAGTTAAAGATTATTTGCATTTGTGCAAGAGTAATACACTGGTTGTTATATTGATTTTCACTTTCCATTTTTTGCTCCCTCTACCTCTATAGGATACCGTACAGCCTTGTAGAATTGCATTCCTAAGTTGATTGTTTCCCTGACCCTTTTTATTATATGAATATGCTTCTGCTTTGCGCCCAGTGTGTTTCCATAATTTCCATACATCCATAGCTCCGAGGCTTGGGCGAGAGACGCAGATGTCCCCTGTGAAATCAGATGCAAAAAATTGTTCCGCCCTTCGCTCTTGCCGGCTTTCGCCAGCCGTCATCACTACTATGGCTTCTGCTGACTTCTCACGGCAAATCTTGTTTCAACCGGGTTTCCCCGTCCGTGAGATCTCCCCGGGTAAGAACGCAGTCTTTCCCTCCATGTACCTGCCACATTTACGCCGCCTGCTTTCCAGTAGCTATTGGATTTCAGCTTGTTATGCAGCCTTGTCCGCAGACTTCGCCTGATGTGATTTCTGTACGTCAGGTCAGAGGTTTGCCTCCGGCTTCCTTCAGATTCCGTCTCACGGCGGACACCCTTGCCTTTGGCTATACACTTCCCGCTACTGGTCGTGTTCGGGACTTTCACCCGTTAGACTGCGCCCATGCCGGGCGCACATAAAAAACCTTGCAATTCGGGTTGTTGCAAGGTTTTCGATTTTCCATTATGTCCTGCTCTTTTGTAACGTTAGAAAAAGATCTTATTTCCAAGACTGTTGCTTGTAAACTCAACGGCTGTTTGTATTAATCAATTAGAACGACCGGCTTGATCAAATCTGTCGGTTTGTCCTTCATGAGCATCAACGCCGGTTCGATCCCTTCTAATCCTTGGAATGTATGGGTAACCAGTTTGCCAGTATCCAGTTTTCCGGTCTCAATCAGGGAAGCCATTTTTTCCATTTTTAGTCTTCCGCCTGGTGTGAGGCCGCCCAAGATTTGTTTGTGACCCATGCCTACACCCCATTCAACCCTCGGGATTTTGATATAGTCTCCTTCACCCAGGTAGTTGACATTTCCGATTGATCCGCCGGGTTTCAGCATTCTGACCGCCTGATCAAAAGTATCCACATCACCTCCTGCAATTACAACTCGGTCAACGCCTTTCCCCTTGGTGAGACCCATCACTTGATCAACGATATCGCCATTTTTATAATTTATAATTTCTGTTGCACCATAAAATTTAGCTGCTTCAACACAGTTCGGTCTTGATCCCACAGCGTAGAGGTGAGATGCGCCCATTAAACTGGCGCCTGCCACAGCCATCAGGCCAACAGGCCCGATCCCTATCACAACGACGCTGTCTCCCAGCTTTACTCCTGCCATTTCAGCACCATGAAAACCGGTTACAACCATATCGGGAAGCATGACCGCATCCTTTGGGCTGATACTGTCCGGGAGAAGGGCTAAATTGGCATCCGCTTCATTCACATGAAAGAATTCACCAAAAACACCGTCCTTAAAGTTCGAGAATTTCCATCCTGCCAGCATCCCTCCCGAATGCTGTGAAAAACCTGCCTGTGCTTCTAACGATCCCCAATCGGGAGTGATCGCAGGGACAATAACCCGATCACCGGGTTTAAAGTCTTTGACGCACGACCCGACTTCAACGACTTCTCCGACTGCTTCATGACCTAAGATCATATTAAACCGTTCTCCGATGGCTCCTGCCCATACGGTATGAATATCCGAAGTGCAGGGAGCCAATGCCAGTGGTCTGACAATGGCATCCAAAGGACCGGCAACCGGCTTTTCCTTTTCAATCCATCCCACTTTACCGATTTCCAGCATTGCAAAACCTTTCATACTACTACCTCCTAATGTTTTTTAATATTAACTAAATATTGCAATAGCTGTGCCAGCTATAAAACTGTGAATTAATAGGGGAATTTGATTATAATTTAATTAACGATTTTTCAAAATGCGGAAATATTCTACAATAATTTTATTTATTGTAGGAATACGCAACACGAATGATGTGTTTTTCTACAATTTATAGATACACATTCGAAAAAAATGGTTTCTGCGTGTGAAATAAAATGTTAAAATAGTAACACAAGCTATACTGATTTAACGAGGTGCGTCTCCATGCATAAAATAACCCATCCCTCCGGCCTGGAAAAGAAAATCAACGATTCTCATGCACGCTGTATCGAAATGAAAATTGATAAAAAGATGGTAAGTCCGGCGACAATTGTAAGCGGCGGCAAGCTTCAGAGCATCCTTGAAAAGAACAGCCTTCTTGTGAGTGTCGCATTACCCTATATGAGACTGATTCATGAATTTCTGAAAGATACGGGATTTATCGTCGATTTAACCGATGCCAACGGATATATTATTTCGATCTTAGGAGACGGGGATATTCTTGATCGTGCTGAAAATATGGGGATGCATCTGGGAACCGATATGAGCGAAAAAAGCTGCGGGACAAATTCAATCGGAACAGCACTTCATGAAAAATGTCCGATACAGATGGCCGGAACGCAGCACTTTATTGAGATCTATCACATTTGGACATGCTCATGCGCACCCATTTTTAATACAGCGGGATCGGTTATCGGATGTATTAATGTAACCGGAATCTATAATTCCGTTCACCCTCATACTCTGGGGTTTATTTCTACGGTTGCCGAGTTAATCGAGCATGAATTAAGAAGCATTGAATCCAAAGAAAAGCTTTGGCACATCGGACAATTAAATGAAACGATTACAAATTCTGTGGATTTTGGGTTGGTATCGATCAGCAGATCCGGGGCTTTAAATAGCGCTAATAAAAAAGCATGCGAAATATTTTCCTGCGATAAGGATAGGCTGATGAAGAAGAAAGGCAAAGATTTGTTTGAGAACTGGAACGAAATCGTCAGCACTCTAGAAAAGGACGACGTCTATTCCGATGAAGAATTAATCAAATCGGAACATGACAGAAGAAAAAAATTCAATATGAATGCCTATCCCATCAGAGACATTCATAATCAGCTGACAGCGGTAGTCGTTACATTAAAAGACATGAAAAACATATACAAGCTGATCAACAGATATTCCGGCAAGAACACTTTCTATTATTTTAACAATATTATAGGAAAAAGCGCACAGATAAAAGAAATTGTTGAATATGCAAGATCTGTGGCAAATACTCCCTCCACAGTTATCATTCAGGGAGAAAGCGGGACAGGAAAAGAAATCTTTGCTCAAGCAATTCACAATGAAAGCAGCAGAAGCAGCGAGCCTTTTATCGCCATCAACTGCGGCGCGATTCCCAGGAATTTAATTGAAAGTGAGCTGTTCGGCTATGAAAGCGGTGCTTTTACCAACGCCAGGGCGGGAGGTATGCCGGGAAAATTCGAACTTGCTCATAAAGGCACTATATTTTTGGATGAAATAGCAGAAATGCCGATGGATATGCAGGTAAATCTCTTAAGGGTATTGCAGGAAAAAAATATTACGCGAATCGGCGGAACGAAAAGCATTCCTGTGGACGTCAGGGTAATCGTAGCTTCGAATAAAAACGTATTAGAAGAAGTAAAAAAAGGAAATTTCAGAGAAGACTTATATTATAGGCTCAGCGTTATCCCGATTTATATCCCCCCGCTTAGAGAGAGAAAAGATGATATTCTCCCTCTGACGGGATACTTTTTAGAAAGAAAAGCGGAAAAATTAGGAAAAGAGATTCCTCGTTTAAGCTCTCGGGATTTTGAAGTTCTTTATGGCTATGATTGGCCGGGAAATGTGAGGGAACTGGAAAATATCATTGAGAACTATGTGATCAACGAGCGGCTTCCCATGCACCTTATAAATGAAACCCGCGGATTCAGCAAACAGGCCAAAAATGATGAGCCGCAAATGATTACATATCAGATGCAATCCCTGCCGGAATGGGAAAAAATAGCCATATCTGAGTGCCTTGCCCGATGCAGCGGGAACATCTCAAAGACCGCATCGATTCTGAATATAGACAGAAGTACATTGTATAAAAAAATGAAGCAACACCGCATCTACGTTTCTTAAGGTTTTGTGGTGAAATAATCATAGGGGCTGGCGATGCGGAACCCTTCATCAATCAAAGGCAGCTTTGCGTTTTCACGAATTCAAAGCTGCCTCTTGATGGTTTATCTGAGATCAGACCTCTTGCATTTCTATATCAGTTCTGATTTTTGCAAGAGCCGCTGAACGATTGCAGCCACTTCTGCGCGGGTTATGTATGCTGCCGGCGCAATGGTGCCGCCACTTCTTCCCGTCACGACTCCGGCATGCAGGCATTTCGCAATCCCGTCTGTTGCAAAAGCGGAACTTTGCTCAGAATCGGAATACGCCGCCAGCAAATTGGCT
This sequence comes from Anaerovoracaceae bacterium, assembly GCA_036677845.1. Classification (GTDB taxonomy): domain Bacteria; phylum Bacillota; class Clostridia; order Peptostreptococcales; family Anaerovoracaceae; genus Anoxybacterium. Next base: position 79,752 of record JAVBVR010000051.1, on the reverse strand, counting down.
TTTTCTGCATCTGAAAGCTTCGGCTCAAGGCCCGTGAGCTTCATGGCTCTGGCTATCATCGTCATAGCCTGTTCCCGTGTGATCTGATCGTTCGGGCCGAAGGATCCGCTGCCGTAGCCGTTAATGATTCCATATCCCACAGCCGTTTCGATATAGCCGGAGAACCAGCTGCTGCTTTTTACATCGGAAAAGTCGTTCTCTCCCATTCCCGTATCGAGACCCAATGCCCTGACAACAATCGCCGCAAACTCTGCTCTGGTAATATTTCTGTCAGGTTCATAAAAATCATCTCCGACTCCGCTAACAACCATTCTTGAGCCCATGTCATTCACTGCTTCCTTTGCCCAGTGTCCGGCGACGTCGGTAAACTCCCGCGGATTCCAGATCACGGTATAGGTGCTGTTGGTAAGACTCTTGATCACCGCATAGTATTTCCCGCCGATTACGGTCACCTGCGTGGGCACATGATAACTTGTACCATCCGGTCTGATGACGACTCCGGTTGTGATTCCGTCCGGGTCAACGCCGTCGGGAATCAGAATGGTACGTTCAACATAGGTGTTGAATACCTTGGCGTTTACTGTCTGACCCTGATACGTACAGGTGATGCTGAATTCGATAGCGGGGATTACGATTTCAAAGTCTCCGCTCTCTGCAGCCCGCACAACCGCTTTAACCGTGTTGTCTGAAGGTTCGGCGATTTCGATTTTCACTGCAACATCAGAAAGGGTGACATTGGAGCCGAACTGCTGGGAAATCGCATTGATGTTGATCTCCTCCGCAGGCAGCGTATAGGAGACGGAATTTGTCCGCAGCGAAAGCGTCGCCCCTCTTCCCTCCATGTCGCTGACCATCTGGCCTGTGAGGATGCCTGCCGCCACCTCGGAACCGCTGGTCACAGGGATGATAACAGCGGGCTTGTCACGCTGAGAATCCAGAATGCTCTTCAGCTTCTCTGTTTCGACCGTAACAGTCGTCACTGTTTTTCCGTTGCTGGTTGAATCCGCGGCTGTTCCAGCCGTGTAAGAGGTGCCGTTGACGATGACCGGAGCCCCCGTCTGAGCAGGTGCCGGCGATTTGCCGCCGCCTCCCGAACCGCCTCCCGTATCCCCCGGTCCTGCCGGTCCCGGCGTCATGATGGTAATTGTTTTGCTGCTGCTGAGGGTCAATGGGTTATCCGAAGGCAGGCCTCCGTATTCCACAAAATATCCGACGATTCTGTTGCTGGTGCTCAGGTCGTTCCAACGACCGAAATCCGTCGGGCTGACAATCATTTGTCCGACAGTTTCTCCAAGAGACGGATATTCGAGCAGATAGTTATCCGGCTGATTGGTACCCCAGTTGGTGAAGCTGTCGCCCACAACGGAACCGGGACTGAATCCGGACCAGAAGGAAAGTCCGTTTCCGCTGTCCTCAAGCCCCTCGGGACCGGTCACCCAGCGCCAGTCGGCTATGCCAAGATCCGGGTCGATATCCTTCGCACCGATCCAGCCCTCACCCATGACTTTGCCCTGGATAAAGTCGTTTTCCGCTGCGGAGGTAATCGAGATGAGATATCCCGTTCGCCCGTAAAGGGTTCTCAACTCGGCAGCAGTTTTTGCCTCCAGCCACGTCAGACGGCCCGGAACCGGTACGTATTCGTAAAAATGCCCTGTGTCTCCACAATACATCGCGCTTCCGATGGCAAAGTCAATGATCCTTGCTGTCGTATCATCAGAAACGGTATAAAAGTTTACGCTTCTCAGTGCAGACTGATAATTTGCCTGGGTGTCGCTGCCCGAAAGAGTCAGAACGCCGTTGTCACTGTTGAAGGAGCCTGTGATATTACCGATCTGAGTCGGATACTCCAGCACGTCGCCGGTTTTGAAATTACGTACGAGAACAGTCGCCGTTTCGATGTCGTCATTGAAGCTGTTGAGGCTTAGTGAACTGTCTACCGTGACAGGTCCGCCGTCCGGATTATAGCTTACGCTGCCTGCGCCGGCAGACAGGCCTGAGACCGGAAGGCTGGGTCCGTAGAAACCAACGGCGTAAAACGCCGAGATACCTGCCCCTGCTACAGGAAACGCAGGATCGCTGGCATCCGTCGAATTATCGTAATCGCGGCCCCAGTATCCGTTATTATAAAAGTCCTTGTTGACGTAAAGGGAGTAGGTAGCCGCCGCTGATGAAGGAAGCGTCAAAGCAACAGAGCGGCAGGATGAAAACTGAGTGGTTATGCCGGTGACAAGCGCTCCGCTGGTGTTACGAACTTCCAATAGCTTACCTGCCCCTACGGGTTGATTAAAGGTGGCCATGAATACAGCCGCTGTTGATCCCGCCTCCAAGGTTCCGCTGCTGACGGCAATGGCCGGTGTGCCGCTGGAATCGTTCCTGGCGCTCATGGTATAGGAATAGGCTCTGACCGTTGCAGCGCTGCTTATGGTCAGTGTGATGCCGCTTAATTCCAAGGAACCGCTGCCGCTGTAGCCGATGGCTGAATGCGGATATGCACCGTAACCGCCAATGGCAGTAACGGTACCGCCGGTAATGGAAATGTCTGTGTTGACTCTTCCACCGATGCCGGCGCCGCCGCCTGTGCCGCTGGGGCCTCCTGCGCCTATGGCGCTGACCGTGCCTCCGGTGATGGAAATGGCGACATCCCTGTCGCTTCCGATGCCCGGACCACCTCTTTTATTGGTGCTTCCGCTGCCGCCCGTGGCGTTGACAGTGCCGTCCGTAATGACGATCGTTCCGCCGCTGCCGGCAATGCCGTTGCCGCTGCCGTAAGCACCTCCGATACCGGCTCCCGCTCCGCTGTGAAAGCCGTCCGCAGAACCCGCTCCGCCGTATGCGTTGATGATACCGCCGTTAATGGTGATGCTTCCGACGGGTCCTTTGCTGTCGGTGTTGGACTTGACTCCGCCAATGCCCGCCGCTTCTGTGCCGCCGTATACATTCAGGGTTCCGTCTCCGTCAATTGTGAGCTCCGCTTCATCATAGACAGGACCACCCCAGGTATATGCCCCGGGTACCAGAATACCGGCCTGATTTGCGCCGCTTTTCAGGGTATTCTCTCCGCTGAGTGTCAGGTTCACAGCCGTGTCGTTTTTAATCTCCAGAGCACAGGCATTATCGGTGCCCGACAGGTCGATTTCGACATCGTCCAGTGTGATATTCGCCGTGACGCCCGACTCGACAATTATTTTATTAACCGTCGTCGAACCGGTTACGGGTACAGCGTTTGGACGGTTATCTTCGGTAACGCCAAGATATGTGATTTTCAGCGTTCCCGAATCCGTCCCCGGGGCAATGGTAATGCTGCTCTGACCAATATCAAATGCTGCCATCCCCGCATACGCCGGTGCGCTGATTGCCGGCAGCATTGCAAAAATCATTGCCGCGACTGTTAAGAATGATATGCACTTCTTTATAATTTTTTTCATTCTATCCCTCCTGATTGTTTTTCATAGATTAGTTAACACTATCCATGATTCGATTTTCTTATTCTCGCTTGTGCAATATCCAGCGATTTCATGGTAAGTTGAAGCGTCTCCGCCGTTGGGGGAAGCATCAGATAGGAATCAACGCCCCGTGGAAAAGCCTCCAGCGCATAGGATTCACTTTTCGCCATCCAGACGATCCGTACTCTCGGAAAGTTTTCAAACGCAAGCATCGTCAACGCAAGCCCGGGAATCGAGAAATCGTCGATCCGGATAAAAACCGCTCCATCCTCCGGCGCTTTGATAAAGGAATGGAAGCTTTTCCTGTTTCGCCAGACCGACGGCCGCAGGTTGTGGTTTTCCTCTAAAAGAAAGGTCAGTTCATGTATGCTGTCCTTATCCGTATCTGCCAGAAACACCCTTCGCAATCGATCACCCCACTCTCTGAAGCCAGAATATCAGGCCGGAATTAAAAATGAATTAAAAATTTAAAATCTCTGTCGTTTCAATCCAAATTTTGTCGCTAAATGTAGAAATTGATTGTTTCTCGTTCTCTGACCGTGATAAAATCATAGTAAATAAACGGTTGATTGGGGGTAGCTGAGGGTGAACCATCAAAAATTTATTATATTATCTCTTCTTCTGTTGCTCCTCTCAGGCTGCACGCTTCAAAGCACGGATCCGGCGGCACCGGCGGTTAAGCAAGGGAAGCTTGATCTCTCCGGCTGGGATTTTTCAAGGCAGGGCAATGTATCTCTCGACGGAAATTGGGCTTTTTACTGGGATGCGCTTCTCTCTCCCGAGGAATTCGGCGACAGGTCGCCAACAGGGTATTACCGTCTTCCATCCGGCTGGGCACGATACACAGCGCTTGCTTTACCGTCTCACGGCCGTGCCACATACCGGCTGATCGTAAAGACCGGCATTACCGAAGGGGTTTACAGCTTACTGATCCCTAATGTTTACACGGAATACGCGCTGTGGGTGGACGGTTCGCTCCTGCATGCCTGCGGCAGCTTTTCACAAGAAAAAACTGTTTATCTGCATCCGCAGATTTACGATTTTCATTATGCCGGTTCGGAGATGGAACTTGTTCTGCAAGTATATAATAACGATCTTGTCTACGGAGGAGGCGTCGGCCAAAGCATCCGGCTTGGAACATCGGCGATGATTCACAAGGAGCATAATATGTGGGCCGCTGTGGATCTTTTCCTGATTTCAGTCTGTGTGTTCATGGGCTTCTTTTTTCTGGTCCTCTACCGTTTCAGAGCGAACAGCCCGGAACTTGTCTGGATTTCCATCCTTTGTATTTCGGTCGCCCTGCGGAATCTGCTGTCTAATACGACACTGATGATGCAGGCATTCCCGGAGCTTCCCTTTTTACTTGGTTCAAGACTTGTCATGCTGACTATCCCGGCCATTATCATCTCTATGCTCTTTTATACACGTCTGCTGTACAAAGACGAGATGCCGGAGACAGCCTTCCGCGTCGTTCTTTTTCTGAACTCCGCCTACATCTTCATCGTTCTTGCACTACCGTCCACGATTTATTCCGCCGCTTTTATCCCGTATTTGCCGGTGGTCGGAGCTGCCTGCATGCTGGGATGTTATGCCTCCGTAAAGGCAGTGAAGCACACGAAAAAGGAGTCTGTCTTTTTTCTCACGGGGATGCTGATTTTAACGCTGGGAGCGCTCCTGGACAGTCTGGTTTACACGGGTGCTCTTTCTGCACGCTATATGCTCTCGGCGGCGCTGTTCGGTTTCATTATCGTCCAGGTCGTATTGCTGTCGAAAAGGTATTCGGAAGCCTTTCAGCGTACGGAACTGTTATCGGCCGATCTCCAGGCTTCCCTGGATAAAATCATGAATACCGAGACGGCTTATATGTCCGCCCAGATGAAGCCGCATTTTCTTTATAATGCACTGTCCACAATTGCCGAATGCTGTGAAACAGACTCCCGCGAGGCGGGCAGGCTGATCGTCTCGCTATCAAAGTATCTGAGGCAAACACTGGACTATGACAATCTCAGCGGCATCGTTCCGCTTAAAAAAGAGCTGGAGCTTGTACGTGCGTATGCCGCTATTGAGCGGGCCCGCTTCTCAAATATCGAGGTGATCCTTGACGTTCCGGATCCGCTTCCTTCCATACAAATACCGCCGTTGACGCTGCAGCCCCTCGTGGAAAATGCAATCAAACACGGGCTTCGAAAAAGAAGGGAAGGCGGACAGGTTGTTGTTTCCGTGAAACCGAAGGGAACCAATATGGTTTTTTTCGTTGAAGACAATGGCATCGGGATACCGGAAGCAGCACTCAAAAAACTGGCCGTCTTGCCGAACGGAAGCGTCAGTATCGGACTCTACAATATTCACACGCGCCTGACCCGTCTTTACGGGCAGGGATTAAACATCAAGAGTAAAACCGGCTCCGGTACGAGCGTTTCTTTTCAGATTCCATGTGAAGAGGATACCAGATAGAGAGGAGTATTGACATGTTTCATGTGATTGTGGTTGATGATGAGTGGGCGGCGCTGAAGCGGTTTGAACGGATCGCATCAGAAGATGCACGGCTGGTTCTTGAAGGGACGTTTCTCTATGCAGAGGAAGCGCTTTCCTTTGTAAAAGAGCGTCCCATCGACATTGCATTTCTCGATATTGAAATGCCGGAAATGAACGGCCTTGAGCTTGCCGAGAGGCTGATGGAAGTGGACCCCTATATCAGAATTATATTTATTACCGCCTACAACCAATATGCCCTTGAAGCCTTTCGTGCCCATGCTATCGGTTATCTTTTAAAACCTTTAGACAGCGATGAATTCAAGGAACAGGTTGATCTGCTGAGCCGCAGATACGGGAAAAGACCCGGACCAAAGGCAAAAAGAACTTTGACCGTTAGATGCTTCGGCCGGTTTGCTGTATTTTCAGAGGAGGAAAGCACGTCGGTTATTCGTTGGAAAACAGCCAAGGCAGAGGAGCTTTTCGCTCTGCTGGTCCATTACCAGGGCCGGGTAAGGCCGAAGGAAAACCTGATCGATACGCTTTGGCCGGAGCTCGAACCCGAGAAATCCGCAAACCTGTTTCGCGTTACCTGTACCTACCTGCGGTCTGCGCTGGCGGAAAAGGGCTTTTCTGAAATCCTGATACGGGAACTTGACGGATACAAGATCAATACGGAAATGATCGATTGCGACCTCTTCCGTTTCCGGCTCGGTACCCGGCAGGAACTGCTGCCGGATACAGATTGGCTTGCCGACCTTTCAAACCTCTACTCCGGCGAATACCTGGAGGGAAAGCCATACGACTGGGCTGCCGGTACAAGAACCCAGATGGAATCCGATTTTAAAAAAATCCAGTATTGTCTTGCAAACGATTATTTTTGTAACGGCTTCTACGGCAAAGCCTGCGGTGCATTGGAAAAAATTCTGTTCTATGATCCATGTGACGAAGATGCGGTGGGGCGCATCATACAGGCAAGACTCCGGGACGGAGACATCACATCGGCAGTCAGAGAGTATAAGAAATACGAAAAGGCGTTGAAAGACGAACTTGGCTTAGATCCGTCTGAAAAATTGCGGGAAATGATTTCAGGCGTTATGACCTAGGCAGTATCTCAACGGCCGCGCCCCGGTTCATGTCGGTTCCGCCTATCCGTCTCACTATAATTCTTTCGAAATTTCGATCAGCTTGTCGGAAATGCTTTTCAATTCAGTAATCTTCGTTTTTGTTTTCCGAACCTCAGATTCCTGCTCCTGGGTTGCGGCGAATGCGGTATCAGAGCATTCCAGTGTCTTCCTGTTCGCCTCATTGATTTGTATCAAAAGTTCATCAATCTTCTTTGCAACGTTCATTGACTCAACGGACAATTTGCAAATTTCATCTGCCACTACGCCAAACCCGGCACCGTGCACACCAGCGCGGGCAGCTTCTATGGATGCGTTCAGTCCGAGTAAATTGGTCTGATCGGCTATTCTTTTCGTAAATGTCAGTACTTTTCTGATTTCCTTCGTCACTTCGGTGACTCCGTCAATATTGTCCCTCAGGATCTTCTCATTGTTTTTTATATTTTCCGCTGATGCTGCGAACTCTATAATGGAAGCATCCATGTTTTCGATCGCTTCATTGATGGCGTGAGCAACATTGACCACCTTCGTTTCCTGATCAAGGCTTACTCCGACAGCGACACATCCCACGACATTAAGATTGTCATCATATATCGGATTGTTGATATCCTTGAGTACAATCCCCAGCGTTCCTACCATTTCCTCACATCGAATGATTTCTCTTTTTTTCATTGCCGTACGCATAGGATCATCCTGTCCCAGTATTCCGTCAGATCCTATGTCCAATTGATATCCGGGAAAGTATCCAAGCAGTTCATCTGTGTCGGAAACCCATACGATTAAGTCCTTACCGTAAATATCTTTCAAATACGGAGCAACGGCCAAAAAATGTTCCAGTAATCCATCTCCAATGATCAATGCAGTACCTTCTTTCTAAAAGCTGTTTTAAGCATCCCGCTTTAACTGATTTTTAAATGATATCGTTTATTGCATCGACAGGAGACGCATAAACTTTAGCCTTATTGGAATAATTGCCAGAAAAGTACGCAAATACCCCGGAACAAGCCGGGGTATTCTCATGCGCTTATGAAATGGAGGAGTTGATTGAGGAGTCTGATTATGCTTAAATATCATTCTTGGTTATTGCACTAACTCCGGTGTCAACGCTCTTGCTGCCGATGGCTTCTCCACTCAGGAGTTTGATTGCTGCTTCCAAGTCTCTGTCTTTTACCCGTAGCATGGCAATGCGCCAGGGGTCATCCTTGTGTGTTATGATAACCTCGAATTCCGGATCGTCCGGTTTTCCGGTAAAATCGATGATGGTTCCGTATTTGCCGAAATTTTTTTGTTATGTTCTGAATTGCCTTCATGCTTTTCCCCTTTGTTTTTTCAATAATTCTTCAATATCGCTGAGACTCGGCATGGCAGGAATTCCTCCTCTTTTTGTCACACAGCAGGCTGCGGCGGCGTTTGCAAAGGCTGTGATTTCCCGCAGCTGTGACAGGCCGATTTCTTTGACCGGTTCTCTGAGCTTTGCGATATCTCCGTATCCGCCGAGGTTTCCAAGCCTGTCGATGCGATACAGAAATGCTCCCCAAAATGCGTCGCCTGCTCCCGTCGTGTCGACGGCTTCCACCGGGATTCCCGGGATTGCGGCGCATCCGTCTCCGGCTGCAACAACCGCACCGTCTTTCCCCAGCGTTACGGCAGCAGCCTTGATCCCGGTTCCGATCAGATACTCCGCCGCTCTCCGAGGCTCCTCATGCCCTGTGATCAGTTCGGCTTCCTCCTCGGAAAGTTTGATCAAATCAACATAGGGAAGAACCGACCGCATTTGTTCCTGTGCATGTTCCCTGCTTTTCCAGAGAAACGGCCTGTAATTCGGATCGTAGGATATGACGCAATCTGCTTTCTTTGCCTCTTCCAGTGCAAACAGAGTCGTCTCCCGTGCAGGGCTGTCCGTCAGCGACAGGGATCCGAAGTGAAAGATCCGGCTGTTCCGGAGGATGGACAGGTCCACCTCTTCCCGACGGAGCTGGGTATCGGCTCCGGGCTTTCGGGCGAAGGAAAAGCTTCTTTCACCGTGTTCCGAAAGGCTGACGAAAGCAAGGGTGGTAAAAAACCCTTCATCGCTGATCAGTCCTTCAGTGTTGATTCCGGCCTCCTGCAGGATGCCTCTTAAAAACCTTCCCTGCATATCCGAGCCGATCTTGCCGATAAAGGCGGTTTTGTTTCCGAGCCTGGTCGCACAGGCAAGCACATTGGCCGGCGCTCCGCCGGGGTTCTGTTCAAACAGATCCATGCCTGCGGCTGATTTTCCTGCCGGAGTATAATCGATGAGCAGTTCTCCCAATGCAGTGATATCAAACATCATTCTTTGCCTCCGACATCATTCTTTGCCTCCGGATACTCGTTGCAAAGCAGGTATTCCGCCGGTTCATCCTCTTCGATGCTGGTAAATCTTTTCTGCTCTTCGTGGAAACGATTATCGGTATTGTCGTCGTTTACCATGGAAACCTCCCAGGCCAAAACCTTTTCGTCTTTAGCTGTGAACAGATGATACTGTCCGGGACTAAGGGTAATGCTTTCCCCGGGCTTCAGGTATACTTTTCCTCCTGCCGGAACGATGCACCTTCTGCCGTCGATGCGGACAGATACTTCCGTGGTATCCAGTTCATCATCGGGTGTGGAATTCCAGAGCTGAATCAACAGGGTTCCTCCTCCGCGGTTGATGATGTCCTCCATCTTGTTCCAGTGAAAGTGGTTGGGGGAAATCTGGTCAACCTGGGATATCAGCATTTTTTCCGCGTAGGGCTTTGCAAATTCAGGCTTGTTCAGGTTTCCGTTCCGTATGGTAAACAGCAGCAGTCCGACTTTATTAAAATCTCCGCGGCCGTAGTCCGTCACATCCCATCCGAGCATGTTTTCACGAATTTCATCGTATTCATGGCCTTTTTCGGCCCAGTCTGACGGGGACCAGTAAGCAAAAGGCGGCAGATATACCTTTTGCGTTTCGAGCCATTTGATGGTATCTTTGATCAGTGCGTTTATTTGTGAGCGTTTCAATTTTTTATCACATCCCGTTGCTTATTATGATTTTGAATTATATAATAAGTATAATTTAGTTGCATTCACTTTTGGCGATCGTACAAAATTATACATCAAAGAGGAGATGAGCTTATGGATCCGATTAACTGGAGAGACCCGCCCTTCGACGACGGATTTCGGACCATTCTGACAGAAGACCGTCTTGATATACCTGGTTTGCGCATGTTCGGGAAACACAGCGTGACAAAAGCGATCCCTGCGCTTTATCCTCACTACCATGAAAATGCGTTTGAAATCACCTATCTGTGCAAGGGCACGATGACATTTTTAACCGGAAGTCAGGCCCATCACTTGTCCGGTGGCGACGTCTATATTTCCTTTCCCGACGAGCCCCACCATACGGGTGCTGTTCCGATTTCCCTGAACGAAATGTACTGGTTTCAGCTGGACGTCAGCGCTGAAAATTTTCTGTTTCTCGGGGAGGAGTGGAAGAATAAGCTGATCGGTGACCTGAAACAGGTCAATTCCCGGCTGGTCAACACAAATACCGGCGAAATGCAGAAGCTGATGAAGGATTTCTTCCGGCTGGCAAGCGTTCAAGGCGCAGCGGAAGAGCGGTTCCATGCGGCGTCGATCCTGATCTATTTCCTGAATCAGCTGATCGCCTACTCCCGGAAGCAGGAGAAGGTAATTTCAAATGATATTCAGGCTGCTGTAGACTATATTCAAGAGAATATTTACGAAAACATTTCTCTGGATAACCTGGCGGAGATTTCCGGCCTGTCTCTATCCCGATTCAAGCAGAAATTCTGCCAGCAGCTAGGCTTTACACCAAGGGAATACATCAACTTTCTCAAGATAGAAACGTCAAAGGAGCTGCTGAAGGAAGGGAAAAACGTCACCGACACCGCCGTTGAACTGGGGTTTTCTACGTCTAATTATTTTTCCTCCGTATTCAAACGCTTTACAACTCTTTCCCCTTCCGATTACTTACGAACGAAAGAAAACAACCCTGCCGTAAAACAATAGAAAACCCGCAGAAAATAACAGTTGCTTTTCTGCGGGCTGCAAATAAAATCTTATAGGCTACTCCAGGATTTTCCCCTATCTGTCATAAGGATTCTCCCCTATCTGCATATTGCCTTCTGGGTTGATTCGCTCGCTTATGCATCCTAACCCGAGCACCGGTTATCGAGGGTCTCTTGATTCCGGATGATATCGACCAGTACGTCATTCATACCGGCCATTCCCCTTTCGCTCAGGGTTCCGATGTTTCGGATCGTAGCTTCTGCAGAACAGTTGACAATTCCCGATTCCGCAGGCACGATTATGCCTTGTACTGCCAGAAATGCGGAGAGCACGGCTTCTCCGGCTGAGGCTGAGAGCTTCAAGGAGCAGCTTTCCTTGGCTCCGTCACAAATCATGCCCGTTAAACTCGAAAGCATATTTTTCACCGCACCCTCGATTTGCTCGGCACTTCCGCCAAGCAGCCACGCGATTGCCGCACTGGCTCCGATGCCTGACGCGATTGCACACCCGCACAGCGCCGAAAGCTTGCCGGTATATTCCTTTACAAAAATATTGATCATATGGCCAAGATACAAAGCCTTTGCCAGAGATTCCCTGGATGCATGAACGGTCTCCGCTGCCTCTGCAATGGGGAGTATGATTCCGAGTCCCTGATTTCCGCTTCCGCCGCTGGTCATGATGGGAAGGTTCCCTCCCCCCATGCGGAAGTCCGCTCCCGCAGCGGTCAGAATCCTCGCTTTGAAGTAGAGGTCCCGGCTCAGTTCTCCTTTCTGCTCCATCTGAAACAGGCCGCGTCCCAGGCGGAATCCGTTTTCTTTCTTAAGCCCCTCCGCGGCAGCCTCCCGGTTCATTTTCACTCCTTCCAAAAGGAATTCGATCTCGTCTATCCCGGCCTGCTCCGCCATGGCAATCATTTCACGAAATGTCAGGCTCCTCACTGTTTGGCGGGAATTGCCTTCTTTGGCTCCTTCCTTGTCTGAATACACGATTTTTCCATTGACTTCAACAGTTTCAATATGAGAGTGACGGTCCGCCAGTATGACCCGAACCTTCTTTTCTCCCCCCGTCATTTCCACATCAACATATACCTCCCGGCTGCTGTCGGTCGGTATGACAGTAATCAATTCTTTCTCCAAAACCCGTTTTGCCCGGCTGATCGACTGATCATTCACGCCTTCAAAAATACAAAGAGGATCCTTCGAGCTTTCCAAAACATATCCCAAAGCCGCCGCCATATCCAGACCGCGTGCTCCTGTTCCCGGCACCATAACCGATTTCCCGTTTTTGTAGACGCTCAGACTCGGTTTTACAGTGATATGCTCTGCATTCTCCTGAAAATACCCGCGCGCAGCAGCTACGGCATATGCAACTGCAACCGGCTCAGTACAGCCGATTGCAGGCTTAACTTCATCCTTTACCAGTTGAATCATCCTTGTTTGAACATCTTTATCCTTATCCTTATCCTTGTCCTTATCCTTATCCATAGCTACCTCCATTTGATCGAATTACTCTTTTTATGATAATAAAAAGCAAATTCGATGCCAAAAAAGAATTGCTGAAAAATCAACATTTCTCCGACATCGAATTTTGCATTTTTGCAAATAAACGCGATGAGATTAACTCACCCGCCTGAGTTTTAAATGCTATTCAGTTTTTCAAATTTGCAAATTGTTTTTTGCGTTTTTGCTAAATCCTATTTCTTCATTTTCCTGTACAATGTGGTGAGATTGATCCCCAGAACAGAGGCGATTCTTTGCTTGGCTTCGGTAGAATCACCATATTCCCGGATCATGGATTCAATTACCTGTGCTTCAAACTGCTCCGTTCTCGATTTCAGGTCCATTTCAGCGGAGCCCGGTTTGCTGTGATCCTGACCCCGTACGGCTTCGGGCAGGTTATGGACCGATATCACCTCTTGCTTGGAAATATTAACGAGATACTCGATCAGATTTTCCATTTCCCTGACATTGCCGGGCCATCGGTACTCGTTGAATATTTTTTGTACTTCTGCAGAAAAGACCTTTTTCTCCGCTCCCAGTTTCGCGCAGTACTTTTCAAGAAGATACCCGCTTAATAACGGGATATCCTCCTTTCTGGCCCTGAGGGGCGGCAGCAAAACCGGAATCACATTCAAACGATAGTAAAGATCCTCGCGAAACAAGCCGTCCTCAATCATTTTTTCCAGATTTCGATTCGTCGCTGCAATGAGGCGTACGTCCACTTCAATCAAATTATTGCCGCCGATTCTTGTAAAAGAATTTTCCTGCAGAACGCGGAGTATCTTCGGCTGTAAATGAATCGGCAGGTCGCCGATCTCATCCAGAAATAAAGTTCCGCCGTTTGCCAATTCAAATTTTCCGATATGGCCCTGGGGCCTGGCTCCTGTAAAGGAGCCCCGTTCAAAGCCGAACAATTCACTTTCCAGCAGATTGTCCGGTATGGAGGCACAGTTGATGGCGATCAAAGGAGCCTGGTTTCTCGGACTCTCAAAATGAATCGCTCTTGCGAAAAGCTCTTTTCCGGTCCCGCTTTCTCCTCTGATCAAGATCGTAGAATTGTTTCCGGAGACCTTTTTCGAGATCTCCTTGACTTGTTCCATACAGTCACTCTGACTGATAATATCATCAAAGGTAAACGCCTGCCTTCTTTCCAGGAGGTTGTATGCGTCTTTAATCATTTCACTTGTCCTGTGAAGCTCAATTATGGTGCTCACTTTTATATCCTGGAGGCTTACATCATGGCGTTTCACGTGACAACTGATTCCCCTGCTTTGATGCTTCAGCTTATTATAATTCTCTGGCTTATCATGATTCTGCAGCTCATTATGATTCTGCAGCATGACCGGATTTGATGTTTCAGGAATCAATTCATCAACTCTCCTGTTGATCACATCTTTTCGGGAGACACTGAGCATGGCTTCCGCGCTTTTGTTTATATATTTTATCATTCCGTCAAGATCTGCACAGATCACACCATGAGGGAATCCATCTATCATCTGATTGATTTCCTGCGACTGAATTTTCAATGTCTGGATTATTTCAAAAGAGGTAAGCGTATTTACCAGAAGGCTGCTTTGCTTATTTAAAAACAACAGTAAGGATTCCCTGTTGTCGATAAGCTTGCGTTCCTCATCCTCCCGAAAAGCGTTGACTCCGATTACTCCGACTACCTTCTCTCCGTTTATAATCGGATGTCCGATTGTCGCCAGCACCGCGCAATCCTCTTGTCCTTCACAGTCTTTGCAATGGATGGAACGTTCATCCTGATTCACAAATCTGGGCTCCCGTTCTTGCAGCACCGTCTCAAAGATACAGCTCTGCGGTATTCTTCCTCCGATATACTCCTTGGACTTTCCGGTTGCCGCTACCCTTTTATAGTTTTCATCGACAATCGTTACTTCCACCCCAAGGATCGAAGAGATTGATTCCGCCACTTCCTGCACCACATTTTGAATCTTAAATAACGACAACTGCGCCACCTCCGCATAGTTTGGAAAATTATTGATACATCTACACTGTATTACAATTCGGGGCTTTCTTCAATACCAATTATTCTGTGCATTTTTTCAAGTAAAGGACGTAAAATGAAGTGCGGACATTTTCTTGAACTGCTTAAGCATTAACCAAGCATTAAATTCAAGAAAATATCCGCATTCCAAACGTTGTGTCACCGTTTTACAAAAGATCCCTTCTTTATCGTTCAAAGATTATGCTGCCGTCCATCATGGTCATATCCACATGGCAGTCCCTGATTTCGGAAGGATCAATCTCAAAGAGATTCCTGCTGATCACAATGACATCCGCGAATTTTCCGGGCTCCAGCGTTCCCAGCTCATCCTCCCGGCGTACACCATAGGCGGAGCCGTAGGTATAGCTTCGGAGGATTTCGTACATGGTCAGCTTCTGGGTCGGATTCCATCCTCCCTCCGGCTTGCCGTCGTTATGCAGCCTTGTGACGCCGCGGTAGATCTCCAGGAAGGGGTCGTTGTCCACCACAGGACAGTCGCTTCCGATTGCAAGAACGCCTGCCGTATCATATAGACTTTTCAGCGGCCATGTCCTGGCGGCACGCTCGACTCCCAGGGTGATCGGGTACGGATTCTCATCAAAAATCTGGGTCAGCGCAACGTGTTCCGGCTGAACGGAAGGGATTACCCCAAGCTCACGAAACCGCGGCAGATCCTCATCGGACAGCATTTCCACGTGCTCGATGGCATGGCGGCACTCGTTTTTTCCATACATTTTTATTGCATTTTCATAATAATCCAGCGCCATTCTGGCAGACTTGTCGCCGCAGGAATGCAGCTTCACGGAAAACCCTCTGCGATGAGCTTCCGGTACGGCATTTTTGATTGCTTCCGTATCGTTGAGCGAAATACCGTAGTTGCCCGGCGCATCCGCATACTCTTCCAGCACTAAAGCGGTGTGTGTTGTGCTGACGCCGTCCAGAAACTGCTTCAGCATATCAACCCGCAGCTTTTCAGAGCGATACTTTTCTCTCCATTCCTCCACCTGGTCAAGATCTCCCAACAGGTCCGGAGCTGCATGAATGCGTATGCTCAGCTCCCCCTTCTTATCCATATCGCTGTAGACTTCCAGACTCCCCATGTTTCCGTGGAAATAGGGCTGTACGTCATTGACGGAGGTAATGCCGTATTCCTTTGCGCCTTCCTGATAGGCATTAATCAGGACCTTCTCCTGCTCCGGGGTGAATACAAGGGCATATTTCCCCACAAGGCCCGTTGCGGATTCATAGAGGAATCCAGTGGCTTCACCGTTTTCATCGCGGGCGATCTCCCCTCCGAAGGGATCGGGAGTTTCATTTGTAATTCCCGCAAGTTCCAGTGCTTTACTGTTGACCCAGGCGCCATGGGCCTCCGCATTGACCAGGAAAACCGGTCTGTCGGGGAAATACCGGTCCAGGGATCGCTTAGAAGGAAGTGTCCTGTTGTCCCAGAACACATGATACCAGCTGAATCCCACAACCCAGCCGTCCTGGTCCGGGGCTTCCTGGGCAGCCTTTTTCACCATAAGTGCGGCTTCCTCCTCCGATCTGGCGTCGATCAGATTTACATAGGTCCGGAACATGCCTGCCATCAAAAGATGGGTATGGCTGTCATGGAAACCGGCCATGACCAGTTTGTCTCCGTAATCAAGCACCTTCGTTTCCGCGTCTATGTAGTCGCCGGCATTCCGCGGCTCGCCGACACCGACGATCCTGCTGCCCTTTACGGCCACAAACCCGGGAAATGGCTTTTCCGCAACGCTGTCGAAAATCGCATTGCTTTTTATTACGATATCTGCTTTCATTTTCTTTAACTCCCGCTTCCTAATTATTTTTTATTTCAATGCAATGAGATACAGACTTTTAAATCCGGTCTTTATATCGATGATTTCCCGGATTGATGTTAATATTTTCGGATCCGGACACGTTCCTTGCCCAGCATGAATCTGCGGGCTATGCCCCAGACTTCTTCCATGACAGCCTGCATGCCGCTGACCGTATCCCCGGTCAGCTTAACTGCTGCCAAGGATTCATCCAGAAAACTGATTCCGCCGTCAATATCCCGCTTCTCCTGAAACAATTCCCGGATTTTGTCACCAATTTCAACCGGCAGCCTACGTGCATAAAGATAAAACGTGCCGTATATCTTTCTGCCCTGAAGAATCCCAAAGCCGGTGAGATCCGTTTTCTTCGGCTCCAGTTTGAGATACTCGTATATCTTGAGATCTCCCTCAACAAATATTTTTGTCTTGGAAGCGTACACATCATATTCGAATAATTCCCCTCGCTCTGTCCGCCCCGGAATGATCATATCGGCGGCGATCAGTGTGGAATCCCGGTTGATGCGGAATATAGTTTCCTGATATATTTTTGTGTTAGCATAGGGAATGTTATAATCCGGAAGATATTCCAATACAGCGCCGGAAGCAACGTCAAAGGTATTTGTCAGCTCTGCATGGCCTTCCTCCATCTTATAGAACTTTCCTGCCGACGGCGTTGTAATGAGCGCACCGGCACCCTCCTCCACAGCAACCTCGACAGCAAGGCGGTCATTCTGGAGGACTCCGCCTGCAGGATTGAGAATATAGGTATATGCCGTTCCGTCCATCTCATCGTAATAGGGCGGCAGCACCTGAAGAGGCATCCGGTAGAACTGGTTGGCAATATAGGTTTTACCGTTTTGCCTTCGCCGGTATCTCAGCTTTAATATGCCCTCTGCTCCGTTCAAAATGAAAAACCCCCGCTATTCTTCAAACAGCATATCCTTCTTGATCCACTGTATAATGGTATCAACTCCTGTTCCGTCATACAGGTTTGTGAAAACAAACGGCTTGCTGCCCCGTGCGATCTTCGTGTCCCGCTCCATCACTTCCAGACTGGCGCGCACATATGCTGCGATATCGATCTTATTAATCACCAGAAGATCCGATTTCGTAATTCCGGGTCCTCCTTTTCTCGGTATTTTTTCACCTTCTCCGACGTCGATAACAAAGATCAAACCGTCAACCAGCTCCGGGCTGAATGTGGCCGCGAGATTGTCCCCGCCGCTTTCAACAAAAATCAGATCCAGATCGCTGAACCGCTGCTTTAATACTTCGATGGCGTCAAGGTTCATCGATATGTCCTCCCGGACGGCAGTGTGCGGACATCCGCCCGTTTCTACGCCGATGATCCGCTCAGAATCGAGCACGCCTGAGCGGGTCAGGATCATGGCGTCTTCCTTCGTATAAATATCGTTTGTAATGACGCCGATCTCATATTCTTCTGCAAGTCTTCTGCAAAGACATTCGATCAGTGCGGTCTTCCCCGAGCCCACCGGCCCGCCGATTCCGATCTTGATTGGCTTTCTCATACGCATCTCCTATCGTCTATTATCATTCGTCCAGGCCGTTGGACAATTTCAGAAGCTGTTGGACTAATTCAAAAAGGTTGATTTCATTTTTTATTACGACATATACAGCCTGGTTGGCAGTGTTTCATGCAGCATTGACGCGATATCCAGTCCCGGACAGAATGCAAAGGCTTCCTCCAGCTCTGTTTCCAAAGCCTGCTCCGCCGCCTTGCCGATTCTGCTGTAATAATCCGCCAGAATGCGCTGCGCCTGAATATTGCCCAGCGGGATCAGCTTGAGCCCGCTCTGAACAAGCCCGCTGACAGAACTGAACAGAAATGCGCTCAGCGCATCCTCTTTTTCCAGTCCCAGCCTGGCAGATACCAGGGCAAAAGCGACCGGATAGGAGGAACCCTTTCCTGCACAGCCCTCATAATAGGAGGTCAGGACATCGTCATCGCACATCTGGGCGGTGATCCTCAGCAGGGCGTTTCCCATCCGGAGACAGCCCTCCCGGGATTCCTTCGTAAGCTTCATGGCCGAGACCTGCTGATCCAGCTTCCGAAGATCGTCCATTCCGCCGGCCCTGGCAAGATCGTACGCACCGCAAAGCACGGGTCCTTCCAGGCCAGCCAGTGTCGTATGGATAAACGCGTCAAGAAAATTCCGGAACCCCTCTTCATCTGTCACCGCTTCGTGATAGACATAGGTTTCAAGTCCCCAGGACTGACTGAAGGAACCGGTCGGAAACGTACCCCCGGCAAGCTGCAAAATCGCAAATAGCGCTTCTTTCCTCATGCTGTCTCTCTACTTTCAATTACTCATGATGCGAATGCTCATGATCCTTACGCCCGTGGTGGTGGTGTCTGCCGGCCGCCGGAATATTAGCGGGTATGCCGTCCAATTTTCTGATTTCCCGGGAATACTCGATGCCCAGGGATACCAGCATTCTGTCCAACACGTAATCATATGGAACCCGGATGCAATTGCTGTACAGGTATGCTCTTTGATGCATGTTCCCGATATTGAATGCAGCCCTTGCCCACTCAATATTATTTTTCGGTCTGATTTCAAAGACCTCCTCTTCGATCAGATCGATGGCTACTATTTCAGCATCATCCAGATAAAGGATATCTCCGCTGTGCAGGTTCTCTCCCTGGGGCAATGAGATGCCGATGGCTCTGCCGCCTTCGGAAGTGACCTTCTGATGAGTTTTCATCATTTCCTCACGGGAAAGCTTTACCCAGTCAATGCTGCGGCTTCCCGGATCAGTCCCGTTCAGATTGCTCAATATTTTCTCTACTATCATTTTGCTACCTACCCATTTACCGGAAGAAATATTTCTGTGTGAGCGGCAGTTCCTTTGCCGGTTCACATTGGATCAGTTCCCCGTTGACAAAGACCTTGTATGTTTCCGGATCGATTTTAATGTCCGGGCAGAAGCTGTTCCTTATCATGTCTGCTTTTCCGAGGCTCCTCGTGTTTTTCACAGGAAGAAGCTTTTGCCCCGAGTTGGGGATCATTTCCGCAAGCCCGTTGTCAATGGCTGCCTGTGTCACGAAAATTCTGCAGTAGCGGTTGCAGTTGTTTCCCATGGCGGCATACTGCTTTCTGTATATAATCGGCTGGCTCCACTCAATGGAAGCGTTGACATCACCCGTATAGGAATATACCACCGCGCCGCATTTAAACACCATCCTTGCCTTTGCTCCGAAAAATCTCGGATCCCAGACAATGATATCCGCCAGCTTTCCCGGTTCGAGGGAACCGACATAATCATTGATTCCCATCGCAATCGCCGGATTGATCGTATATTTCGCCAGATACCGAAGTACGCGCTCATTGTCATTTCCCGGTTTGTCTTCAGGAAGGGGTCCTCTCTGCTGCTTCATCTTGGAAGCGAGCTGCCATGCCCGCAGGATAGATTCTCCCACACGACCCATGCCCTGTGAATCGGAGGCAATGATGCTGATGGCTCCGATATCGTGAAGCACATCCTCCGCCGCGATTGTCTCCCCTCTGATCCGGGAATCGGCAAATGCAACATCCTCCGGCAATCTGGGATTCAGGTTGTGAGCTGCCATGATCATCTGCAGATGCTCCGCCACGGTATTAATCGTGTACGGATTGGTGGGGTTGGTCGAAGAAGGAATGATATTTGGCTCTCCGACAACGCGCATGATGTCGGGGGCATGACCGCCGCCTGCACCTTCCGAATGGTACGTGTGAATCGTTCTTCCGCCGATGGCTCTGATGGTATCTTCTACGAACCCGCTCTCGTTGAGGGTGTCCGAATGCAGCTGAACCTGGAAGTCAAGCTCGTCGGCCACATCCAGACAGGTTTTTATCACCTGGGGGGTGGCGCCGTAATCTTCATGAATCTTCATCCCGATGGCGCCGTTCAGCGCCTGTTCTCTGATGGCTTCCGGAAGGGACGAGTTGCCGCGTCCGAGAAAGCCCGCGTTGACGGGGATATCCTCATGAGCTTCAATCATCTGTTTGAGATGCCACGGGCCCGGCGTTTCAATCACCAGCGTCTTGGATCCCGCACCGCCGCCGATCATGGTCGTTATGCCGTTGGCCATGGCTTCCCATACCTGATCGGGAGATTCAAAATGAATGTGTACGTCTAATCCCCCTGCCGTAACGATGCCGCCTTCCAGAGATACCACCTCTGTACCGGCGCCCACAACCAGCCCCGGAGTGATATCCATTGTATCCGGATTTCCTGCCTTGCCGATTCCGACTATGATCCCGTCCCTGACTCCGATATCGCCTTTCAGAATTCCCAGCACAGGATCCATAATGACAGCGTCTGTAAATGCAATATCCAGAACTCCGTCCCTGTTGGGAGTGCCGGACATCATGCCCATACCGTCACGGAAGGACTTGCCGCCGCCGGAGATCATCTCATCCCCGTAATTTCCTTCGTTGAAGTCTTTCTCAATTTCAATGATCAGCCCGGTGTCCGCCAGGTGTATCTTATCTCCGACAGTTGGACCGCAGATGTCTCCGTATTCCATTCTTGTCATTTTAAAGGTCATGGCCGAGCACCTCCTTGCATTTCCGGAATGCTTTTTCCCTGATCTCCGGGTCATCCGCGGGACCGTTGACCCATCCGGAAAAGCCGAACAGCCTTCGCGCTCCTTTAAAGGGAACCAGCTCCACTGCTCTGTCTGTGCCGGGTTCAAACCGGACGGCAGTCCCCGAAGGGATGTCAAGGCGCATGCCGTACGCTTGCGCTCTGTCAAAATCCAAGGCTTTGTTCACTTCAAAAAAATGATAATGAGAGCACACCTGAATTGTCCTGTCGCCCGTATTCTTAACGATTATTTTCCATCCCTGGGTGCTTTCATTGATGACAACCGGTTCGTCCCGGTATATGATCTGCCCTATTTCGTATTTCATCTGACCGGCCCTCCTCAATACTGCATAGAAAGAAGCTCGTCAAATCCAAGAGCTTCCTCCCTTTTTTCCAGCCGGATCGGATCCTGTATGGATACCAGTTTATTCCCGTCAGGAAAAAGTGCTTCCAAATCAATGCTTGGCACCAGTGCCGCCGTACCCTCCATGACGTCTTCTTCCGTTATGATTCTGGTTCCGATATCCACAAGATCAGTTACCAGCCACCTGCCGTCTCTGGCTCTTTCCAGAATTTCGTCACATATGATGGCCGTCGCCTCTATATAATTAAGCTTTAAGCCTCTTTTCCATCGCCTTCTTGAAATTTCCGCCACATCAAATATCATTAGGCGTTCCAATTCCTTAACTGTCAGTTTCATTCGAATATCCCTCCAATGCCATTGGCAATCAGAACAAATCCCTTGACCTGTCCATTTTATTATTTTGTACTATTTTCTGTTCTTGAGTACCAATTCGGCAAAATGCTCGAAAGACCAATCATCAAAGCCCTCGATGCTGTCTGTTACCTGAAGAAAAAAGCATTTGGGGATCTCTCTGCACTTGACGCTGTCTTCCACGCAAAGATTGCATCCCTGGTCATGATTATGCGGATTGAAACTGCAAGAGTAATCTGTGCAGGGGCAAAACGGAGACGAGCTTGTCATAATGATTCCTCCCTTTCCTGGATATGTTTTCTTTTTTGATTATACGGGATATGGCACCCGCCCCGGCAGCCCCGGCAGCCCGGGCGGATGCTGTCAGTTTACATTAAAAATGCAGGTTTGCCGCCAGCTTACATTACAAACCCCAGAATGAGAAATCCTACGATCGCAAGCCCCGTTGGCAGCACCAGCATAGGAAGCACCTTTCTCATGTATTCATTGTTGGATATCCCCGTAACCGCTGATGCCAGTGTTACGGCGTCACCATAGAAGCAGGCATGGCTTCCGAAGGCTCCGGCTGATACGATAGCGCCGCCTACCAGAAGCGGATTGACTCCCAGAGTCAGCCCCAGAGGGATCAGGATCGGTGATGCAATTGCCATCGTTCCCCAGAAGCTCCCGGTGCACATAGCGATAAAGGAGCATATGATGAATGCCAGCACAGGAAGAAGCGCGGGCGTCATGACAGGTTCAGCAACAGAAATAACATATTCGGTCAGTCCAAGCTCCGTATTGGCTTTCTGAAGCACGAATGCCGAGATAACAATTGCTGTTACCAGAACCATGCTCTTGAAGCCTTCGACCGAATGGTCGCAGAACTGGCTTAAGGTCATGAGCTTCTGCGGAATATAAAGAACCAGACATGCGATGAAACCAACGGCCATTCCGATGAGAATATCATTTGTAATCAGCGTAACTGCAATGAGGGCTGCCATTGGAACAAAGAAATTCAGCGGATTTGATTTTTTTATTTCAGAATATCCTTCCATATCCGTTACATTGTTATGGTGATAATATTCTGAGTATACATCTCCGTTTTCCGCCCTGATCCATGCTTCCTTCATTTTTCCCCAGGTCGGGATGATTTTGAAACCGAACAGCGGTACCAGAACAATGGCTATCCATGCATAAACCATAAAGGGAATTGTCCCCAGATATGCCGTATAGGAGGTTCCGTCCGAGCCGGCAACACCGACGTTGTCATAGATCCCCATCATAAAGATAGCCCAGGATGACATCGGTACCAGTACACAGACACAGGCTCCCGTTGAATTGATCACATATGCAAGAAATTCTCTCGCCACTTTGTTTCGATCAGAAATTGTTCTCATAGCGGTACCTACTCCGAGATTATTCAAATAATCATCGATAAATACCAGAATTCCGAGGATCCAGGTAATCACAACTGTCATTCCTCTTGTTTTACAGATTTTTGAGCCCCAATCTCCGAAGCCCAGAGCGCCTCCTGATTTTTCGAGCAGCACGATGACCATCCCGAAGAATCCAAAGACAAGAATGTACCATGCGTTCTCTGCGATGATTGCCGAAAAGCCATAAAGGAACTCCGTAAAGAATGATGCCTTGTAAAGAATGACATACCCCACAAGAGCTCCGATGATCAATGGCTCCACAGTCCGCTTTGTTATAATTGCAGTAACGATTACGACGACAACTGGCAATAAGCTGATAATTCCGTACGTCGATTCCATAAAATTTCCTCCTTAAAAGTAATATAGCGGCTTATCAAATATGATTCGCAAATACTGTGCCAAAATGAATGATGCTGATATCAAGCACTTTTGAACCCCTTTTCATGACAAAAAAAGAAATGGTGTCAGTCTGCACTGACACCTAAGAAAATTTTCCTTGAAATATTCCTGTGTTCCGAGCGTCAGCCTGCACTGACACCGTCAGCATAGAATGACACCCGGGATTCCGCTATGAATGAAAGCTCTGGGCCTTTCTATCGAATGCCCAATCTGGACATCTTCTGATATAAAAGCGATCTGGAAATGCCAAGGGATTCTGCTGTTTTTGTCCTGTTTCCCTGAAACCTTGCCAAAGCCGCCAGGAGCAGCTTCCTTTCTGCCTCATATTTGACTGTTTTGATCGGGTCTCTGATGTCTGTTCTTCTTACCGCAGACCCATCCCACATACTGTCATTGAGGTCCAGATCCTCCAGGCGAAGATGATCTCCTTTTGCAAAGCTGACCCCGCGCTCAATCGTGTTCTGCAGCTGACGGACATTGCCCGGCCAGTCATAATTGCGGAACAAATGGTAGATCCGATCGTCTATATGACTGATATTCCTTCCCATTGACTTATTGTAGTGGCTGATAAAAAAATCTGTCAGCAGGGGAATATCATCCAGCCTTTCCCGGAGCGGCGGAACCTTGATTACAATGACATGCAGCCTGTAAAACAGGTCTTTTCTGAATTTATTGTCCTGTACCAGGGTTCTCAAATCCTGATTTGTGGTGACAATGATGCGGACATCAACCGGGATGCTGCCGTCTCCTCCAATCCGTTCGATTTCATTTTCCTGAAGCGCTCTCAGAAGCTTGGGCTGTACCGACAAGGGCATTTGATTGATTTCATCAATAAACAGGGTTCCCTTGTCCGCCAGTTCAAACTTTCCTTTTTTACCCTTGCTGATGGCCCCGGTAAACGTTCCGCCCTCATACCCGAAGAGTTCTGATTCCACCAGGCTGTCGGGAATGCTTGCCGCATTCACCTTCACAAAGTTGTTTTTCCCCCTTTTGCTCAGGCTGTGTATAGAATGGGCAACCAGCTCCTTGCCGGTTCCGGTTTCACCATAAATCAGAATCGTGGAGTTTGTCTTTGCGGCCATGATGATCGTTTCTTTCATCTTCATGATCGAGTCGGAATTTCCGACGATGTTGTTGATGGAATATTTTGTGCTTCTGAGTTCGTTGAGCTCGCGCTTCAAATACTTCAGCTCCTGATCCAGGAAATGTGTATAATTGTCAGCCAGCTCATACAGGAGCTCCGAATCCTGCACCACATCATATTCCAGGAGTCCGACTTTCACCCCATTGGAAAAAAGAGGAACCTCAACGCTTATTCCGATGCCGAAGCAATGATAGAAGACGATTTCCGGCTTGTCCAGCTTCAGGGATTCAATCATCTTCGTGCTCGGGAAAACTTCACGCACATCGCGCCCAAGGGCATACTCCCGGTCCGTGCCGATATAGTCTGCACACTGCTTGTTGATATAAACAATGGTGCCCTTCATATCAATGACCATCGCACCGGGCAGGTGCTCCAATATCAGTTCATAATTGGCTAGTTCCATGGTCTCCCCCAATTCGCAGCAATACGTGATTTTAATTTATTTTCACTGTTTTTATCATATCAGGATTTGCCGGATTGTCAAATGCTGTTCGCCAAAGTCCGGCGGATCGGTTAATCCAAGTGTTCGGTGAATCTTCGCCGCCCGCCCTTCCGGGTACACGTTCGCCGCCCTCTCTTCCGGGTACATGTTCGCCGCCTACCCTTGCGGGCAGACGGCGAACGTGATCACCTAGTATTTATCATACTCCTGATTACTTAATAATATTTTTGCTTTCGGCTTGTTGTCCCTCTTTCCAGAGGAAGGGCCCGCCAACAGGGCTTGACCGCCTGCAAAAATCGCGGTATCATTCGACAAACTGAATCTACCCACCATTTGCTTCAGCAGCTCTGCCTGCCCTGACAGTTCTTCGCTGGCAGCCGCACTTTCCTCCGCAGTTGCGGAGTTATTCTGCACGACTTGCGAAACCTGCTCGACTCCCTTGTTGATTTGCGCAATGCCGGATGCCTGTTCATTGGATGCGGTTGCTATGTCTCCTACCAGAGTAACCGCTTTCTCTATTCCGATAACGATTTCATTCAGCGCCGAAGCGGTTTCATTTGCAATCGTTGTCCCGGCCTGCACCTTATTCACGGAGCCCTCAATCAAATCCGTTGTTTCCTTTGCCGCCTCCGCGCTTCTTGCCGCCAGATTCCGGACTTCCTCCGCAACCACTGCGAAGCCTTTGCCATGCTGGCCGGCTCTGGCTGCTTCGACAGCCGCATTCAACGCCAGGATATTTGTCTGGAACGCAATATCGTCAATTACCTTTATAATCTTTGAAATATTAGCTGACGCCTGGTTGATCTCAGCCATGGAATCCAGCATATCCTTCATCTGGTCGTTGCCATGGGTTGCGTTTTCCTTAACGGTGATAGCCAGCTCATTTGCCTGGTTGGCGTTCAATGCATTATGCTTTGTCTGCGATGCGATTTCTGCGATGGATGCCGTAAGTTCCTCAATGGAGCTGGCCTGCTCTGTCGCTCCCTGTGATAAGGTCTGGCTTCCGTCCGATACCTGACGGGAACCCGAAGCAACCTGATCCGCCGCATTGTTGATATCGTTGAGCACTTCATTAAAGGTCCGGATCGTCTCATTGATATCATTTTTCAGTTTGCCAAAGTCTCCTTTGTGTTCTCCGGTCATGGAAACAGTAAGATTTCCGCCCGCTAAATCCTGCATTACCGAGGAAG
Organism: Anaerovoracaceae bacterium; assembly: GCA_036677845.1. Classification (GTDB taxonomy): domain Bacteria; phylum Bacillota; class Clostridia; order Peptostreptococcales; family Anaerovoracaceae; genus Anoxybacterium. The sequence goes on along the minus strand of JAVBVR010000051.1, from coordinate 53,471 downwards.
TCTCATTCACTGTCTCCACCATAATGCCGATCGACTGGTTGAAGCCGTCAATGATATCTTTGTATCCGCCTTTAAATTTGTCCGCATCTGCTCTGACACTCAAGTCGCCGCTGACAACCGCATCGGCCAGTGTCTTTGCTTCCTCAATCAGGTCCCTGATCGCCTGGTTTGCAAAGATCAGCGACGGAAGGATCCTGTCATTTTCGGAGCGTTTGCCAATCTGAATCAACCGTTCCAGATTGCCGGTGTCGCCGTTTCCGAGGCGAATAATGGCATCCTGCATTTTCACCAGTTCCTCATGAACGTTATTGATGGAATCCGCCAGTTCTTTGATGGTCCCTTTATACTGGCCTGTCATATTCAGCGTGAAATCATTCACCGACATTTTTTTGAGGACTTCTTCCGCTTCTCTCAATGGGTTGATGACCATATCCAGAATTTTATTGAAGCCTCCGATGATATCGGTGAACCCTCCTTTAAACTTGCTGGTGTCTCCCCTTACCGTCAGGTCCCCGTCATCAGTCGCCTGTGTTATGGCAATGATTTCTCCCACCAAAGAATTCAGCGATGCCCGGATTGACGTCTGGGCGTCCATTAGAAGCTTATAGTCGCCCCTGTAGTCTTTCTCGATTTCCTCTACGTATTGCCCGTCTGCCATTCTCTGGATGTAGTCAGCCGAGAATTGAAGCGGCTCGATAATGGCGTCCAGTGTTTCGTTGATTCCTCTGACAATATCGGCGAATCCGCCTTCAAATTTATCCACATCGCCGCGAACGGACAAATTGCCCTGTACTGCCGCTTCGGACAACATCCTGGTATCGGAAATCAACTCGCCGACCACCTCGATGCAGGTGTTCAGGTTTAACCTGATTTCATTGAAATCACCCTTGTACTCTTCCAGAATTTTTGGAGGAATATCTCCCTTGCTGATTCTGTCTATATACTCGGCGGTTACATTGATCGGCGCCACGAAGGCATCAATCAGACTGTTTGTGCCGTCAATCAGATCTTTCCAGGCTCCCGCGTACAAACCGGAATTTCCGCGGGTATCCAGCTTCCCTTCCAGGATAGCCGCAATCAGGTTTCGGGTTTCCTGATTCAGCCCGCTTACCGTTTCAACGGTCTTGATCAGAGCAGGCGTAATTTCGTCCTTATCATCTGCTGCGGCCAGATGAATATTCATATTGCCCTTTGATATTTGATTCAGAGCACCGATCAGATCTCTCTGGAGCTTATCTGCAAACTGATTCATGATATCCGCCATCTGGCCGATCTCATCCTTGGATTTGATTTCCAGCCGTTCTTTGAAATGTCCTTTGTTCATTTCCCCGATCATATGTACGACTTCCTTCAGAGGCTTGACGATTCGCCGGGTAAAGAAAAAAATCAGAAAAACGATGGCGGCCAGAGCCAGGCCGAAGACGATCAGTATCGTAGCCTGTACAGCAGTATAGGGGCTGCTGAACTCTTTTTCCGACAGGCCGGAAGCGATGATCCATCCGGTATTGCCAACCATAGTAAGGTATCCGTAACTTTCCTGACCGTCGGTCTTGTAGATGATGCCTCCTCTCGTCTTGTTTGTCACTGCATCTTTTATATTCTGGGACATATCCGTTTCCGACACGTTCAGATTTCGATACGCTTCATTCGGGTGATAGAAGATTTGACCCTTATCTGTTGCCAGAATGAAGAATCCGGATTTTCCAAACTTGTTTTCATCAAGCATTGCATGGATTGCATCGATGGAAACGTCGATACAGGTAGCTCCGATCAGCTCCTTGGTCCCCGTTTTGTAAACGGGAGCAACAACGCTAACAATTATATTTTTCGTTACGGCGTCTTCGTATGGCTCTGTTATAAATACGGCCTGTTTCGCGACCAGTTCCTGATACCATGACCGCACTGTGATATCATAGTCCGAAGCGGAAACGTAGCCGTCCGATTGCGTAAACTGACTGGAATCAATATCGGCAATCCACGATACAACGATATTTTCTGGATCTGTCATTTTGACGTTGTCCAAAGCCCTCTTCACCTGAGGGAATCCCGGAGCCGATGTGATAACCGTGCCTGGAGCAGTATTCAGAAACAGTTCCTCGAACTGGGTGTTCGTAGCCATTTGATTAGCCACTTCCAAATATTTTTTAAAAAAGCCTTCCACTTCGTAGGAAGCCGCCTGTGATTTTGCCTCCAGTTCACTTACCGTTAATCTCGTAACAGTTTGACTGACGATATTTAACGTGATGATTGCGGCAATGCAATAGGTAACCGCGACGGGTATTCCTATAGAAATCAGAATTTTTTTCAATAAGCTTTTACTTTTCATAAATGCCTCCGTTGCTTGCTAAAGTTAATCTGTTCTTGTCATGATAAAGTTTTTTTACTTTTTGTTTTCACCCCCCTGACTTCAAGCCATTCATTCTTTCTGTCCGGTATGTGCCTGGCCTGTCTTATACTTATCGATTTTTTTATGGATTACTTTATACCGCAGCGTGAACTCGACCGAAAAACAATTTTCTTTAAAATATAATAGAATCCGGCACAGTCCAATTCCATGATCCGTCTAGTTTTAAAATACAGCTATCACTTGCTTTCATTATGATTAACTTATGCAAAGAATGGTATCAATACGGTATGAACGAAACGCGGAGGTGCTTATGAAGATCGTAATCATCGGAGCAGTGGCCGCCGGGACGTCGGCAGCTGCGGAAATCAGAAGGAATGACAGGACAGCGGAAATCGTCCTGTATGAAAAAGACCGCTATATATCCTACTCGGGCTGCGGTATGCCCTATTACCTCGGGAATGTGTTTACCAGCTTCGACGATTTGATTCCACGGGATGCGGCCTTCTTCAAGCAGAAATATAACATAAACGTCCGCATCATGCACCAGGTTGTCTCCGTGAATCTGGAATCCAAAACCCTGCAGGTGAGGAATCTGCTTACCGGGCAGGAGTTCCCGGATTCTTACGACAAATTGGTGATTGCAACCGGCGCCGGGGCAGTACGTCCGCCCATTGACGGAAGTGACAAGAAGCATGTTTTTGTACTGCGCAGTATCAGCGATGTGAAGGATATTAAAATTTTCCTGAGCATGAACAAGCCGAAAAAGGCTGCAATTATCGGTTCAGGCCCCATCGGGCTGGAGATGGCGGAAAATCTGACCAGAATCGGCATCAAGACCACTCTGATCTTCCGGTCCTCTATCATCAGAGGATTGGACCCGGAATTGGCTGTACTGGTCGAGGAAAACCTGAAAAAGAACGATGTCGGCCTGGCTGCCAATGCCGCCATCCGCGAAATTACTGACAATGGAGTGCTCCTTGACGACGGCAGTTTTTACGCTGCAGATATCGTTCTCCTGGCTACTGGAGTCAAGCCTGCGGTGGAACTGGCGAAAGCTGCCGGTATCGAGCTTGGGCCCACCGGAGCAATCAAAGTGGATCGCCGCATGATGACAAGCGCTCCGGATATTTACGCCTGCGGCGACTGCACGGAGTATTACCATAGGATTTCAGGAAAACCGGTTTATCGTCCGCTGGGTTCTACCGCAAACAAAACAGGAATTATTGCAGGCAATCAAATTACCGGGGGCAGCGAAGAATTCCAGGGTATCCTGGGGACATCCATTTTTCAGGTCTTTGACCTGACTGTGGCACAAACCGGATTGACAGAGCAGGAGGCAGCTCTGGCTGGTTATGACCCGGTTGTCAGCCTGGACCGAAAGCCGGATAAGCCGGAGTTCATGGGTGGTGATGTGATGACAGTCAAGGCTGTGGCAGACCGGAAAAGCGGAATGCTTCTGGGATGTCAGATCGTCGGTTCCCAGGGAGTTGATAAAAGGATCGATGTCTGTGCAGCTGTGCTGACACTGAAGGGTAAGGCAGAGGACTTGATCTCCATGGACCTTTCCTATTCCCCCCCCTACTCTATACCGAAGGATCCCCTGTTTTACACCGGTGTAAAGCTGAATCAGCAGCTGAAGTGAGATAAAATAGAATCGGACTGCAGAAAGATCGAAGGATTACTGCAGAAAGATCGGAGGTAATCTGCCTCCGATCTTTCTCTTTGTCTTTGTTTATGTGAGGGGATGTTATATGAGAGCAAGGTTATATGTGAGCGATGCTATATGTGAGCGATGCTAATCGTAAAACTAATCGACAATATTTTGGACGATCTCACGGAATACGGCAGTATGCTTGTCGATGTCATCCTCCGTCGTCACAGCCGTGATCAGGGCCATGTTGTGGAACGGCGTCATCAGAATGCCCCTGTTCAGGGAAGCCAGATGCATATACTGATCCAGCTCAAAATCCACCGCTGCTTCCGCCTCGCCGCCGTTTTTCGCAGGCTCTTTTCTGAACCAGTATTCGGTTCTGCATCCCAGCTGAGTCGTGTTCCAGGGAAGATTGAATTCATTGATCACGTTCTGCACGCCTTCATTGAACCTCTCAGCCAGCGGTATGTTCCTGGCATAGAAATCTTCTGTCAAAACCTCGCTCAGGGTGGCTTTCATGGCATGCATGCTCAAGGCATTTGCTGCCAGCGTTCCTCCGATGCCTCCGATATCGCAGAGTTCATAAGGAATTTCGGCGGCAACCCGTTCTCCCAGTTCCGCAGAAAAACCGTATGCTGCACAGGGAATGCCCGAAGCAATGGTTTTGCCGACTACGACGACATCCGGCTTCAGGTTATACGCCTTCGTATAGCCTCCCACACCGGTGCAGATGGTATGTGTCTCATCAATGATCAGGACGGCGCCGTATTTCTTTGTCAATTCTCTCAACGCATCGTGATAGCCGGGTTCCGGATGGACGATTCCGCAGTTGGTCATGACAGGCTCTGCAAGTACTGCGGCTACATCACCCTTTTCCAAGGCCGCTTCCAGCGCCGGTATATCATTCCATTCTATGATTCTGGTCGTTTGCGCCGGATCGCATTGCGGTCCCAGATTTCCAGGCTTGGCAACCGTATTTCCGTTTTCGTCCATGATTGCGACGGTTTCGTCGACGGTTCCGTGGTAGCACCAGTTATAGGCGACGATCATGGGCTTCTTTGTGACCTGCCTTGCCAGCCTCAGTGCAAAACGGTTGGCGTCGGTAGCGCTTGTGGAAAACTGCCAGTATTTCATTCCGAACCTTCTGGAAAGCTCTTCGCCGCACCAGATTGCATCCTCTGTAGGCAGCATGAAGGTAGTTCCCTGCTTTACATATTCGGTGATGGCTTTTACCGATGGTTCCGGCGCATGGCCGACCATGGAGCCTGTGTCGCCCAGGCAGAAGTCGATATAGTCGTTTCCGTCAACATCCTGAAAATGCGCTCCCTTGGCGCTGGCAACGCAAACGGGGTAGCTCCCGGCCCATTTTACCATCCAGTTCATCGGAACGCCCTGCAGCAGGCTGCCTTTCGCTCTTTCGTAGAGCTCCTTTGATTTCGGATGAGTCTTTTCAAAGAGCTCTATTTCTTTCTTGTATTGTGCCTTCAGCTTTTCTCTATTAATCATTTTTATCAGGTCCTTTCTTTTTTAACCGGCTTGGATTCAATCCGGATCTTATTCGATTTCTTTCACGGTCTTTTCCGGGAACTTATCATCAAATGCAATTTCATCAGCTCCTAATGTTCTTACCGCTCTGGTCTTTCCCATGGTCTTTAGAATTTTGTAGATCACCATCGGTCCGGCCGTCCATGCCACCGAGAAGATAAAGGCGGACAGAAGGTCTGCCTGGAAAGCCATAAACAGCAGACCGGCAACGATTACAAACAGTCCTATAGCGGGAAGAATCGGGTACAGCTGGGTTTTTACAGTCAGCACTTCGCGGGGGTCATATCCTCTTTTCCTGAGCTTTATTCTCATCACGATCTGCGATGCTATGATGCCGCCCCAGCACACGGTTCCGGTAAATCCGGCCATTCCCAGAATCATGGTATAGAAGGCCCCTTCTCCGAAATAGTATGCGAACGGAATAAAGAGCCACATTGGAATAATTGTAAAAATGGTGGCGATCTGCGGCACATTGTATTTGTTGAGTTTCAGAAAAGCCTTTGGCGCCAGCCCTTCTGAAGCAAGGCCGTAAAGAGCCCGAACGGTTCCGTATACTCCCGAGTTGGCACAGCTGAAAGCTGCGATCATAACGATTACGGAGAAAAATCCTGCAGCCCATCTTAATCCGTACATTGCCAATGCCATACTGAATACGGAATCCTCCAGAGTTGCATTTTCATAAGGAAGAATCATAACCAGAAGAGCGAGCGGCACGATGTAAATCAATATGATACGGTATGCCACTCTTTTACATGCAAGCGGAATGTTTTTTTCGGGGTTCTGCGTTTCTGCCGCGGAGAGTCCGACGATTTCAGATCCCTGAAAATTGACCAATATCATTACCATAGTGGTGATGACGATCCAGCTTCCATTCGGGAACAGGGATCCATACCAGCCTGACTCCGGATTGTAAATGATCGAAAAACCGATTGGCTCGCCGCCGATTATACCGAAGAGGATAAGGATGGCACAGATGGAAAACAGCCCTATTGCTGCGATCTTCATGATGGATAATATGGATTCGATATGACCGAACCAGGTTACGTGATAGAGGTTTACAAGTGTGATTAAACCGAGGGCAATAATAGAATACACCATAACACTGCCCGGCACAAACGTATTCATGATGATTCCGCATGCAACCGCTTCCGCAGGAACGTAGCCCACCCAGTTGATCCAGTACGCCCATCCTGCACCACAGGCAAAGCTTTCACCGATAAATTCTTTGGCATAAGATACAAAAGAGCCTCTTCTTGGGACATTCACCAAAAGCTCGGCAAAGGACTGCATCACAGCATAGATTACCAGCCCGCCTATGGCATATGCAACGATGATAGACGGTCCGATTTCCTTGATGGTGTATCCAGAGCCTAAAAAATAACAGGATCCTATGATGCCGCCGATGGCAATCAGTGATACATGCCACGGTCTGATTCCGCGCTGCAGGGTTCTCTCCTGCTGCGGACTCGTGTTGGAACTATTGTCTGTCATATTTACCCTCCTTAATTTTTTCTTATCCGGTTTACGGAATCAGTAGTACTATTGTCTTATATAGCAATAGTCATGCCATATCGGGTTGATCAGTCTCAAACCCAGTATTTTCAAGAATGCTTGCATAAAGCGGGTATTTCTGAACGAGAAAAAGACCTTACGATTTTGTCATTATTGACAATTATTTTTCATAATTGACTGAACCTTGTTAATCTCGACAAAAAGGGACTGTTTCACCGCGAGTTATTCGCGGCGAAACAGTCCCTTCAAAAGACAATCACAGGTTTTTCTTATAATATCGGTATTCCGTTAAAATGCAAAGATCATGCGCCCGATCCTTATGGATACAGGCTTGGACAGGATCCATTCATTCGTCGTAGTATCGTCATAGTAAAACTCGGCCCCGTTGGTGGGATCGGCTCCGTTTAACGCCGCCTTTGCCGCCTGGATAGATCCGGGCTCGGCAGGTTTATTGATCCAGCCGTTCTCCACCGGAGTAAACTGATAATACCCGTTGATATTCTGATAGATTACGTCTTTGATCGTATTGGGCCAGGAACTGCTATGTACTCGATTCATCACAACCGCTCCCACGGCAACCTTGGCTTCATATGGCTCTCCCTGTGCCTCCGCAGTAATCAGCCTCGCCAGCAGATCCAGCTTGTATGAGTCGCCCGAATTCGCGTTTGCCGGAGCGGGAGCAGGTTTCGCCTCCGCGGCAGGAACAGACTTTGCCGGAGCGGGAGCAGGTTTTTCCGGCTCGACTTTTGCCGCCGCAGCCGGTTTCGGGGCGGACTTAACCGTTTCCTGCGCAGCCGGTTTCGATGCCGGTGCCGTCTCCTGTTGTTTCATGGCCTGGCTTACCTGCCTGTTTCCGGCAGATTGATCTGTTATCCCCCGCGATACAGCGTACAGATCCTGATTTTCTTCCATAAACAGTCTGCGTTCCTTTTCTATGAGTTCTACATTTTTTTGTACTTCTTTATGTACTTCCTGTACTTCATTACCTTGTGCTTCGAATAATTTTCCGGATTGGTCTGCGGAATCTTGATCAGAAATTATTAAATCAGGTGTAAAAGAATAAACAGAAAAGACGGCGGCACTCAGAATTAACAATGTAAGGAATATAACGAATCTGGCTTTTTTTATTTTTCTCATGGTTTCCTCCTTCAGTCTTCCGGATGCTAAGCAAGAGGTTCCCGACCTGTATCAACATGGCTTTCCAACGAATCGGAACCGCAACAACTACCGGCAGAGGGTCGGCTATATCTATATTTTAATATGATACGCGGGAACAATCCAATGGTAAGTCTATGAAAGGAAGGCAATATCTGCACGATGCGAGCATAAAATAAACACGATTCAAAGGGGGAGAAGACGGGAAAGCCCCTGCTATGAAGAGTGAAAACAATCATTGCAGGGGCTGCCCAAGAATCAAAGGAGATTATGTTATTCTTCCCAAAGGGATTTGTAAATTGCAATCAGATCTTCCTTCGTCGGCGGGATCCGTGAATTTCCGGGACTTCCGCTGGCAAGAGCGTCCGTCGCCATCTTATCAAGGTTGGAAAAGAACTGTTCTCTGTCAATTCCGTATTCGGCAAGCGTCTGAATGTTCAGTTTGGCGCAGAGCTTTTTCGTTTCCTCTACAAAAGCCTTTGCCGCATCCATTTCACTCATCCCCACCTCGTAAACACCGATTTCTTTTGCCAGATTGCTCAAACGGTCAACCACTCCCGGCAGTACATGCTCCAGGCAGCGGCACAGCAGCATGGCGTTGGATAATCCGTGGGGGACATGGAACAACGCTCCGATTGGCCGGCTCATGCCGTGTACCAAGGTAACCGAAGAGTTGGTAAAGCTGATCCCCGCCTCAAGAGACGCTACTGCCATCTGGTTTCTTGCATGGATATTCTGACCGTTGACATATGCCTCATAGAGATTTGCAAAAATCCTCCGGATCGCTGAAATCGCATAGGTGTCCGACAGCGGAAATGCTTTTTTGGAAATATAGGATTCAATGGCATGGGTCAATGCGTCAATTCCTGTCGCGGCGGTTACGGAAGGCGGCGCGGTTACCGTAAATTCCGGGTCCACGATGGCCAGATCCGTAATCAGCAGCGGATCATTGAGCAGCATTTTCACATTGGTTTTCGTATTGGTGATGACCGAGGCTTTGGTTGCCTCCGTTCCCGTCCCTGCAGTCGTGGGAATCGATACATTGGGGGGCATCGGTACGGTCAGTTTTTTTCCGACATAGTCGCAAATGTCTCCGCCGTTTCCGATTACGGCGCCGATTGCCTTCATCGTATCGATGGGGCTTCCTCCGCCCAGGCCCACCAGAAAGTCGCAGCCTGCAGAACGATACAGCTCAAGCCCCGCGTCTACCATGCTGGTAGTCGGTTCGCAGTTCACATCGGAATATACCTCGTAAGAGATGTCGATCTCATCCAGAACATCCGTCAATTTCTTCACATTATTCAGTTTAACCATGGAGGCGTCCGTTACAATCAGGGCTTTTTTTCCAAGCTTTTTCATATGGTCTTTGCTTTGATGGAGCGCGCCTTGCCCCATGCAGATATAATTCGGTGTTAAAAAAATATTCGCCATAGTGTTTTCTCCTCTACTTTGTGGCCATAACCTTTCCTTCACCTGCAACTACGACTTCTCCCCTTTGGTTGGTGATGGTCATATCCAGATGTCCGATTTTTTTATCCTCTATAATTTTGGTGACTACACCGGTTGCGGTAATGGTGTCTCCGATTTTCACGGGCAGAAGGAACTTCAGCTCCTGGCTCAGGTAAATCGCATCCGCGCCCGGGATACACATTCCGACGATTGTTGAAAGAAATGATGCTGTCAGCATGCCATGGGCGATTCTTTCTCCGAAACGTGTTGTTTTGGCATACTCTGCATTTACGTGAACCGGATTCAAGTCGCCGATAATCCCAGCAAACGTGTTGATATCCGATTCAGAAATGGTTTTGCTGACACTCGCCCTTTGCCCCACATACATTTCCTGTATGCTGTAGCCGCTCATGTTCAGACTGTTGTCGTCAATCATTGCGCTCATGATTCTATTCCTCCTTTCCGGCTTGTGCGTTAAATTTCCAGGCTTCCCGTATTGCGAATCGCTTCGATCATAGCGGGAATTACCTCATATACATCACCAACGATGCCATAGTCGCACACTTTGAAAATCGGTGCGTCGGGATCCTTGTTGATGGCAACGATATATTTTGACTCGCTCATACCGGCCAGATGCTGAATCGCTCCTGAGATTCCGCAGGCGATATAGAGATCAGGCCTTACGGTGGTTCCCGTCTGCCCCACCTGGTGGAGGTGCTCAATCCATCCTGCATCAACGCAGGCTCTCGAGGATCCGACTTCTCCGTTCACATTTTCAGCCAGCTCTCGGATCAGTGCAAAGCCATCGGGAGTTTTCAATCCCCTACCGCCGGACACGATAACCTTCGCATCGATCAGGTTGACTTTTTTCTTGTCACTCTTGTTTTTACCGATCAGCTCCGTACGGATATCCTCTGCGTCCAGCGACGGAACAAAGACCTCAACCTGTCCCCGGATCTCTTCGGAATAAACTGCCTTTTCCATAACGCCCGGACGCACGGTAGACATCTGGGGTCTGTTTTTCGGGCAGACGATCGTAGCCATCAGATTGCCTCCGAAAGCAGGTCTGGTCTGGAGGAGTTTATTGTCCTCGGCATCAATCTCAAGCTTTGTGCAGTCCGCAGTCAATCCCGTACCCACTTTGCCCGCAATTCTCGGCGCAATGTCTCTTCCGATGGAGGTCGCTCCCAGAAGAACAACTTCGGGTTTTTTTGCCAGAATGAGTTCGGATATGGAAAGGGCGTACCCCTCTGTCGAAAACTCCTTCAGCAGCGGATGTTTTATATGATAAACTGTGTCAACGGAATAATGGAGAAGCTTATGGACCTCGGAATCCACATCGGCACCCGGGACCACCGCCGCGAGTTTTTTGCCGAGCATGTCGGCAAGCTTTCTGCCTTCCCCTATCAGTTCGATGGTCACGGGATGGATCTTCCCTTCATTCTGCTCCGCGATGACCCAAACGTCATGATAGTCTCCGATATTGATTTGCTGGTTTACTTTTGCTCTATTCATCGATAAGCCTCCTATATCAATTTCAGGTCAGATAGTTTTCCGACCAGTACGGATGCCTTTTCTTTTCCGCTGAGTCCTTCGATGATCTGGGAATTCTTTTCCTTCACCGGGACAAAAGAACGGAAAACGTTAGTGGGCGATCCCTTCAGTCCGATTTGTGTTAAATCGACCTTGATGTCCTCGATGGTCCAGACTTTGACATCATCTGCAGAATATGCCTTGAAAATTCCTCTTACACTCGGAAGTCTCGGCGTATTCAATTCTTTCACCGCCGTAAGCATAACCGGTGTGTTTACCCGTATCACATAATCTCCGTATTCCGTAAAGCGGGTCACTTCGAGAGAATCCCCGGACACCTTGATATCCTTGGCATAGGTGACCTGAGGAAGGTTCAGGAATTCTGCGGTTTCCGGCCCCACCTGGGCCGTGTCGCCGTCTATGGCCTGCCGGCCGCAGAAGACGATATCGTAGTTTCCGATCGCTTCGATCGCTGCTGCCAGAATCGTTGAAGTAGCCCATGTATCCGATCCGGCAAAAGCCCGGTCGGAGAGCAGGATCGCCTCATCCGCTCCCATGGCCAGCGCTTCCTTAAGAGCGTCCTTCGCCTGAGGCGGACCCATGCACAAAACGGTTACATGGCCTCCCTGCTGGTCCTTGAGAGACAATGCTCCCTCAATGGCGTTCTTGTCATCGGGATTGATAATGCTCGGCACACCGTCTCTGATGAGAGTGCCGGTTTCCTGGTTGATCCGGACTTCATTGGTATCCGGTACCTGCTTGATGCATACAATTATATTCATTTGGTGAATCTCCCTATTTCAGTACTTCTCTTGCTATAACTACTTTGTGGATTTCCGAGGTGCCTTCGTAGATTTCGGTAATTTTTGCATCACGAAGCATTCTTTCCAGCGGGTAATCCTTCATATAGCCGTATCCGCCATGGATCTGGAGAGACAGGTTGGTGACAAACATTGCAGTCTCCGAAGCATAGAGCTTGGCCATTGCAGCTTCTTTTGTGAAGGGGAGCCCTTCCTGTTTTCTGTATGCGGCATTGTAAATCATCCATTTTGCGGCTTCCACCTTGGTTGCCATCTCCGCAATATACCAATTGAGCCCCTGCAGTGCCGTCAGGGGTTTTCCAAACTGGACACGCTCCTTCATGTATTTGACCGCCTCATCCAGCGCTTCCTCCGCGATGCCCAGAGCCTGTGCAGCAACTCCGATTCTGGCCCCGTCCAGCGCGGTCATGGCGATATTGAATCCTTTCCCCTCTTTGCCGACCAGGTTTTCCTTCGGTACCCGGCAGTTGTCAAAGATCAGCTCCACGGTTTCCGAAGCCCGGATTCCCATTTTTTCCTCGATTTTTCCGATGGAAAATCCCGGCGTGTCTTTCTCAACAATGATCGCCGAAAGGCCCTTTAAGCCTTTTGCGGGATCAGTCAGAGCGAAGACCACTACAAAATCGGCTTGTCCTCCGCCTGTAATAAAGCATTTTGTGCCGTTCAGAACATATTCGTCCCCGTCAAGCAGGGCCGTCGTCTTTACAGCTCCGGCGTCAGAGCCGGCATTCGGCTCAGTAAGGGCAAAGGCGCTCAGTCTTGCGCCGTCTGCACAGAGAGGCAGGTATTTTTCTTTTTGTGATTCTGTTCCGAATTTCTGGATAACAGAAGGAAATATCATATGAATTGAAAGCGTCGCGGCAGTTGCTGCGCACTTTCTTGCAATTTCCGCAACCACTACGGCCTTTGCTATATCATCCGCACCGGAACCGCCATATTCCAAAGGAGTTCCGATTCCGGTAAACCCGCATTTTGCCATCTTTTCAAAGGTTTCTCTCGGAAAGACGCCTGTCTCATCAAGCTCCGCAGCAAGAGGCGCAACTTCTTTTTCTGCAAATTCTTTTGCGACTTTCTGCAGCATGGCATGTGCGTCTGAAAGTTTAAATATCATGTTGTTCTCCTTATCTTCAATAAAAAGTGATTCTTAGGTTTAAGCGCTTGGAACGATCGTACCATATTGTTAAATTAATGTCAATTAATATTTTTTCGGAATATTGTATACTTCCTTGTATACAATATTATAATTTCAATATGCTCCGAAATTTTACCACTATCGGTACGGGATACATCTCCTTGTACTTTTTATCGACATACCATTTTTTGGAGATAAATTTGATAATTTTTTAACGCTAAAGATAATAAAAAGACCCTTTTTAAATGGCCTCCTGCTCTTTTAGGGCAGAAGGGGAGAGACGGCGCCCACAACACTCGGCAAAACAAAGAGGCCGCCTCGCAATCGATGACGGCCCCGCGTATTTGCAATGATATTCAACTTTCTGCCTTCAGACCGGCCTAATCGCACTATTTCAAAACCTGACAACAATATCCTTTTGAGCAGATTCATATGCCGCATCACATATTTCCAAAACCTTCAATCCAACTTCAAACGCAACAATGCAGGTTTCTGCGCCTTTTACTGCTGCAACGAAGTTGTTAACCTGTCTGTTGTAAGGTTCTGTCGACATGTGTTCTTCTGAGGATTTCGGTGTAAAAGTGCCCCAAGTGTCTCCAATCTTAATCGTCAGGGATGTTGGAAAAAGCCTTGCATAGCCTTTCGTTCCCCAAATTTCCGTGCTGGCTTCCACCCCGCTGACATAAGGAAAATTCCATCCTGATTCAAAAAGCGATACAATGCCGTTTTCATGCTTGACCATGACCTGTGCAAAGTCATCTACATCATAGCCGCCGAATCTGGTTCCCACGGAAGCGTACACGGATTTTACGACAGGATCACCCAATAAATATCTTGTCGTATCAATGGCATGCACTCCCATATCGATGAGCGCTCCGCCGCCTGCCTGTGATTTCTGCGCAAACCAGCCACTCGGTCCCCATTGTAAATGCAAACCATACGCCTTTGTCTGCACAATGTCTCCGAGAACACCGTCCTCAATTACTTTCTTCAGGTATTGCACATCTTTATGATATCTCCACATATGACCAGTCGCAATGATAACATCGTTTTCCTTTGCAGCCGAAACAAGCTTTGCTGCCGATTCAGAATTAACCGCAATCGGTTTTTCTACTAAAACATGCTTCTTATACTTAATCATCTCCATGGCGATTTCAAAATGTAAATTGTTCGGAACGGCAATACAGACCGCATGTATTTGGGGGTCCTTTGCCATTTCCCGATAGGAATCGTATACTTGTGCGATTTTATACAGGGATCGAATATTCATTTCCCCTTCACCATAGGCTACCGATCCCCATTCTCCATCAGCGAATTGTTTGGAATGCTCTTTTGAAGCAGAACAAACACCATAGACATATGCATCCTCATTTTTCATATAGGCGGCAGCATGAATCCTTGCCATACCTCCGGTTCCTACGATACCGATGTTTATCTTACTCACCTGGAATCAACCCTCCCTTATCGAAGTTCATGAATGTTTTCTCTTATTTTGCTGACTGCTTCAACCACTTTGTCCATATCATCTTTGCTTCCCAAAAGGATTTTGTGATGCGCACATACCGAGGTTTCTTTATACGCAATTGCACACTGCTTTAATTCAAAACGATTTGGATTAATGGCCTCCATGTATTCTCTGTTGATTTTATGACGTTTTTTGGTTAGCGGGCTATAAAGCTCACAATGATTCAACGGCTGATAGCAGGAAGTGAAAGGGGAGTTCAGTTCTGCCGAAAGAGCCCCTCTGAATTTGACAACATCTATTCCGGCAAAGCATTCTTTATCGTATCGAAATGCAATATTGAAATACGATTGCAAATCAGTTCCGGGTTCCCTTTTCATCGGTTTTAATCCACATTCTTTTTCGAGGAGAGCATTCAGATACTGTGCATTCCGATCTCTTACTTCCAGCTGTCCCGGTAATTTTTCCAGCTGCCCGATCAGAATCGCCGCCTGAAACTCTGTAATGCGATAGTTCCCCGATTGAATAAAATTGCCTTCCATTTCATAATTCCCCGTATCATTGGCAAACCGCTCTTTCGGAACAGCTCTTCTTCCGCAGTTTCGCAGCGCATCCAACTTTTCCGCGATAAGATCATGATTCGTTGTAACCAATCCGCCCTCTCCACAGGTGTATACCTTGGAGTTCTGCAAAGAAAAGCTGGCGGCATCTCCCAATACCCCAACTTTTCTCCCTTTATATACGGATCCGTGCTGATGGGCTGCGTCTTCAACTACGAACAAGTTGTGTTTTTTTGCAATCGCATTGATTGCATCCATATTGCATATGGTCCCGTATAAGTGAACTGCTATGATTGCTTTTGTTCTTGGTGTAATCGCCTCTTCAATCTGAGCCGGATCAATACACCAGGAAGACTCTTCAACATCAACAAATACCGGAGTCGCATTGACATCCAATACAGACCCGCCTGTCGCCTGCCATGTCAATCCCGGTACAATGACCTCATCCCCGTATCCAATGTCCAGAGCTTCCATGCAAAGCTGCAATGAGACCGTACCGTTGGCTACCGGCACCGCATGCTTGGAGCCTATAAATTCAGCCCATAGCCTGCGTAATTCAGTTTCCTTTGGACCGTTGTAGGACCAGTTGCCCGTCGGCACTACTTCCCCCATAAGCTCCGTCTCTCTGTGGTCAACAACAGGCCATACAGGCCATTTGCCGCTTCTGACGGGCGGGCCTCCGTTTATTGCTAATTTTGACATCCGAATCTCTCCTTATCCTGTTTATTCCGAAACAAAATCATATCTAAATCACATACACTATAGCATTTCAGGTAAATAAAAGATATAATAGGATATTAAAGAAGTATAACAAATTTGACTTTTTCACGCTAATCTCTTTAAAAATGGGGGGGGGGGTTCTTTTTATGAGCGAACCAGTATTCGAAGTAATGAATTTGAACAATTCGCAGGAGTATCCCTATTCCTGCCATGTGGAAGAAACAGCGGAAAACCGCCTGGACATTTCTCCGCACTATCATTATGAAATTGAGTTATTGTTTTTCTTGCAGGGTAACGCCAGGGTCTCTGTTGGCAAAGAGTCTTATCATGTCGGTGAAGGAGAAATGATCCTGATTAACGCCATGGAGGTTCATTCCATAGACGCGCCTCCAAAAACAAGGTACAGCGTTATTATGTTCAATCCATCCGTACTGCCGTCATCTGCCGGCACATGCTTTGAAAGTAAATATATCGCTCCCTTTACAATGAAAAGCAGCACACTCAAGAGATGCTACACAAAAGAAGCGTTGGCTGATACCATTATTCCAGAGCATTTTCAAAATATATTCGAAGAGTATAATAAGAAACACTTTGGCTTTGAATTTGCTATCAGACTCGGGATTTACCAAATCATACTGTGGATATTAAGGAATTGCTATAGCACGATCGGCTTTCAAGGCTCGATACTCCCTTCACTGAAAAGAGATCAGGCTGCCCGATTTGAAAAATTGTATCAATATGTTGAAGATCATTACAACTGCGATATCACCTCCCGGGAAATCACAGATATTTGCCATATCGATTATTCCTACTTCGCCAGGCAATTCAAATTTATCACCGGAAAAACCTTTCGGGATTATCTGAATTTTGTCCGCATTGCAAATGCCGAACAGCTTCTTCTAACCACAAACAAATCTGTTACCGAAATCGCATTATTGTCAGGCTATTCTAATACCAGCTATTTCATCAAGCAATTTAAAAAATATAAAGATATATCTCCGGGTCAAATTCGCAAAATGCTTTCAAAAGAAGCTTAATTACTCGGAAATAATTTAGTTCCATCGTACCGAATTATTCCATACCTAAAAAAAATGACCCGAACCTGTCGGGTCATGGTTATGCTATTATACATCCTGCTGCAATGCCTCCGCATCCGCTATTACAATCAGACGGGGATGCATCTGCAGGACAGAACCGGGCACTTCGGGCGTAACGGGTCCGTAAAGGACCTTGCTCAGTATGTCCGCCTTTTTGGGTCCGCTGGCACAAAGAACGATGGATCGGGCCTGCATGATCGCCTTGACGCCCATAGTAATAGCCTCCCTCGGCACATCCTCTTTTTTGTTGAAATAACGGGCGTTTGCTTCGATGGTGGTCTCCTTCAGCCGGATGCAGTGTGTCATCTGCTCAAAGGCCTCTCCAGGCTCGTTAAAGCCGATATGGCCATTTTCACCGATGCCGAGGAGCTGCATGTCGATCCCTCCGAGCTTTTCAATGAGCCGGTCGTAGCGCTTGCATTCTTCCTCTATGTTTTCCGCCTTGCCGTTGGGCAGATGGCAGTTTTTTTCTTTAATATTGATATGATGAAACAGGTGCTGATTCATAAAATAGCGGTAGCTTCTTTCATTCCCCTCATCAAGGCCCACATATTCGTCAAGATTTACTGTGGATACCGCGGAAAAATCGATATCGCCTTTCCGGTACCATTCCACAAGCTGCTCATAGATTCCTTCCGAAGTCCCGCCTGTCGCCAGACCCAGTACGGAATTTTCTTTGAGGATCACCTGTGCCGATAAAAAATTCGCTGCCTTGCGGCTCATATCCTTATAGTTTTTCGCTCGTATCAGCTTCATCTGTTCGCTCCGTTGTTTTTAAAAATTTCGTGTTCTTCCGGTTCAGCTCTATACGTCCCGTCCAGTACTGCTTCGATCCAGTTTTCCACGAGAAGAACCACACAGCCCGACATGGCATAATGATTCTTTTCTTTCGGTAGTGTAACAGTGACACAGTTCCTGATCGGCGACCTGCTTAAGAGTTCGCACTTCTCCTGCGTCGCTTCCTGGATCAGCCTTGCAAGCGGCGGCAGCCCGGAATCGACCACAATGGTACCCGGATTCAGCAGCCAGCATATATTGTACAGCATATTGGCCGAAAAGTCTAAGATTTTTTGAAGGTTTCGTAGCTGCTCATCAGGCAGGTCAGGGTAACACTCCAGCATCGCTTCCAGTTCTCCCTGATCCGATAGTCCCAGCTGTTCACACAGACCGGATGTGGAGAGTATGCTTTCATAGCTTCGTTCAACGCCGCAAAAGTCTGCAAAACACTGTCCGATTTCTCCGGCGGCATAGGAGTCTCCCTGGAATACTTCTCCGCATCTCACAAAAGCGCTGCCCAACCCGTCACCGAGATAAAAATAATACAGGCTGTCACTGTCTGCCAGCTGATACTCCAGGCTAGCGGCAGCGCACACGTCGTGAATGATCACAATATTCTGTATACCCGTGGTTTCTGTAAGCAGTTTTTTTAAATGAATATCCTTCAGTCCGGGGATCAAATCGCAGTTGACGGAATCTTCTTCTTCGTAATAAATACTGGGTACTGACACCGCGATTCCAAGCAGGGGCAAGCGCAGTTCTTCTGCGGCTATTTTTTGTATCTTCTGGATGCATTCATCCAGGGCACAGGAAAAATCGGAACGATGCCCCACTTTTGCCCTGCCCTCCGACAGCAGCCGGGAATGTATGTCATAAATAAAATAACCGATCTGACTGGTTTTGCGCAAATTGATGCAGCAGAAACAGCCCAGATCCTGTATGAAGCTCAGTCCTTTCGGTTTTCTGCCGAGGCTGCTCGTAACCGTGGTCTCTTCCAAAATACCGGCTGCAAGCAGTTCATCTACAATCTTTTTTACTGTTATAACACTTACGTTGCTGAACGCAGTCAACTCGCTTCGTTGAAGCTTTTCGTGTTCGACCAGAGCCTTTAAAATATTGTAGCTGTTATTGTTTCGTATGGATCTGCTTGTTAGGTTCTCTTTAACCATTCCTTCACCTGCTATCTTTTAGAATCAATCCTGCCACTGCACCGAGTATTCCTGCATTATACGAGTTGCTTGCGGGGGCAATCACAGTCTGACCGCGGAAATCCTCCGGCAACATTTCATCGGTAAATTGTGTCAGCAACGGTATGATGATCTCGTTTTCACTCGAAATCCCGCCTCCGATCAGTACTTTCTGCGGATCCACCAGCAGACACAAATTAGCGATTAATCTGGCCACGCCCCTCATCCAATCGTCCAGGGCCGCAAGATACTTCGGCTCTTTATTATAACATTTTTCAAAGAATTTGAAACCGTCCATCGGTTCTCCGGTTTGTTTCGAAATTTTTGCCATAACCGCTTCAGTTGAAAAATGAGCCTCTGCAAAATTCAGCTCTGATCTGTAATCACTGTATCCGACTTCCCCGGCCCGATTGTGAAATCCATGGACTAGTTTTCCGTTTACAACCAGCGCGCCGCCGATGCCGGTTCCCAGAGTAATGCAAAGCAGGCTGCTGCAATCCTTTCCCTCCCCGACCCACAGCTCACCCAGCGCCGCCGCCTTCGCGTCGTTAAGAATAACCACAGGCAGACCGGGGTAGCGGCATTTCAAAGTTTTCTTCAGATTCAGACCTTGCAGGGATGGAAGGTTCTGCACTCCTCCAAGATAGGAGCCGCTTTCGCTGTCGATGACTCCCAGGGAAGAGATGCCGATCCCATGAATACCTTTAGATACCGCTTTGTCGCAGGCATGGAATATTGCTTCTAAAAAGGCTTCTCTGCTCATACTTCGGAATGTATCAAAGCTTCCTCTTTCCCCGATAGCTCCGCTGCTGCTCACCCTTGCATATTTCGTGGAGGTGCCTCCAATGTCTATTCCAAAATACTCTGTTTCTTTCATCTCTGCTCCACCTTCCTCCGGAAATTCCGAACAATTGCTCAACTCTGAAGACATTCCTCTAGGGAATCTTCGATCATGCGTATTGCTTCATCAATATGGGTTTTCTCCGTAATGAGAGGCGGATGCAGCACGATTACCACATTCTGCAGGTTTCTTCTGCTTTCCAGCTCGGTAATCAGGCCTTTTGCGAGCATGGTTTCAAAGAGCCTCTGCCCCAGGTCAAAATCTGCTTCTTTTGTCTCACGGTTCTTTACCAGCTCAAAACCGGCCAGCAATCCTACTCCCCGAACATCGCCGATGGCAGCAAAGCGCCCATGCAGGCGGCGAAGTTCACCGATCAGGTAGCTTCCAACAGAGGCCGCCTTTTCACAAAGTCCTTCTCTCCGAATGATTTCGATATTTTTATGTGCGGATGCACACATCAACGGATAGCAGGAATGGGTGTGGCCGTGAAGCGTCAATGCATCGGCAGCCTCTCCGATATCCCTGCGGGCAATGACAACGGATCCCGGAATATATCCTCCGGTCAAAGCCTTGCCGGTAACCAGTATATCCGGCACGACTCCCCAGTGCTCACAGGCGAACATAGATCCCGTTTGGCCGAATCCGGTGACGACTTCATCAAAGATCAGCAGCGCATCATACTTATCGCAAAGTTCCCTCAGTCCCTTTAGAAATCCATCGGGAGGGACGATTACGCCGCCGGCTGCAAACACGGGTTCCGTTATGATTGCCGCAACCTTGTCTCCCCCCTCATGGAGTATGGTCTGTTCCAGGTAGCGCAGGCAGTGCAGGCCACAGCAGTCGGGCTTCAATCCGAAATCACAGCGGTAGCAGTACGGCGGTGATGTGTGTACAAACCCTCTCGGCAGAAGTTCGGCGATACTTGTATTCTCCTGAATCGTCTCGGATTTTCCGGTGGCGGCAGCGGAACCTGCCGTCGAGCCGTGAAAACCTCTGCGAAAAGAAATAATTTTACCACCGCCCTTGTAATATTTGGCAAGTTTTAAAGCAAATTCATTGGCATCAGACCCGGTGCACCCGAACAATACCTTTTCCAGGCCGGGAGGGGCAATTTCCGCAAGGATCTCTGCAAGTTCAACCCTTTCTTCTGTAACAAACATGGATGTGACGGAAACCGCTTTGTGTAGCTGACGTTCGATCGCTTCCGTAAGTTCCGGATGAACATGACCCAAACTGCAGGAAGAAAACTGAGCGGAAAAGTCAAGGTAGGATTTCCCTTCTGCATCATATAGATACATGCCCTCTCCCCGCTCTATAACAACGGATTCCGGAGAGTACACCTGCATCAGGTATTTTTGGTCCCTTTCTAGCGTATTCATGTTAAACTCCTTTGTATCGATGAATGACCGGGCTTATTTTACAGCTCCCATGGTCATGCCTCTTACCATATGTTTCTGAACTATAATAGCGAAAATAAGCACCGGAACCGATATGACGGTTCCAACGGCGGCAATCTGTCCCCAGATGGTCCCCTGGGGCGTTAAGAGTCCGGGGATTGCCACCGGCATGGTTGCTGTTCCGCGCCCGGTCAGAATCAGGGCCATGAAGAATTCATTCCATGAGTTGACGGCACAGAATACAGCAGTAGCAGCCAGTCCGCTTTTGGCAAGAGGCAGTGCGATCCGCGTAAAGATATAGAACCAGCTGCATCCGTCTACCTTTGCCGCCTCATCGATTTCCTTAGGCACCATATCGAAAAAACCCCGCATCATCCAGACCACAAAGGGCAGGTTAAAGGTGATATGTGCGATGACGATTCCTACATAACTGTTCAGCAGACCCACCTTTGCCATGACCAGGTACAGCGGCAGCGCCAATGCCACGACGGGAGTGAACCGAGTGCCCAGGAGATAGTACATCATGGCCTTTTCTCCCTTCACTTTAAACCGTGAAAAGGCATATGCCGATGGCAGTCCGATCATCAGAGCAAGACTGGTGCTTACTGTGGTTACAATCATACTGTTTCTTAAATTCAGTAAAAATCCTTTATCAAGAAACGCCTCTTTATAATTGGTAAAGGTGGGCTCAAAGATCCACTTGGGAGGTATGGAGAAGGCGTCCACTCGTGTTTTGAACGAAGTTATGATCAGCCACGCATAAGGCAGAAGGGTGATAAATATGTATACTATGAGAAACGTATAGATTAAAGTCAAAGTCATTTGCTTTTTATTCCTGCCGATCATTACATATCACGCTCCAATACAAATTTTCCATACAGGATTCCGCACACCAGCAGAATAACAAACAGCACGACGCAGATTGCAGACGCAAAGCTGAAGTTGAAAGAGACAAAAGCCTGCCTGTATGTGTACATGTCAATTACTTCCGTGGCGGACCCCGGCCCTCCTCCGGTGAGGATATAGGGCTTGTCGAATTCTTTAAATGCCTCCATGGACCTCAAGATAATACCGACTACGATGACCGGCATCATGAGCGGTACGGTTATCCGGGTAAAGGTCTGCCATGCATTGGCTCCGTCCATCTTTGCCGCCTCGTAGCTTTCCGTATCGATAGACTGGAGGCCGGCCAGGAACATTAAAGCCAGATACGGCGTCCACTCCCATACGTCAGTAAGTGCAACGGTAATCAGCGCACTGCCCGGCTGGCTGAAAAGGGATATTGGAAGCGGAAGATGCAGTGTCTCTACAACCCATGTGTAGAACCCGAATTGTGTATTAAAAAAGAATGAGTACATTAAGCCGACAACCAGCGGAGCAACCATCATCGGAACCAGAACCAGTGAGGTAATGATTCTCTGAAATTTAGGCAGAGCGTTGATTGCCAGCGCCAGCGCAAACCCCAGCACCACCTGACAGGATACCGCAACGAGCATGAACTTGACGGTTGTCAGCATGGATTGGGCAACTTCCGGTGTTTTAAAAATTGCAATATAATTATCGAGTCCGATAAATTGATTCTGCCCACCCGGGACAGAGAGCCGGAAGTTGAAAAAGCTGATCCACAAGGCGTAAAGCAGCGGACCCAGCGTTATGACAGACAGCACGATGAAGGTCGGTGAGTGGAACAGGATCGCCAAGGTCCTTTCATTATGTAGTCTTGATTGAGACTTTTTCAAACTTAACCTCCTCCTGTTTGATTGCCTGCGGGAGACCGATTCTCCCGCAGGTGTATTTTTGCCGATAATGGCATGCCTCTTAATTAGTACTGACAGTACATTTCGCACTTATTGATAAAGCACAGGCAGTTTGCCTTTCAAGATTTGTTCGTATTTCTCAGCGCAGGCGTCCAGGGCAGCCTTCGGAGTCAACTGATCGCTCATCACCTTTGAGATTTGCAGCATCAGTTCCTCGTTCATTTCATTCCATTCCGGAATTCTCGGCCTTGTGGTGGATATTTCATAGGCCGCCATCGATGCTTCCCAGTACGGCAGCTGATTCAGGTCAGGATCCTCATATACGGAATAAAGGTTTGGGAAGCCTCCGTCCAGGGCGATGACCTTCTGAACTTCCGGAGTATTGAACCATTGCAGGAATACCCAGGCGGCTTCCGGGTTTGCCGCTTTTGCCGGAATGAAATAGGACCAAGCACCATAATGGGCGGCAGGATTTTCGCCGATCGGTATCGCGCCGTATTCCATTTTTCCCACTACTTTGGACTCCGCAGGATTCTCAAGGGCAGGAGTGCAGTCGTTGAATATAACCGCCATTGCCGCAATGCCCTGCTGCATTTCCGTTGTCTGCTCATCCCAGGTTTTTTCTGTTACTCCTGGAGGCGCGTATTTTTTCAGTTCATTATAGTATTCCAGCGCCTTTACGCTTTTCTCGCTGTTGATCGCTACATTGCCTGCGTCGTCAAAGATGCCGCCGCCGAAGGACCATGCATAGTTCAGCCATTCGCATGTGGTTGCGTCATGCCGTTTTCCCGACATGGAAACACCGTAGAAGTCCTGCGTCAGAGCTTGCCCGGCAAGGGTCTCTCCGCTCTTTCTCGTAAAAAACTCAGCAATGTCAAGGTATGTATCCCAGTCCTCGGGAACCTTCAGATCATAGCCGTATTTTGCTTTGAACGCAGCCTGCTCATCGGCATTTTCAAAGATATCCTTTCTGTAGGCAAAGAACATGATGCAGGAATTTGCAGGAATTCCATAAACCGTGTCCTCCCACTTTCCGGAAGCATCCCACATGCCTTTGATGATGTCTTGTGAATCGTAGTCCGGGATAATGGCCAGATCAGGGTTGTTCATCAGCGGTTCCAGCGGCTGAATAAATTCGTTTACCGCAAGATTTCCGAGAAACTGGTACGGAACAGCGATGACGTCGTAATCATCACTTCCGCTTTGCATCGCCAGTGTGATCTTCTGAACAACGTTGTCAAAGGGAGCCATTTCGAGGTTTACCTTAATGCCGGTAAGAGCTTCGAATTCCCCCAGCTGTTTTGAGAGTGCCACGGTCGGAGTCTGCTGCTCGGCGATCATATTGATGGTTACACCCTCAAATGCTCGTATGCCTTTGGATGTGTCAGCACCGGTGCCGCTTTCCTTGCCTCCGCAGCCGGCAAGGGATGTTATTACCAGTGCCATGATCAGAAGTATAGCCAGTAATCGTTTCATTTTTCATTTTCCTCCTCAATTATATTTAAATTATATTGACGTCTTTCGTTCTGTCATGAGTCCGCCCTGCTGTCTGATCAAACCGTTATTCGGACCATGGACCGTACTTTGCCAGTATCTTTTCTTTTACAGTTCTGCAGAAAGAATCATCCACGATAAAATCATTTGCAACGGTGTACCACAATCCTGTTTTAACCACATATTCCCGTTCAAATTTCAAAGCAGCAAAAACTTCATCCCAGCTCAGCCCCATTTTTTCCGGCCGAATATCCACTCCTGCGCGGTAAATCAAATCCAGAATGCCGTCCGGATCGTTTCCTTGCATCATGGACCCGGTAAAAATACCCAGGCATACCGGCAGCCCGTGGATGAATTTCTTCTTGGTCATATACTCCAGCGTGTAAAACAGGAAATGGTCCGTTCCTTCGATATGACGAGGATTCCACCCCGCATTGTGGAAAGCGGCACCGCCCCAGCGAAGGCCCTCAACAAGGGCGCGGATTCCATTTTCGTTCATGGCATACACGTCGTCAATCGCTGCGACGACGCTGTCCTTGACCGCGACCGCTTTGGCGGAAAGTTCGGCATCATACGGCCATTTCGATTCGCACTTTCCTTTTTCCGCTGCATACTTCCAGTCAAAGGCAGCATTGTGATAGCAGAATACGTCACACACACCGCTGCGATTCAGTTCGACAGGCCCTCCCTGGATCACGTCGAAGTCTATGTAAACCGCAATCGGCTCAACATACCCGACATAGCGAACATTGCTGTCGAACCGTATACCCGCGCGGTGTCCGAAAACTGCATTGGTTGCGATGGAGGTGGGCATCTGGTAAAGAGGCAGGTGTTTCTTCCAGGCTACCATTTTTGCATAGTCCACTGCCTGACCTCCGCCAAGGCCGATCACGCTTTCGAAGTTGGGCATCGAATCTACTTCGGACATGATTTCCTTGTACTCTAATGTCTTTACGAAATGTACAACAGCATCCTCATCAAACTCATCCTTGAAATTATTCCAAAGATCTTCCATGGTTACGACCAGGTACGGCCTCTGCACGATATTCTTCAGTTCTCCTACCAAACCCCGTCCATAAATTGTATGAAACAGCTTATCTGACAAAATAACACCTCCTATTTTTTAACAAGGTTAATTAATGTGATTAAATAATATGACTGTTATGTTTCTCTGTCAATAGATATTTAGAATTTTTTACTATTTTTTTAATTGGGTTAAAAAATAAATGCCTGCCGTAAAATTCACAAAATATTCGACCATGGCATCTGTCGGCCGTGATTGTTTCTCGGTATGTTGAGGCAGGTGGCTTCATATATAAAAGAACTGCCGCAGCTCGTAATGCGCTGCGGCAGTTCCTCGAATATGGATTTCCATGTCAAAGAAATAAGATCTATTTTAAGAGTTGCTGCGCGATCTTGATAAAGTTGATCCCGCTCTCTTTTTCCACTCTGCGCTTCCAATCGTCCGGTATTGCCTGTGCCCCGGAATAGGCCCCGCAGATGCCGCCGCAGATTGCGCCGTTTGTATCCGCATCATCGCCTCCGTTGACCGCTGCGACAATGCCTTCTCTGGCGTCGCCGTCCACTGAATAGAACACGCCCAGCGAAAAGGGTATGGATTCATAAGCCGGCATCCCCGCGCCGATCAATCCCACAAGCTCGTCCAGGACTGCGTTCATTCCTTTGCTACGGTTTTTGTCCACAATTTCCTTGGCAAGCAAAATTCGCTTTGCAACACTGGGTGCGGTTATGTCGCTGCCGACCTTCTCTCCGTAGATCGCGCCTTCATAAGCAAATTCCATCACCTGGCCGGGAGTATAACCCCCCTTCACACCCGCCGCCACCGCTGCGGCAACCGCACAGGCTGCCGCCACACAAGGCCGGCTGCTGTGGCTCGGCAGGGACGTTTCCGCAGCAATACTGATGCATTTTTCTATATCGTAATAGTATTTCACTCCCACCGGCGCCACGCGCATGGCACTGCCGTTTGTAACGCTGCGTGCTGCTGCCTCCTCCGGGTCCCTGTTTTCCGTAATGGCTTCCAGAAATTTTCGTGTGGAAGGTCCGATCACCGTGGATTCCAGCATCCTGTGTTTGAACGCCCAGCTGCGCATCTCATCGATGAAAAGGTCCCGGTCAAACCCTTCGCTCCTGACCAGAATATCACAGATGATCATGCTTTCCATCGTATCGTCGGTGATTTCACCGGCCTTCAGGCTTCCGTGATAAATCTGGGACTCCTGCTCAGGCTCCAGAAAATCTGTGATATAGCCGTAAACCTGTTTGATTTTATCTCTCGTAAAAAACGACGCCGGCATTCCCATCGCATCGCCGATTGCTCCTCCCACAAGGGCGCCGTATGCTCTTTCCATCATAAACCCATCTCCATTTCTATCGCCTCCAAAAGCCATGGGGACCTTTTACTGACACGGTCCTCGCCGCGCTTTCCGCTGCCAGGGCCACTGCCTGGCGCAGGTCCATGCCGGACAGAATACCAAACATGAGTCCTGCAGCAAAGCTGTCGCCCGCACCGGTGGTATCCACGGGTTTCACATCTACTGCGCTGTAGTCGAACCGATCCGTTCCGCAAATCACTGTTCCGCCGGACTCTCCTCTTTTGATCACAATGATTCGGGATCCGTTCTTCGGAAGGGTTATGCTCTCGGCCTCAGCCTCATTTACCGTGATGATGTCAGCCAGATCCATGACCTGCATCAGGACGTCAGGGTCTATTTCATGAACCAGAGGACCCGGGTCGAAAAGAAAATGTTCGCACTGCTTCCGGATCTCCGACAGGCTGGCGGCAAGCTCCGTTGCATTGTCACAAAGCAGATAGTATCCTGTAACCATAACATTTCGGATGTCTGCAATCCCGTCCATAATCAGCATCCGGTCAAATCGGCTTTCCACCCCCTTCTTCGTAAAAAAGGTTCTTTCTCCCCCTTTTTCCAAAATAACGAGGCTGTATCCCGTTTCGCCTTCCATCTGTTTTATATTTTTCGCGGAGAAGCCGTGGAGGTCCATATACTCTCGGATCTCGCGCCCCGTCTGGTCCGTTCCGAGATAGGACACCATATGGGCGCTGCCCCCGAGGTTGTTGAAGGTAGCAGCAATATTGATCGTACAGCCTCCCGCCATACTGAATTCATTTGTGATCAGCCCATCCTGCCCCCTTTGGGGATAGGCATCCATTTCCAGGTATCTGTCGAGGATAATTCCCCCGAATATCGTGCACTCTATCATAAAATCACCCGTTGTTTTCGTTTGTTTCTGCCAGATTGATTTCGCTGCCGCGATCCCAGCTCAGATACACCTTCTGGCCTTTTTTCATGTTTTCTCTGATTTGAACGTTCTGTTTCTCGCAAAGCACGGTTTCCCCGCCGCTTTCTATGGTATAGGCGGTAATGTTTCCTGAATAGGTTATAAAAGTAATCACACCTTCCTGCCCCGCAGATACCGGCCCCCGGCTGATTCCTTCCGCCGTTTCAGCGGCGCCGGGTTTTTCCGCGCTCAGATAAATTTTTTCCGGTCTCACGGCAAAGCCGGAACCGTCTTCTCTTCTGAAAAAATTCGCCTTTCCGAGGAAGCTTGCAACAAACATGTTTTTCGGTTTCTCATACACTTCCAGGGGAGTACCCATCTGCTCTATGACTCCCTTGTTCATCACAACGACAAAGTCGGACAGCGTCATGGCCTCTTCCTGATCATGGGTTACAAAAAATGTTGTTACCTTGCTTTCTTCCAGGATCTTTCTCAGCTCCGTCTGCATTTCCACCCGCAGCTTTTTGTCAAGAGCGCTGAGGCATTCGTCCAGCAGGAGCAGTCTCGGCGATATTGCCAGAGCTCTTGCAAGCGCAACCCTCTGCTGCTGGCCGCCGGAGAGCTGTTTCGGCTTTCTTTTGCTGTATTCCGCCATATGGACTGTATGCAAAACCTGCTTCACCCGCTCATTGATCTGCACCTTGGAAAGCTTTCTCTGCTGAAGGCCGTAGGCCACATTTTCTTCAACGGTCATATGAGGAAAGAGAGCGTAGCTTTGAAATACCATTCCGATATTCCGCTTGTTGGCCGGGACATTGACCACGGAGTCCTGGTCAAAGAATATTTTCCCTTCGTCTGGGGTCTCAAAACCCGCGATCATCCTGAGCAGAGTCGTCTTTCCGCATCCCGAAGGCCCCAGTATGGAAACCAGGGTTCCATTTGGGATCTCCATGTTGACCCGGTCTACAACGGTATTCTCTCCGAATCGTTTCGTCAGATTTTCCAGTTTGATATTTGCCATTACTTTTTCTTTCCTCCTATCATGTTTTCTATGCTGGAGCCCATAATCAACCCTACGACGGCAAGGCAAAGCAGTGAGACGCCGATAATTACAGTGGATATTGCGTTGATTTCTGGCGTGAACCCGAATTTGATTGAAGACTGGATCTCAATGGGCAGTGTCGATGTGCCTGCAGGGATCAGAAAGTAACTGATCGCAAAGTTGTCAAAGCTGATCATGAAGGCGAGGAAACCGCCCGCCACAATGGCAGGCGCCAGAGCCGGCATTGTGATTCTGCGGAATGTGACCATGGGACTTGCGCCAAGAGACGCGCTCATTTCCTCCAATGCAGGATCAAGGGCCTGTATTCTGGCCTGCAGAGCAAGCATAGCATACGGCAGCGAGATCACCACATGCCCGGCAACAACGAAAAACATGTTTTTATCCATGTCCAAAAATCGTATGAACAAAAGCATCGAAAGCGCCAGAATCAGCCACGGAATGCTCATGGGCATCATGATCAGGCTCCGGAACAGTTCTTCCATGGTTCTGCCGAGGGCCTTCATGCCAAGGACAAACGTGGTTGCAAGCACAACGCAGACCAATGCGGTAATGACTGCCAGAACGAGAGAATTCACAGCGGCGTTGATCAGCACATCATTTTCTGACAGGGCGGTATACCATTTCATGCTGAAGGAAAACGGCAGCGTGTTGTACCGTGATTCATTGAATCCCATCACCATCAGAACAACAATCGGTGTATAAAGAAATACCAGTGCGAGAAGTACATATAAAGTTGGAATCATATGGTCTGATATATACCGTTTCATTCGTTGTCATATCTCCTTCCCAGTCTGCTTAATCCGGTCATGCTGACAATAACCAGCGCGAACAGCACGAACGCAATGGAAGCTCCGAAATTCCATCCATAGATCTCGAAAAACTGATCCTCAATCACCGTGCCGATGACCGTGCCGTTGACTCCCCCGAGAATTCTGGGTTCCACGAAGGTGCCGAGGCTGGGAACGAAAACAATCATGATTCCCGTGATAACGCCCGGCATGGAAAGGGGCAGGACAACCCTGAAAAAGGTTCTTGCCTTGGAAGCGCCCAGCGAGCTGCTGGCTTCAAGCAACGAATTGTCGACCCGTTCCAGTGCGAGGTAGATCGTGATCACCATATACGGGAAAAAAGCATGGATCAATCCGATGATCACGGCACTCTGCGTAAACAGAATTCCCAAATCGTCTTTGACGAGACCGACGGACTGCAGAAAGCTGTTCAGCACTCCGCCGTCCTGCAGAAAAATCAGCCAGCTGTATACTCTGACCAGCTGGTTCGTAAAAAAGGGTATGATAATCAGGATCATGATGATATTCTTCATGCCTTTGAATTTTTTCGCCATGAAATACGCCAGCGGATAGGAAATAAGCAGGCTGATCACCGTTACCGCAAGGCTGTTGAATATGGTTCTTGAGGTCAGTTTTAAGTATACGTTTTTCGTAAAAAAGTTTATGTAGTTTTCCAGTGTGAATCCTGCCGTTCCGCTGTCGCTCTGTACACTATAGCCCAGCATGATGAGCAGAGGCAGTATGGCAAATGCACATAGCACGGCAACGCTTGGCAAAGTAAGTAATTGTTTCTTTCTTTTCAATGAACCTTCCTCATTTCCCGGGAGAGATAATATAGAAGGCGCACACATTTCAACGGATTCTAAAATGTGTGCACCTTTCAGTCATAACAAAGCGCTCACCTGCTAATTTGCTTTAACCTCAGTCCAGAGCTCGTTCCATGCTTTCTTCACATCGTCAGTTCTGTACTGCATGAAGTATAGCCGGTTCAAGGACTCTTCATCCATTCCGCTGGAAGCGGCATAAGCCGGATCAATTTTTTCGCCGGCCTCTTTGTTAACCGGTGCAGGGCCGCCGGAGGATGCCCAGTTATACTGGAAATCCTCGCTGATCATGGCATCGATGAATTTGTATGCCAGGTCAGGATTCTTGGAGCCTTTCGCGATTCCCCAGGTATCAACCCAGCCGATAGCGCCGTCTTCCGGCACCACGAACCCGATCGGTTCGCCTTCCTGCTTCATAAACGCAGCCTGACCGGACCACATCAGGGCTACACTGATCTGTTTTCCCGCAAAGAGCTTCGAGAATTCATCGCCGGTTTTCCAGTATGTTTTGTTCAGCGGCTTTTGCTCGATCAGCTTCGCTTTGATCGCATCCAGGTCCGACGGATTGTTCGGATCCTGTCCGAGGACCATGGCGGCAAGCATGACAGCGTCGTTGTAATCATCACGGATTGCGATCTTTCCGGTATATGCGGGATCAAACAGCACGCTGATTGACCCGGGCGCTTCTGTGAATTCATCCGTATTATACGCAATGGCGGTAGATCCCCAAACCCATGGAACAGAATACATCTTTCCGTCCTTGAAGCACTCTTCCTGCGTCTTGAATCTATCAAAAAGGATATCGAAATTCGCCAATTTGGATGTGTCAAGTTCCAGAAGCAGGCCGTCGTTGATGGCAGAAGGCAGGATGGTGCAGTTCGGCAGGCATACATCAATTTCGCCATCTTTCGCTGTTCTCAGCTTGGTCAGAAGCTCCTCTTCACTGGACATATAGACATGTACGATTTTGCAGTTGTTTTCTGCTTCGAATTTTTCTATGAATTCCGCACTATCAGAACCGTAGTCTTTCCAGTTTACTACCGTCAGTGTAGCCGGCGCGTCTGTTCCTTCCTCCCCGGCTTTCTGACCGCATGACGCAAGTGTGAATATCAGTGCGCACACCAGAAACAGGCTAAGTAATTTTTTAATTTTCATTTACATTCCTCCACTTAATCATTATAATAATCATATGGGTTGTTATGTTATTATAATAAGTTACCCGATACCCGTTGTCAATACTATTCTGGGTGATATCTGATTCGTAAGAAATGGAGTGTATTGGATGGCAAAGGATTTCAAGTATCTCAGCTTTTATAACGAAATAAAACAAAAAATCATTTCCAGGGAATACCTGGAGGGTAATATGCTCCCGAGTGAATCTCAATTCATGGCGAAATACAACATCAGCAGAATTACCGTCAGAAATGCGCTTGCCTTGCTGGAACAGGAGGGATATGTCTACCGGATCCAGGGAAAGGGCTGCTATGTCTCCGGCAACTTCCGCCAGCAGTCTCTCGATAAAATTCATAGCTATACCAATGCAATCCTGGCGTCGGGAATGGTTCCCGGCAGGGTCGTTCTGAGCAGTATCGTGGAGCCATGCTCAAAAAAGGAAGGGGCCCTGCTCCATCTGAAAGAACGGGACCCGGTCTTTATCCTGAAAAGAATCATTCTGGCAGACAGCCTTCCCATCTGCCTTACAAAAGCGACCCTGCCATACGGACGCCTTATCGACATCGACAAGTATGACTTCACCTCCGAATCGCTCTATGACATTTTGGAGAATAAATACGGCTACTCCATAGACCGGACTGCCATGACCTTTGAGGCTTCCGCCTCCGATCCCTATGTGTCCGAAAAGCTGTCTGTCCTTGAAAACACACCGCTGCTGATATACAATTCTATTTCGTATTCAAAAGTAGGCAAAAACGAAATCCCAATCGAGATCTGCGAGTCCTATTATCTTACAAATAAAATCAAATACCGGCTGGACAAGTTACGATAAAAACACGGGATCTTTCAATTCTTGCTGATAATCAGTTCTTCCAGGTATTTCAGGTCTTCCAGGGACAGCCTGCCAACGATTTCATAGCCTTTTCCCCTTCCGCCCGGCCTGATCACCACCGTCCCCATATCGGGAATGCGTCCCAGACCGGTGCCTTCAGGAAAGCTGTGGGCAATAATAACTTTGTTATATCCTTTTGTCGGTATTATTTCAAGTCTTGACTGAAGTGTATCCAGAATTCTGCGCTTTTCTGTTTCGGGAAGATTCTGATGCAGCCTGTAAATATGAAGCCAAAAATTATCGGCCTGAATGCGGAAATCGCCGAAAGCCAGCCGGGCTGTTTCGATTGCGCGGCAAAAAGGACTCGCCAACACAGGATATTCAACAGGAATTCTAAAATCATGAATCCACCGTCCATAATGAATCGCCTGCCGCTTACCCTCCGGAGAAAGATTTCTTTGCGAAGAGCAATCCAGAAAGTTCAAATCCGGCCGGTCCTCCCCGACGTCAGCTGCCCCGTGTCTTGCATATAGAATATATCCCCCGTCTCTCAACAAATGAAAGATCCTTTCATTTAATCTAATCGCTTCATTCAATATGATCGCTTCATTCAAATCGGATCACTTCCCTCACATTGAGTTTCCTGCTTGGCACGAATTATTTTATGGGGCCGCGCCTTATATGATCACTCCGAAAATGATGAACAGGATCGTTGCCAGCACAAAGGGGATTGCGATATACGGCAAGGCGCTCCTGGCATAATCCATATTCCTGATCTGTGTCGCACCGCAGGTAATGGTCGCAGCATCGCTGAAGAAGCAGGCCTGGCTTCCGAACGCAGAGGCGGAAATGATTGACGCGGATGCAAGATAAAGATTGACGTCCATAGCAGCTGCCAAAGGAATGACTATGGGGAAGGAAATGGCAGCGATACCCCAAAAGCTTCCTACCACAAACATGAGAAGCGCGATGGTTATAAAGCATACTGCAGGAAGCAGACTGGAGCTGATCATGCTTGAAACATTTAAAATCACATAATCCGTCAGGCCGATGGAATCATTTGCCTGCTGCAGTATGAATGCAATAATAATCAGCATGATGACAAACAGCATATCCCGGAAGCCCTGAACCAGTCCGTCACACAACTCCCAGAATTTCATGAGTCTCTGGGGGACAAACATCAGGAAGCAGACAACAAGAGCTATGATAACGCCATATAAAGCTTCGCCCGTTGTAATGGTGACAATTGCCGCCACCAGCATGGGAATGATAAAATTGAATGCGCTTGATTTTTTAACATTCTCCGCTCCAATTTGATCTTTATACTCCTCATATGTACTCTCCGGCAGAACCTGGCCGGCTTTGGCACGTTCCTCCGATTTTTTCATCGGGCCGTACATCGGAATGATCCCCAGGATCACCAAAGGGACTACCAGCACGGCAATCCAGGGATAAAACAGAAACGGTATGGTCGCAAAGTATGCCGATGCGCCGCCCTCGATTCCAACCGCCTCCATCTGGGCTACCATAAATGCGAACCATGTGGTTGCCGGGATCAAAACACAAACGGTGGTGCCCGTTGAATTGATGATATAGGCAAGGTATTCCCGGGAAATGTTGAACTTGTCGGACAATTTCCGCATTGCAGCTCCGACTGCCATGGCATTGATATAATCGTCTATAAATACTATAATGCCGAGTATCCAGGTAGCCAAAAGAACTTTCCTCCTGCTGGTGGCAACCTTTTGAATCAAATCGGAAAAGCCCTGAGCCCCGCCGCCTTTATCCAGCCAGATGATCAGAACGCCGAACAGACCGACAACCAGTGCAATCCATACTGTTGTAACATCCATCATGACCTTGTAGGTGGCATCGATAAAAGCGGTAAAAAAACCGGAGGGCCCTGCGGAGATCAAAAACCCTGTGACCGCTCCAACCAATAAGGGTTCCAGTATTCGCCTTGTTGCCAGTGCCAGAATAATTACAAGTGCAGATGGAATCAGACATATCGCTCCATATTCCATTTTTTCTACCTCACTTTCTTTTTATCATTGATTTTTCAATTCATTCTATTCCTGTTCTTATATGCCCTTATTTTTATATGTCTTTATTCTTGCTCGTATTCTTCTTGCTCGAATTCTTTATGACCGTATTCTGCTTACTCGTATTCTCCATGCGTTTGTTCATCTCTGCCCATAACTACAGCGTCCAGGCTCTGTTATCCTGACGCAGGATCTTCCCCGGGAGCCTGTCTTCGAAGATCTTTCCGCCGGAAACAACCGTCACGCCGTTGACAATTACAGACTCGATTCCGTCCGGCGGTGCGTCCGGCCGACCGATCCCCACATAGTCCGCATTGTCTCGGATCATCCAGGGATCAAAAACCACAAGATCTGCATCCGCACCTGCCCCGATCCAGCCTTTACGGTCATCGATTCTCATCTGCCTTGCCGGCAGATAGGTGGATTTTTTAACTGCCTCCATCATGGACAGCGCCCCCTGCTCCCTTACCAGCTTGCCAAACACTCTCGGGAAAGTGCCCGCATCCTGGGGATGGCCGCTGCCGGGCTTGTCGGACAGCCCCGCATCGGTGGAGATCATCGTATACGGCCGTTTGAGGGCAAGCGCCAGGTCGGGCAGCATGCCCACAAAAGCAGTCCCCACCGTACCCTCCTCTTCCGCCTTGATCTCATTGATGATTTCCTGGGTTGCCCGCTGGCCTACATATTTCCCGGTTGAGACCATCAGGTCGCTGATCCGGCATCCGTACCGCTCGTGCCAGCCGTCATCAAATACGGCGGATTTCACAAATGTGGCAAAGGCCTCATAAACTCCCGAATCACACAGAATCGGTAGCTTTTTCTCCACCGCGTGATCAATCATGCTCAAAGCCATGCCCATGACCTCTGAATGAACACCGAACTGGTATGCCAAATGGGAGATCTGAACTCTGGCTCCGGTTTTCTCCGATATCTCGATTGCCTCATACAAGCCCCAGGCAAAATCCAAAGAATCTCTTCTTGTGTGGATTGCCACCAGCTTATCGTACTTTGCCGCCAGTGCCGCAAGAGGCATGATTTCGTCCCAAGCGGCTCCCGGAGCATATTCAAGTCCGAAGGAAATACCGAAGGCTCCTTCTTCCAGAGCATGCTCTGCAATGTCAACCATTTTTACAATTTGTTCCGGCGTGGCAGCCGTATGGGGATCCTGTATCCCGGCCATTTCCCGGAATGTCCATGAATGCCCGGCCAAAGTGGCAAAGTTGATCGGGTATCCGCTCCGTTCCATAGCATCGAGATATTCTCTGACAGGCATCATGGGCGTCATACCGCAGTTTCCCGACAGGCAGGTCGTAATGCCCTGCCTTGCGGAAAGCCATACCGGGTAGAGCGGGAAACTTAAGTGCGAGTGGATATCGATAAAACCGGGGCAGACGATCTTGCCCCCCGCTTCGATCATCTCTCGTCCCTCCATGATTTCTCTGCTTACGGCAGCGATTTTCCCATCCTTAATCCCGATATTTCCGATCGTCTGAATTTCGGATTTCGGCTCTATAATCACTCCGTTGGCGATAACGATATCATACGGCATGTTTTCCATTACCCCCTTTATTCAGTATGATGTAGCAGAATTCTGCAATCGCTCCCTGTTGGTATGATTGCATCTGCACTAATCGTAACATATTTCAAAATATTTTAAATTATCTGTCAATATTATCTTTCTGGTATTCAGAGCAGAAAAATACTCCGTTTGGAGTATGACTCATATTGCTTTTCGCACGCGAATATGTTATAGAGTAAGTATTAATTATTTAGGGAGGGAAAGGAGTTGACTCATAACAGCATCATATTGTTAAACGACATTGTTTTAAAGATCCACACGATAAAGAACTTTGAAGAAATGCGAAAAACCTTGCTATCGTCACTTCGGTTTCTGATCCCCTGCTTCGGAAATGCTTTTTATATTGCCTCCGGATCGGAACCCTATGAACTGACCAACGGAATCTGCACTGGATTGTCAGAAGAGAGCATGAATCTGTATCTGAAAGAATTTCAGAACTATGACCAGACGAAATGGTCTTATGCAACTCCGACCGCAAAAGCTTATAACGAATCCGCCTTTATCCAGAATGAAGCCGGTCAGAATACCGACTTTTACAATCGGGTTTACGCCCCTCAGAACATTTTCTATCAGGTTGCTCTGACTATAATCCAGAACGGAATATTTCTTGGTGTTATTGCATTGTTCAGAACAAAGGAAGAAGAGGATTTTCAAGCCGAGGAGCTGTTTATTCTGGAACTGCTCGCAGCTCATTTAGGCATGCGTTTGTATCACAATCTCCAGACAATCCATTCCGCAGGAGGAAATCATCCTGACCGGGAAATCCTGCTGAACCAATACCATTTAACCTTGCGGGAGACGGAGATTTTATATGCGATGCTGAATGAAAATGAAAAATTGAAGATTTGTAAGGATTTGTGCATCAGCCCCAACACCTACAAAAAACATGTGATGCATCTTTACAAAAAGATGGGCGTAAGCAACAGAGTCGAGCTGTATCAGACAGCAAGCAGAATATAAATGGAGCCGGATCAGCCTTGCTGGTCCGGCCATGGAATGATATGGTTTTTCCGGACAAGGTAGGCCTTTTCTGCAATTCGCGCCAGCGGGGCGTCGGATAAGGAATCGGAATAGAACGCTCCGATGGAAGCCTCCCCGAGCTCCTCCCGGAACCTTCTCAGCTTTTCCTCTCCCCAGCAGTTTTCTCCGTCATACAATCCGGTGCTGGGATCCACTTTTGACGCGATGAGATGCGCAATTCCAAGCTCCCTGCAGATCGGTTGCAGCAGAAATTGCGGGGAGGCACTGATGACGATGTCGCCATCCTTGCGCCCCTCGAGATAAAAGTCCGCGATTTTATCCCGATTGACCTTCCAGAATTCTGCTATCAGATCGTCAATGGAATCCAGATACCTGAGAAACCGGTAAAACTTTTCCTTGAACGCCGTTTTTGACAGGATTCGAAAAAGAAAAGCCACCGAACAGATCAATAAAACAGGAATCTCCGCCAGAATTACCGGCCGCTTTCCTGCGCAAAACAGGTAGAAATCGAGGGACGAATCTCTTTTATAAATCGTCTGATCAAAATCATATACGTTGTGTTTCATTGTTTCTTCCTCTTACGTGCCGGCGGGCGGATTAAAACGGATACCAATACACCGCCCCGATTCCCGTCTTCACTGCAACTGCCAGCCCAAGCACAGCAAAAGAGATTATTGTAAAAACGATATCCGGTTTTGTAAATTTCCTTCTGTGATACCAGGTTCTTTTTTTATTTTTCCCAAAGCCGCGAAGATCCATGGCATTGGATACGACTTCGATCCGGTTGAAGGAGCTCAGTAGCAGCGGGACCATTACGGATGCATAGTTTTTCAGTCTTGTTCCGATACCCGCGTCCCCCTTTCGGAAGGCCACACCCCTGGCTTCCTGCGCATTGATAATATTTTCCACCTCTGCTTTCACGTCCGGTATGTAACGCAAAGCGATGCTGACCGAATAGGCCACCCGATACGGAACGCCGATCCGGTTCAGGCTGCTTGCAAAGTTGCTCGGATGCGTAGTAAAGAGAAACAGTATGGTAATGGGCATGATGGAAATATACTTCAGAGAGAGCGTGACGCAGTAAAATACCGTCTCATAGGTAATGGAATAAAACCCGATGCGAATCGCCTCTGTGTAAGTCTCCGTCAGTTTTGAACCGTATTCCGGCGTAATCAGCAGGAGAAAAGCCGAGTTGAACAGGGTAAAAATGAAGATGAACATCAGCAGCGGCCAGATTGCTTTGGCGGGGAGCTTCGAAAGCTTCAGCAGGAAAAGACCAAGGACGATCATACCTGCGAACACCCTCGCATCCATAAAAGCGAACGCAAAAAAGGTCCATGCAATCAGCATCAGCAGCTTGATGCTTCCATCCAGGCTGTGAAACAAGGAGTGCCGTTCAATGTAAAGGGAGCCGCTTTTACTCATATGGCACCTCCCTCTAATACAGCCGCACCTCCGCCCGTGATCCGCCTCGTGAAATAAGCAATAAAAGAGCTCAGATCTTCGACTCCATAAAGTCTTCCCATCCGTTCGATGGAGGTATGCTTCAGGTTTGCCTTGCTGATGATACAAGGATCGGCAAGGATCCTGTCTATGTAATCCCTGGCTATGACCCTGCCACCGGACAGCACAACGCTGCTGTCGGCATATTCCAGGGCCAGGTGCATGTCATGTGTAATTAAAATAATGCCCACTCCGGTCCTCTTTATTTCGTCAAGATAAGCCATGAACTCTCTGTAGCTCGTATAGTCCTGCCCTGCTGTCGGCTCATCGAGGATGATAACCTTCGGCCCCATAGAAAGAATCGAGGCTATGGTAACTCGTTTTTTCTGCCCGTAGCTCAGGGAGGATACGGGCCAGTTTCTGTATTCGTGAAGTCCGCATATTTTGAGGGCTTCCCTGACCTTCCTTTCAATCTCGTCTTCCTTGACTCCGAAATTCCTCAGTCCGAAGGCGACCTCATCATAGATCATATTTTTCGTGATCATATGGTTCGGGTTCTGCATTACAAAGCCAATTGCCAATGCACGCTGCTTGGCGCTCCAGCCGTCAATGCAGGTCATCACCCCTCCCCCCGCATAATACACGGACCCCTGCTGATATCTGGCAATTCCCGAGATGGCCTTGAGCAGGGTGGACTTGCCCGCCCCGTTGTTCCCTACAATGGCCAGCATCTCACCCTCCTTCACATCAAAGCTGATATCTTCTATTGTATAGGGGTCATCCTTGTAATACCGGTAGCATACGCCGTCCAGCTTCAGAATGGTTCTGTTTTCGGGCCGGCTGTCCGCAAAACGGTCCGACAGATACTTTGTGACGACCTGGTCTCTAAACTTTATGGTATTTTCCAATACGGAAATCTTATCTTCCTCATTGATATCGGCTCCGCAGAGCTTTAGCATCTCCACGTAAAGCGGCTGTCTCAGACCGCATTTCGGCAGAATGTCATCAGCAAGCAGCCTGTCCGGAGTATCGTTAAAAACGATGCGGCCTTCCTCCATGACGATAACCCTGTCAAAACCGTGTTCCAGGACGTCTTCAATTCGATGTTCGATCACCAGGATGGTTTTTCCCGTTTTTCTATGGATATCGACCATGGTTTCCATTGCCTTCTTGCCGCTGGCAGGATCCAGATTGGCAAGAGGTTCATCAAACAAAAGGATCGGTACGTCCATCGCCAGAATTCCAGCAATTGCTACCTTCTGTTTCTGGCCTCCCGATAGGTTCTGCGGAGGCTGGGCCCTGTGTTTTAGCATGTCGACCTGGAAAAGCGCCCGGTCAACGACAGCTCCCATATCTTCCGGGGGAACACAGTCATTTTCGAGGGCAAAAGCCACGTCTTCCCCTGAACTCAGCCCCACAAACTGACAATCCTGGTCCTGCAGGATACTGCCTACC
Organism: Anaerovoracaceae bacterium; assembly: GCA_036677845.1. Classification (GTDB taxonomy): domain Bacteria; phylum Bacillota; class Clostridia; order Peptostreptococcales; family Anaerovoracaceae; genus Anoxybacterium. Next base: position 13,593 of record JAVBVR010000051.1, on the reverse strand, counting down.
TGCGTTCCCATGGAAAAAAGGGACATATTCTTCGGCTCCCTGCCGTGAACAGTAATACGCCCCCGTATTTCGCCCTTATAGGTAAAGGGAATTAGCCCATTGATACAATGGGCTAATGTTGATTTTCCGCTTCCGCTTTTTCCGGTGATCAATACTTTTTCTCCCTCTTCGATGCTGAGGTTGATATCGAAGAGAGTAGGTTCCTCGAGATTGCTGTACTGAAACGAAACATTTTCAAAGATGATTGCTTTCATTTATGCGTCCTTTTTCAGTCCTTTGTTCTTTGCTTTCGATTTTGCTATCAAAATGACCGCTGGAATACCGATCACTGCAATAACGATGAGGTTGGAAATATTGGCAAGGGTAATCTGTACAAACAGCTTTTCTGCAGGTTCCCCATACAGATAAACATCCCCCAGATAGGCAATGATGCTTCCTACAAACATTCCCACCAAAGACCATATGTACAACATCGCGATATGAGCCTTGGCGCATACGCCGTTAATGGGGTCAAACTTTTTATCAAAGCAGACAAAACCGCCGAAAAGACCCATCATCGCAGATAGAAACACCCAGCTCCACCACACGCCGCCGTACATAAAAGCATCATTGAGAGCATGGCCGATAAAACCGATGAGAAAGCCTGCCGCTGGTCCGAAAAATGCTCCGAAAATCGGCAGCAAGGCAATGGCGATCCGGAACGAGGTATTCGGTCCGATCGGCACAGAGATTGCGGAAAGGGCCGCATACAGGGCTGCTCCGATACCGATTGCCACTACTGTTTTTGTACTCATATGCCTGCCCTTTTGCTTATTGACCAGGGCTATAATGACACAGAGCACAACGGCCACAGCCACGGCAATCAAGCCTTCTCGCGTGACTACAGATTGAAAGAATCCAGTGAATCCACTCATAATACACTCTCCTTTTTCTAAACCGTATTTCAAAATATAAATGCATTTTCAGTATACACCGAAAAATGCGGAATTTCCAGACTCTGTCTAACATTTTTTGGGCAGCTTTTGACCCCTCTTTTACAGGCATCTCCCGATTAATTTTTTTTCTTTTCTTTTCATTTTTTATCATACTAAAACCAAATTTGTAAAAAATAACGAGAGGAACAAAGAACGAATACATTTCTGTTCTGGGAAAGGAGGATTCGCAAAAGATGTCAGTCAGGTATTTCTACGGAAAGACAGCGATTCTGATTCTTGCATTTTTATTTTTCGCATCCATGCAAACCATAGCCTCAGAAGCGTTAACCCCTGCAATGCATAGCGGTTCTGGTGCAGAGCTGAAGAATTCCGGGGATACATTGCTCGCCATTGGCGATGGAGCCTACATGAGCCCGTTTCTTTACGAGGTGAAAGAAACAGGGAAAAATTCATCTGGTGAAAAAATGGGCGATGAAACGGAAAACAACTCTTACAATCAACTGGGATTCAGCAAAATTGACATTAAGGCTCTGACCCGGTATATCGATGTGGAAGAGATTACGGAAAAACAGTTTTACAATCTGAATTTTGACATGAAGATTGCGTTTGTGACCATGACAACGGACAATCGACTGCTTCTGAGAACAATGGACAATACGTACTGCATCATAAAGATGTCTGACGAATACATTAAGGCTATGGAACTGACCGGTGCGGTAGAAAAAGGCATCAGCCAAAAAATGGCTTCTAAAGAACAGAGCGGTCACAATTCCTTCACCACCTTTATGCTCGTCTCACTGGTCATATCCCTTGTGATATTCGTCGGCTGGTTCTATTCCATGAACAAACGAGCCTATGAGCCTGACAAAATCCCTGTCGGTACAAAGGAGAAACCTAAAAACGCCAATCCATGCCCTGAAAAAAAAGTAACCTTTAACGAAGTCCAGGGGATCGATGAGCTTAAGCCCGACCTGTTTCGGCTGGTCGATTCTCTGAAGCACCCCGCAAAATATAAAAGGCTGGGAGCAAGACCAACAAAAGGCCTGATCCTTTACGGACCTCCGGGAACGGGAAAGACCTTGATCGCAAAAGCGATTTCCGGCGAAGCGGACGTTCCGTTCTTTTCCGCATCGGGCAGTGATTTTGTAGAAAAATATGTGGGCGTCGGCGCTTCCAGAATCCGCGACCTTTTTACAAAAGCCAGAAAAGCGTCGCCCTGTATCGTTTTTATTGACGAGCTTGACGCCATCGGCGGAAACAGAGGGGAGAGCAACAACAGTGAACGCGATCAGACCATCAATGCATTGCTGACAGAGCTGGACGGTTTCGCCGCTTCCGAAGGAATTCTGACGATCTGCGCCACAAACAGGCTTGATATTCTTGATCCGGCCCTGACACGTCCCGGCCGGTTTGATTTGAAGATTGCTGTCAATCTTCCCGACAAGCAGGCCAGGTATCAGATACTGAAGCTTCATAGTGCCGGCAAAAAGCTTGCAGAGGAAGTAAAAATCGACGCACTGGCAAAGAAGACCAACGGCTTTTCCGGCGCTGAGCTGGAAAATCTGCTGAACGAAGCCGCCCTCATTGCCGCAACGAAGGACAAGGAGTGGATTACAAACGAGGATATTGAAGACGCCTTCTTTAAAATTATTATGAACGGGCATAAGAAGGAACGGATCCAAAATGAAGAGTATGCAAAGCTGGTGGCATACCACGAATCGGGCCATACTCTGGCCACAAAACTGCTGACTAATGACGGGGTTCCCACCGTTACGATCATACAAAGTACTTCCGGCGCCGGCGGAGTTACATTCCGCGCACCGGAGGATGTTCCTCTTAAAAGTAAAAAATACCTGAGAAATCTGATAAAAGTGATGTATGCCGGCAGGGCGGCGGAAGAGATTCTTCTGGACAGCAGCGATGAAATTACCACCGGCGCCTCCGAGGATATCAAGCAGGCTACGGAAATCATCAAGCATTATATCGCTATTTACGGAATGGGGACTCAGGGAATGATCGATCTGACCCAACTGACAAATCAGTTCAATATGATTGAGGAGGCTTCCGGTATGGCCAATACCCTTTACAAAGAGACGCTGGAGTTCCTTTTATCAAACAGAAGCCGGCTGGACCGGCTTGCAGCTGCGCTGATTGACAAAGAAACACTGGATGAGCAGGAAATTGACGATCTCATCGACTTAAGCCGGTCGAACACCGCTTGAAAAAAATCCGGCTCCAAGCCTTAAATCCGGAAAGACCCGCAGGAATTTTCCCGCGGGTCTTATTATGATTATCAAATGCTTCCGTTCATGTCAAGGAATTGGTATAATAAAAAATAATACTCAGGCATCACAAGAAGGTTGGATTCCGCCGATTAATATCACTATAAGGGAGATGAAAACAGATGAAAATTTATATCAGTGCAGATATGGAGGGCCTCACCACTACAACGTTTCCGGAGGATTACATACCGGGAAAGCCGGATTATCCTTATCATGCCCGGCAGATGACCGCGGAAGTGGCCGCCGCCTGTGAAGGAGCAATCAATGCAGGCGCCGAGGAAATCTATATCAAGGACGCTCATGAGGACGGCAATAACATCGACGCCAATCTGCTGCCAAAGTGTGCGAAGCTGATCAGAAACTGGTCCGGACACCCTTACGGAATGGCGGAGGGGATCGACAGCAGCTTTGATGCCTGCATGTTTATCGGCTACCATGCCGCCGCTGGAAGCAACGGAAATCCCCTGTCGCATACCATCAGTCACAGGCCGTTTTCCGTAACACTGAACGGCCGCCCGGTCAGCGAATTTATGATCTACAGTTATGTCTCGGCTTTGGAAGGGGTTCCCGTCGTTTTCCTATCAGGGGATAAACAGGTCTGTAAAGACGCGGAGGAATTGTGTCCTGCAATCGTGACTGCGGCGGTAAAAGAGGGCCTTGGAGCTTCGACGATCTCGCTCCAGCCGCAGTATGCCTGTGACCTCATCCGTGAGAAGGCTGAATTTTCTTTAAAACAGGATCTGAGCAAAGCCCGGATTTTGCTTCCCGGGGATTTTTATGTAGAAATCCGCTACCACGAGCATCAGGAGGCTGAAAGAATGTCGTATTTCCCCGGCGTTAAAAAAATGGATGCCCATACGATATCCTTCGCTGCGAACGACTACTTCGAGGTGAAGAGGCTGTTCAGCTTCGTGCTGTAGAATTACCCTGAAAGAAACCGGGAGGATCGGAGGAAAGGATGAATGGAGCAAATTCAATTTTTTGAAAAAATCACAGATTATCTGGACGAGGGCCTGCTATTTGTCAACAGCAGACAGGAGATTCAGCTATTCAATCAGAAGGCGAAAGAAATCACGGGCATCATATACGGAAAAACCGCTTCTCATCCGGCAGGAGACATCGAAAACGGTGATATTGTCATTCTTGCGGACAACTCCATAGGAGACGATGACGGAGATCTGTCGCCCGAAGATCTGGCGCTCATCAACATTAAAGATCCGGACATTAAAAAAAAGGACATGCTGCTGGGGATAGGTGTTTACAACAACCCTCAAATCGAGGCTGTTTACAAATATTTGCGCGGCCGTCAGCCCAACTCGGAATTCATTCTGGATGCCCTTTATCTGGGCTTTCGGATCACTGCAAGCATATCTGAAGAAAGCAAAACGATCCGAATCACCGTCAACGACACTTCCTTTGATATGACGTTTCTGAAATGCGCCGGCCACGGAGTGGTCATAGACGGCAAAAGCGGACAGATCAAATTTTACCAGGCAAAGGGCTACACGATCCGCAGAGAGCCGATCAGCAGCATTCTGAGAGGAAAGTCTTTCGCCGCAAAGGGTTCCTGCGTCGATGAAATCGACGTAATCGGTGCCGGCTTGAAAGATATCTTCGAGCAGGGCGAGTTTACCGACCACATCGACAAAATCCTGAACAAGCACGAACTGCAGTTGCTCAACGTATTCTGCGAGTTAAACCGGCGATTGACACTTTGTTCCTTTTATTCTGTTGATGATGAGGGGGATCCTTACGGCGTGCTGATCAAGATCCGGGATCTTTCCGAACTGGACCAGCTGCTGGACGATCGGAACAAAATCATTGAAGAGGTTGAAAAAAAGAACATCAGCTTTTCTCCGATGTTTCCCGACTTTCCCCAGGATGCATTTTCGAATTTCGTAGGCAGCAGCTACCATCTCAACGAAATAAAGTATCTGGCATACAAGGCTTCCAAAACAAAATTCAATGTTATCATTACAGGGGAGAGCGGTACTGGAAAATCCCAGCTGGCATATGAGATACACCAGCTGTATAACAAAAAAGCCCCTTTCGTTGAAGTAAATTGCAATGCTATTGCGCCGAGCCTTTTTGAAAGCGAGCTCTTCGGATATGTGGGCGGCGCTTTTACCGGCGCATCCTCTTCAGGAAACGCCGGGTATTTTGAGAGAGCTGACGGCGGCACCATATTTTTGGACGAAATCGGCGAACTCCCTCCGGAGATCCAGGTTAAACTGCTTTATGTGCTTCAGAGCAAGAAAATTTACCGCGTCGGCTCCTCCAAGCCGATTCCGGTGGATGTCCGCGTCATTGCGGCCACGAACAGAAATCTGGAAAAGGAAGTGGAGCAGGGCCGTTTCCGTCAGGATCTGTATTATCGTATCAATGTTTTTCCGATTGAAATTCCTCCTCTGAGAGAGCGGAAATCCGATATCTATCTGCTGCTCAACAAAACGATAGAGAACATCTGCAGCCGGTACGACGCTGCGCCGAAACAGTTTTCAGGAGAAGCATTGCGTAAAATCATACATTATGACTGGCCCGGCAATGTAAGGGAATTGGAGAATATCCTGGAAAGAGCCATCGTCCTCTGTGAAACCAATGTAATATATCCGGAGCATATCAATATTAAAGAAAGTGAAGCCCGCGTCACGCTGAATCAAATGCTGGCGGACAGCGAAGCCCGCATTCTCGAGCGCACTCTGAAACAGTTCAACGGGGACAAGCAGCAGGCGATGAAGCATCTGAATGTTTCAAAATCCGTATTTTATGAGAAATTGAAAAAATATAATCTTCGATAATAACGCTTATTTTCCGGGGTAAAACGGGATCACTTCATTGCAGGTCAGACTTTCATAGCTTTGGCGTTTTACTATCAGCTGCGCCGAACCGTCCTTAAGCAGAACCATTGCCGGAGTGCGGCTTTTATTATAATTGTTCGCCATGGCATAACAGTATGCGCCGGTCTTGAACACTGCAAGTATGTCTCCCGCTTCCGCCTCTGCCGTCTGCAGATCCCGGATTAAAACATCTCCTGATTCACAGCACTTTCCGCAGATCGATACTTTTTCAACTCTCGGTTGGTCCGCCTTATTGGCGATGACCCCGTCATATTTGGCGCCATACAGAGCCGGGCGGATGTTGTCCGCCATTCCGCCGTCAACGGAGATATACTTGCGAATATTCCTGATTTCTTTAACACTACCGACCGTATAGAGGGTCATTCCAGCATCCGCCACGAGGCTTCTTCCCGGTTCGATTACAACCGCCGGATGATTCATTCCTTCCTGTTTAAAGAAGGTGTCAATTTTCTTCATTACCGGTTCCAAATAGTAATCCCAGGTTTTGTTTTCCTCTTCTTTCACGTATTGAACCGCATATCCTCCTCCGATGTTTATTTCTTCAATAGAATAGCCATATCTTTCCCTGACTTCCTTCGACAGATTCAAAACTGCGTCCACAGCCAGCAGATACGGCTCCAGGTCGAAAATCTGCGAGCCGATATGAAAATGAAATCCCATGAAATTCAGATAGTTGGAACCAATGGCAGCTTTTATGACCGGAAAGATTACATCCTCCTCCAGCGGAATACCAAACTTGGAGTCGGTATTGCCGGTCACCATATGAGCATGGGTAAGACTTTCTACTCCCGGATTAATTCGAATCAGAATACTTATCTTCTTTTTCTTTTTTTCGCAAATTGATTCGATCATCGGCAATTCCTGCGTTCCATCAATGATTATCCGGCCGACTCCGTAATCAACAGCCATTTCAATTTCTTCGAAAAGCTTGTTGTTTCCGTTGAATTCAATTCGCTCTGCCGGAAAGCCCGCCTGAATGGCAGTGTACAGCTCTCCCCCCGATACAACGTCAAGGCACAGTCCCTCCCGTTCCAGGATCTTGCACATTGACATTGTTAAATAAGCCTTTCCCGCATATGCGGCTCTGGTTCCGGAGTAACGGTTCAGAAAGCATTCCTTTAACTCGTTGCACTTGCGAATAATCATGCTTTCCGATACGAGATACAAAGGGGTTCCGTATTTCTCGGCAAGCTCGACGGTATCACATCCGTCGAAATATAATACTCCATTTCTGGTCTCCAAATTCTGTCCTCCCTTAATCTTGAATGTGTAGAAATCCTCTGTTTTCCTAATAAGCAAGACTTGTGCCAGTTGCCTGAAATCGGAAGTCTTCTTTCTTCAATGCTTTGAAAGACGGTGCCTCTCCAAGATTACACGGTTTCGGTTCAGTTTCAGGTTCAGCAGAATTTGTCCTGTTTTCAGGACGGGCATTCCCGTCCTCGGGAATTTTCTTCCGTGGATTCACGGCCCTAAGGACCCAAACGGCCTTTTCGCTGGAAAGTGATGCGTATTCTATGATAAAATAAACCAAACTAATCGGAGGCTCTTTTACGGGCAAGGAGAGTAAAATGAAAAAATCAATTTATTTGACCGTATGTTTGATATTCCTGTGCGGTATGGGGGTCTTTGCAAACTCGGCTCCATCCTACTGGAAGGCATATCCGTATTCTGACATTCTGGCGGTGGCGAAAGATACACCGATCATCGTGGACCGGGAGCATTTGACCTTCGACTTTACGAAAACTCACAGTACCGGTGGCCACGGCTCTCCTGCGGCAACGGTTCTGGCGGAATACCAGATGACAAATCCTACAGACGGCGTTCTTTCCGTACAGATGGCCTTCCCTTTCGCCGCAAGACTCTCCAGCCTCTCGGCTGCTGATATTTCAATCATGGCAGACGGAACGGCCGTTCCCTTTGAAATTTTTATCGACCCCCAAAGAATAAATGGATCCGCCAGCCCGGACGAAAGCTTTTCTTTCCACTACGGTTCCATCGGAACGATCACAAATCAGGAACTGATATTGCAAGGATTCAGCCTGGATTCCGATGCAAAACGATACAGCCTGACAGTCTCGGCAAAGGAGGAGGACAATCTTTATCTGGAAGTCAGCTATACGGCGGATGCCGATCAGACCTTGCTGATCGGAAAAGATTTTCAGGCGATCAGCTTTTCTCCGGAAACCGGAAATCAGCTCCAATGCAGGATCAGGGTACATGCCAAGCCTGAAATTCTCATTCTGGGCAAGGAACCGGAATTATCGCTGGAAGTACTGACAGAGGACGGAAAGAAAGCTGATAAGTCCCTCTATAGACTGGATGTCATTTCTGGTTTGACAGATCCGAAAGCTTATCTGATCGAGGCGATTCGTCAAGAGCTTACTGCTGAAACCAGTGCTGCAATTTCGGATATACAGCTTTTAAATCCCTGCCTGCACGAAATTATGAGAGAGAATAGGTCCGCCGGCTGTGCAATGATTTCCGATGTTGTTTCCGCAGTATCAGACAATCGGATCTTTACTCTGGTCTATCAGGTTGAGTTTCCTCCCCGCACGACAAAAAGCGTCAGTGTCAGTTACCTTGCAGAGGGTACTATGGATCGAAGGGAGACTGTCTCCCCGAAATACAGCTTTACTTATCTGCTGAGCCCCGCCAAAAACTGGGCGGGTTTCGGCGGCTTGGATCTGGAAATCATTACCCCCCGGAAAGCCCCGTACATCATCGAAAGCAGCCTTCCCCTGTCCGTCAGCGGAGTAAATCGTTACAGCGCACAGTTTGATTCCCTGCCGGCTTCAGAGCTGAGCTTTACACTTTATGAAAAGGAGCAGGTCACATGGATTGATAAAACAGAAAGAGCAGTCTCAAAATCCAGCTACCTTCTTTTCTTTCTCTGGCCGGTGTTGCTTCTTGTCCTGGCCATTGCGGCGGTGTTCGCAGCAAGAGCTGCCATTCGTAAAGTCCGGAGAGTCCGCGGCAGCAGAGAGGAGAAATGATGAAATATATTATCAGAGCTGTTTCAATACTAATTTTGCTGCTTGGTTTATCATCGTGTGAAAAACCCGCTGATACGGATCCGGTTGATCAGGATCAGCGTGCGCTCTCTCAAGTGATGTACGCCTCGCGGGACGCCAAGCTTCGGTCGGGACCGGGGGTTGAGAGTGATATCGTTGCTATGGTTCTGCGAGGAGAGCCTGTCACTGTTTTTTCAACTGTGGGAGAGCCGGCAGAGAACGAGTGTATCAGAGTCTCTTATAAAATTCAGTACGGCTATATCAACGCATCTTTTCTTTCGGAAAAAAAGCCGCTGTCCTATGAGCGCCTTGCGTGGTGCATGATGAAAACCATGACAACGGAAGAAAAGGTCGGACAGCTGTTCTTTCTCCGCTGCCGTAAGGATACCGCAGTTGAAGACCTGAAAGCTTATTCGCCGGGCGGGTACATCCTGTTTGCAAGCGATATCCGTGACCATACGAAGGAGAGCTTAAAAACCAAGATTCAAAGTTACCAGGACGCTTCCGGAACAAAACTTCTCATCGGCGTCGACGAAGAGGGAGGAGGCGTCGTCCGAGTCAGTAAATATCCGGGATTTAGGGCAGTCCCGTTTCAGTCACCCCAGGCACTCTATGCGGAAGGGGGATTTGATCTGATTGCAGGCGACACCAGAGAAAAAGCTCAGTTGTTGAAAAGCCTCGGCATCAACGTAAATCTGGCTCCCGTTTGTGATATCTCAGAAGACCCGGCCGATTACATTTATGCCAGGACCTTCGGAAAAAATGCAGAGGAAACCGCTGCGTATGTAAAAACGGTCGTTGATGCCATGAATTCCGAAGGAATCGGGTGCGCTCTGAAACATTTCCCCGGCTACGGAAACAATCCGGATACCCATACGGGAATCGCCGTTGATAACAGAAGCTATGATTCCTTTACCGGCTCTGATTTTATGCCGTTTCGTGCCGGCATCGAAGCCGGCGCCGGCAGTGTTCTGATCTCACACAATATCATAACGAGTATGGACGAACGGCTTCCAGCCTCTCTTTCGCCGGCTGTTCATAGGATACTCAGGGACGATCTGGGCTTTAAAGGCGTAATAATGACCGATGATTTGGAAATGGAGGGCATCAGAAAGCTGTTCGGAGACGAGGAGTCGGCGATACAGGCAATCCTCGCAGGCAATGATCTCATCATCTCGTCGAGCTTTGACGTTCAGATTCCATCAGTCCTGTCGGCCGTTGAGAGCGGTGCCATCACGGAGGCACACGTTGAAAAGTCGGTAATGAAAGTCCTTGCGTGGAAACTCCGTCTGGGAATCATCCCGCTGTGAGTTCTCACCCATAAAGCAGGTATGATCTCTTGAGATTTGACAATAATAAGTCAGAGATGCTAACGGCAGGAGCACACGCTCCTGATCTGAACGTCAATACGATACAAAATCAAAGGAGCTCAAGCTATGTGGAAAGAAGACCTACAGAGAAACAAGATATGGTTTGACCGATATACCGAAAGGATTAATGAAAAGGTAGATGAATTTTATTCGACAATTCCTGATTCCGGCCTGTCCGACCGTGAGCAGTACCTATATGACACGGCTCAAAATCAGTTTAAGATGCTGTATGAGCTGTTGGATTACTCCAAGAAGTTGATAGACGCGGAGCTGTTGATGGTAGGAAATGCGATTGAGACCAAACAGGAAGCCGGGACAAGAATATGATGGATCAAACTGTTCAGTAGGCTGGTCACCCGTCTTGAGAGAATTTATAATTAGAAGCCAGCCGTTTATATTCAGCCAGAAATGCCTTTTCAACGAAAGAAAAATCTCGCTGCTTCAAGTCCGGAGTGCCGGTCATCGGCGGGCGGATATCGAAAATTTCCTCATCCATCAACTCCAGCATTTCGTAATACAGCATCGTATCGTCAATTTCCTTTACGATGCAATATTCTTCTTCCCTTAGACTGCCCAAGTTGAATTTGCCATAGATCCGATTCTGAAGAATCTCCTCGAACCCCCTGTATTGCGGCAGACTCCGCTTGACCGGCCTGGTGATATCCGAAAGATAGGCCTCGCTGGCATCGTGGAGCAGACAGGCAAGCCGGATTTCTTTGGACAAACCTCTAGCGTCCGCTTCTTTTGCGCAATTCAGGCAGTGCTGTGCGACACTGTAGAAATGCTTGATATGTCCGTTCGCCCGGCACATGAGCGACAGCGCATGGGCGATATCGATTATGTCGATTTCCTCCGGTTTAACCTGCAGGGGCGAAAACTTCTGTTTGGAAAATGTAATGATATAATCACTGTTCATACCGGGATCCATACCCTTCTTCACTGCTTTTCTCTATTTTAATGCATTCAGCCGTTTTATACAATTGTTTTTCCGGTTATCCGGCGATATCGGCATCCGGGTCATCCGGCACTGTATGCAGGATATAGTCTTCCACATACCTGTGAAGGAATACCTCTCCGATTCCGGTGACTGCCGCAGCAGTCAGGGCGCTGATCAGAGATATGTTTCCGGCAGGCCATATATAATTGCCCAGATAAACGATCAGCCAGCACATTCCCGCATCGGCCACAGCTGCTGTGGCGTTGTCGAAAACGTACAATATGAGCAGATCTCCGGTCAGATACGTGGCTGCTGTTACGGCAAGCGACATGATCAGGATTTGCTGTACCGCCAGATTGGTATAGAGACCGAGGATGATTTGTAAAACCACCGCGATAATGATAAATTTAACGGCCAGGGCTGTCACATGCTTCATGGCTGTTTTCTCCTCTCTAACGTTTGACCATTATGGTCTCCTTAGAACATCAAAATATACGTAAAATGATACGTAGAATAAAGTCCAGCGAACGGAAGAACATTTACTTTCAAAATCAGAAGTGGTAGAATGTATGATGATTCTCAGGCGGAAGACTGACGCCAGAATGATACGATAGATAAAGAAGGATTTAAGATGCACCTGACACAACGAAAGAAAAATCTGCTGAAAACCGTTTCACCGGCCAGAATTATCGTCTCCAGCTTTGCACTGATAATTTTCACCGGGGCCTTGCTGCTGAGCCTGCCGGTTGCGTCAAATAGCGGGAACAGTATCGGATTTGTCGACGCCTTGTTTACGGCAACATCCGCAACCTGCGTTACCGGTCTCGTTATCGCCGATACGCTGACTCAGTGGTCCTTATTCGGGCAAACTGTAATTTTAATTCTGATTCAAGCCGGCGCTCTCGGTCTTATTACACTTTTTACATTCTTTTCCGCCTTGCTTGGTAGAAAAATCAGCATGAAAGGAAAAATCCTGGCCCAGGAATCCGTCAGCGACTATAGCTTCACCGATGCCATTCATATGATTAAAAGCGTTATCAGAATAACAATCAGCGTAGAGGCGATCGGTGCGGTTCTCCTGTCCTTCAGCTTTATACCAAGGTTTGGAATCAGGGGAATTTACCTATCGGTTTTTCACTCCGTTTCTGCCTTCTGTAATGCAGGCTTTGACCTGACGGGAGAATATCAAAGTCTGATTCCGTTCAGAGAGGATCCTCTTGTGGTATACAGTATCGCTTTGCTGATTGTCACGGGAGGTTTGGGTTTCATTGTCTGGAAAGATCTCTATGATTTCCGCATAACGAAATCTCTTTATCTTCACACGAAGCTGGTACTGATTCTGACAGCCGGCCTTATTCTTTTCGGATCATTCTTCTTCTTCATGTCAGAACACTCCAATCCTGAGACCATGGGTTCTCTGAAACTGTTCGACCAAATCAATGCTGCGGTGTTCCATTCCGTAACATGCAGAACTGCCGGCTTTAATACGATTCCGCTGAATGAAATGAATGAGATATCAAAAGTAATGACAATTTTTTTCATGTTTATCGGAGCAGCGCCGGGCTCAACTGCAGGTGGGATAAAAGTAACAACTTTTGGTATTCTGGTTCTTGCAATTCTGTCAAATATTAAAGGAAATGAACAGACCGTAATTCTGAAAAGAAGAGTGCCCCAGGTAATTGTAAATAAAGCCCTGGCGATCGCAGGGCTCAGCATGGTGCTGATCTTTACTATGACTAGTATCATTATTACCATTGAGCAACTGCCTTTTGTCAATGTGCTCTACGAGGTGACCTCTGCTTTTGGCACCGTCGGCTTGTCTACAGGAATTACTCCGGATCTGCACAGTCTCAGCAAGATCATGCTGGTGTTCACCATGTTTCTGGGACGCGTAGGACCCCTCAGCTTTGCGGTAGCCATCGCCATGAGAGAAAACCGAAAGATGCAGAACGCTGTCTTTCCGGAAGGCAAAATCATGGTCGGTTAATGGCGCTTTTCATCTCACCTATGAAAAGGCTTCTCAAGAACTTCTTATTCTCTGAATCGGAAACAGCGATTACCGAATCGCCCTCCAAAAGAACCAGGTGTTCTCCGGGGCGCAGAACTTCTCCGTTCTTTATTACGGAGAGAAGCTGGCAATCTTTCGGAATTTTTATATCCATGACTCTCTTGTTGAAAACAGGTGAGTCTTTTCTTATTT